>DFGE01000037.1:0-28422 GCA_002371675.1 Clostridiales bacterium UBA3758
ATTTCGCCATCCGATGGTCATTATACACAGATGCCGGGGAGACCCGGCCGAACGAAAAGCAGATCGCGGATCTGCGGGCGCGCTGCCGGCGCAGGCCGGATGCGCCCCATTGAGCCTTGCCCTGTATTTTGAATATTTTAACACGCTCCGGAGCAGATTGCAAGGCCGGCTTTCCCTGCGCGCAGGCCGCTTCCTTCGGCGCAGAAAACAGACCGTGCCTGCCGCAAGCAAAATGAAAACCATTCTTCATTTGTTTTCACGCAGCGCGGTATAATGATTCTATCATGGTGAAAAGCCAAAAAGCTTTTCGCCGCGCGGCTGTTTTGCCATATACGCATTGCAATGAGCATGACAGGAGGACACCGCAGCATGGCGTCCTCCTGTTCGTTTGCGTTGTTTTTCCTATGCTTTTCATCCGGATAAAGCGGATTTCCTTTATCCCTTCCGGTCTGTCAACGCGAACAGCGCGACTGTGACGCCGCGCTCCTGTTCGGGCCGGAGGATTATCGATCCACAATGCCGCTGATCGCAATGATCTGCAAATTGGGCTCTTTGTCCGTCATGTAATTCAGGTCGTTGAGCCAAACCTGGCCGCTGCCCATGCAGATCCCCTCGCCGTTGATGAACATATCCAGGCAGTCCTCCTCCAGCATGACCTCGCGGTCGCCCTCGCAGACGGTCTTGTCCATCATGTAGCCGAGGAAGGCGTCGGCGTCAGCCAGCTCCGTCTCGTTGATCGTGATGGGATAGCGGATCAGATCCGCCAGTGCGAACCAGTCCTCGCTCAGATAGGCGCGTCGCACGTTGAAGGCGATCACCGTCTCGATCTCCGCCTTATCCGTGGCCGTGACGGGAGAATAATAATCCGGATCGCCCACGAACTTCATTTCCGGGGACGAACCCCAGGCGTACACAGTCTCGATATCGCCGGTGTCGGATTCCTCCGTGATGGTCAGCGTATTGTCTGTGGGATTGAAGACGGCGCGGCCTTTCCCGCCCGTTTCGCTGACCGTTTCCTGCGCCACGCTGCCGTCGCTGTTATAGATGAACTCCGTCAGCTGCGCAGAGCTGAAGCCCATTGTCAGCGTCTCAGGGTCGAAGCGCCCGCTCATGACCGTCTGCGTGTGGAACCAGGGGCTGTCCGCGCAGGTGAGTGTGATCTTCGCGTTTTCCTGCCCGTCAGCCTCGACCAGCGCCTCCCTGCTGTTTTCCGCGCTGTAGACCCCGACGAAGTTCATCACGGGGTTCTGGCCGTCCTCTTCCGCGGGAGCCGCGGAGCTTTCCGCGCTCTGCCCTGCGGCGGGAGCGCTTCCGCAGGCGGCGAGCGAAAGCACGAGCGCCGCGAGCAGCACGAAGGCAAATACAGTCTTTTTCATGATTTACTTCCTGAAATCAGTTGCGAAATCGCTCATTTCTCAAGGAGCGAGAGGGTGTTCAGCATGTAGCTGAAGCGTCTCCCGATGCCCTCGGCGCTCTCGATGGAGTAGTGCTCCGCAGCGACGCAGCAGCCGTCGGCCGCCGGGATGATCGTGACGACCTGGATCTGATCGGCCATGTTATTGGTGCCCTTGATCACAGAGGCCTCGATGCGGATGCAGCTGCCCGCGCGTTCAAGCTCGCGCACGCTCTCGTTCAGCTCGTAGCTCGCGGAAAGCGCCTCGCGGACGGCCGCGGCAGCGGTTTCGGCGTCCTCCGCGCTGAACGTGACCTCGAGATAATTCTCGGGATTCGCCGGATCGTCCCAGCCGGAGATAAAGCGCTCGCGCTCCGCGTCGCTGCTGCGCACGAAGTTTTCATAGTCGTAGTCCATTTCGAAGCCGAGGGATGTGTTCCGGATGTGCTCGTACTGAACCGGCTCCTCCATGCCCTCAAGGATGATGACCGCCTCGAAGCGCTCGCCGTCCTGCCGGACCGGCTCGGATTCCGCGGAGGGCGTTTCGATATAGAGATCCTCGAAGCCTCTGGCGCGCAGCACGCCGTCCTCGCCCAAATAATAGAGCAGCCCGTTCTCGTCGATCCAGGTAGTTCCGTCGCCGCCGTCCTCAAGGATCACGGCGGAGCCGTCCGCACGGTAAGCGGTCATAGTGTTCGCAGGCTGGGTCTCGTCCGTGGGCTCGGATTCCTGCGGCGCGGCGCTCTGCGGCTCGACGGCGGGCGCTTCGGTTTCGGTCGGGCCGGCAGTCCCGCAGGCGGCCAGCGAAAGCACGAGCGCCGCGAGAAGCACAAAGGCAAATATCGTCTTTTTCATATTATCCTCCCATAATGATTAGATGATGGCGAAAAGCCGGAAAGCGTTTCGGCTTTCGTTTTTTGCTTTCACTGAAAAAGTATAATCTCCCGGCGCGTCAAAAACAAGCCGCTTAATTATTTTTAAGAATCCCGCACTCTTTTCTTTGCAGAGCAGACTCTGCCTTGCGCTCCATGCGGGGTGCGGAGAGCAGTTCATATGTGCGCGGCGGCGAAACTGCTTTGCGAAAGAACGGAAGCACAGGAAGCCCCTGCTTCCGTTTTTTGATCCCTATCGGATTCTTTTTTTGCCGCCTCGCTTGACGCGGGCTCGCGGCGGCATTATAATGTTACCAAATTGTCATTATTTTCCGGTGGAAGAAGGCGCTGTCATGAAACACAAGAGATTCGCCGCGCTGCTGCTGGCGTTGCTGCTGCTCTGCTCGCTGCTGCCAGCGGCCTGCGCAGAGGAGCTCCCCGTGGAAACGTCCGCGGCTGGGGAAGATGTCGCAGCGGAGGTCGAAAGCGCGGCGGAGGTCGAGGAACCGCAGGCCGGGGCCCCCGATGAGCCGCTCCCCGAGGCCGACGTCGAAGCGGATACGGTGCTCGTGCGCTTTCTCTGCGAGCCGGCGGAGCTGCTGCTCTCTGTCGAAAACGAGGAGGGCGAGAGCTTCCCGGTGATTGGCAGCACGGCGCTTCTCCCGCCCGGCTACTACTATTACACGGCCTTCTGCCGCGGCTACACGGCCAGCGAGGGCGCAATGCTCTACGTAGCCCCCGGCACAGAGGAGCAGAGCGTCCGCGTGCTGCTCGACCGTGAGGGCGAGTGCATCACGACGCATAAGGGCGAAGGCTGCTGCGGACCGCAGTGGGAGGGCGAGGCCCCGGCAGGCGCGGGGACGCGCGTGCTCGAGGGCGGCCGGCGCGATTTCCTCTGGCCGGCTCCCCCCTCCCGCGGCCTCTCGAGCTGCTTTCTCGACGGGCGGCGGCACCACGCGATCGACATCTGCGGCGGCGAGGCCGGCAGCGCCATCGTCGCCTCCTACGACGGCACCGTCTGCGAGGTCGGCTACGCCGGCGGCTACGGAAACTACGTCATGCTCCGGCATGACTACACGCTCGCCGACGGCAGCGTGATCCCGCTCTACAGCAAGTACAACCACCTCGCCTCCTACGCCGTGGCGCAGGGGCAGAGCGTCCGCGCGGGCGAGATCATCGCCGGGATCGGCTGCAGCGGCGGGGATTACCCCGTGCACCTGGATTATCAGATCCTCTCGAGCGCCGCCTGGGGTAATTACAACTACCACAACATCTCCCTCGATCCCTACGTCAACGAGCTGCTGGAGCTGCCGGACGACATCTTTGTGGCCTCCACGCCTGCCTGCTGCGGCGTCGGCCCGACGGGCTGCTGCTGCAAGCTCTACCTCGATTACATCCGCGAGGCTGTCTACAGTCAGCCGGTCGCGGACGGCAGCTATCTCGATTCCTGTACGCTCTACGCCTCGCTGCTGGACGTCGCGCTGAAGGAGGACGCAGCGCTCTATCCCCTGCCGACGGCGGACGCCGTGCACTCCGCCGCGCTTGAGCTCCTGCCGGAGGGCGAGACGCTCTCCGTCACCGGCCTGTGGAAAAACGCCGCGGGCGAGCTCTGGTACGAGGCGCAGGCGGGCGACGGTACGCGCGGCTATCTTCCCTGCGCGCGCTGCGCGGTTACGGATGATCACGCAGAAGAGATCACCGCAGGCATGGGCTACAGCGGCAAGGACTTTCCCGAGACCCTGCCTCTCGGACAGGGCTACAGCGTAAACTGGGTCGTCTCCTCCTCCGCGCTGGCGCTGAGCGAGGTCTACGGCGCGCTCTATACGGAGGACGAGGTCTCCTCGTCCGGGCACGTGACCGGCCTCGCAGCGGAGAGTTTTCCCCTGCGGCATTCCGCCGTGGATCTCAACCTGACCTTCGGCACACTCGGCGAAGGCTGGCACCGCATGGCCGTCTCCCTGCGCGCGGACAACCATTACTCCGCCGACGGCAGCACGCTCTCCTCCTTCGTCACGGAAAAGACCGTGGTCGATTTTCGCTTCTGGATCACCCCGGCGGGGCACACGCACAGCTTCACCGACAGCGTGATCGCCCCCGGCTGCGCAGAGGCTGGCTATACCGAACACCGCTGCGCCTGCGGCTATTACACACGCAGCGACGAGCTCCCCGCCCTCGGGCATGACTGGGGCGCCTGGGAGCCCGTGAGCGGCACGGCGGAGGAGGAGCATATCTGCGCCCGCTGCGGCGAGGTCGAGCGGCACGCTCGCGCGGCGGCCGTGCTCTGCAGCCGCTCGCTCAGTCTCGACGGCGATATCGGTGTCCAGTTCTATCTGTCGATCCCGGAGGAGTATCTCTCCCTGGACGGCGCATATGCCGTGGCGGGGCAGAGCGTGACGCTGCTCAGCGAGGCGCCCTCTCGCAAGATCGACGGACAGACACATTACCGCTTCAGCGCCCCGGTCAGCGCCAAGGAGATGAACGATCGGCAGCTGCTGCGCCTGTTCGAGCCTTCCGGCGAAGCGATCCCGCTGCTTGGTATGAAGGGAGAGGATCTCACCGCGTCAGGCGTCGCCTTCTCGGTGCAGGACTATATCGCTCTTGCACTGCAGCAGGAGGGTTGGGAGGATCTGAAGCCGCTGCTGCACGCCATGTCTGACTACGGCAGCTGTGCACAGGCATTTTTCAACTATGACACCGCCAGCCGCGCCGCTGTAAGCGCCGATCTCTCTGCGGTGACGGCGGAGAGCGTCTCCGAATATGCGCCGGTGATCAGCTTCACAGGAGACGAAGGGCTGTCCTACCGCAGCATGACGCTGGAGCTTGAGAGCGAGACCTCCCTGCGGCTCTACTTCTCGCCGAAGAACGGCGCCTCGGCCTCCGACTACCGCTTTGTGCTGGACGGCACGGAGCAGCAGACCTACGCCCGGGGAGCGGATATCTATGTACTGATTCCGGATATCGCCGCAAAGGATCTGGATGCATGGCACACGCTCTGCGTCCGGAACGCGCAGGGCGAGGATCTCGGCAGCGTCGAGGTCTGCGCGCTGAGCTATGCGACGCTGGCGCTCACCAAGGGTACCGGTGAGTCGCTGCGGGAACTCGTCTGCGCGCTCGTGCTCTATGCCCGCGCCGCCGAGGCCTATTTCGCCTGAGCTCCGCACATGTCTGTCCATAATGATTATCCGGTATGGATTTTTTTGACAAAGCTGAAGCACGGTCCCGCATTTGCGGAGCCGTGCTTTTTGCGTTGTTTACCATCCCGTCCCGGAGGATGATAACCCAATTCCTCGCTCTTATATCTCGTTTTTCAAAAGATCCACCGCTTTCCGTGCTTTCTACAGCGCAAGGACGATGACCTTCGAGGCGATGACCACGAAGGCCAGGGCGATGGGATAGGTCGCGGCGTAGGCAGCGGTGACCTCGTCGGTGCCGCTTGTGGCGATGAGCGCGCCGAGTGCAGGCGTGCTGGTCATACCGCCGGTGATGGAGCCGAGGGAATTGAACAGATCAAGCCTGAAGACATGCCGCGCCAGCAGATAGCCCACGAGCAGCGGCACGAGCGTGATGATCGCGCCGTAGATGAAATAGCTCAGGCGGACATTGTCGATGAAATTCACGCCGCCCGGCACGCCCGCGCCGATCAGGAACAGCGCCAGGCCGAGCTCGCGGAAGAAGTTCAGCGTGGGCTTATCGATGCGCAGGTCGATGCCGCCGAGATGCCCGAAATGACCGATGATCAGACCCGCGACCAGACAGCCGCCGGAGTTGCCGAGGGAGAAATTGATGCCCGGGATTTTGATCGCGCCGATCACGCAGCCGAGCGCCACCGCCATGAAGAAGGGCAGAAGCCCGTAGGGGTCGACCTTCCTGACCGCGCGGGTAAGAGGCTTGATTTCGATGGTATTGGCGGCGACGAAGCGCGCGCGCTCCTCGTCGATATTCACGCGCAGGATGCGCGGCATGAGCTGTACGAAGAGCACCACGCCCAGCACGCCGAAGAGGTAGGCAATGCCGTAGCCCGCAACGACCTCGTCCGCCGCCTCGCCGGCCACCTCCTTGGCCGCCGAGAGGCCCGGGGTGCTGGTGAGCGCGCCGGTCATGAGGCCGACGGCCATCTCCGCGCTGAGCTTCTTGTCCAGCGCAGTGAAGAGCACGGTCACAGCCGAGCCGACGAGGATGATGATGACGCCCATGTAGATATAGGACATCGTGGATTTATTGAAGGAGCGGAAGAACTTCGGCCCGGCGATCAGGCCGACGGAGGTGACGAACATAACCGTGCCGAGGGAGGAGATGAGGGAGAACTTGGCCTTCAGATCCGCGTTGAAGAGGACGATCTCCTTATCGCCCACCGTGAAGGAGGGGACGTAGCTTGCGAGGATGCCGTAAAGCAGCGCCGCGAGCAGCACGCCCGCCGCGCCCAGGGAGAGGCCCTTGATCTCGATGGCGCCGAGCAGATAGCCGACGGTGCCGATGGCGAAGATGATGAACACCATGGAGAAGATGCTGCTGACCAGATTGCTCACATACATAGCGCTTTCCTCTTGTCCTTCGTTTTTGTGCCGGGCGCGCCCGGAACACCCTCAGTTTACTCCCAATCGCCGCGTTTGTCCACCGTCGTGCGGGCAATTTGTAAAAAAATCTCGCGTCTGCCGCGCCGTGATTTGTGGAAAACAGCAAAGTGCAGCGTCCGTGTCGGCAGCCAGGATACGCAGCCGCACTTTTTTGCTCCGGCGCTTGCCTCGCAGAACGCTTCGTGATATACTGAATCATACTACGCATATGGAGGACAAGACCTTGGATCTTTACGAGAGCATCGAACTGCAGGACTGCCCCTTCTGCGGGGGCGCGGGCCTGCTTGAGGAAGAGCACGGCTGGTGCTGGGCCGTCGTCTGCCGCGACTGCGGCGCCGAAACGGCCGCCTTTGAATTCAAAAGGCCGGAGGAGCGCGAGGAGGCCGCCCGCAAGGCCGCCTATCTCTGGAACATCGGGAAGATCGTGCGCCCCGGCATCGGGGAATGATCCCACAGGATCGGCCAGGATCAGCAAAGGCTCGGAGGGAAATCTCCCTCCGGGCCTTTGAGACTGTCAAAAAACCTGCGATACGGCGGGTGGATAGAGCAGCGGGGGAGCTCGAGGGGGCAAGGCCCGCCTCGAATACAATTAACCGCCGCCGGAAAAGCCCGATATTGCGGGCTTTTCCGGTAACAGCATTTTGCCTCAAGCAAAATGCTCGGCGGCTGAAGCGCAGTCAAAATAGTCCGGTATGGACTTTTTTGACAAGCTGAGAGGCTCGGAGGGAAATCTCCCTCCGGGCTTTTTCGTTCTACTCATTCTACAAATCATTTCAGCAGACAAATCGCAGCATATCTTGACATATGTCAGAAATCGTGCTATCCTCATACTTGACATATGTCAGAAGGGAGGGCTCATATGCCGCGCAAGACCCGCTGCCGCTTCATCGGCGGCTACCCGGACTGCTGGCGCTTTACGCCTGAGGACGCGCCGGAGGGCGCCGAGACCGTCACGCTCTCTCTGGATGAATACGAAGCCGTCCGCCTCCTCGACCGGGAGGGGCTGACGCAGGAACAGGCCGCCGAGCGCATGGGCGTCGCGCGCACGACCGTCACCGCCATCTACGACAGCGCGAGGAAAAAGCTCGCGCAGATGCTGGTGGACGGGCGGCCGCTGGCGATCTCCGGCGGCAGATATCAGATCGCGGAGCGGGAGACCCCCGAGCTCCGCCGGAAAGGAACGGATACCATGAGAATCGCAGTCAGTTACGAAAACGGACAGATCTTCCAGCATTTCGGCCACAGCGAGCACTTCAAGCTCTACGACGTGGAGGACGGCAGGATCGTCGCCGAGCAGGTCGTGGACACCAACGGCAGCGGCCACGGCGCGCTGGCCGGCTTTCTCCGCCAGGCGGGCACGGACGCGCTGATTTGCGGCGGCATCGGCGGCGGCGCACAGGCGGCGCTGGCCGAGGCCGGGATCAAGCTCTACGGCGGCTGCCGGGGCGACGCGGACGCGGCGGCCATGGCCCTCGCCGCAGGCAAGCTGGTCTACAATCCCACTGTGCGCTGCGACCACCACGACCACGCGCACGAGGGCGGCGAACACCGCTGCGGCCACGGCGAGCACAGCTGCGGCTCCGTCACCCGCGGCGGCGAGGAGGCCGCCGGAGGCCACGCCGGGAAATTCTGATAAGCATCGAATATCAAGAAAGCCCGAGGGAGGCGCTTGAAGTGCAGCGCCTCCCTCGGGCTTTTTCTGTTACCGCTCCGCGGGCTCTTCCGCCTGCGCCAGCATGGCGCGGCGGATGACGCGCTCGCAGCGGGCGCGGTCATAGACCACGGGGACGGGATAGACCGGATTTGCCTCGCGCAGCGCCCAGCTCACCATCTGCGGGATGTCCTCCTCGCGGATACAGTCGAAGCCCTCCGGGATGCCCATGCGCAGGTTCATGGCGCGGATCTCCCTGATGAAGGCCGCCGCCCGCTCCCGCTCGCTCCCCTGCTCTGCCACGCCCGTGAGCGCCGCGAGCCGCGCGAGCTTCGGCCAGGCCGCCTTGCCGTAATCCTCGAGCACAATGGGCAGCAGCACGGCGTTGGCCAGGCCGTGCGGCGTATCATAGAGGCCGCCGAGCGTGTGCGCGATGGCGTGCACGTTGCCGACGCCTGCGCGCGTAAAGGCGAAGCCCGCCTTGAAGGATGCCTCGAGCATCTCGCCGCGCGCTTCGAGGTCAGTCCCGTCGCGGTAGGCCCGCTCCAGGAAGCGGAAAACGGCGCAAACGGCCTCCTCAGCGAGGCGCAGGCTCTCCTGCGTGTTGTAGGTCCAGCAGAGATAGGCCTCCACCGCGTGGGTCAGCGCGTCCATGCCCGTGGCAGCCGTAATCTTCGGCGGCAGTCCCGCCGTGAGCGCCGGGTCGAGCACTGCGTACTTCGGGACGAGGTTGAGATCCATGAGCGCGTATTTATGATGCGTCGCGCGGTCGGTCACGACGGCGGCGATCGTCGTCTCGGAGCCGGTACCCGCGGTGGTGGGAACGGCGATGAAGGGAGGCAGCTCGCGCAGCACCTTCAGCAGTCCCGCCATCTGTGCGAGCGAGGCATGCGGACGCGCCACGCGCGCGGCCGCGGCCTTGCAGGCGTCGATCGGCGAGCCGCCGCCCACGGCGAGGAAGCCCTCGCAGCGCTCCGCCTCATAGAGCGCGCGGATCGCCTCCACGGTGTCCGTCGAGGGGTTTGCCTCCACACGGTCGAAGAGGCTGTACGCGATCCCGGCCTCGTCGAGCTTCTGCAGGATGGGCGGGAGCAGCCGCGCGGCGACGGTGGGCCCGCTGACGACCAGCACGCGCGCGACGCGCTCGTTTCGCAGCAGCTCCGGGATCCGCGCAGCGCTGCCCACGCCGCTGACCACGATGGGGCGCCGCCAGGGCAGCAGCCGCGCGCCCACGTTGAAGACCGCCTGAAAGCTGCGGTAAGCTGCTTTTTCAAGGGCAGACATGCCTTTTCCTCCCTTTTGTCAGATACCGGGGAGCCTCCCGCGGACGCTCCCCGGTATCTGGTTTTCCGCGCCGTTCAGCGATCGAGAACGGCCTCCAGCTCCGCGAGAGCCTGGGCTGGATCGTCGCTGCAGACGAAGGCGTCACAGAAAGCGGATGCCTCGCGCTGCTTCTGCGCCTCCTGCAGGCGGATCTTCAGCTCGAAGGGGCTGCGGGCAAGCGCCTCGTAACGCTCACGCAGCACAGCCTCGGAGGGCGCCACATAGACGCAGACGGCCTCCGGCATATGCGCCTTGATCTGCGCGGCGCGGTCCACGTCCAGATGCAGCAGCACATGCCGCCCGGCGGCAAGCGCCTCCTGCACCAGGCGGCGGGAGGTGCCGTAATCGTTGCCGGCGAAGCTCGTCTCCTCCAGGAGATCGCCGCTCGCGCGCAGCGCGTCCCAGCCCTCGAGGTCATAGAACCAGAAGCCGACGCCGTTCGTCTCTCCGGCCTTCTGCTTGCGGGCGGTCACGGGTGTGACGGCGGCGACGTCCTCCCGCGCGGCAAACAGCGCCGTGACCAGCTCGCCCGTGCCCGCGCCGGAGGGCCCGGTGAGTACCAATAGCTTTTTCTCCATAGTCGCTCCTTTTCCGGCGTGCCGCGCCGGAGCAATCTTTTCAACAGCGCTATTCTATCATGTCCGCGCCGTTCCTGCAAGCACCCCCGGGTGATCGTTTTCTTTTCATTCCGCTCTTTTCTTGAGCAGAAAATCATAAAGTCGGTCGACCCCGCAGCATTCTGCGGGGTCGACCAGAGACCGTCAAAAAACCTGGGATAAGGCAGGAGGACAAAGAAGCGGGGGGAGCTCGAGGGGGCAAGGCCCGCCGCGAATACAATAAACCGCCGCGGAAAAGCCCGATATTTCGGGCTTTTCCGGTAACAGCATTTTGCCTCAAGCAAAATGCTCGGCGGCTGAAGCGCAGTCAAAAAGTCCAGTAGGGACTTTTTGACAAGCTGCGGGGTCGACCATTCTTTATGGAATTGCTCCGGCGTCACTCGACGACAACGCTGTGGCGCTCGCCGTCCAGGATATAGCTCACGGAAAGGCCGTGGTCAGCGTGCACGCGCACGTCCTGCGCCTCGGCGAGACGGCGGATGCGCGGATAGAGCGCCCTGGCCTCCTCGCTCCAGTTGGCCATGTCGTCCGAATGCAGCAGGATGCCGCTGAAGAGGCCGTTGACCGTCCAGAGAATCTCCTTCTCGCGGCGCGTGAGCTTGAGGTTCTCGCTGCGCAGGAAGAACACGTCGGGGTCGTTGAGCCAGGCGCGGCCGTTGAGCTCGCGCCGGAAAATCGTGTTGCCGATGGCCTGCCTGGTCGAGACGCGCTCACGGTGGGTCAGCTGCATGAGTGGGGTATCGTTCCAGTCGAGGCCGACGTCGCAGCTGATGCGGCAGTAGTCCACCAGGCCGAAGGCCGGCATGAGCGGCACGCCGCAGCCGAGGATGAGCTTGTCGCCGCAGAGCTTTCGCAGGAGCTTCATCGCGCGGAGCATGCGCCCGGCGCGGCTCTCCTTCTCGCTGCCCACCGGGGCGGCGGCATATAGGAAATCGAGCTTGACGAGATCGTAGCCCCACTCGTCAAAGACCCGGCGGAAGACCCGCGTGAGGTAGGTCACGACCTCGGGATTGTCAATATCGAGGGCATAGAAGCCGCTCCAGTTGATCCCTGCGTACCAGGGCTTGCCGTCCACCTGCAAAAACCAGTCGGGGTGCTGCCGGAAGAGAAAGCTCTCCTTCTCGGCGACGAAGGGAGCGAGCCAGAGCCCCGCGCGGAAGCCTTTCGCGTGGATCTCGTCCGCCGCGGCCTTCATGCCGTCGGGGAACTTGAGGAAGTCCGGCTCCAGCCAGTCGCCCACGGCGCCCTCCCAGCCGTCGTCGATCTGGAAGAGATCGCCCGGCTGCAGCTGCTCCGTGCAGCCCAGAAGATCGCTGCGGATGGAGGCGGCGCTGATGTCCTCATAGCGGTTATACCAGCTCGAATAGCCCGCGAGGCGCTGCGCGGTGCGGGGCTTCACGCCCATCTCGGCAAACCAGGCGTCAAAGACCTCGTCCTCGCCACCCGCGGCATAGAAGAGATCGAAGGCGTGGAATTCGCCCGAGACCGCAAGCCCCGCGCAGTCGCGCTCGATTGTGAGTCTGTCCTCATGGCTGACGAAGCGGAAGAGCGTGTAACCCGGCTCCTCGTCGAGCGAGGCGAAGAGGCGGAAGCGCTCCCCCTCGCGGAAGTAGCACCAGCTCTCGCCGTGGGTCGTGCCGGGCTGCTGGGGATAGTCCACGAAGAAATAGTCTCCGTAGCTGCGCAGGCCGTAGTGCCGGATGGCGGCCTCGGGTATGGGGCCGATATCCTTGGTGTAGCCCGCGCGGGTGTACTCCGGGCAGTAGGTCCAGGTCTGGTAGCCGTTCATGAAGATTTTCTCGTCCTCGCCGAGCGGCACGCGCACGGTCGCGCGCGCGTATTCCACCACGCCCGCGGGGAGCGCGGGGGCGATCGTGAGGCGGCCGCCCTCCCAGTCAACGCTGCCGCAGACCGCGGCGCAGTCCTTCAGTTTGATCTCATAGCTAACTTTCATGCTTTCTTCACCTCAAACTCAACTGTGACCGTCCCGGCCTGGCTGCTCTGGATCGTGAGGCTGCCCTTGCCGGCGCGGCCATGCGTTTTCACATAGCAGCCCGTGCTGCCGCCCTCGGCGACGACGAGCTTCTCCCCCACGAGGCTGACCGCGCCGTGCGCCGTCAGCTGCAGGGGCAGCTGGGCATAGGGGGCGAGGTTGCCGTTTTCATCGAGCACGCGGATGCGCAGCGCCGCCATGTCATAGCGGTCGCCCTCGCACAGCGTCGTCCGGCTGACCTTGACCTCCAGGTGCAGGTCGTTGCCGGGGCAGAGCGTGCGGGAGGCGATGAGCTCGCCGCCGCGCTTGCCGTCGAAGCGCCAGACTGTGGCCTCGCCGCCCCAGTTGCCCACATACTTGGCATAGAGCGCAGCGACGTCCTCGACCGTCATACCGTATTCCTTCATCAGGATCAGGGCCTTGGCCTTCGTCTCAAGGGGAAGGTTGGCCTGGCCGTGGATGCGGATGGCGTCGAGCAGGTCTCTGACGAGGCGCGCCTGCCGCTGTGGAAAGCCCTCCACGCTCTCGAGCAGGCAGCCGATGGTATCGTCGATCTCCACGGGGCCGTGCGCCAGCCCCTGCCAGCCCTCGCTGCGGAAGCTCTTGACGAAGACGCCGTTTTTATACAGCTCCACCTCGTCGGCGTTGGTAAAGACGAAGATCTTTCCGAGGTCGCCGCCGGGATAGTCGCCGATGTCCATGGGCGTGCCGCATTCCAGCACGGGCGTTTTATCCTGCTGGCTGGCGTAGAGCGCGGCGGCGAGCTTGGGGTTGCGGAAGGCGTCCATCACGCCGTGATAGCACACACGGTCGCCGGAGCCGAAGTCCTTGTGCGTAGGATAGTCAAACATGCACCAGCCGAAGCAGCCGACGTGCTGGCCGTCGGCGCGCGCGTCGTTCTGCACGCGGGCGTGGCGCAGCGCGTGCTCCTGGCGCTTGGCCCAGGGGTCGAAGGTCTTGGTGGGGAACATATGCCCGTTGTGCTCGGAGACGAGCAGCGCCTTGCGCATGTCGGGCGTGACCTTCTCCTTGGGCACCACGCCGGGGTTCTGCCCGGTGTGGGAAAAGTCGTTATAGGCGTAGACGTCCTCGAGCAGGCTCGATTTCTGCAGATAGCGCACGCCGGAGGTCGGGCGCGAGCAGTCAAGCTCGTGGGCAAGGGCGTTGGTGCGCGCGTAGAAGGCGTCGTTGTCCTGGCTCTCGTTGATACGCACGCCCCAGAGCACGATGCTGGGGTGGTTGCGGTACTGCGTGATCATCTCGCTCACGTTTTCCACCGCCTGATCCTGCCAGGCCTCGCCGCCGATGTGCTGCCAGCCGGGGATTTCCGTGAAGACCAGCAGGCCGAGCCGGTCGCACTCGTCGAGGAAGTACTGGCTCTGCGGATAATGCGAGGTGCGCACAGCGGTGCAGCCCAGCTCCTCCTTGAGGATGCGTGCGTCCTCACGCTGCAGGTGCTCCGGCGCGGCGTAGCCGATCACGGGGTAGCACTGGTGGCGGTTGAGGCCGCGCAGGTAGCTCTTCTTTCCGTTGAGATAGAAGCCGTCGGCGCGGAAGTCCACCGTCCTGAAGCCGAAGCGCGTCTCCACGCAGTCGGCCACGGCGCCATCCGCGTTCAGCAGCTCCGCCCGGCAGGTATAGAGCCGGGGCTCCTCCACGCTCCAGGGCGTCACGGAGGGCACGCGCAGGGTGAACAGATCGTGCCCGAGGGCCGAGAGCAGGCAACTCTCCCCGTCCAGCACGCTCACGCGCACGAGCTTCTTAGGGTCGGTCAGCTGCAGGCGGACTTCCAGCTGGTCGAGCGAGGGGGTGAAGGCGAAGAGATCCTCGATGTAGTCCTGCCCGCGCACGTCCAGCCAGACCTCGCGGGTGAGGCCGCCGTAGGTCAGATAGTCGATCACGAAGCCGAAGGGCGGCACCTCGCCGTTCTCCGTGCAGTCGAGCTTTACGCAGACGAGGTTCTTCGCGCCGATCTCCACGGCCTCGGTGATCTCCACGCGGAAAGCCGTGTAGCCGCAGCGGTGCTCGCAGAGCTGCCTGCCGTTAACGTAGACCGTCGCGATATGAGAGGCGGCGTCGAACTGCAGGAAGAGCCGCTTTCCGGCGTACGCCTTGGGGATCGTCAGCTCACGGCGGTAGCCGCAGAGCATCTCATAGTCCCGCGGGGAGGCGTAGTGCTGCGGGATCTCCCGCACGCTGTGCGGCAGGCGGACGCGCTCGCCCTCTCCCTCGCCGTGCAGAAATTCTTCGCTCCAGCGCTCGGTAAATTCCCAGCCGCTGCAAAGACTGATCATATGGCATATCCTCCGATTCGGATTGTTTTTAATAAGCAAGGGTATTCTACCATCCCGCCGCCGATTCTACAAGAGCGTTTTTGCGCAGAGAAAAGCTGCCGCCCCGGAAAGCCCGGAACGGCAGCATATTTCTGTTTGAGGATCCCCTCATTCAAAGATGATCTCGGCGCTCTCGCTGAAGAACATCTCGAGATACTCCTCGAGCGTCTGCCCGAGGGAGGCCATCTGCGCCGCGGCCGCGGAGCCGACGTAGCGGAAATGGGAGGGGTCGCACTTGCGGCCGGTCACGCTTTCGCTGCCTTCGGGGTAGCGGAGGATGAAGCCGTAGCGCCAGGCGTTTTCCCGCAGCCAGGCCTGCGCGCCGTCGCCCGCGATATCCACCGCGAGCCCCAGCTCATGCTCGCTCTCGCCCGGCCTGCCCACCTCGCGCGCGGCGAGGGTGGCGGAGGTCTCCTCGCTGTAGCCCAGGGAGAGCCAGCGCTGCTTTTCCTCGTCGAAAAGCCGCTGCTGCTCCTCGCGGCTGCGCCAGGCCGCGGTCACGACGGTCTCGATCCCGGCGGCGCGGCAGTCTGCGAGCATCTGCTGCAGGCTTTTGCGGCAGCTGCGGTCGACCCGCCATCCCTCGCAGTCGGACAGGCGGGGCTTGAAACCGGCGTTTTCCGCGCTGTTCCAGGGGTTGACCAGCACGAGTGCGCGGGCTTCCTGCCGCTGGGCGTTCCAGCTCCTAACGCGCAGCCCTGCGATCACGAGCAGCGCCAGCACCAGCACAGCCGCTGCTGCCGAGAGCCATTGTACGCGCTTTTTCCGCGTGATGTCCTGTTCTTCCCGCTGCATCCGATCGCCTCTTTTCTGTCTGCGGGTCTTGGGATGCTGACATTCTATCACAGCTTCCCGCCGAAAAACAGCCCTTCCCCGCAGTTTTAAGAATTCTTAATGACTGTTATTGCTCCATCGATTCATTCTTGAAGGAAACCGTGCGCCGCAGCAAAAACCGTGATCCGGTTGCGTAACCGACACCGGGCGGCCGAGGGCGGCCGCCCCTGCAGCGCATCGTCCGACCAGCGCCGGCCGGCCTTGCTCTCATGACCGACGCCGGGCCCTTCGATTGTACGAAGGGCCCGGCGCTGATATACCATATGATTCCTACGCGTTCTTCCCGCGCGTCATTTTCCCTGCCGCAGCGCGAGGAATTCCTCCAGCGTGATGCCGCGCCGGTAGATCTCCTCCGCCCAGGGGCCGACATAGCGGTAATGCCAGGGCTCGTAGATGATGCTGGTGATATCCGTCGTGCCGTTGGGGTAGCGCAGGATGAAACCGAAGCGCCAGGCGTTTTCCATGAGCCATTTCTGGGTGGCAGTCTCCTCCTGCCCCTCGTCCAGGAAGGGATAGCCGCCGTCGATGATATCCGTCGCCAGACCCAGCTCATGCTCGCTCGTGCCGGGGACTGCCACCGTCTTCCCGGCGACCTCCGGCGCATCCTCATAGGGGACACCCTCCTCGTACATGACGCGCATGACCTTGTTGTCAAAGAGGCTCTGCTGCATGGCGTGCGTGCGGAAGGCGGAGCATATGTAGGCGTCGTTCCCGGCGGCGCGGCAGGCCGCCATCATCTCCTGCAGCGGCTCAACGGCGCGCAGATCCATCTCATAGCCGTCCTCCACCTCCCCGACCTGCGGAACGAAGTCCGCCGGCATGGGGTTCCAGGGGTTGACGAGGATAAGCAGCGCGCGGTTTTCAGCGGCGTAGTCCTTCTGCTTGCGGGCGGTGAGCGCGCGCAGACGGCTCTGCGCCTCGCTCAGCGCCGTCTCCTCCCGGTCGAGGAAGCTCTCGGCGACCGCGGCGGCCTGCGGTGCAAAGTTCTCCGCCGCGCGGCGGCCGAGCGCCAGCGCCTCCCGCTGCTCCGCAGAGAACAGCAGCGCCTGGATGAGCAGGCCCGCGAGCAGACCGATGAGGGCGGTCAACAGCATGTCGATATCCAGTTTTTTCTTTGTTTGTACCAACATGGCCGCTCCTTTCCGGCAGATTTTCGGCGGGGCTCAGAAGCTGAGGATACCCAGGTGCTCGAGCAGGATCTTGGTTCCGATGAGGATCAGGATCGCGCCGCCGGCGCGCTCTGCCCAAACATGGAAGCGCTTGCCGAAGGCATGCCCGATCAGGATGCCCGCGGCGGAGATCACGAAGGTACACGCGCCGATGAGCGCGATCGCCGGGAGGATCTTCACCGACAGGAAGGCGAAGGTCACGCCCACGGCCAGCGCGTCAATGCTCGTGGCGACGGCGAGCAGCAGCATCGTGCGCACGGAGAAGTCGTCGTCGAGCTCCTCCTCCTTGCCGAAGGACTCGCGGATCATATTCCCGCCGATCAGACACAGCAGCACAAAGGCGATCCAATGGTCGATGCTGGCGATGGCCGCCTCGAAGCGATAGCCCAGCAGCCAGCCGATGAGCGGCATGAGCGCCTGAAAGCCGCCGAAATAGAGTCCGACGAGGAGCACATGCTTCTTTTCAAGCCTTTTGACGCTCAGCCCCTTGCAGACGGAGACCGCAAAGGCGTCCATACTCAGGCCGACCGCGATCAAAAACAATTCCAGAAATGACATATTTCTCTCTGCGCGCGCTCGCGCAGCGCTTTATTCCTTCCCGATTCCGTCATCCGTGGTGGCGTCCACCACGTCGTCAAAGGCGGAGATCTCTTCTTCGACTCTGTCCGCCTGCTCGTCGAGGCTGCCCTTGGCCTTGGACTCGCCGAGCTCGGCCTTGATCGCCTTGATCTCGGCGTTTTTCTCCTCGATGCCGCCCTGCAGCCGCGCGGCCTGCTCAAAGAGCGGCACGAAGAGCCCCGCCGCGTGGCCGGCGTTCTGCTCGTAGTACAGTCTGCCGATCTCCCGGAACACCTTGTCCAGCTCGTCGGCCTGCGCGCCCGCGCCGACGGAAAGGCGCGTGATGCGCCCGTAGGCCTTCGCGCGCTCCACGCCCATGGCGTACACGCCGCTCACGCCGGTGTTCTCCGCGGCGTCCTTGACCTTGTCAAGAAGCCCTGACAAAAAATCTCTGGTTTCTGACATGTTTCATACCTCCTGTTTCTCCGCCGCCGCTTCGGCGCCGGTTTCCTTGTTTTCGCTGTTGACACGGTTGACATAGAGCTTCTCGGGCGGGTGCTCGCGGCGCCCCTGGATCACGAGCATCGTCCCCGCGGCGAGCACGAGCAGGATGCTCAGCAGTTGCGACACGCGGATGCCGCTGCCGCCGATGTACAGGCTGTCCGTCCGCAGCCCCTCGATCCAGGCGCGGCCGAGGCCGTACCAGAAGAAGTAGATCAGGGCGCACTGCCCGTCGTAGCGCCGCTTTCCCTTCTTCTCGAAGAGGAGCAGGAAAATGAGCCCTGCGAGGTTCCACACGCTCTCATACAGGAAGGTGGGATGGACGTATATGGTGCTGCCGTCGGGCTTGGTGAGGCCCATGCGGAAGAAGGACTCCGTCTCCGCGCCGAAGGCCTCGCGGTTCATGAAGTTCCCCCAGCGGCCGATGATCTGCCCGATCAGCAGGCCGAAGACGAGCAGGTCGATCATGGCCGGGAAGGGGATCTTTTTCCTGCGGCAGACGAGCAGCGCAGTGATCACCCCGGCGATCACCCCGCCGTAGATGGCCAGTCCCCCCTCCCAGACATAGAGTGCGGAGATGGGGTCAGCAGCATAGTCCCGCAGGCGGAAAAGCACGAAATAGAGCCTCGCACCGAGGATGGAGAGGGGGATCAGCCAGAGCATCAGGTCATAAAAATCATCGCTCCGAATGCCGAAGCGCTTGCTCCGGCGGGCGCAGAAGCTCATCGCGAGCAGAAAGCCCAGGGCGATCAGCACGCCGTAAAAATAGACTCTTCTCCCGAAAAGGGTGAAATACGCGGGCGGGTTGAGCGTCAGATTCCACAGGAAGGGGAAGCTGATCACCGCGTCCCGCTGAATGGTTTCGATTACTTCCAGCAGCATGGCGTCTCCTTATCTGGTTTCATACTAATATCTGATAAAAAGCTTTAGAAAGATTTCCGAGACAGAATTGCGCCAGACGAGGCGGCGGCCGCAGATCATAATGGATATATATGGTCAAGGCCGCCAACGAAGTATGGCACAATTCTGCCCGGAAAGAATCAAAGGTTTTTATTAGGTGTTAGTATAAGGGTCAACGCGGGAGAGCGCAAGCATCTCCGGCCTGATGCCGCGCAGGAAGGCCTCGCACTCCGCCTTCGTGATCTGCGCGAGCAGCACGGGAGCCTCCAGCGCGTCGTAGCCGTCGAAGACGCCGTCTGCAACGGAGAGGCAGACGGACTCGAAGTCCTCCAGGCCGCGCAGCCTCGCGCCGAAGGCGGCGCGGCGGCAGCGCTCCAGCTGCGCGCTCTTCAGGCCGCTCTCCGCGGCAGCGGCCAGCTCCCGCTTGAACTCCGCGAGCACGCGCTCGGGGTCGCGGCTCTCGCCGCCGAGAAGAAAGGTCGCCGTGCCGGCGGAGAAATCCACGTCGTAGGAATAATTGCGGGTGATGATCCCCTCGCTGTAGAGCCGCGTATAGAATGCAGAGGAGGGGCCGAAAAGCGTGCGCAGCGCGAGCAGCGCCGTGATGCGGGCGCGCTGCGCCTCCGCGCCTGAGGCGGGCAGGGGCAGCTTCGCGCCGATGAGATACTGCGGCGCAGCGACCGGCATCTGCACGCGGCACAGCGGCTCGACCGGAAGCAGCTCCTCCGCGGGGCCGAAATCGGTCTCCGGGATCTCCGCCCTTTCGGACGGGAAGGCCTCGCGCGCGAGCGCCTCGATCTCCTCCGGGTCCACATCGCCCGCCACGCACAGGCACATGTTGGCCGGCGTGTAGAAGGCGTTGAAGCAGTCATATAGCGTATCGGCCGTGATCTCAGCGAGGCTCTCGGGCGTGCCGAGCACGCGCTCGCGGATCGGGTGATGCGCGTAGAGCTGCGTGAGCAGGTTTTCGTACACGGTGGAGTCCGGACTGTCGAGATACATCTGGATCTCCTGGCCGATGATGGGGCGCTCCTTCTCCACGGTCTCGGCTGTGAAGCAGGGCGTCGTCACAAAATGGATGAGCAGGCGGAGGTTCTCCTCGAAGTTCTCCGCGCACTGGAAAAAGTAGCAGGTGTCGCCGGTGGAGGTGAAGGCGTTGGGATCTGCGCCGTTGGCGGAGAGCAGCTGCAGGGCGTTGTCGCCGTCGGGCAGGTCGAAGGCCTTGTGCTCGAGAAAATGCGCCACGCCCGCGGGCGTGTCATAGCTTCTGCCGCCGAGCGTGAAGCGCCGGTAGGCGGAGCCGTAATGCACGTCCAGCGCCGCGTATCTCGTGCGAAAACCGGGCTTCGGCAGCACGCGCAGCTGCAGGCCGTTGGGCAGCGTCGCGCTGTAGAGGGTCTCCCCGAGATGGGGGTACGCTTTACTCTGCATGTTCTTCCTCCTCCCCGGCGAGCAGCGCGTCGAGCTCTTCGTCGCTCAGCTCGATTTCCTCCTCGTCCTCTTCGTCTTCCTCGTCCTCCTCGTCCTTGCCTCGCAGGAAATAAATCATGTCGCACTCCGCGGCGCGGGCGATCGCGGCGAGCTGTTCCTTCGTCACGGTCTCGGCGAGGGCGGCGAGCTCCAGCGGGCCGCAGTCCGTTCCGTCGAGCGCCTGGGCGAGATAGAAGCCTTCGAGCTCTCCCTGGCTGTCCATGGTCATACGCAGCTCCGAGGCGACTCCCTTGCGCGCCGCGTCGAGCTCCTCCTCGCTGATCTCGCCCTTCGCCATGCAGTCCAGCTGATGGAGGATCTCGTCTCGGGTCTCCTCACAGCGCTCAAAGTCGATGCCCGCGGCGGCGAGCAGCAGGCCCTTGTGCAGCTCGGTCATGGAATAGACGGAGTAGCACAGCCCCTTCTTCTCGCGGACGTTGAGGAAGAGCTTGGAGGTCGTGTTGCCGCCGAACACGGCGTTGAACACCATGAGCGCGGGCAGATCCGGCTCCTCCATCGCCTCGCCCAGACGCCAGCCCATCACGAGTCTGCCCTGTGTGACGGCCATCTTCTCCTCAAAGCAGCGCGGCTGCGCCTCGATCGCGTTGAGGCGCACGTCGGTGCCGATCTCATAGTCGATCTCGCCGCGGGGGAGCGTCATGAGCGCGTCGCGCAGGATCGCGGTCAGCTCCTTCTCGTCGGCGCGCCCGCAGTAGAAGATCTCCACCGGGCTCGTCTGCAGCAGCGTATGATACTGCTTGGTGAGCTTTTTATAGTTGATGCTCTCGGTATCCTCCTCCGAGCCGAGGCTGCCGACGGCAAAATCCTCAAAGCAGCACATCTCCTCGATGCAGCGCTGCACCGCGTAGGAGCCCTTGGAGTTGATGCGGCTGCGGATGCGCTCGAGCTGCTTTTCCTTTTCACTGTCCACATACTGCGGACGGAGCAGCCCCCCGCGGGTGTTGGGCGAGAGCAGCAGCTGCCCGAGAAGCTCACAGGCCGGGCGCAGCACGTCCTCCCCGCCGGGGAGGAAGGCGCCCTCGGGGATGCTCGCGTAAAAGCCGACCGCCTGGATCTCCCCGATGCGGCGCACCACGGGCTCCACCGCCGTACCGTAGAGCTCGTCCATGCGCGCGGCGAGCGCGTCCAGATCCGGGTAGCGGGCGCAGCCGCGGCGCAGCACGCTGGGGATCAGCGCGTAGCTCGCTGCCGTCTCGCGCCGGAGCTGGCTGAGCAGCGAGAGGGAAAGGCAGGCCGTCTTGAATTTGTCCGTCTTGAGCGTACTGAGCCATACGCCGGGCATGATCTCGCTTCGCTTGAGTTCCATAGCGCACCTCCGTAAGCAGGATATCGGCTAACTAACTTAAATATAATATCACAGTTTGTCCGTAAAGGAAAGCGGAAAATACACCCGCCGCGCTGTGCGGGCGGCCCTCACGCCTCCTCCCAGCCCATCTCCCTCGCTGCGCGCAGATACCAGCCCGCCGAGCCCGTGTACCAGCTCCAGCCGGCTCTCCCCTCCCGCCCCGGCGCGGCGCAGACGTCTGCCGGGAGCACGAAGGGCTCTGCCTGAAAGCGGGAAGGCTCGTGCGCGGCGGGGAGCAGCAGCTCGAGGATACGCCGTGCCCTGTCCCGCCGACCGCGGCGCAGCAGCGCAAGGGCGAGAAAAATGGCGCCGTGGCTGTACTGCCCGCCGTTTTCCCGCACGCCGGGGCCGTAGCCCGCGAGATAGCCGGGGTAGCGTTCGTCCGCGCCGTAGGGCGGATCGAGCAGGCGCACGAGGCCGTGCTTCTCGTCCACGAGCCGGGCATAGGCCGCCTCCAGCGCCGCATCCACATGCACGTCGTCCGCCCAGGGGCAAAAGGCTGCCCAGGCCTGTGGCAGCGCGTCAATGCGCTCCTCCCCGCCGAGCGTTTCGCCGTCCGCCCAGTAGCCGCGGCGGTAAAAGCGGCCGTTGAAGCTCCGCTCCGCCGCCCGGCCGATCCGCTCCGCCGCCGCGCGGTATAGTTCCCCGTCCTCGCCGCGGCTCTCCAGCAGGCCGGCAAAGCGCGCGGCCACATGCGAGAAAAAGAAGCCGAGCCATACGCTCTCGCCATCCACGGCGTCGAGGCCGTCGTTCCAGTCCCCGCTTCCGAAGCGGGGCAGGCCATGCGCCCCGACGCCGCGCGCGAGGCAGCAGTCGAGCGCGGCGCGCGCATGCCGCAGCACCGGCGCGCAGCCGCTGAAGGCGGCCTGTTCATAGCGGTCGCGCTCCCCGTCGCCCAGGGGCGCGGAGGCGAGCCAGGGCGTTTCCTCCCGCAGGAGGCTCTCGTCCCCCGCGCTGTCCATATATTCGCAGAGCGCCCAGGGCAGCCAGAGCAGATCGTCCGAGCAGCGGCTGCGCAGCCCCCGGTCGCCCGCGGGCAGCTCATGCCACCAGTGCATGACGTTGCCCTCGGCGTACTGGTGCCGACAGCAGCGCAGGATCTGCTCGCGCGCGAGTTCAGGATCGAGGAACAGGAGGTTCACCGCGTCCTGCAGCTGATCTCGGAAGCCGTAGGCGCCGCCGCGCTGATAGAGGCTGCTGCGGCCAAGCAGCCGCCCAGCGAGCGTCTGATAGACCGCCCAGCCGTTCAGATAGCAGTCGATCGCGTCGCTGCCGGAGGCAAAGCGCGGCCTGCCGCAGCGCGCTTTCCACGCGCTGCACGCGAGATCCCGCTGCCGCCGCGCCTCGGCGGGGTCGAGCAGCGCGCGCAGCCTTTCCTCCGGGCAGGTGCCGCAGACAAGCACCGTGGTCTCCGCCGCTGTCATGCGCAGCGAGAGCGCGGCCGGCTCGTATTCCTCCGTCTGCCCGCAGGGCACGCTCGCCCCTGCGCGGAAGACCAGCCCCTCCTGCAGACACTCCGGGTTCTCCGCGCAGAAGAGCCCCTCCGAAAAGCTGCCCCGCAGCGAGGAGGCGTCCTCCGGGGCGAGCTGCGGCTGCAGCTGCCAGAGCAGCTCCAGCCCCTCCGCGCCATCCAGCAGCAGCACGCGCGCGTCCGCGTCCTCGCAGAGGAAGAGCTCCGCCGTCGTCCAGCGGCCGCCGAGCTCCTTTTCCCAGCGGGCGCAGCCCGGCGCGAAGCTGACGGTGCAGGGGCGGCCGTCGTTGGCGGCGAAGAGGCTCACGCGCCTGCCGCGCAGCTGCGCCGTGAGCGCCTCGCTGCCCTGCACGCCGCGGACATCCGCCATCGGCGGCAGGAGCGGGAGCATCCGCGCATTGCGAAGCCAGAGCGCGGCGGGGCCGCAGTCCGCCGCGATACAGCCGAGGCTGCCGTTGGAAAGCGGCAGCTGCCAGGCGCGCGGCGGCAGCCTGCCGCCCGCCCGGAACACGAAGCGCTCTCCCTCCTGCCTGAACGCCGGGATCGTCTCCCCGCCGCGTGCACCGCCGGGGACGGGCAGCGCAAGCGCAGGCGGGAGGAGGCGGAACTCGCCCGGGGAGAAGACCGCCCTGCTGCGCAGGCTCTCCGCCGCCGAGGCCGGGACGAGATGAACCCCGCCGCGCGCCGAGAGCAGCGCCTCCAGACCGAGCCGCCGCAGCTCCGCGCATACCCTGTCGCGCAGCGGGCTGCGGTAGGCGCCCTCCTCCTCGCAAAACAGGGCGAGCTCCGCCTCCTGTCCGCCCAGACGCAGCAGCAAAAAGCGCCGCAGGAGCGGCAGGGCGTTCCTGTCTCCGGCGTCTGCGCAGAGGAGCGGATAGTCCCCCGAGATGCCGAAGCGCCAGAGCTCGCTGCGCGGCGCGGCGCCGCCGGGTCTGCGCCGCAGCAGCGGCAGCAGGTCGAGCGCGGCGTCCTGCTCCTCCGCGCCGAGACCCAGCCGGGAGGCGAGCGCGGGCAGCAGCTCGCTTGCGCGCCACTCGCGCAGGATGCGCCGCGCGCCCTCCTCTGCGCTCCGGCGATCCCAGCCGAAGCAGAGCGCGAGGCGGAGCGTCTGCTCCTCCCCTGCGCGCAGCGGCAGCAACAGACTCATCTGCACAAGCGGCGGATCATAGCGCCAGAGCGCTTCGCGATCGCAGAGCAGGCAGAGGAAGCATGCGCGCTTTTCCCCGCGCCTGAGTCGGCAGAGCAGCAGCCCGCCGGGGATCTCCTCGGCGCTGATGCCGAGCTCCCAGTACGCCGGGTGCGCGTCCACATCGCGCTGTGCGGCGAGGAGCGGGCGCAGCTGCAGCGAGAAGGGGTATTCGCCTTCCTCCTGCGCGCAGAGCGTATAGCTCCGTCCCTCGCCTGTCTCTCCCGCCGCGGCAAAAATGCGTTCGTGCATCTGCACGCTCCCCTCTGCGCGAAGCAGGCTCACGCTGTCGCGTCCACGCTGCATGCGCGCGGCGCTCTTCATCACGGCGGGTCCGGGGCTCGTATAGACCGTGAGCGCGCCGCAGCGAGCCTCCGTGGCGCCGCCCGGCTCGGCGCGGATGCTCCAGACGCCGTTTGTGAGCAGCGTCTCCCCCTCTGAGCGGAGGCTCTGCGCCGTCTGACTGCGCGCGGGACGCTCCGCCGGGGCGCTGGTCTCGCGGCGCAGCAGGGGCGGATCCTCCGGCAGACGCTCCTGCAGCAGCAGGCGGAAGGCGCGCATGGCAGGGTTCCGGAAAAAGAGCTTTTGCACGGCGTTCTGCTCCAGCGCGTTCGCCGCGGCAAGCACGCTCATCCCGATATGGTGCGCCATGAAGCAGTCCACCCGCTCGCCCTCGCTCTTTTCGCAGCGCTCGGGCGTGTAATCCATCGCCTCGAGGAAACCGAAGCGGCCGCGCGCCCCGCCGCGCTCGAGGGCGCGGAGGTTGCGCACGGCGGCCTGCGCGTCCACGGCGAGGGCGAGGAAGCTCGCGTATGGCGCGGAGACAAAGTCGGCCTCCTGGCCGCGCTTGAGCGCGAGCGCGGCGCAGCCGTTGGCCTTGTAAACGTATTCCAGATCCGCCCCGAAGGCATAGACAGCGCTCTCCGAGAGTCCCCAGGGCTTGCCCGGCATGCGCTGGCGCTGCTGGGCGTAGAGGCAGAAGCGCGCGCTCTCCCAGAGGAGGCTGCCGCGCTCATAGGGCAGGAAGAGCGCCGGCATCAGGTACTCGAACATCGTCCCCGTCCAGCTGGCGAGGCCGCGGTAGCCGTCTTTCTGCAGTTGACCGCGGCCGAGGCGCCGCCAGTGGGAGGCGGGCACGTCGCCGCGCGCAACGGCCAGATAGCTCGTGAGCATCGCCTCGCTCGCCATCAGATCGTACCAGCCTCCGCAGCCCTCGCGGCGCGTGGGGTCGTAACTGATGAAAAACAGGCCGCGGCGGCGGTCGAAGAGCGGGGCGAAGTCCATCTCCGCGGCGAGTCGCCCGGCGCGCCGGGCGAGATCCTCCCGGCCGAAGTTCAGCAGCGCGCTCTCCGCAGCGAGCAGCGCGGCGCAGAGATTGCCGCTGTCCACGGTGGACAGCAGCAGCGGAGGCAGGGGGCGCAGCGTGCGCGTATCGACCCAGTTGGGCAGATGGCCGAAATAGCGCGGCAGCGCCTCGATGGCGGTGAGCAGCTTCTCCATGCGCGCCGCTGCCTCTCCCCTGTCGATCAGGCTCAGTTCCGCGGCCGCAGCGTGCGAGAGCAGGCAGAGGCCGATGTTCGTGGGCGAAGTGCGGTGCGCCGCGCCGAGCGGCGGCTGCACCTGCACATGATCCGGCGGGAGGAAATGCTCCTCCTCCGTGCAGCAGCGCTCAAAATAGCCGTAAGCTTCCGCGGCGGCATGGCGCAGCCAGGCGCGGTCGGGCGCGGAGAGCTCCTTCTCCTTCTGCGCCGGGAGGGCGAGCGCGAAGGCCGTGACCGGACTCAGCAGCCACAGCAGCCCCGCGGCCTTGCCGAGGATCACCGGGGAGAAGGCCATCAGCAGCACCCCCAGGGCGACGCTCTGCCCCATCTGGCGGATATGCGCCGCGAGGCTCCGATCCCCGCCCTCGCTCTGGGCGGCGGTGCGCCATTGGAGAAGGTTCCTGCCGCTCACCCAGAGCCGCCAGAGGGCGGACGCGATGGCCGTGAGGCAGATCCAGGCCTCGTAAGGCAGCAGCCAGAGGCGGAAAAAGCTCTGCACAATGGCGCCGCCCGCGCCGCTGAGCAGCCTTGTCATGCGCCGCGGCCGCCCGCCGCGGCGCAGGCTCTCCGCTCCGAGGGCGATCAGCAGCTGTGCCAGCAGGGCGGAGAGCGCGGCGAGCGCCGTCAGCCGCAGACCCCGCCCGGGCAGGAAGAAGCCCGCGAGGATCGCCGCGAGCGTAGCCGGGGCGATCAGGCTGCGGCGCAGCTTTTCCGCGAAACGCCAGCGCTCCAGCGGCGGGAGCCCGCGTCGGAAGAGGAAGGGCAGGTTCTGCCAGTCCCCGCGCGTCCAGCGGTGCAGTCGGCGGAAGAAGGGCAGCGGGCGGGCGGGAAAGGCGTCCGCGGCCTCTGCCTGCCCCACGCGCGCACAGCGCAGCAGCGCGCCCTCCACCGCGTCGTGCGAGAGGATGCGCCCGCAGGGCAGTTCGCGCGTCGCACGCAGGAACACGCTCAGGTCGATCAGGCCCTTCCCGGAGAAGCCCGCGCTGCCGAAAGCGTCCATCTCGCGCTCGCCCGAGAGCGCGCCGTAGGGATCGCTGCCGCCGCCCCCGGAGAACACGAGGGCAAAATCCGTCTCCCCCGCGGAGCGCAGCTCCGCCGTGAGGCGCGGCTGCAGGATCCCGTAGCCCGCCGTGACGCAGCGGCGTCCCTCGTCGAACTGCGCGCGGTTGAGCGGGTGGAGCATCGCGCCGATGAGCGCGCCGGCCGAGCCGGGCAGGAGGCGTGTGTCGCTGTCGAGCGTGAGCAGGAAGCGCGTCCCCGCAAGCCGCGTCGCATCCCCCGTGACGCGCAGCTCGCTCTCCTCCCCGGCGAGCAGCTTTGCCAGTTCCAGCAGCGCGCCGCGCTTGCGGTCGAAGCCTGCCCAGCGCCCTGCCTGCTCGCGGCGCGGGCGCGTAAACAAAAAGAAGCCGCCGCCCCGACTCCCGTTGAGCCGGGCGATCTCCTCCTCGGCGGCGGCGAGTACGGCGGCGTCCGCGAGCTCGACCGCCGCGCCGCTCTCCGGCAAATCAGCAAGCAGACCGAAGCAGAGCGCCTCCCCTTCGGCACGGCAGACCAGGCTCAGCTCCTCCAGCCGCGCTGCCATCCGGCGCGCGTCCTCCGCATCCGTGAGCAGACAAGAGAGGACGCAGAGCGTCTTCCCTTCGCGCGGCACGCCGCGCCCCGTCTCCATGCGGAAGACGCGGCGCGGGCGCGTGAACTGCTGCAAAACGAGGTCGAGCGCGCTCTTGACCAGCTCCGAGGCGGGCAGGAGCAGCAGCGGGAGACTCTGCGGCGCGCCGCAGGCACGGGCAAGCAGGAGCGACAGCGCGAGTGTGAGCACGAGATTCAGCGCGATGAAGACGCGCTGCCGCCCCTCCCCCGGCTCTGAAAAGAGCAGGAAGCCCAGATGCCGCCGCTCTTCCCTGGCACGGCAGACGATGGCGCGGGCATAGTCCAGCTCCTCGACGCCCTCCCGGCGCGCGAGGCGGGCAAGGCGGTCGAGATACGCGCCGCGGCTCGCCGCATCCATATGGGCGTAGACCCCGCCGGGATCCGCGCAGAGCACGGCCCCCGTGAGATCGACCGCCGTGAGCAGTCTGTCCAGATCCAGCAGTGAGAGCATGCGCAGGGTCTCAAACGCGGCGGCGACCCTCCGCTCCCGCTGATCCGCCTCGCCCGGGGAGGCGATGCGCTCGAGGCAGGCCAGGCGCAGCAGCTCCGGGAAGAGCAGCAGCTCGGTGCGGCGCAGCGGCCTCACGGCCTGAAAACCCTCCAGATACCGCCGGCAGAGCGCTTCGTCCGCGCCGTCCTCCGCCCCGGCGAGCAGCGCACGGCAGAGCTGCAGGAGCAGCGCCTCGCCTCTGCAGCAGCGCAGCTTGCCGCCGGCGCGCAGCGCGTTGGCCGCCTCCTGATACGCGCCGATGGCGAGATAGGCGTTATCCAGCAGCCAGAGCTCCGCTCCTTCAGGCTCTCCGATGGCTTCGGCGCGCTCCTTCTCCCGCCGGATCGCGCGCATATTACGCCGCAGCGCGGGCAGGAGCCTGGCCGCGCGCAGCTCCCCGTCCGGGGGCAGGCTCTGCGCGAGCGCGGAGGCGCGCTCCTCCGGCGTTCTCTGCTCATTTGTCTTCATAGGCGATCTCCCATTCAACAATAATGACTATAAGATGGCGAAAAGCCAAAAAGCTTTTCGCC
>DFGE01000037.1:28608-33340 GCA_002371675.1 Clostridiales bacterium UBA3758
TTCGCCATCCGATGGTCATTATAACTATACAGCAAGTTTTCCCTGCCGCGCGGGAACTATACCAATGAATGCCAAAAGCGGAGACCGCGAGCTTTTTCGCGGTCTCAAGCTGTCGACAAAGCGTCGACAGCTTGAAAGCAAAACAGGGAACTTCCGAAGAAGTTCCCTGTTTTGCGCAGATTGAACGTGAAGAGGGGAATCCCATCCCCTCCATTCCTTTAGTTAAGGATACTTTTTTACATTTCAATCGATCTTGCCAACAAAACGGAAGATAATTTCGATTTCCTGCTGCCGGAAGCCGAAGTCGTCTTCCGCTGCTTCATGGACGATGATCTTCTCGATCAGAGTGTTCAGAAGCTCCGCAGTCAGCTCCCTAGGGACGCCAATCTGCTTGATCAGCTCAACCCACTTCTGGGCGTCCTCAACCGTCTGCTGTCCGGCGGCAAGCTTTGTTTTGCAGTCCTGGATTTTCTGCTCCTGCTCTTCCTGCTCCTTCTGATACCTCTGAGAGAGCATGTTGAAGTTGTTTTCCGTGATGCGACTTGCAGCCCAATCCTCGTACATCTTGGCGAACATGTTGTCCAGATCGGCCTTGCGCTTTTCCGCCTTTTTCAGCTCGGCTGTCTGTTTCTTGACCGCGGCGGCGCGTTCCCGATCTCCGGACTTGAGCAAATCCTCAAGGAGTCTGTTTTCATCCGTCTTGGCTCGTTTAGCCCAATGTTGGATTCGTTTCAGAACATAAGCGTAAAGCACGTCGTACCGAAGATAGTGCCTGGTACATTCTCCGCCCTTGTAGCGATATGCTCGATTCCTCCCGCAAACGTAGTAGCCAAAAGGATTGTTTGCGTTAGCGTTCCGACCAAAAGTCATCGACCATCCGCAGTCGGCACACTTGAGCAGCCCGGCAAAAATCTGCGTCGTTGCATCTTTCTGCATCCTGCGTCGGGTGGCAGATTGCTCCTGCACCTGATCAAACACATCCCTGGAAATGATCGGCTCGTGCGTATTTTCTATGCGGACCCACTCTTCTTCTGGCCTCTGAACGATTTTCTTGTTCTTATAGGATACGGTCGACTGCTTGTAGTGGATCGTGTTGCCGATGTAGGTCTCATCTTTCAGAATGTTTCTGATGATTGCCAAAGACCAGGAGTACGCTTTGTCTGGTGGCGCATCCATGAAGACATAACTGAATTTTCCGTGGCGCATGTATTTCCAATAGGCAGGAGTCGGAACCTTTTCGTCATACAGCACCCGGGCGATCTTGGCTGCGCCGCAACCATGGGCAGCAAGATCGAAAATCTTTTCGACGACCCAACGGGTTTCCTCGTTGATCACGATCTTGTTTTTCGCATCTGGATCCTTCTTGTATCCGAGCGGAGCATAAGCAAACGTTCTTTCACCTGCCGCGTGCTTTGCTCTTAATGCCGCCTTGACCTTTCGGCTGGTATCCTTGGCAAACCACTCATTGAACAGATTCTTGGACGGGACAAAATCGCTCAGGCCTTTTTCGGTGTCCTCGTTCTCTGTGACGGCGATGTAGCGGATGTGCTTTTCCGGAAACATGAATTCCAGATAATAATCCATCATCACATGTTCGCGGCCAAAACGGGAAAGATCTTTAGTAATGATACAGTTGATCTTTCCGGACTCCACGTCGTCCATCATACGCTTGAAGTCAGGACGCTCGGAATTGGTTCCGCTCCATCCGTCGTCCACATACACGTCCACCACATGAAAGCCGTTTTCCTTTGCATAGCTGCGGAGGATCGTGCGCTGTGTCTCGATAGAAACGCTGTCGCCATAGGTTTCGTCATCACGGCTGAGTCTCATGTATAGTGCGGTATTGTACGGTTGCTTCAAATGTTAATCCTCCTTCGTGTGAAACAACCCACGCTTACAATACTTCTGCGAAGATTATACTATAAACGCAGGTAAGTATCCATTGGCAACTTTCCTTGTTCACCGAGGAGAATTTGATCACGGGATTGATGACGAGCTTGTCCAAAGACGAGCGGATCATCTCCGATTGATTCATTCCGTAGACCTGGCACTTGCGCAAAAAGAATTCGTACTCGTCATCGTCCAGACGCGTTTTGATCACGTGACTGCGCTTGGGCGTATCGTAAGGTCCTCGCATTTTTGAACACCTCCGTGTGAGAAAAAATGATCGTTTCTTTCGTTCTGCTGGGTTTGGGGAAGGCATACTCCCCAACAAGTTTGACCGCGGCAAAAATTCGGCTATCTCGAATTTTGGGCCACGGGTCGATACTTGCTCTAAATAAGAAACCGCTTCCCCCGCGCCACTTTTTTCACGTTTCTTCTTTCGAATCTAACAGAATACCGATGAAAAATGCTGTCGAAGAAAATCGTGCCGACGCAAAAAAAGATAAAAACAGAGCAGGCATCAAGCCAAAGATCACGCGCAGTTTCCGCTGTTGTGTGATTCTTTTTTGGACTTGATACCTGCCCTTTGCTTCCGTATTCACCGACGGGAGGACGGCTCACTATGCCAAAGTATTCGATTAGTAGGTTGTCAAAAAACTGATATAGGGGATGAGCTCCAGAGGAATGACGGGATAGCTCTGATGCCGGATCAAAGCGAACTGCCGTTTGCACTTCGGACAGTTGACGATGAATTCCGCATCATTGATTTCATCCAGCATCTCAATCGGGATCAATTCGGATTTGCTTTTCGATTCTGCGCTTGGCGCGAACGCAATGTTCTTTGCGGTGCAATTGGGGTTGGGGCAATCGAAAGAAGGAAGTCGAAGACGATCTACTGCGATAGCGTTTTTCAATTTCTGCCTGTGTCCTCCGTGATCAATGCTTATGATACGAGCCTTTCACAACGCCCTGGATCTGTAACTCGTCCACGATGATGTCAGGGTATGCTTTTGTATCCGGATTGCAGGAATGCAGAATGTACTTTTTGTTCTTGGGATCAAAGCCGAGCTTTTTCAGATTGTTCTTTCCGTCGAAGAGCGCGATCACAAGATCTCCCTCATTTGCGGTCTGCTGCCGTTTCACAAAAACATAATCTCCGGGGAAGATGCCCGCGCCGATCATGCTCTCGCCTTTGGCGATCAGAGCAAAGTAATCTCCCTTTTCCACCAGCGTCTCGGGCATACGGATCGTCTCAACAAAACGCTGCTCTTCTTCCTGGCCGGGGCCGCATGCGACAGTTCCCAGAACGGCGATCCCATGAATAGGTGAGACCTCGCTCATTTCTTTCGTGCGCGCGCTGCGATAGCCGTTATAACTCAGCTCGCCCTTTTCCTGCATATCCACAAGATAGCGGTGAACAGTTGAAAGCGGAATTCCGGTACCCTCGACGATTTCTCTCACGCTGGGGACTTTATCGTGCTCATAGTAAAACGCGTTGATAAAATCCGCGATGATCGGTTTCTTCGATTCGTCCTTTCTACGCATACAAGAACCTCCAAAGCAGGACAGACTGTTTCTATGATAGGAATATATCACTCGAAACAGTCTGTGTTAATACCAATTTGAAATTATTTGTTTCTATATATAGTCGATAATCGCAACATATTTTTTGTCAAGACCAACGTGACGGAGGCAGAAAGGTTATGCTTGAAATATCTGCGTGAAAAGAGTGAAATGTTTTTACAGGAATAACGATGATATCAGGATCCGCTCATTCGACCGTCACGGACTTGGCCAGATTTTTCGGCTTGTCGATGTCGCAGCCCTTTTCTTTCGCGGCATAATACGCCAGCAGCTGCAGCGGCACGACGGCCAGCGCCGCGGAGAAGATGGTCTCGATCTGCGGGATGAAGATCACGTCGTCGGCCTGGGAGACAATCTTCCTGTTCCCGCGAAAGGCCAGCGCCAGCACCTTCGCGCCCCTGGCCTTGACCTCCACGATGTTCGAGAGCGTTTTGTCACAGAGCGCCTCGTTGCAGCAGACGGCGATCACCGGCTGCCCCTCATCGATGAGCGCGATGGTGCCGTGCTTGAGCTCCCCGGCGGCATAGGACTCCGCGTGCAGATAGGAGATCTCCTTCATCTTCAGCGCGCCTTCCAGCGCCACGGCGTAATCCGTATTGCGGCCGATAAAAAAGAGGGATTGGTTGGCATAGCGTCCGGCCAGGGCGGGGATCTGATAGTTCATATCGATCGTCTCCTGGAGGAGCTTTGGCAGCATTTTCAGAGAGCGTACCAGAGAGGAATACTCGGCTTTCTGCAGGCGCCCCAGCTTCTCCGCCGCATAGAGCGCGAACAGATACAGCACGGCAAGCTGTGTGGTGTAGCCCTTAGTCGTCGCCACGGCGATCTCAGGCCCCGCCCAGGTATAGAGCGTGTGGTCGGCCAGTTTTGCGATCGTGCTGCCCACCACATTGACGATGCCGATGATCGTAGCGCCGTGCCTTCGGCACTCCTTGAGCGCCGCGATGGTGTCGGCGGTCTCGCCGGATTGGGAGATCACCAGCACCAGCGTGTGCTCATCCACCATCGGCTCGCCGTAGCGCAGCTCGCTGGCCAGTTCCACCTGTACCGGAATGCGGCACAGCTTTTCGATGGCATAGCGGCCGGAGCAGCCCGCATAATAAGCCGAGCCGCAGGCGGTGATGACGATCTTGTTTACCGAGCGCAGCTTCTCTGCCGAAAGCTCAAAATCGTCGAGCCGGATTTCTCCATCGTGCAGGCGCGGCGTCAGGGCCGCCTTGACGGCGGCGGGCTGCTCCATGATCTCCTTGAGCATGAAGTGCTC
>DFGE01000037.1:33399-86522 GCA_002371675.1 Clostridiales bacterium UBA3758
TAGCCGCCCTTCTCCGCCGCCTCCACGCTCCAGGTCACGCGGTTAATGGGCTTTTGAATCAGCTTCCCGGTGCAGTCGAAGACCTGGATGGATCGCGGCGTGAGCATGGCGATCTCACCATCGTCGAGATAAATAACGTTTTTCGTATGCGCGACCAGAGCGGTCACATCGGAAGCAAAGAAATTCTCCCCCACGCCGATGCCGAGGATCAGCGGGCTTGCCTCCCGGACGGCGTAAAGCGTGTCCGGCGCGTCGGCGCAGAGGATCCCCAGGGCGTAAGAGCCCTCCAGTCTCGCCGCCGTCTTCATGACGGCGGTTTTGATATCGCCGTCGTAGTATTTCTCCAGTAAATGGACGATGGTCTCGGTGTCCGTTTCGCTCCGGAACACATAGCCGTCGGCTATCAGTTCCTCGCGCAGCGCGAGATAGTTCTCGATGATCCCGTTGTGCACGATGGCAAAGCGCCCGTCATTGGACAGATGGGGGTGGGCGTTGATGTCCGTAGGCGCGCCGTGGGTCGCCCAGCGCGTGTGTCCGATGCCGGTGCGGCCGGGGACGGCCGCGCCGTTTTCCGTTTTTTCGCAGAGCCTGGCGATACGCCCGCTCACTTTTTCGACCCGAATCCCGTCATCGTCCATCACGGCAATGCCCGCCGAGTCGTAGCCCCGATATTCCAGCTGCTGCAGGCCCTTCAGAAGGATGGGCGCGGCGCTCTGTTTTCCGACAAATCCAACGATTCCGCACATGACGTCTTCCTCCTTATACCTTGAACAGCAGTTCGCCGTAAGTCGGGAACGGCCAGTAGGACGCGGCAGTGAGCGTCTCCGCCTCGTCGCAGAGCGCACGCAGCGCGGCCATTTTTCCGAGCAGCTCATCCCGGATGAAGAAAGCCTGTACAGTGATGTCCTCCCCGGTGCAGCCGTCGATACCCTCTTTGAGTGCATCAATGGCCGCGTCGATCTCATCGGAAAGAACAGAGAGCTTTTCAAGCAGCCTGGTTTCCGCCCGGCAGGGCAGCACGGCCACAGCTTTTTTCTTTTCGTTGATCCCGGCGGCCAGATCGCCGGTATAGCGCAGCACGGCGGGCAGGATCTCTTCGCGGGCCATGTCCGCCATGGTCAGCGCCTCGATGCGCACCGTGCGCACATAGTTTTCCATGGTGATCTCATAGCGGGAGCGGATCTCCGCCTCCGAGAAGATCTGATGCCGCTGCAGCATCTCCATGTTCTCCGGCACCAGCACCATCTGCAGCGCATCCGGCGTCGTGCGCAGATTCAGCAGGCCGCGTTCCTCTGTTGCCTCCTTGATCCAGGCGTCGTCATAGCCGTTCCCGTTGAACAGGATCCGCTTGTGAGCCGTGATATTTTCACGGATCAGCTCGTGCAGGCGGGTATCGAAGTCATCCGTGCAGCCCTCCAGCGCATCCGCGAACTGGCGCAGCGCCTCCGCCACGGAGGCGTTGATCATGATGTTCGCGCAGGAAATGGAGTCGTTGGAGCCGACCATGCGGAACTCAAATTTATTGCCGGTAAAGGCAAAGGGCGAGGTGCGGTTTCGGTCCGTCGTGTCACGGTTGAAGCGGGGCAGCACGTCCGCCCCCAGACGGATCCGCCGCTTTTCCGTTCCGGCGTAAGGGCTGTCGGTCTCTATGGCGTCCAATACGGCGCTCAGCTCGTCGCCGAGGAAGATGGAAATGACGGCCGGCGGCGCTTCGTTGGCCCCGAGACGGTGATCATTCCCGGCAGAAGCCACGCTCAGGCGCAGCAGACCCTGATACTCGTCCACTGCCTTGATAACCGCCAGAAGAAAGAGCAGAAACTGCGCGTTCTCATAAGGCGTGTCGCCGGGACTCAACAGATTGACGCCGGTATCGGTGGCCATGGACCAGTTGTTGTGCTTGCCGCTGCCGTTCACGCCCGCAAAGGGCTTTTCATGCAGCAGGCACACAAGGCCGTGCCTTCGGGCGACCTTTTTCATGATCTCCATGGTGAGCTGATTGTGATCCGCCGCGACGTTGGTCACCGTGAAGATCGGCGCGAGCTCATGCTGGCAGGGGGCGACCTCGTTGTGCTCGGTCTTGGCGTAGATCCCCAGCTTCCAGAGCTCCTCGTTCAGCTCCTCCATGAAGGCCTTGACCCGGGGCTTGATGGCGCCGAAATAGTGATCCTCCAGCTCCTGCCCCTTGGGCGGCTTCGCCCCGAAGAGCGTGCGCCCGGTGTAGATCAGGTCCTTGCGTTTGAGAACCATCTCCCTGTCCACGAGAAAGTATTCCTGCTCCGGGCCGACGTTTGTCACGACTCGCTGTACCTCATGATTCCCAAACAGACGCAGCACGCGCAGCGCCTGACGGTTCAGGGCCTCCATCGAACGCAGCAGCGGCGTCTTTTTGTCCAGCGCCTCGCCGCCGTAGGAGCAGAAGGCCGTCGGGATGCACAGCGTCTTTTCCTTAATAAAAGCATAGGAGGTCGGGTCCCAGGCGGTATAGCCTCTCGCCTCGAAGGTAGCCCGCAGGCCGCCGGATGGGAAGCTGGAGGCGTCCGGCTCACCCTGAATCAGCTCCCTGCCGGAAAACTTCATAATCACATGGCTGTCCGGCGCGGGCGAGAGAAAGCTTTCATGCTTCTCTGCGGTGATACCGGTCAGCGGCTGGAACCAATGGGTGAAGTGCGTGGCTCCGTTGGCCACAGCCCAGGCGCACATGGCGTCCGCCACGGCGTTGGCCACGGAGAGATCCAGCTTTTTTCCTTTGCGGATGGTTTCCTTCAGACTGTGGTAGACATCCGAAGATAAGCGCGCACGCATGACTTTGTCATCGAAAACCATGCTGCCGAACAGTTCCGGCACAGTATGCATACCTGTTCCCTCCTGAAAAAGGATAAGAGAGGCTGCCGAGCCTCTCAATACAAAATCAGTTTACGGCAACAAACAGCGAAGCGCAAGAGTATTTGTATCGATTCGCGCTTTACCATATCTTTTTTGTATGATAAAATATGGGCTCAGACTATAGTGCACATGGCAAAAAGCTTGCGGGAAGCAGATAGCGGGATTATACTCAAAAATAAGGGGGGGACGGGAGCCATGGACTTGCGCGCTCTGCATTATTTCATCGTTGTGGCGGAGGAGCTGAACATCACACGCGCAGCTGAACGCCTGAAGATGAGTCAGCCGCCGCTCTCCGCCCAGATCAAAGGTCTGGAGGCGGAACTGGGGGTGCAGCTCTTTATCCGGGGCAAGCGGCAGCTCACCATCACGGAGGCCGGAAGGCTTCTTTATCGCCGGGCGCGTCAGATCCTGGAGCTCTCGGATCAGACCCGGCAGGAGCTCATGTCCATGGAAGGACTCTCCGGCGATCTGAACATCAGCCTTGTGGAAGGCCGAGCTCCCTATCTGCTTTCCCGCTGGATCGCCGGCTTCCGCCAGGAGTTTCCGCGGGTGGCGATCCATCTTTGGAACGGCAGCGGCGACGAGGTCATGGAGCGGGTGCAGCGGGGTCTGGCTGATCTGGCCCTGGTTGCCACTCCCTATAATGCCGAACAGCTCGACGGCTTCTCCGTCGGGCGTGAGCCGTGGGTCGCCATGATGTCCAAGGATCATCCCCTCGCGGCGGAGGAGGGACAGTTCCTGCCGCTGCGCAAGCTGGTGGGGCAGCCCCTGTTTATCCCCAGCCGCCGCTCCCGTCTTGACTCCATCCGCGCCTGGTTCGCGGAAATCGAAAAAGAACCCACCATTGCGGGAGCTCTGTCCAACTATATCGACGCGGTCGCACTCTCAGAGCAGAACGCCGGGATCTGCATCTACCCAATGACCACCTATAACGTCAGCGATCTGATCGTGACGAAGATCATCACGGAAAGCGCCCGCCAGGTGGAATACGCCCTGGTCTGGAAACGCAACGACCGCCAGACCGATCTGCAGGAGGAATTCATCAATTACGTGCAGGACTGCATGGAGGAGGAGCGACGCGGCACACAGCCCTATATCATGCCGGAACGGGAATACTTCCCGCCGGAGGATACCAAGTATCTGTAAGGGGCTTGTCATACGCGCTTCGTATGCTGTTTCATACGGGATCCCTATTGCAGAAAAACTGCTTTCTTGACAAGCTTTTTGCGTTCTGCTATCCTGTATGTGTCTTGAATAACAACAAATAATTCTTCGATGTCAGGGGCTAACTGCCCCTTTAAGGCATCGAAGAATTTTTTTGTGAGGTGTCAGGCATGACAAAATATGTGTTTGTGACCGGCGGCGTTGTATCCGGGCTTGGCAAAGGGATCACAGCGGCCTCCCTCGGACGGCTTTTGAAGGCGCGCGGCCTAAAGGTAGCGGCGCAGAAGCTCGACCCCTATATCAACGTGGACCCCGGCACCATGAGCCCCTATCAGCACGGCGAGGTCTATGTGACCGAGGACGGCAGCGAAACGGATCTGGATCTGGGGCATTACGAGCGCTTTATCAACGAGGACCTAAACCGCTGGTCCAACCTTACCACCGGCAAGGTCTACTGGAACGTGCTGAACAAGGAGCGGCGCGGAGAGTATCTGGGACAGACCGTGCAGATCATCCCCCACATCACGCAGGAGATCAAGGATTTTATCTACCATGTGGGAGCGGAGACGAACGCCGACGTGGTCATCACCGAGATCGGCGGCACGACCGGCGACATCGAGAGTCAGCCCTTTCTGGAGGCCGCGCGGCAGGTCAGCCTGGAGCAGGGCCGCGAGAATACGCTTTTTATTCATGTCACGCTGGTCCCTTTTCTGCGCGGCAGCGACGAGCACAAGACCAAGCCGACCCAGCACTCCGTCAAGGAGCTGCAGGGCATGGGAATCTCGCCGAATATCATCGTGCTGCGCTGCGACGAGCCGCTGGAGCCGGAGATTTTTCGCAAAATAGCCATGTTCTGCAACGTCAAGCCCGACTGTGTGATCGAAAACCGCACGCTGCCCATTCTCTATGAGGCTCCGCTGATGCTCGAGGATGAGGATTTTTCCCTGATCGTATGCCGGGAGCTGGGGCTTTGGACCCGCGCGCCGCAGCTCGACGAGTGGCGGGCTATGGTCGCGCGGATCAAATCGCTGCAGCAGCAGGTCACCATCGGTCTGGTCGGAAAATATGTGCAGCTGCACGACGCCTATCTCTCCGTGGCCGAGGCGCTGCGCCACGCCGGGTACGCCTGCAATGCCCGGGTGGAGATCCGCTGGATCGACAGCGAAACGATCACCGACGAGACGGCTGCCGAATCGCTTTCCGACTGCGACGGCATCATCGTCCCGGGCGGCTTCGGGGACCGCGGCGTGGAGGGCATGATCGCAACAGCGCGCTACGCCCGGGAGCGCGATATTCCCTATCTCGGCATCTGCCTCGGCATGCAGGTGGCGGTGATCGAGTTTGCGCGCCATGTCTGCGGCCTCCCGGACGCGACTTCGGGAGAATTTGACCCCTCCTCGCCGCACAAAGTCATTGACTTTTTGCCCGATCAGGATGAAACTGTCAGCAAGGGGGGCACGCTGCGTCTCGGCGCGTATCCCTGCCGAATCGCGGAAGGGTCCGTCATGCGCCGCTGCTACGGCGCGGAGGAGATTCGCGAGCGGCACCGCCACCGCTACGAATTCAACAACGACTACCGGGAGCTTTTGCGGGACAAGGGCCTCTGTCTCTGCGGCCAGTCCCCGGACGGCTACATCGTGGAGGCGGTGGAGCTGAGCGAGAAGCATTTCTTTGTCGGCGTGCAGTTCCACCCGGAATTCAAGAGCCGTCCGAACCATCCCCACCCGCTGTTCGTGGGCCTTATTTCCGCGTCTTTGGAGGGCTGAAACATGCAGAAAATCCTGATCCTTGACTTTGGCGGCCAGTATAACCAGCTGATTGCCCGGCGCGTGCGCGAGCAGCATGTGTATTGCGAGCTGCATCCCCACACGATGCCCATTGAGGAAATTCGCCGCTTTGACCCCATCGGCATCATCTTCACCGGCGGACCGCACAGCGTGTATCTCGACGATTCGCCCAGACCCGACCCCGGCGTCTTCGAGCTGGGCGTGCCGATCCTCGGCATCTGTTACGGCTGTCAGCTGCTGGCGCAGTCTCTCGGCGGGCTGGTCACCGCGGCGGAGGATGCCTCCGCCCGTGAATACGGCAAAACCGAAACGGTTTTTGATCCGACCTGCGCGCTGTTCCGGGATCTGCCTGAGCGGAGCGTTACCTGGATGAGCCACGGGGACTATATGGCGCAGGTGCCGGAGGGCTTCCGCCTGGCCGCTCATTCCGCAGCCTGTCCCACCGCCGCGATCTGCGATGAAGCGCGCGGGCTGTATGGCGTTCAGTTCCATCCGGAAGTCAATCACACGGCCTTCGGGCGCGAGATGCTGCGCAATTTCCTCTATCGCGTCTGCGGGGCGCACGGCGACTGGACCATGGCAGACTTCAAGCGCCGCAGCGTGGACGAGCTTCGCAGGCATGTGGGAGACGGACGGGTGCTGCTGGCGCTCTCCGGCGGCGTGGATTCCTCGGTGCTGGCCGCGCTTTTGAGCGAGGCCATCGGCAGTCAGCTTACCTGCGTCTTTGTCGATCACGGTCTGCTCCGTAAGAACGAGGGAGACGAGGTGGAGGCCGTCTTTGCCCCGCGCCCGCTGAACTTCCGCCGCGTCGATGCTGCCGATCGCTTTCTGGCGCGCCTGCGCGGCGTGACCGAGCCGGAAGAAAAGCGCCACATCATCGGGGAGGAATTCATCCGCGTCTTTGAGGCGGAAGCCGGGGAGATCGGTGCGGTCGACTATCTCGCCCAGGGGACGATCTACCCCGACGTGATCGAGTCCGGCCTCGGCCAATCCGCCGTCATCAAGAGCCATCACAATGTGGGCGGCCTGCCCGACTATGTGGATTTCAAAGAGATCCTGGAACCGCTGCGTCTGCTCTTCAAGGACGAGGTGCGCCAGCTGGGGCGCGAGCTGGGGCTCCCGGAGAGCCTGGTCTCGCGCCAGCCCTTCCCCGGCCCGGGTCTCGCCATCCGCGTGATCGGCGAGGTAACGGCGGATAAGCTTGCCCTGCTGCGCGAGGCCGACGCCATCTTCCGCGAGGAGATGGCAAGGGCCGGACTGGATCAGACAGCCAGCCAGTATTTCGCGGTGCTGACGAATCTTCGTTCTGTCGGCGTCATGGGCGACGGCCGCAGTTACGATTATGCCGTGGCGCTGCGCAGCGTGCAGACCTCGGACTTCATGACGGCGGACTGGTCACGCCTGCCCTGGGATCTGCTCGACCGCGTGTCCGTGCGGATCGTCAACGAGGTGAAGGGCGTCAACCGCGTGCTCTACGACATTACTTCCAAGCCGCCGGCCACGGTGGAATATGAATGATCGGGCGCACAATGGTAAAGGAAACAATGAGGGCAGGAGTTACGGCTCCTGCCCTCATACATTCTGCAAATACAAGATAAATATTTTGTACTATATTTCTCTCATTTGACTGTCTGCCAGTACATCGATCATGATCTTAGCCGCAAGACGGAAAGAACAGATGAAGGTTTATACGAGTTAAAGCTATAATAGGAACAAGCTCACGCTCGCGGTACTTCAAAATCATTTTTACATATACAGGATTCTCGTGGCACCCGCTGAGAACAACAACCTCAGATCAGACATGCTTTTCCCGGTATTCATTCGGCGTAAGGCCGACATATTTCTTGAACACCCTCGAAAAATGAGCGGGAGAAGAAAAAGCGAGATAATCCCCGATGGCAGCGGCGCTGCGGTCGGTATAGCGGAGGAGGCGCTTGGCCTCCTCCGTTTTCTGCTGGAGAATAAAGTCGTTGAGCTTGATGCCGGTCTCATTGTGGAACTTGGTGGAAAGATACGAGCGCCCCATATACAGCGACTGCGCCAGCGCCTCCGTGGAGATATTCTCGGACAGGTGACGCTGCACGTAATTGGCTACCGCCGCAGCCAGCTTCCCCGGGTGCTCGCCCAGATGCAGCCGTTCCACGCGCTCGGTGAATTCCAGCACCATGTGGTATTGAAGATTGGTGATTTTCTCTGCCGTGTCCAGCCGTTCACAGCTTTGAATATAGAAATCGCTGAGAGAAAAGGCGTCGTCCACATCCAGTCCGCCCCGGATGGCCGCCCGGGAGCAGAGCGTTGCCGTGACGATAAAGAGATTCTTCATCTGCCGCAGGTGCTCGGGCGCCAGGATGCCGCCCCGGACAGCGGGCGCCCGCTCCATCCAGGTGTGCAGGGCGGCGGTGTCCCCCTTGCGCACGATACGCAGGATCGCCTGCTCCTGGCTGTAGCTGTTGTGGGGCGTCGTGGGCGGCTGCTGCGGGCCATCCTTTTGCATGATCTGGGACGCGCGGATCGTACGGAGCGCATCCTGCTCGTCGGTGGCGATCGTCAGATCCTTCAGCTCCAGCTTCTCGCCGTTTACTATATAGTTGATGGAGCAGAGCATCAGCAGCAGGCTTTCCACCGGCATATTCACGATGGCCTTCATGCTGCGGCCAAACTCCTCTGCCTCCTCCTTGTTCAATCCCATGCGAAAGGCAAGTTCCCGCAGCTCCTGTTCGGACGCGGGAAGCTGCCGGGTCGGGCCGACGATGAAGCGGATCTCACCGGAGCGGAGGATGCCGTAGTAGTAGAAATGCTCCGTCAGGCAGTAGCCGACATGCTCCTGCGCGCTCCAAAGCTGCTCCCTGCACAGCAGCATGGGGTCACGGATCAGCGTGACCGGAGAGTGAAAGGAAAGCAGCTCCTCTCCTTTGTAGACGCGGGCCGGGATCCCCGACAGGTTCGCGGTGATCCGGCACAGATAGCTAAAGTCGACAGGCATCGTGCGGCCTCCCTTCATGTTCAAACAAATTATAATAGAATCCGAACAAATCTGCAAGGACAAGATGATAACGATCTGCTATACTGAAATCATAAGGAACAAAAAGGAGTGCCGGGATGAACAAGCTGCAAAAGAAAATAGGAGCGCTGATCCAGCGCGTGATCGACTCCGCCATGGGCAACGGTCTCATGCAGGAGGAGACCACTGCGGACGGCGAGCGCTACGTCACGCCCGGGATCGCCGCGCTCATCCGCCAGGCGGGAGCCGAGGGCTGCGTGCTGCTGAAAAACGACGGTTCGCTGCCGCTGAGCAGGGAAAAGGAAGTCGCGGTCTTCGGGCGCTGCCAGCTGGACTGGTTCTATGTGGGCTACGGCAGCGGCGGCGATGTGAACGCCCCCTACCATGTGAACCTGATTGACGGCCTGCGCAATGCCGGACTGGTTCTCAACGCCGATGTGCTGAATACCTATGAGGCCTGGACGCGGCAGGAGGACAACATGGCCGACCACGGCTGGTGGGGACACTGGCCGATGAATTATCCCGAAATGCCGCTGGACGCTGCGCTGGTGCAGAAGGCCGCGCAGACCTCCGAGACCGCGCTGGTTGTGATCGGCCGTGCCGCGGGAGAGGATCGGGAGAACACCCTCACCAAGGGCAGCTACTACCTCACCGACGAGGAGCGTGTCCTGCTGGATGCGGTCACCGCCGCGTTTTCCAGGGTCGTGGTGCTGCTGAACATCGGCAATATCATGGACATGGCCTGGACGGAGGAATACGCCGACAGGCTCTCCGCCCTGATGATCGTCTGGCAGAGCGGCATGGAGAGCGGCAACGCCGTGGCGGATGTGCTGACCGGGGCGGTGACGCCCTGCGGCAAGCTCTCGGACACCATCGCCCGCCGCTATGAGGACTACCCCAGCGCCGCGAACTTCGGCGGCAAGGCGTATAACGACTACGCCGAGGGCATCTATGTGGGCTATCGGTATTTCGATCAGCACCCCGACAAGGTGCTCTATCCCTTCGGCTTCGGCCTGAGCTACACAAGCTTTGCTCTGAAAGCCGAAAGCCTGCGCCATACTGCTGACGAAACGGAGGCGGCGGTCACCGTTACCAACACCGGGGCGCTGCCCGGCAAGGAGATCGTGCAGCTCTGGTGCTCTGCTCCGAAAGGAAAACTGGATAAGCCTCTGCGGGTGCTGGTCGCCTTCGGAAAGACGAAAACCCTCGCGCCCGGCGAGAGCGAGACGCTGACGCTGCGCTGCGACGATAAATGCTTTGCTTCCTACGACGAGGAGAGCAGCCGCTTCGTGCTGGAGGCGGGAGAGTACCGCTTCACGGTCAACGGCACGGAAGCGGGCGGCTTCACGTTGGACGGGGAAATCACCGTGGAGCAGTGCGAGAAGCTCTGCAAAACCAGCGCTGAGCTGCGGGAGCGGATCCTGTCCCGCCTGCCGAAATCCATCCCTGTGACCGGGATCGGGAGCAGCACACTGGACGATGTGAAAACCGGCAAGATCACGCTGGACGATTTTATCGCCCGGCTCAGCGACGAGGAGCTGGAAGCCCTCAGCCGCGGCCACGGCATGATGGGAAGCAATCTCGGCGTGGCGGGCAACGCGGGCGCCTTCGGCGGTGTGATCGAGAGCCTGCGGCAGAAAGGTGTGCCGACCATCATCACCTCCGATGGCCCGGCGGGGCTTCGCCTGAAAAAGTACTGCGCGCTGCAGCCCTGCGGCACGGCCCTGGCCTGCACCTGGAACACGGAGCTGATCGAGGCCCTTTCCGCCAAAGTCGGAGAAGAGATGATCCACTACGGCGTGGATGTGCAGCTGGCCCCCGGCATGAACATCCACCGCAACCCGCTCTGCGGCCGCAACTTCGAATATTTCTCCGAAGACCCGCTGCTCTCCGGCAAGATGGCCGCGGCCACGGTGCGCGGCGTGCAGAGCAAGGGCAAGGCCGCCTGCCCGAAGCATTTTGCCTGCAACAACCAGGAGACCAACCGCAATAAAAACGATTCCCGCGTCTCCGAGCGGGCGCTGCGGGAGATCTATCTGCGTAATTTCGAGATCGTGGTCAAGGAGGCAAAGCCTCTCACCATCATGACCAGCTACAACAAGGTCAACGGCGTATGGAGCCACTACAACTATGATCTCGTCACAACCGTCCTGCGGGGCGAGTGGGGCTATACCGGCTGCGTCATCACCGACTGGTGGATGCAGAAATCCAAAAGCCCGGAGTTCCCGAAGCTCAGGAACAACGCCTATCGCGTCCGCGCCCAGGTGGACGTGCTGATGCCGGGAGACATCGGGCATCTGGCAAAGCGGTACAAGTCCGACGGCAGCCTGCTGGAAACTTTGAAGCATCCGGAGGGCATTGCCCGCGCCGAGCTCCAGCGCACGGCGAAGAACGTACTGACGCTGGCCCTGCGGCTGAACAAGAGATAAGAAAGAGGGAGAAAAGATGGAAAAGCTGTTCGCGAGACTTCCCGCCAGCCGGATCCGCTCCGAGAGCGTGACGGGGAAAGAAAAATGGCTGGGCTATCTGCTGGGACCTGCCGGCGCGCTGCTCCTGAACGCAGTGCTGGCGACCTATCTGAACGTCTACTATACGGACGTTCTGAACCTCACGCCCATGTGGGGCGGCATGTTCCTGACCATTTTCCCCATCGTCTCCAAGGTCATCGACGCTGTGACCAATGTGGTCATGGGGCAGATCATCGACCGCACCCGGACGAAGGAGGGCAAGGCGCGCCCCTGGCTGCTGGTTTCGGCGCCGCTGATCACGATCACGGCGATCCTGCTGTTCACCGTGCCGGAATCCAATCCGACGGTCAAGGCGATCTGGATCTTGGTCTCCTATAACCTGTTCTATTCCTTCGCCTATACGATCTTCAACATGAGCCACAACCTGATGGTGCCGCTGAGTACCCGCGACACCACGGCGCGGGGCGGGCTGTCGGTATTCAACCAGATCACCACCATCATGATGAGCGGCATCCTGGTGGCGCTCATCTTCCCCATGGTCATCATGCCCATGATCGGCGTGGACAAGGGAAAGTGGATCACGCTGATGACCATTCTCTCCATCTTTGCCCTGCCGCTGACCCTGATGGAGTATTTCTTCACCAAGGAGCGCGTGACGGCGGAGGAAGATGCCGCCGGTGCCAAAAGCGATCTGAGCCTGCGCGAGCAGATGAAGATCCTGTTCACCGACAAATACATGCTCCTCATGTATGCGTATTTTCTGATCTCCACCACGGGGGCGATGTTCAAAAACCTGGCGCTTGTCTATTACTGTAACTATGTCCTCGGCACCTATAACGACGGCACCACCCAGATGCTGGTCTCCGTCATCGGCGGCTTGCCCATGGGCATCGGCATCTTCGCCGTGTGGCCGCTGGCCAAGCGCTTCGGCAAGCGGAACGTGACGATGGTCGGCTTTGTGATCTGTGCCGTAGGCAGCTTGATCTGCTGGCTGTTCTCCCGGAATCTGGTTATGGTCCTGGCCGGCCAGTTCATCAAAAACATCGGCACTCTTCCCAGCGCGTATGTCTTTATGGCGCTTTTTGCCGACTGTCTGGATCATCTGGAATGGAAGACGGATCTCCGTGTGGACGGTGCGGCCATGAGCATCTATAACATCATCGCGGTGGCTATGGTGGGTGTGGTCACGGGTCTTTTCAACTGGATGCTGGCGCTGACCGGCTATGTGGCGCCCATCAGCGCAAACAGCGTCACGGAGGCCTCTTCCCGCCTGGCCGCCAGCGGTTTGACGCCGCAGCTGGCGCTGGAGTCGCTGAAGCCCGCGGCTGACGGCGTGCTCACCGTCGCCGTGCAGCAGACGGCCTCCGTCAACGGTGCGATCACCTTCTCCTTTGTCGGGCTCGAAGTGTTCACCGGCCTGATCCTCGCGGCGATCCTGCTGTTCGTGGACGTGGAAAAGCGGATCGGAAAAGAGCAGGAAGAGATCAAAACCAGAAGGGAAAAAGCATGAGAGCCATTCGACTGACTTGTGAATACTTACCGGATCCCGTCGGCATCGATAGGCTGAAGCCCCGCCTCATGTGGAACTGCGAGGGCGGCGTGAAGCAGACGGCGTACCAGATCGTCACGGAAAACTGGGACAGCGGCAAGGTGGAAAGCGCCTCCATGCGCGCGGCCTATCCGCTGCCGCTTCACAGCAGGGAGATGGTGAACTGGCGCGTCCGCCTCTGGGACGAAAATGATCAGCCCGGTGAGTGGAGCGAGGCCTTCTTTGAAATGGGGCTTCTGGAAAAGACCGACTGGATCGCGAAATGGATCACCGGCGACTATAAGCCCAACAAAAAAGAGCGCTATCCGGTGGACTGCTTCCGGAAAACCTTTCCGGTCAAGAAGATTGTCCTCCGGGCGCGGCTGTATATCACCGCCTGCGGGCTGTACGAGGCGAAGCTCAACGGAGAAAAGGTCGGAACTATTTGCCTCGCTCCGGGACATACGGACTACCGCAAGCGGGTACAATACCAGACTTACGACGTAACCAATATGCTGAAATCCGGAGAAAACGAGCTGACGGTTCAGCTGGCCGACGGCTGGTATCGCGGCAGCTGCGGCGCCTGGGGACTGACCAATCAGTACGGAACCGAGACAAAGCTCCTGTGCCAGCTGGAATACGAGTATGAAAGCGGCCTGCGGGAGACCGTGATCTCCGACGGAAGCTGGCAGTGGTCCGACGACGGCCCCATCCGCTTTGCGGACAACAAGGACGGCGAGATCGTGGAGGCCTTCCGTACCCCCCTCTATCGCGGCAAAGCAAAGGAAACGAGCCATCCGGTGGTGCCGACGGCATCCGATAATGTTCCGGTCACGGAGCATGAGCGCTTTCATCCGGTCATCACCACGGCACCGAACGGAAAAAAGCTGCTGGACTTCGGGCAGAACCTGGCGGGATATGTGTCTTTCCGGGTCAAAGCCCGCGTTGGACAGCGGATGTTCTGGCGCTTCGGCGAGATGCTGGACGGGGATGGAAATCTGACCCAGAAGAACATCCAGTGCGTCGGCAAAAAGAAAACCTCCCCCTTGCAGCAGATCGACTATACCTGCGGGGAAGGATGGAACGAATATAAAACCGCCTTCGCGGTCTTCGGCTTCCGCTATGCGGAGGTGGAGACGGACGTGGAGCTGCTGCCGGAGAACATCGAGGCGATCGCTGTCTACTCCGATATGCGGGAAACCGGGCGCTTTGAAAGCTCCAACGAGCTCTTGAACCGCTTTGTGGAGGCCACAAAATGGTCGACGAAATCCAACTCTCTGGATATTCCCACTGATTGCCCCACCCGGGAACGCCACGGCTGGACGGGCGACGCGCAGATCTTTTTTGAGACGGCCTCCTATCTCTTTGACTATGCGGCCTTCTCCCGGAAATACCTGCGGGATGTGTATGACTGGCAAAAAAAAGACGGCCGCCTGCCGCAGATCGCGCCATACGGCGGCGTGGACTTTTACATGTGGACGATGAACGGCTCGGTGGGCTGGTCGGACATCGGGATCCTGCTGCCCTACCGCTTCTGGAAGAAGTACGGCGATCGGGAGATCCTCACGGAATACTACGACCGCATGAAGAAATACGCCGCCTTCATGATCCGGCGCGTCTCCCCGGACGGGGTGGTGCGCAAGGGACAGAGCTACGGAGAGTGGGCCGAGCCTGCGGACGTCAAGCCCAACGACTGGAAGGACATGGTGCTGCCCCATCCCGAGGTCAGCACCGCTTACACCGCCTATGTGCTGCGGTGCCTCGCGGAGATTGCGGAGGAGCTGCGGCACCCGGAGGACGCGGCGCAATACCGCGCCGTTTCGGAAAAATGCAAGGCTGCCTATCAGAAGGAATTCGGAAACGATCTGGACACGGACAGGCAGGCCCAACTGGTGCGGCCGTTGGCCTTTGCACTTCTCAACGAGGAGCAGACCGCCTTTGCCGAAAAGCGGCTCCTCGAGGCCCTGGAGCACTACGGATGGCGGCTGGGCACAGGCTTCCTCTCCACGCCGCTGATCCTGGACGTGCTCGCGGACATTGACCTCGAGGCAGCCTATCGTCTTCTCGAAAACGAGGAGATGCCCGGCTGGCTGTTTATGCCGAAGGCCGGCGCAACCACCATCTGGGAAAGCTGGGAGGGCACCGAGGCCCAGGGCGGCATCGCCAGCCTCAACCACTACTCCAAGGGCGCGGTGGTCGAGTGGCTGTTCAAAACCATGTGCGGCATCCGGGTGGACGGCGAAAACCATTTTACCATCGCTCCGCGCCCCGGCGGGCACTTCACCTTTGCCAGGGCAAGCTATGACAGCATCTACGGCACAGTGGAGAGCGGTTGGGAGATAAGAGACGACAAGACCGTATATACCGTTACGATTCCGGCAAACTGTTCGGCAAGTGTGACGATTGCTGGCAGAGATTACGAGCTTGCCTGTGGGACATATACGTTACCGTAAGAAAAGGCTGCTCCTTCGGAGCTGCTGAGCGGGAAATAACAGTATTGAGCGGCTTTTTGCAAGAGTTTTATCGAGCTGCGTTTTGTGATTCGATCTGACAACCTGTTACCAAGGCAAAAGCCCGGAGGCATTCACCGCCTCCGGGCTTGGTTTTCCAAGTGTTCAGATTTCCCGCATCTGCTCCTCTGTCAGCACATCGATCATGGTCTTGGCCGCCAGACGAAACGCGTAGATAAAGGTCTCACAATCCGTGAGTACGTTGACCTCCCGCTGGGCGGTCATATAGTCTTCGAACTTTTCCTTTTGCTTTTCAGTGAGGGTGTCGGTCAGCGCATCTCCGGCTCTTACGACTTCATTCAGCGCCTTGGCGTACTGGCTGTTCCGCTTGAAGCTGCGCTCGCTTGGGCGCACATCGCCGAGATAGAGGTCTTCAAGAATTAGCATCTTCACCCTCCCCGGCATAGACCAACTCATGGAGCACGATTTCCTCTGCCCGGCTTCGAATACTGTTCATGCGGCGCACCCATTCCATCTGATCAGCCGCTTTCAGTTGTTCTGTCACGCCTTCGCGCTCTGCCATCTGGCGGATAAGCAGTGCCAATCGCTCCTCACAGGCTTCATCGATCTCGACCAAATGCTGAAACAGCGTCCCGGACAGAAACAGATTAGAGTACAGCGCCGGACGGTGCTCTTTCAGATAACACATACGCATCCTGCCATATTTTCCGATAGGTTGTTGTCCATCTTCTCCAACGGTAAGCTTAGGAAGGAGTACATCGCCGACCTGTGTATAAGTGCCGCCGTTTTGCTCATAAAAGGATTCTACTGTTTTCATGTAAGTTACCTCCAAAATCTAATTTGGAAGTATCGTAAGCGTGAGTTTCGGTTATTTGTATCCTTAACTAAATGAATCCCTCTTCACAATCTCCCCATGCGTGTCCAGCTTGCTTTGCATGGGTTCGTCTGCAGGCGGAGACCGCGAGCTTTCGCGGTCTCCGCTCAGATATTCAATTTATTGCTCCACCAATTCATTCCTGAATGAATTGGCGGAGCAATATCAGCCATTTTTCACGGTTGCCGCATAAGCGGCGAACGAAATGGCGATAAAAGAGTATTGATGTGCCTGCACACGCTGTCGGATAGATTCAAGACTAAATTGGCACATCAATAATTCTTATTCAAGATGATAGATCCGCCGATATTCCGCCGTGGGGCTGCCGTCCGGCTCGCGCAGCAGCAGCGTCGGCTCCACGGTAAGGCCGGGCTTTCCGCCGCGGCGTCCCTCCGCAAGCACGAGCGAGGGCGCTGCCCCCGGCCGTGCGGCCACGAGGCGCATGCGCTTGGGCTCCAGGCCCGCCGCGCTCATCGCCGCGAACAGCTCAGCCAGACGCTCCGCGCGGTGCACGACGAAAAAACGCCCGCCCGTGCGCAGCAGATATGCCGCAGCGCCAACGAGCTCGGGGAGCGTGAAGCTCTCCTCGCGGGCTGCGCGCCGCGCCGGATCAGGCGAGGCCGCACCGCTCCCAGCCGGGAAATAGGGCGGATTGGAGACGGCGAGCTCGAAGCTCCCGCTGCGAAAGAGCGTCCTGCTCTCGCGCAGATCGCCTGTCACGATCTCTGCGCGCGCCTCCCAGCCGTTCGCGGCGAGGTTTTCCCTGGCGCGCTGCGCGGCCTCCGGCCGCAGCTCAAGCCCCGTCACACGGAGCTTTTCACTCCGGGTGAGGAGCAGCAGTGTCAGCGCACCGGCGCCGCAGCCGAGGTCGATGCACCGCGCCGCGCCCGCAGGGCGCGCGAACGCGCCCAGCAGCACCGTGTCCGTCCCCAGAGGCGCGCCGGGTTCCTGCTGCATGATCGGCCCGCCGGGCCAGAGCTCTGCGGCTTTGTTCATCGCTTCTCCTCTCCCCGCACCGTCCGCGGCAGGGCAATGAAAAAGCCGGGCGGAAACCGCCCGGTTTTCTCAGATTCGAGTATCAGACCAGCTCGATCGCCTCAGCAGGGCACTGAGCAGCGCAGGAGCCGCACTCCAGGCACTTCTCAGGATCGATCTCATAGTGCAGATCGCCCATGTCGATCGCCTCGGCAGGACACTGTGCAGCGCAGGAGCCGCAGGACAGGCACTCGTCGGTAATAACGTAAGCCATTTCGTTACCTCCTAAGTAGATTAAGCAGGTTAGCCCCTACTTTCGACATCATTGTAACACAACCTTTTCAAAAAGCAACAGCAAAAAATCAACAGTTTGTGAATTTCCGGCGGTCTTTGCCCGCCGCGCTCCGATAAATCCGGGAAAAACTGGCGATACTTTTTCCTGAGCTTCCCTGTTTCGCCCCAATCGGCGGCGGCGCAGGGGCATAATGAGCTTGCCCAAAGGGGGTACACACATGAAAAGCAATGAGAAATTCACGCGGCGCTCGGAGCTGGCGATCGAGAAGGCCTACGAGGCGGCCTCCGAGCTGGGGCACAGCTTCGTCGGCACGGAGCACCTCGTGCTGGGGATCCTGCGCGAGCGCGAGGGGCTCGGGGCGCATCTGCTGTGCAGCCGCGGCCTGGAAGAGCAGAAGCTCCGCCTCGCCCTCTCCCGGCTCGACGGCGTAGGCGCGGCGAAGGCCGGCGGGCAGACGCTCTCGAGTCGTGCCAGGCAGGCGATGGATCAGGCTGCAAAGGAGGCCGCCGCCCTCGGCCAGAGCTGCATCGGCACGGAGCATCTCCTGCTCGGGATCCTCCGGCAGCCGGACTGCGGCGGCGCGGCGATCCTGCGCGAAAACGGCGCGGATCTGGACGAGCTCTACACCGCGATCCTTGACGTGTTCGGCAGTCCCTCCTCCGAGGGGCGGCCGCAGCTCGGTACGCTGCGCCCTCTCCCCCGCCGCACGGAGACGCGCGTGCTCGACCAGTACAGCCGCGATCTCAGCGCCCTCGCGCTCGCCGGGCAGATCGACCCCGTAGTGGGCCGCGGGGACGAGATCGGCCGGGCGGTGCAGATCCTCGCGCGGCGCTCGAAGAACAACCCCGTCCTCGTCGGGGAGCCGGGCGTGGGCAAGACGGCGATCGCCGAGGGGCTCGCGCTGCGCCTCTCCCGCGGCGAGGGGCCGGAGGAGCTGCTGCGCAAGCGCATCGTCTCGCTCGACGTGCCGGCCATGCTCGCCGGCACCAAGTACCGCGGCGACTTTGAGGAGCGCGTCAAATCCGTACTCAAGGACGTGCGCCGCGCCGGGGACGTCATCCTCTTCATCGACGAGCTGCACACCATCATCGGTGCGGGCAGCGCCGAGGGGGCGATCGACGCGGCCAACATCCTCAAGCCCGCGCTGGGGCGCGGCGAGGTGCAGATCATCGGCGCGACCACGCCGGAGGAATACCGCCGGCACATCGAAAAGGACGCCGCGCTCGAGCGGCGCTTCCAGCCTGTGGAGGTGGCCGAGCCGAGCCGCACGGACTCCCTCGCCATGCTCCGCGCCCTGCGCCCGGCGCTCGAGCGGCACCACAGCCTGCGTATCCCGGACGCCGCGCTCGAGGCGGCGGTGACGCTCTCCTCCCGCTATATCCGCGACCGCTTCCTCCCCGACAAGGCCATCGACCTGGTGGACGAGGCCGCGGCGCGGCTGCATATCTCCGGGCAGCGCAGCGAGCTCGGCGCGCAGGATGTGGCGCGGGTCGTCTCGATGTGGACGGGCATCCCCGCCGCGGGTATCAGCACGGACGAGGGCGAGCGGCTGAGAAACCTTGAGGCGGCGCTGCGCGGGCGGATCATCGGGCAGGACGAGGCGGTCTCGGCGGTGGCGCGCGCCGTCCGGCGCAGCCGGGTCGGGCTGCGCGATCCGCGGCGGCCGGTCGGCAGCTTTCTCTTCCTTGGGCCGACGGGCGTGGGCAAAACGGCACTCTGCCGCGCGCTCGCCGCGACGGTGTACGGCGACGAGAAGGCGCTCATCCGGTTGGACATGTCCGAGTATATGGAGAAGCACTCGGTCAGCCGTCTGATTGGCTCGCCCCCGGGCTACGTGGGCTATGAGGAGCACGGGCAGCTCACAGAGAAGGTGCGGCGGCGGCCCTGGTCGGTGCTGCTCTTCGACGAGATCGAGAAGGCACACGAGGACGTCTGGGGGCTGCTGCTGCAGATCCTCGACGAGGGGCGCCTGACCGATTCCTCCGGACGGCTGGTGGATTTTCGCAACACGCTGATCGTGCTGACCTCCAACATCGGGGCGCGGCTCATCACCGAAAACCGCGCCCCGCTCGGCTTCGGCGGCGCACGCAGCGAGGGGGAGGAGCTGCACGAGCGGGTAATGGAGGAGCTGCGCGCGACCTTCCGACCGGAATTTCTCAACCGCGTGGATGAGACGATCGTCTTCCACCGTCTCGGCGGGGACGAGCTCTACGCCATCACGCGGCAGCTGCTCGCGGAGGTTGAAGGGCGCTTTCGCGCTCTCGGCCTGACGCTCTGCGTCCCGGAGGAGACGCTGCGCTTTCTCGCCGATTCGGGCAGCGATGCGCGCTATGGGGCGAGACCGCTGCGCCGCGCGGTGCAGCGGGCCATCGAGGACGCCGCGGCGGAGCTGCTGCTCTCGGGGCGCGTCCGTCGCGGCGACCGGCTGGAGGCGCGGCTGGAAAACGGCGCCGTCACACTGCAAAAGAGCTGACGGCGTCAGCACACATGCGACGGGCGGGAGCGCGGCTCCCGCCGGGAAGGAGGATCAATGACACAAGCAGTCCGCAGCCGCCCCGGGATCCGGCGGGGCGGCATCGTATCTCTGAGGATCGACGAGCTCTCGCCCAATCCCGTCCAGCCGCGGCGGCAGTTTGACGAGGACTCGCTGCGCGAGCTCAGCGAGAGCATCCGCAGCTACGGCATACTCAACCCCATCACCGTGCGCCTGCGCAGCGGGCGCTATGAGCTCGTTGCGGGAGAGCGCCGCTGGCGGGCGGCGCGGCTCGCGGGGCTGCGGGAGGTGCCCTGCATCCTGTTGGATGTGAACATGGAGGACGCAGGGCTGATCGCCCTGGTGGAGAACCTGCAGCGGAAGGACCTGGATTTCGTGGAGGAGGCCGAGGGGATCCAGCGGCTGATCCGCATGTTCGGGCTGAGCCAAGAGGAGGCGGCGCGGCGGATCGGAAAATCCCAGTCCGCCGTGGCGAACAAGCTCCGCCTGCTGCGTCTCCCCGGCGACGTGCTGCTCGCGCTGCGCGAAAACGGCCTCTCCGAGCGGCACGGGCGCGCCCTTCTGCGCCTGCCGGACGAGGAACAGCAGCGCGCCGCGCTCGCGGTCATCCTCGAAGACGAGCTCACCGTTGCAGCGGCCGAGGCCTATATCGACGCATTGCTCTCCTCCCCCGCAGAGGCCAGACCCGCTCCCCCGCCGGAGCGCCGGCGGACGCTGGTGCTCAAGGACGTGCGGGTGTTTCTCAACAGCGTGCGCCGCTCGATCGAGGTGATGAAGCAGGGCGGCATCGACGCGGGGCTGGAGCGGCGCGAAACTGAGGACGCGCTGATCCTCACCATTTCGATTCCCAAGAGCAAAAGCGGCGCGGAAGCGACATAAAGCACGGTCGGCGCGCATACACTGCGCTGAGGTGAAGCAAATGATCTGTCTCTTTTCCGAGCTGCGGTACAAGGAGGTCATCGACGTACATACGGGCTTTCGCCTGGGCTATGTGTGCGACGCGGAGCTGGACGAGAAGGAGGGCCGCATTCTCTCGCTGCTGACGCCCGGGCGCGCACGTTTTTTCGGGCTGCTGGGGCGCGAAGACGACTATGTGCTCCCCTGGACGTGCATCCGACGCGTCGGGCGGGACATCATCCTCGTCGATCTCCCGCAGCCCTGCGCGCGCAGAAAACGCCGCTCAAAACTGTTTTAGGACATATGAGGACAAGAAGACGCCGCACAGTTTGGCACTGTGCGGCGTCTTCTATTTATGCAATTTCTTTTTCGGGAACGGTGGCTCGTATCAGTACGCGACGCCCCAGTAGACCATGGCCTTGGCCGGCTTGCCGCAGCAGGCGCAGACCTCGCCGAGCTTCTCCTGCTTGAGAGGCATGCAGCGGGAGGACATGCCCGCCTGCTCCTTCATCTTCAGCTCGCAGGCGAGATCGCCGCACCACATGGTCTTGATGAAGCCGCCGTTGCGCTCCTGCAGCTCCCTGGCCTCCTCGACGGACTGCGCGACGTAGGTGTGCTCCTCCATGTTGGCCTTGGCCTTCTCGAACAGGCCCTGCTGCACGGCCTCAAGCTGCGCCTTGGCAGCCTCCTCGAGCTCCTCGAGCTTCACGACGGTCTTCTCCCCGTCGTTGCGGCGCACGAGCACACACTGGCCGGCCTCGATATCGCGCGGGCCGATCTCCACACGCAGCGGCACGCCCTTCATCTCGTACTGGGCGCACTTCCAGCCCATGGAGTTGTCGCTGTCGTCAAGCTTGACGCGCAGCCCGGCCTTCTCCATCCGCTCGCGGAGGGCGTCGGCCGCCTCGAGCACGCCGGGCTTGTGCATGGCCACGGGCAGGACGATGACCTGGATGGGCGCGATGGGAGGCGGAAGCACGAGGCCGTTGTTGTCACCATGAGCCATGATGACCGCGCCGATCATGCGCGTGGTGGAGCCCCAGGAGGTCTGGAAGGGATACTGCAGCTTGTTGTCGCGCCCGGTGAAGGTCACGTCGTAGGCGCGGGAGAACTTGTCCCCGAAATAGTGGGAGGTGGCGCCCTGGAGCGCCTTGTGATCCTTCATCATGCACTCCACGGTGTAGGTGGCCTCCGCGCCGGCGAACTTCTCCTTGTCGGTCTTGCGGCCGCGCACCACGGGGATCGCCAGCACCTTCTCAAAGAAGTCGGCATAGGTGTTGAGCTGCTGCTCGGTCTCGGCCTTGGCCTCCTCGGCGGTCTCATGGATGGTGTGACCCTCCTGCCACCAGAACTCGCGCGAGCGCAGGAAGGGTCGGGTGGTCTTCTCCCAACGGATGACGGAGCACCACTGGTTATAGAGCATGGGCAGCTCGCGGTAGGAGTGCAGCACACGGGACCAGTGATCGCAGAACATAGTCTCGGAGGTGGGGCGGAAGGCCAGGCGCTCCTCCAGCTGTTCGCTGCCGCCCATCGTGACCCAGGCCACCTCGGGCGCGAAGCCGTTGACGAGCTCGCCCTCTTTCTTGAGCAGGCTCTCCGGGATCAGCACCGGCATCGCCACGTTGACGTGCCCGGTCTTCTTGAACTCCCCGTCCATGATGCGCTGCATATTCTCCCAGATCGCGTAGCCGTAGGGGCGCAGGATCGTAAAGCCCTTGACCGAGGCGTACTCCACCAGCTCGGCCTTGCGGCAGATATCGGTATACCACTGGGCAAAATCGACCTCCATATCGGTGATCTGCTCCACTTTTTTGTCTTTTGCCATTGCAATAATCCTCTCTTTCCCTCCAGAGCCCTTGCCCCGCAGGTATTCGCTTCATTCTATTCCCCTCTTATTTTCTTGTCAAGGGGCGCTTTTGGCGCGGATCAACTATTTTTCTTGACCTTTTCCGGAATTGTGTATATAATGTCTTTTGATTCTGACCTGTTTTGTGCCCGGAGCCTCTTCCCTTCTGTGTAAAGGGTCCGGGTTTATAGTTTCAGCGGAGGTGACAGAAATCAACAAGCAAAAGTTTCTTGCCGAGCTTGAAAAGCTGCTGGCCTTCATGTACGAGGAGGATCGGCAGATGGCTCTTGCCATGTACGGCAGGATTTTTGACGACGCGGAGAGTGAACAGGCGGTCCTGCAGAAGCTCTTTTCTCCGACCCGCCAGGCCATCAACGTCGCCCGTGTGTACAATGCCAAGGAGCGCAAGCTTCAGGTGGAGGCCCAGTCCCGCGGAGATTCCGCGCAGCAGGACGTCTCTCCGGCTTTCCTGCTGGAGATCAACAAGATCTATGACGATGTCTTCCGGGTGATCGCCCAGAGGCAGGAGCAGGCTCCGGCCGAACAGCGGAACGAGGATCAGTTCTGCCTGTTCACGGATCAGGACGCGCCGCATCCCATCAAGGATTCGGAATATGTCCCCATCGCGCTGCAGGGCGGCAAGCCCTCCCCCGCGGAGGACGGGACAAGCCTGGAGCTCGACGAGGACGAGCTGCAGATCGCGCAGCCGGAGGAAGCAGACGAGATCGTGCCGGCGGAGGCCGCCGTCTATGAAGAAGAGCGTGCCGCCGCGCAGAACGGGCCGGCCGCCGTGCCCATCCAGGCGCACCTTATCCCCGAAGAGGAAGAGCTCGACGTGGAGGCTCCCGCAGAGGAGATCCTCACCGCTGCGAGCGAGACCGGGGAGGGCGAAAAGCCACGCTTCGGCTACGGCAGCCTCGAGGCGGAGAGCGAAGCGAAGACGGAGCCTGCCGCACAGGCACAGGCGGATGCGGCCGGCGAGGAGCCGAACATCTTCGAGCGGCAGCTCACGCTCGACGGCGTGATTGCCCCGGAGCGTCAGGATTCTGCGCGCCCGGCGGATCCGATCCCGATGGAGACCGTGCGCAAGCCGCGCGTGTTCCTGCTGATCCTCTATACGCTCATCGCCATCCCCGTCACCCTGTTCGGCCTTGCGCTGCTGCTGATCCCGACGGCGCTGTGCCTCATATTGGCCGCCGGCGTCATCGCCGCCGGCGTCTCTGCGCTGGTCGCCGCCTTCAGCTCCGGTCTCACGCCCTTTGCCAACATCCTGCTCGTGCTCGGCACGGCGCTGGTCGTGCTGGCGCTGGGGCTGCTGTTCCTGTGGCTGTTCGTGTGGCTGATCTTCGGCGGCATGGGCGGTCTGATCCGCGGCGTCGTGAATCTCGGCCGTAAATGGTGCTATCGGGAGGTGTCGGTATGAAGAAAGCATGGAGCGTCGTGGGGACGATCGTCCTCGTCATGATCCTTCTCGGCGGCATCTGCATCGCCGTCGGCTATGTGACCGGCGGCAGCACGGAGGCCGTCCTCACCCGGATGGAGGCCCGCTACCACCTGAGCGTCTATTTCGACGCCTATCTCCACTGGTTCCAGGATCTGATCGCCCGTCTGGTCGCCCTGTGGCCCGCTGCCTGAGTTAGCGGGAGACGGCATGGACGATCAATACGGAGCGCTGAAGCTCTCTCATCAGCTCTGTTTCCCGCTCTACGCCTGTTCGCGGGAGATCATCAAGCGCTACAAGCCCTTTCTCGACGAACTGGATCTGACCTACACGCAGTACATCGCCATGATGGTGCTGTGGGAGCAGGGGCAGCTCACGGTCAAGGAGCTGGGTGCCGCGCTCTTCCTCGATTCCGGGACGCTGACGCCGCTGCTGAAAAAGCTGGAGGCCAAGGGCTATATCACCCGCCGCCGCAGCGAGGCGGACGAGCGCAGCCTCCTCGTGGGGCTCACTCCGCAGGGTCTTGCGCTGCGGGACAGGGCGCTGTCCGTCCCCGTGCAGATGGCTCGCTGCGTCCGGCTCGAGCCGGAGGAGGCAAAGGAGCTCTACCGCCTGCTCTACAAGCTACTCGAGCAGGATGAACCGGAGGAGCAGGAATAACGCGCCGGAGCGGAATACCGCTTTGGACGGAAATAACAGGAATACCCGAAAGCCGCGCCCTTGTCAGGGTGCGGCTTTCTTTCGTATCGCAGGGGCGGATAGCATCCACCCGTTTGTCGGACATGGCTGCACGTCGTCGGGCGGCTGATAGCCGCCCCTACGGAGACGGACGAATGTCGGCGAGCGCATGACACGGGACGTCGAGGACGCCGTCCCCTGCGGACGAGACGAAGGTTTCCTCGCAAATCCGATCATTTCCCACGCTTTCCCGTTTTCGGGAGGGGAGAGCCCCTCCCCTGCGATGAAACCGCCGTTTCCGCAACGCCGTTGCCCGGCTGCAAATCCGACACAGCGTTCCGCCGGGGCGTCGGCCCCTACGGCAGATTCTTCACACAGTATTCCACAGATGCACAACGCCCTGGTCGTTGAGGCGGCAGAGCGTCACCAGCAGGAGCGGGAACAGCAGCATGCCCCAGACGCCGCAGCAGCGCCAGCCGACATAGACCGCGAGCAGGGAGGCCAGCGGATTGAGGCCGATGGAATCCCCCACCAGGCGTGCCTGCGCCGCGCTGCGCACGAGCCAGACGATCCCCCAGGTCAGCAGCAGGCCGGCGGCGCGGCCCCTCTCCCCCAGAAGCAGGCAGCCGAGCGCCCAGGGCACGAGCACCACGCCCGCGCCGAAGACGGGCAGCGCGTCGACGAAGGCGACGAGGAAGGCCATCAGTGCAGCGGCGCGCAACCGGAGTAGCAGGAAGGCAGCCAGCAGCTGCGCGAAGGTGACGCCCATGAGCAGCGCCTGCGCGCGCAGCCAGCCGCCGAAGCTCTTTTTGAGGTCTGCGCCGAGACCGCCCAGCCGCTCTCGCAGCGCGGCGGGCAGCTGGGCCGAGAGAAAGGCGAGTGTCTGCGGGTAGGCGGCGGAGAGCAGTTCCATGCCGACAAGCGCCGTCACAGCGAAGAGCGCCGCGCCGGGGCTGCCCTGCGCCAGCCTTGCCAGCGCGTCGAGGAGCATTTCGGACAAGTGCGCGGGGAGTGCGCCGAGTGCCTGCGCCGCGGCCTCGAGGCTCAGGCGCAGCAGCCCCTCGGCCGGCTCTGGTGCGTCCGCCATCCAGGAGAGCAAACGCTCCTCCCAGCTTCTGATCTCCGTCTCGAGCCGCGCAATGAGCGCGGGCGCCTGCCGCGCAAGCTCGCTGAGCAGCGAGAGCGCGCGGGAGCAGAGGGAGGCCGCGCCCCAGAAGATCGCCAGCGAGAGCAGGAGCGTCAGCAGCAGCGCGGACAGACGGCGCGGGACGCCCCTGCGCGTAAGCGCGCGCACGACGGGCTCCACCAGCGCCGCCGCCGCGAAGGAGACGAGAAACGGCGCCGCCCAGGGCAGCAGGAAACGCCACACGACCCAGGCCGCGCCCGCCGCCCCCGCCGCTGCGAGCAGCATGCGCAGGCTTTTCCCGATCCGATCCGGCATCCCGTCACCCTCCTTTGCGTTTGCCTCACGCCATGCAGCACAGGCTGTAAAGAGGTTTTCCCCATTTGGGCGGAGAAGTATTCACCCTCGACGCAAAAAGCGCTCCCCCCTGTTTTCCCGCAAGGCGCGCCCGGCCGGGAGCGCACCCCGCGCCCGGCTCCGTCATAGGATGGCATGGTCGGAGAAACCGACCATGGAGGGAAACACATGTGCATCGTACAGAAATTCGGCGGCAGCTCCCTCGCGGGGCCTGACCGCCTGCGCCGCGCCGCGACGATCAGCGGGGAGGCCTGGCGCCGGGGCAGCCGGGTCGTCGTGGTGGTGTCCGCCTCCGGCGACACGACCGATGAGCTGCTCTCTCTCGCCAGGCAGCTTGCGCCGCACCCCTCCCCGCGGGAGTTGGACGCCCTGCTCTCCACGGGAGAGCAGCAGTCTGCGGCGCTGATGGCCATTGTTCTGCAGAGCATCGGCGCGCGGGCGCGCTCTTTTTCCGGCTGGCAGGCCGGGATCCATACCGATTCCGAAGCCGGGGACGCGGCGATCCGCAGCATCCAGCCGGGGCGGCTGCTGCGCGCCATGGACGCGGGCGAGATCGCTGTCGTCTCGGGCTTTCAGGGCATCTCCGCCGAGGGAGATATCACGACGCTCGGCCGCGGCGGCTCGGACACGACGGCGGTCGCCCTGGCGGCCGCGCTGGAGGCAGATCGCTGCGAGATCTATACCGACGTGGACGGCATCTATACCGCCGATCCGCGCGTCATCCCCTCGGCGCAGAAGCTCGAGGAGATCGACAGCCGGGATATGCTGCTGCTCGCGCGGCACGGCTCCCAGGTACTGCACCCGCGCGCGGTGGAGCTTGCGATGGAGCACGACGTGGAGCTGCGGCTGCTCTCCTCGTTCAGCGCCTCGCCGGGCAGTGCGGTACGGCTGCTGCCGGAGACGCGCCGTGCGCCGCTCGCGGGTGTGACGCGGGACGAGGCGGCCTCCACGGTGACGCTCGTCGGCCGCGCGGTGGGCGAGGCGACACTGCCCTTCCTGCGCGTGTCCCTCGAGCACAGCGGCGTGCCGGTGCTCGATGCGGCGGCGGAGTCCGGCTGCGCGCATCTCACAGTCGCCCGCGCGCAGCTGCAAAGCGCCATGGAGCTCGTCCACCGCATCGTGATCGGGGAGCCGGCCTGATCACCTGCGGAAAAAGCCTTCGGATTCAACAGAATCCGAAGGCTTTTGTTCTCGTTTTTCTTTCGGCCGGCGCATTTTCCGGCTCATTCCTTTATGGTCACGACCCGGCCGCGCACCGAGAGCTTCCTTCCGCAGCAGAGGATGACCGCGCGCGTGAGCAGCTCCCATTCGCAGTCCTCCAGGATGCGCTGCGCGAGTGTCTCCTTCGTGTCGTCCGGCAGGACGTCGATCGCTTTCTGGGCGATGACCGCGCCGACGCGCCCGTCCCCGTCCGCGAAATAGGCCGTCGCGCCGGTGATCTTAACGCCGTTGTCCAGCGTGGCCTGCACGGGGTCCTCCTCCTCGCCGAAGGCGGGCCAGAGAGCAGGAAAGGTGCCGATGATGCGGTTTTTGAATTGGTAAGGAATGTAGCCGAGGGGACAGTCATATCCGGCGAGGATCACCAGGTCGATGTCCATGTCCTTGAGCTTGTTGGCGACGGCGATGCTGTGGCTCGTCATCGTCGGGAACAGCTCGGGATCCACCACGAAAGCGGGCACGCCCGCATGGCGCGCGCGGGTCATGGCGTAATCCTCCCGCCGGGGGCAGATCACGGCCTCCAGCTCAAAGTCAGGTATCTCGTTGAAATACACGGCGTCAAGGATCGCCTGGAGCAGCGAGCCCTCTCCGGCTGCAAGCACTGCGGCACGGATCACGGCACATCCCTCCTTCTCTGCGCAGGAAAAGCTTGTACATCCGCGCAAAACAGGATATAATACAAGACACTTACAGATTGGTATATTATACTGTATTCGACGTTTTCGGTCAAGGAAAGTGACAAGTTATGACAGAAATTTATCTGATCCGGCACGCCCAGGCCGAGGGCAACCGCTTCCGCATCATTCAGGGGAACTGGGATGGGTATGTGACGGCGCAGGGCAGGCGGGAGATCGCGCTGCTTGAGGCACGGCTGCGCACGATTCCCTTCGCCGCCGTGTACGCCAGCGACCTCTATCGCGCCCGCCTCACCGCCGCCGCGGCGGCGCGGCCCCAGGGGCTCGCGGTGCAGACGGATCGCGCGCTGCGGGAGCTCAACGCCGGGTCCTGGGAGGGCGCGTTTTTCGGCAACATCCAGCACGAACAGCCGGAGCTTGCGCGCGCCTTCGTCTTCGACGCGGAGAGCTGGCGTCTGCCCGACGCGGAGACCTTCGCGGAGCTGGGCGAGCGGATGGCGGCGGCGCTGGAGCGCATCGCCGCACGGCACGAGGGGCAGCGCGTCGCCGTTGTGAGCCACGGCGCGGCCATCCGCGCGGGGCTCTCGCGCCTGCTTTCGCTTGACATGAAGGACCGCGAGCGCCTGCCCATGTGCGGCAACACCGCTGTGAACATCCTGTGCTGCGAGAACGGCCGCTGGCGCGCCGAGGTCCTCAACGACACCGGACATCTCGGCCCGCTCGAGCTGCCCGCCTGGGGCAGCACCGCTGCGCTGCGGCATGAGACGCTCGATCCCCGCGCGGATCGCGTATTCTACAATGCCTGCTACCGCGACGCCTGGTACGCCGCGCACGGCAATCTCGATGGCTATTTTGCCGACTTCTATCTCTCCGCGGCCGCCGAGCACCACCGCGCCTGTCCAGGCGCCGTGATGAAGCTGCTGGACGGGGACGAGCCGGCCGGTCTGGTCGATCTCGACACGAGGCGCGGCTCGCACGCGGGCTACGGCTGGCTGAGCCTGCTGTACCTCAAACCGGAATACCGCGGCAAGGGCTACGGCATCCAGGCGCTTGCCCGCGCGATCACCTTCTACCGCGCGCTGGGGCGGACGAGCCTGCGCCTGGTCGCCGCGGAGGACAATGCGCGCGCCCTCGCCTTCTATCGGCGGGAGGGCTTCCGGCAGATCGGCACGGAACCCGGCAGCGGCGCGGACCTGCTGCTGCTGGAAATGCCGCTCCGCGAGCGGCGGGACGACGTATGAGCGCCCCGCGGATCGCGCGCTGGAGCCCCGAGCCGGGGCGGCGCATCCTCGTGATCTCCGATATCCACGCAAACCTCCCCTGTTTCGAGGGCGTGCTGCGCGAGGCGGGCTTTTCCGAGCGGGACGAGCTCGTGATCGACGGGGATTTTCTCGAAAAGGGCAAGGAGAGTCTGCGGATGCTGCGCAGGCTGATGGCGCTGAACGAATGCGGACGGCTGCACGTCGTCTGCGGCAACTGCGACGACTGGTACGATATCTACCGCCCTGAATGGGACTGCGCGGGCGACGAGCACGTCCTGCACTACATGCGCTGGAGAAAGAGCGGCCTGCTGTGGGACATGTGCCTGGCCGCGGGGATCGACCCGGAGCGGGCGGAGGACTTCGGCGCTCTCAAGCGGGAGCTTCTGCGCGCCTTTCCCGCGGAGTGGGACTTCCTCGCAGGGCTGCCCTACGCGATCGAGACGGAGAACTTCCTCTTCGTCCACGCGGGCTGGGACCCCGCCAGGCCCCTCGCGGCGCACACGGCGGAGGAGCTCTGCCGCGTCCCCGCCTTTCTCGACAGCGGCGTAAGCTGCCCGAAGTGGACCGTCGTGGGTCACTGGCCGGTGGTGCTCTACGGGAAGGATACCGTCTGCGCCAATCCCGTCATCGACCGGGACAAGCGCATCGTGAGCATCGACGGGGGCTGCGTGCTCAAGGACGACGGGCAGCTCAACTGCCTCGTGATCCCCGAGCGAGACAGCGACGATTTTTCCTATTTTGCCTACGACCCCTTCCCTGTGCGTACCGTGCTGGACGCACAGGCGGAGGGAGGCCGCTCCTATTACATCCGCTGGGGCGACAGCCGCGTGCGGGTGCTCGCGCGCGGGGAGGAATTCTCCCGCTGCCGCCACCTGCGCACGGGCTATGAAATGGACATTCTGACCAAATATCTCTTCACCGACGCCGCGGAGACCGACTGCAACGACTGCACGGATTATGTGCTGCCGCTGCGGCCCGGCGACCGGGTGCATGTGATCGAGGAGACGAGCCGGGGTTACTTCGTAAAGCACGAGGGTCTCTCCGGCTGGTATTACGGGAGGCTCGCATGACAAAGCTGGTTCAAAACCCCTACTGGATCCTGATCGCTGTGCTGGTGGTTATGAGCTTTATCCTCTTTCTCCGCATGGCGGACGACAAAGCCCGCGCCAAGTCCGGCCAGCGCCGCATCCCGGAGGCAACGCTCTTTCTGCTCGCCTTTCTCGGCGGCGCGCTGGGCGGTGCGCTCGGCATGCGCCTGTTCCGCCACAAGACCAGGCACTGGTATTTCGCCCTCGGCTTTCCGCTCATCGCCCTGGTGCAGTGGGGCCTGTCCCTCTGGCTGCTGATCACGCATTTTTAAGGAGGCGCAGACATGAACGAAGAAAAACGCATTTCCACCGGCATTGCGGGTCTGGACGAGACCCTGGATTTCCTGCGCGCAGGCGACACTGTCACCTGGCAGGTGCGCAGGATCGGCGACTACATCTTTGCCGCGACGCAGTTCATCGCGGACGCTGCCCGCACCGAGCAGCGCATCGTCTACCTGCGCTTCGGCGACCATGAGGCCGTGTTCTCCAGCGACGCGCTCATCCGCCGCGGCGCCAACCTCAAGGAATATCGGCTTGACCCCTCCGTGGGCTTCGAGACCTTCGCAGTGCAGGTGCACCGCGTCATTTCCTCCGAGCCGGAGGGCACCTTCTTCATCTTCGACTGTCTATCCGACCTGCAGCGATACTGGTTCTCCGACCTCATGGTCTGCAACTTCTTCGTGCTGACGACCGAGTTTCTGCAGGAGCGCCATTCTGTTGCCTATCTGGCGCTGCGCTATGAGCGCCATATTTACGAGACCATCTCCCGCATCCGCCACGCGACCAGCGTGCTGCTCAACATCCGCACCCTCGACGGCAGCACCTACATCCACCCCGTCAAGGTGGCCGGGCGCAAGACGGACAGCATGTACTTCCCCCTCAAGCTCGAGCGCGGCGGCACCCGCGTCATCACCTCGAGCGCCGAGACCTACGCGATCTTCGACATCTTCACGCAGACCGGCGAGCGGCGCGACTGCTGGGACCGCATGTTCGACTCTGTGGAGGCCGGCAGCCCCGAGCCCACGGACGAGGACGGCGTGGCCCTCAAGGAGAACATCATGCGCTGCCTGCTCGGCACCGAGCCCAAGCGCCTCGAGCTCTGCCGGAAATACTTCTCCGTGCGCGACCTCATGGACATCAAGCGCCGCGAGATCGGCACCGGCTGCATCGGCGGCAAGACCGTCGGCATGCTGCTGGCGCGCAACATCATCCGCGACACCGACCCGGAGTTCTTTGCCCGGCGCATCGAGCCGCACGACTCCTATTTCATCGGCGCGGACGTCTTCTATACCTACGCCGTACAGAACAAGCTCTGGGAGCTGCGCACGAAGCTCAACGAGCCCGAGGACTACATCCGCTTTTCGCCCGAGTTCCGGCGCCGCCTGCTTGAGGGCAGCTTCATGCCCGCCATCAAGGAGCAGTTCATCTCCATGCTCGAGTACTTCGGCCAGTCGCCCATCATCGTGCGCTCCAGTTCCCTGCTGGAGGACGGCTTTGGCAACGCCTTTGCGGGCAAGTATGAGAGCGTCTTCTGCCCCAACCAGGGCACGCTCGAGGAGCGCTACCGCGACTTTGAAAACGCCGTGCGCACCGTCTACGCCTCCACCGTCTCCCCCGCCGCCTTCCGCTACCGCGCCGACCGCCACCTGCTCGACCGCGACGAACAGATGGCGCTGCTCGTCATGCGCGTCAGCGGCGACGTCCACGGCGACTACTACTTCCCGCATCTCGGCGGCGTTGGCCACTCCACGAACCTCTACGTCAACGGCCCCGAGGCTGCGCAGAACAACAAGGGCATGCTCCGCCTGGTCTTCGGCATGGGCACCCGCGCGGTCGACCGCGAGGCAGACGACTACGCGCGCTTCATCCGGCTCGACAATCCCACCGCGCCGCCGATGGTGGAATACGGGGAGGAATACCGCTTCTCGCAGCACCATGTGGACGTGATCGACCTCAAGCGCAACTGCTTTGCGACCGTGCGCACCGAGGATATCCGCAAGCGCGACCTGCGCACCGACGCCGCCCTCTTCCTCGAGCAGGATCGCGCCGCTGCCGCGCGCTACCGGGAGCTGGGGATCTATGACCCGGTGCCCGAGCTGCTGAGCTTCTCGAAGCTGCTCAAGCGCACGGACTTTGCTGCCTCGATGACAAAGCTCATGGCCATCATCGCAGAAAAATACAACTATCCCGTGGACGTGGAATATGCCTGCAACTTCTCCCCCGAGGGAGAATACCGCATCAACCTCCTGCAGTGCCGCACCCTGCAGACCCACGGCATCGGCCAGGCGGGCGTCATGCCCCAGGTGCGCAACTTCTTCTGGCGCATCAAGGGCAATTTCATGGGCGGCAACGCCGCCATTCCCGTACGCTACGTTGTCTTCGTGAAGGTGGAGCCCTATCTGGCGCTGCCGGAGAACCGCAAATACCAGGTGGCGCGGCAGGTGGGCAAGCTCAATCTCCTGCTCGCCGGGAAGAACGCCGTCCTCATCGGCCCCGGCCGCTGGGGCACGACCACGCCGAGCCTCGGCGTGCCGGTGGGCTTTGCGGAGATCAACAAATACGCCTGCATGGTGGAGCTGGCCTACAAGAGCCACGGCCTGCGCCCCGAGCTCAGCTACGGCAGCCACTTCTTCCAGGATCTCGTGGAGACCGGCATCTTCTACACCGCCGTCTATCAGGGCGATGAGGGCGTGCATTTTGACGAGGCGCTCTTTGACGCCTGCCCCGACCGCTACCGCGAGCTCACCGGCGACGAACTCTTGGAGGGCGTAATCCGCGTGTGCGACCTCGGGGAGCCGGGCGGCATCCTCTATGCGGAGATGGCCAGTCAGGACTGCTTCCTGGGTCTGCTGTAAGGCGAGTCCCGCAGGCTCTTTACACTCTTTTGTTGCTTCCGCTCCTGCACAGGAGTATAATGTGATCTATTCTGTTTTCGGGAGGCTCCGGTATGGACAACAGCGCGCTGGTCTCGGTGATCGTTCCGGTCTATAAGGTGGAGGACTATCTCGACCGCTGTGTGGAGAGCGTCCTGCGGCAGAGCTATGCCTCTTTCGAGCTCCTCCTGGTGGACGACGGCTCGCCCGACCGCTGCGGCGCGCTCTGCGACGCCTGGGCCAAAAAGGACGGGCGCATCCGCGTCTTCCACAAGCCCAACGGCGGTCTCTCCTCCGCGCGCAATCTCGGTACGGAAAAGGCCCGCGGCGCGTATCTCTGCTACCTCGACTCGGACGATTATCTCGCGCCCGACGCCCTGGAGTACCTGCTGGGGCTGCTGCAGCGGGAGGAGGCCGACATTGCCTGCGGCGCCCTGCGCATGGTGCAGGACGGCGGGGAGAGCTTTGCCGATCAGCCGGAGGAGCAGCTGTGCGTCTTCACCGGAGAGGAGGCCTGCCTCGCGCTCAACACAGAGGAGGACTACATGTCCCTGGTCACCGCCACGGCCAAGCTCTTCCGGCGCGAGATCGCCTGCGCGGTGCGCTTTCCCGAGGGACGGCTCCACGAGGATGAGGCGACGGCCTATCGCTTCTGCTATCTCAGCCGCCGCGTCGTGCGCGGCACGCGGGAGATCTACGGCTACTATCAGGGAAACGCCGGCAGCATCACCCACAATCGCTCCGAGCGCTCGCAGCGGGATTATCTCGCGGCCGCGCTTGAGCAGATCTCGTTTTTCCGCGGCAAAGGCTCCCCCGCGCTCGCGCGCGCGGCGGCCGACCGCTTTCTCAACAACGCCTCCTACCTCGCCGCCGAGGGCGACGGCGTGATGCGCGCCTTTCTGCGCAGCGGCGAGGCGAGGGACTGTCTGCGTGAGGGCGTCCGCTTCAAGACGCGCCTGCGCTGCTGGGGCAGCCGCCTCTTTGGCGTCGATCTCACACGCCTGTATAACAAGATTCTGGGAAGATAAGAGGAATTCACCGTGCCGAAAACACGCTCCGAGGATTTCAGCAGCCGCGCGCTGACCAAAAACATCATATTCAGCGTCATCACCTTCATGCTGAATATGTTCATCAGCTTTTACATCACGCCGACCATCACCAGCCGCTTCGGCGAGGAGACCTATGGCTATCTGAAGCTCTCCAACGACCTCACGAGCTACGCCGCGCTCTTCAGCGTGGCGCTCAACTCCATGGCCAGCCGCTTCATCATGCTCGAGCGCTCCCGCGGCAACCACGCCAAGGCGCAGGAGTATTTCTCCTCGGTGGGCGTGGCGAACACCATCCTCGCGGCGATCTTCGTGATCCCCGCGCTGCTGTGCGTGCAGTATCTCGACAGGCTGTTCGAGATCTCTCCGGCGATGGTCTTCGAGGTGAAGCTCACCTACGCCCTGACCTTCACCAACTTCCTCACCCAGCTCTTCTTCTCCATCTTCTCCAACTGCTACTACATCACCAACACGCTCTATCTCCAATCCCTGCGCACCTCGCAGGCGAGCATCCTCAACGCCGTCACGGTGCTCTCGCTGTTCTTCTTCATCGGGCCGAAGCTCCACTACGTCGTGTACGGCACCCTGGCCGCCACGCTCTTCACCGTCGCGGCCAACGTCTTTTACACCCGCCGTCTCACGCCGGATCTGCGCTTCCATTTCCGGGATTTCCGCTTCCGGAGCGTTTGGACCATCCTCTCCTCCGGCATCTGGAACAGCATCACGCAGCTGTCGAACCTGCTTACGACGCAGCTCGACCTGCTCATCACCAACATCTTCATCGGCTCGGAGACCATGGGCGTGCTCGCCGTGGCCAAGACCGTGCCGAATGTTATCGTCAACTTCAACGCCACCATCGCCAATGTCTTCTGCCCCAACCTCATGCGGCTCTACGCCGAGGGAGACGGCGAGGGGCTCAAGAAGGCGGCAAAATCGGCGATGCGCTTCATGTGCCTCTTCGTCACCATCCCGAACGCCATCCTGCTCGTGATGGGCACGGAGTTCTTCCGTCTCTGGGTGCCGGAGCAGCCGGCGGAGGTCTGCGCGGCCATGGCGGTGCTCACGGTCGTCAACTCCTGCATCACCGGACCGCTGCATCCGCTCTACCAGGTCTTCACGATCACCAACAAGGTGCGGGAGAATTCCCTCGTGATGATCTGCTACGGCTTTGTGAGCCTCGCGGTCATCTATTTCCTGCTCAAGACCACGAGCCTCGGCGTCTACGCCATCCTTCTCACGAACCTCGTGGGCTCGCTGCTCGTAGCCTCCTTCTATCACCTGCCCTATTCGGCCAAATACATCGGCCTCTCGCGCTGGGCCTTCTTCCCCGAGGAGGGGAAGAGTCTGCTGTCCTTCGCCCTCGTCAGCGGCATCGCCCTGCTCGTGCGGCAGGTCATCGACCCCGGCGCCTCCTGGCTTGCCTGGTTCGGCGCGGCCATCGCCACGGCGATCCTCGGCTTTGTCTGCAACCTGTTTTTGATCCTCGCCAAGGAAGATCGCCGCACGCTCCGGGAAAAGATCGCCGGCAAGCTCGGCGCGCTGCGCGGAAAGGAGCGCTGAATGGAGATCCTTCTGCTGTCAGACCGCCTGGACGGAGGCGGTGTGGAGACAGTGCTGCAGTCCGTCTCCGCCGATCTCATCCGGGCCGGCCACCGCGTCACACTTTGGACGCCGGAGGGCACGCGCCAGGAGCTGCGGGAGCACTATCTCCCCGCCCTGCGCTACCGGCGCTACCCCTTCTGGAAAAAGGACGCCAAGCCCTACACGCTCTCCTGGCTGTTCCAGCGCGCCTGCCGCGTGCTGCTCGAGCAGGGTCTCTTCCGGCTCAAAAAGTGGGATCGTGTCGTCGCCATGAAGGAGGCGCAGAGCATGCGCATCGCCGCGCGGCTGCGCGCGGACAAGAAGCTCGGCTGGATCCACACCGACTTTACCACGCTCCACTGGACGAAGTATTTCTTCCGCTCGGACGCGGAGGAGCTGCAGTGCATGCAGGGCTTCGACCGGCTCGCCTGCGTGTCCGACGCCGCGCGGCGCAGCGTGATCCAGACTCTGGGCGACCCAGGGAACCTCTGCGTGCGCTATAACCCCATCGACGCCGCAGCCATCCGCGAGAAGGCGAAGGCCAGGCCTGCCGACGCCGTCCCCACGGGCGGCAAACCCCTGCTCGTCGCCGTCGGGCGGCTGGACAAGGGCAAGCGCTTCGACCTGCTGATCGAGCTCTGCCGCGAGCTGCAGGCGGAGGTCCCGCACGAGCTCTGGATCGTGGGCGGGGGCGAGGAGGAGGAAGCGCTCAAACATCAGTGCGCCTCGCTCGCATTTGTCCGCCTGCTCGGGCAGAAGGAGAACCCCTACCCCTACATCGCCGCGGCCGATCTGCTGGTGAGCGCCTCGGAGAGCGAGAGCTACGGGCTCACCGTGCAGGAGGCGCTGATTCTCGGCGTGCCGGTGCTCGCCTGCGCCTGCCCCGCCATTGCGGAGAATCTCGACGAGCGCTTCGGCAAGCTCACGGGCTTTTCCCGGCAGGAGCTGCGGGAGGGCCTGCGCGCCCTGCTGACGCGGCCGGAGCTCGCCGCGCAGTACCGTGAAAACATCCGCCAAAGCTACGACTGTTCGCTGCTCTGGCAGCCCCGGCTCGATGCGATACGATCCCTGATCGAGGAGTGAAACCATGCGTCCCATCCTGAAAAACAAGCTCTATCTCTATCTCACGGAGTTCTTCGCCGGCATGTCGGTCATGGCGGTGGAGCTCGGCGCAAGCCGCCTGCTCGCGCCCTATTTCAGCTCCTCCCAGATCGTCTGGACCATCATCATCGGCACCATCATGATCGCCATGGCGCTCGGCAACATCTACGGCGGGCGCATGGCCGACAAAGACCCGAACCCCGACCGGCTCTACCGCCGCATCCTCATCGCCGCGGTGTGGATCGCGCTGATCCCGGTGCTCGGCAAATACCTGATCCTCGGCATCTCCGCGCTGCTGGTCTTCTCGGTGAATTCCAACTTCCTCATCTGGGCCGCCTTCGCGGCCTGCATGCTGATCTTCGTCTTCCCGCTTTTCCTGCTCGGCACGGTGACGCCCTCCCTCGCAAAATATACGATGGAGAACCTCGAAGACAACGCCCGCATCGTGGGCCGCCTCGGTGCGGCCAACACCGTCGGCAGCATCCTCGGCACCTTCCTGCCCACCTTTGTGACGATCCCGGCGGTCGGCACGGCCATCACCTTCCTGATATTCGCCGGCATCCTCCTGCTGCTCGCGCTGCTGTACTTTTTCTCCGGAAAGGGCGCAAAAAAAGGCGGCAGCATCGCCGCCGTCGTGATCTTTCTGCTCTGCTGCGCCTTCGGCCACAAGTCCGATTTCGCCTTCTGGAAGAGCGGCCTCGTCTTTGAGGGCGAGTCGATCTACAACTACCTGCAGGTGGAGGAGACGGACGAGAGCATCATTCTCTCCACCAACGTGCTCTTCGGCGTGCAGTCGATCAAGATGAAGGACGAGGGGCTCACCGGCATGTACTACGACTACGCCATGGTCGCCCCGCTGATGGCCGGCGTTGAGGAGAAGGAGGACTTTGAGCTGCTGATCCTCGGCATGGGCACCGGCACCTACGGCAGCCAGTGCCGCCGCTATTACGGGGACATGCGCGTCGAGGGCGTGGAGATCGATGGGAAAATCACCGATCTCGCGCACCGCTATTTCGATCTGCCCGGGGATATCCCCGTCGCGACCTACGATGGCCGCGCCTACCTCGCCGCCGTCGACGAACTGTATGACGTCATCATGGTCGACGCCTATCAGGACATCACCATTCCCTTCCAGATGTCCTCCGTGGAGTTCTTCACCATGGTGCGCGAGCACCTCAAGCCCGACGGCGTGATGGTCGTGAACATGAACATGCGCGGCCAGCGCGAGGGCAACATCAACCAGTACCTCGCCGACACCATCTCCGCCGTGTTCTCCGAGGTCGTGACCGTGGACGTCCGCGGTTCGACCAACCGGGAGCTTTTCGCCTCCAACGAGCCTGCCATGCTGGACGTGCTCGAGCGGAACATCGCCCTCTGCGGCGACACGGAGCTCGCCGCCATGATGGGGCGCGTGCAGCGCGCGCTCACGGTCTATGAGCCGGGAGACCGCGTGATGACCGACGACAAGGCGCCCGTGGAGCTGCTCGGCATGCAGGTCATCGACGATCTGATCCGCGACGAGGTCGCGTATTACAAGACCATCTACGAGAGAGACGGTCTGCAGGGTGTAATCGGCGCGTTTTAAGGTGAAGCGCCGGCAGCGTAAAACGGTAACTTCCGAAGGGGCATACAGGTCAGGGATTCGGCAGGTTTTGAGCCGCCCTTTCCCCTGCATGCTTCATAATGACCATCGGATGGCGAAATCAATCGAGCGTTCGATTGATTTCGCTGCCAAACGACAGGCTTGGCAGCGAATGATTCTATTGCTCCCCAATAAACTCTTGAATTATTGGGGAGCAAATTTGCCATGTTTCGCGGTTGCCCCGCTAAGGGGCGAGCGAAACGGCAATCAAATCGTTATTGATGTGCCTGTACTTGCTGCCGTTGGGATTCAAGCTTAAATAGGCACATCAATAAAATCATTCGCCCGATGCTCATTGCAATGAGTATATGGCAAAACAGCCGTGCTGTTTTGCTGCGCGGCAAAGCCGCGCGGCGAAAAGCTTTTTGGCTTTTCGCCATCATATAATCATTATGAAAAAACCCTGTGGAAAAATCCACAGGGTTTTTGTGTTTGTTGTATTTTCGGAAGGCTTACTTGCCCATGTTCATCTGGGCGGCGACTTCTGCGGCGAAGTCCTCTTCCTTCTTCTCGATGCCCTCGCCCTTGACGAAGTGGACAGCGTCGACGAACTTCACGCTGCCGCCGAGCTTCTTGGCGGCGTCGGCGATGTAGCCCTCAACGGAGCCCTGGAACAGATCGGAGCGGACGAAGTCCTGCTGGAGCAGGCAGTTCTCCTTGTAGAACGCATTGATCTTGCCGGAGGCGATCTTCTCCTTGATGGCCTGCGGCTTGGCAGCCATCTTCGGGTCGTTGTTCATGAGCGCGACCTGGACCTCAAGCTCGTGGTCGATATCGGCCTGCGGCACGAGGCTCTTGTCCCAGTACTTGGGGCTCATGGCGGCGATCTGCATGGCGACGTTCTTGCCGATCTCGGTGGCGTCGATATCGCCCTCGACGGCCAGGTTCACCAGCACGCCGTGGGTGCCGCCGGCGTGGACATAAGCGACGTTCACGGGGGAGGCGAAGCGGGCGAAGCGGCGGATCTGCAGGTTCTCGCCGATGGACATGACCTTCTCGGGCATGATCTCGGCGACGGTCAGCTCACGACCGGGGTACTTGCAGGCGAGCAGCGCCTCGACGTCGGCAGGATTGTCGTTGAGGACGACCTTGCAGATGTCCTTGACGAAGCCCTGGAAGGCCTCGCTCTTGGCGCAGAAGTCGGTCTCGCAGTTGACTTCGACGACAGCGCCGACCCCGCACTGGGGGCAGACGCGGGCGTAAGCCATGCCTTCGGCGGCCACGCGGCCGGCCTTCTTGGCGGCTTTGGCCAGGCCCTTCTCACGCAGCCAGTCGACAGCCTTATCCATATCACCGTCGGTAGCCTGGAGAGCCTTCTTGCAGTCCATCATGCCGACGTTGGTCATTTCACGCAGTTTCTTAACATCCTGAGCGGTAAAAGCCATTGATTATTCCTCCTGTTTGATTCCTTGAAAAAGGGGCGTTGTTCGGCGCCCCTTTTTTATTTATTGAATTACTCGGCAGCCTCGGGAGCGGTCTCCTCGACCTGCTCGACCTCGGCGTCAGCGCCCTGATGGCCTTCCTGTACGGCGTTGGCCATGGTGGAGGCGATGAGGCGGATGGCGCGGATGGCGTCGTCGTTGGCGGGGATCACGTAATCGACCTCGTCGGGATCGCAGTTGGTATCGACAATGGCGACGATGGGGATGTGCAGCTTGCGGGCTTCGGCGATGGCGTTGTGCTCCTTGCGGGGATCGACCACGAACAGGGCGCTGGGCAGCTTACGCATTTCCTTGACGCCGCCGAGGTACTTCTCGAGCTTCTCCATCTCGCCCAGGTGCTTCATGACTTCCTTCTTGGGCAGCATGTCGAAGGTGCCGTCTTCCTGCATCTTCTTGAGCTGCTCGAGGCGGTCAACGCGGGTGCGCATGGTCTTGAAGTTGGTGAGCATGCCGCCGAGCCAGCGGGCGTTCACGTAGTACATGCCGACGCGGGAGGCCTCCTCGCGGACGGCGTCGGTCGCCTGCTTCTTGGTGCCGACGAAGAGGATGGTGCCGTTGTTGGCAGCGAGGTCACGCACGAAATTGTAGGATTCCTCGAGCTTCTTGACGGTCTTGGCCAGGTCGATGATATAAATACCGTTGCGTTCGCAGTAGATATACTCGGCCATCTTGGGGTTCCAGCGGCGGGTCTGGTGACCGAAGTGGACACCGGCTTCCAGCAGCTGCTTCATGGATACGACAGACATTTCTTTGTTTTCCTCCGTTTTTTTAGTTTTTCCCTCCGGACGTTTCATCCTCTTCCCCAGACCGGGAGCCCCGGCCACAGGGGGAAAAGTCCGCGCCCGTGCGAAATGCCTTGATATTATATAAAACTTGTCTTCAAATTGCAAGCTTTTTTTGCTCTTTTTTTCTCTCTTTTTTCGTCCTTGGGCAACTTTTTTCGCCCGCCCCCTTTCATCAGAGGATGTATTTGTTTTACAGCAGCTCGGCGAGGGCTGCGATTTTCTCCGGCGTCGTCGACCAGCTGGTGACGAAGCGCACGGCGATGCGCCCGTCCGTGAGTTTATCCCAGACCTCGAAGGCAGCGTGCCGGCGCAGGCGCTCAAACTGCTCCGGCGTCAGGATCACGAACTGCTGGTTCGTGGGCGAGTCGGCATAGAGGGGATAGCCGCGCGAGACGAAGGCGGCCTTGAGCGCCATGGCCTGCTCGATGGCGTGGCGGGAGATCTCCCAGTAGAGCCCGTCGGTAAAGAGCGCGTCGAACTGCACGCCGAGCAGCCGCCCCTTGGCGAGCATCGCTCCCTGCTGCTTGGCCATCGTGGCAAACTGCCGGGGCATGTCGCCCGCAGGGAAGACCACAGCCTCGCCGCAGAGCGCGCCGACCTTGGTGCCGCCGATGTAAAACACGTCGCACAGGCGCGCCAGCTCCGGCAGCGTGAGGTCGCAGGCGGGGCTCATGAGCCCATAGCCGAGGCGCGCCCCGTCGATAAAGAGGCGCAGGCCGTACTTGCGGCAGGTCTCGTGCAGCGCGCTGAGCTCCGCCTTGGAATAGAGCGCGCCGAGCTCCGTGGGCTGCGAGATATAGACCATGCCGGGGAAGACCATGTGGTCGTGCGTCTCGTCGGCGAGGAAGCGCTCCATCCAGGCGGCGACGGCCTGTGCGGAGAGCTTGCTGTCCTCCGAGGGGAGTGCGAGCACCTTGTGCCCGGTGAACTCCACCGCCCCGGCCTCGTGCACGGCGATGTGCCCGGTCTGGGCGCAGAGGACGCCCTCCCAGCGCCGGAGCAGCGCGGAGATCACAACGAGGTTGGCCTGCGTGCCGCCCGTGAGGAAGTAGACGTCCGCCCCCGGCAGCTCGCATGCCGCGCGGATCTTGTCCTTCGCGGCCGCGCAGAGCTCGTCCTCCCCGTAGCCGGGCAGGGAGACGAGGTTGGTCTGGTTCAGGCGCGCGAGCACCTGCGGATGCGCGCCCTCGGTGTAATCGCTCAGAAAATACAGCATCGTTATTCCCCCGTTTTCATTTGCCGCCTGCGGCGGCTGATATAGCGTTCCAGATGTCCCTCGTCGAGAAAGGAGGCGAGCACCAGCTGCTCGAAGACCGGCACGGTGCAGGAGCTGAAATCCAGCCGCCTTCGGTATTCCGTCAGAAGCTCCTCCGGCAGCACCATGAAGCCCGTGCGTACGCCCGGCGCGAGCAGCTTTGTGAAGGTGCTCAGATAGATCACGCGCTCCGGCGCGAGCGAAAAGACCGTCTCGATCCGGCGGCCTGGCGCGGCAAATTCTGCCTCATAGTCGTCTTCAATGAGCACGGCGTCCCGTTCCCGCGCCCAGGCCGCGTAGGCGCGGCGCTTGGCTGCCGAGGCCGTGACGCCGCTGGGATAGCTGTGAAAGGGCGTGACATGCAGTGCGCCGGCGGCGCAGGCAGCAAGCGCCTCGGCGCGGATGCCGTCGTCCCCCATCGGCAGCGGGACGGTCTGCGCCCCGAAGGACGCGTACACAAGGCGGATCTTCTCGTAGCAGGGCTCCTCCAGCGCATAGAGCCGCTCCCGCCCCAGCAGCTGGACGACCTGCCCGTAGAGATATTCCGCCCCGGAGCCCACGACGATCTGCTCCGCCCCGACGCGCATGCCGCGTGAGCGCTCGAGCCAGGCGGCGATGGCGCCGCGCAGCTCGGCGGTGCCGGCGTTGGGGCTCTTTGCAAGGATGCGCCGGTCGTAATCGGCGAGCACGGTGCGCATCGTACGCGCCCAGACGGAGAAGGGGAAGTCCTCCCCCGGGCCGCTGCCGGCGCGCATGTCCTCAAGCCGCGCGCGCGGCGCCGCAGGCGCGGCGCTCCCGCCGAAGGCCGCATAATAGCCGCTGCGCTCGTGGGCCTCGGCGTAGCCCTCGTCACAGAGCAGCGCGTAGGCGTGCTCCGCCGTGACCACGCTGATGCCGCGCGCGGCGGCGAGCTCCCGCTTGGAGGGCAGCCGCGCCCCGAGCGGGATCGCTCCGTCGAGAATCTGCTGCCGCAGCTGCTCATAGAGCTGCATATATGCGCTTGTCCCCCGCTGCCGTCTGCCCATACGCCCTCCATCTGGTCTGATAAAATCTTCTCGAACTGGCTATAGTAATATATCCAGTTCCAATTATAATGGATGCGGAAGAAAAGTCAAGCGGCCGCGGCCGCATCCGAAACGGAGGTCTTTTGATGGAACGCAAAAAGCTGCTCAGTATACAGGATCTTTCCTGCTACGGACAGTGTTCGCAGACGGTGGCGCTGCCCGTGCTCTCAGCCTGCGGCTTTGAGACCGCCGTGCTGCCCACGGCGATCCTCTCGACGCATACCGGGGGCTTCACAGGCTTTCAGGTGCAGGATCTGACGGACTTCATGGCCCGGACCCTGCGGCACTGGCAGGATGAAGGGCTGCGCTTCGACGCGATCGTCACCGGCTATCTCGGCTCGAAGGAGCTGATCGCCCTCACGCTGCAGGCGGCGGACACGCTGCTCGCACCGGGCGGCATGCTGCTCGTCGATCCCGCGATGGCCGACCACGGGAAGCTCTACGCAGCCTTCGACGCGGACTACGCCGCCGCGATGCGCCCGCTCTGCGCGCGCGCGGACGTCGTGCTGCCGAACACTACCGAGGCGAGCCTGCTGCTCGGCCGTCCCTGGCGGGAGGACTGCGGCGATGAGGAGCTCTCCGCGCTGCTCGAGGGGCTGCGCGCGCTCGGCGCAAAGGCAGCCATCCTTACGAGCGTGAACCCCGACGCGGAGCATACCGGCGTCGCCGTCGCGGACGCGAAGGGCGTCTCGCTCTACCGTCACGCGCGGGAGAAGCGCGATTACCACGGCACCGGCGATCTCTTCTCCGCGGCCTTCGCGGGGGCGTATCTGAGCGGGAAGCCGCTTTACGAGGCGGCCGGGATCGCGGCGGACTTCGCCGCAGGCTGCATCCGCAACACCCTCGGCGACGACAAGCACTGGTACGGCGTTCACTTCGAGGAGCTCCTGCCGGCGCTCGCCGCGAAGCTCTGAGCCGCGCGCAGGCTGTCCGCACCTTTATCCTGTATACCGGCATCTGTACCCTGCATCGGAAAAGGTGCAGGGTACAGGCCTGTTCCTGCATCTTTTTCCATGCAATGCAATTGTTTTGTGTAGATTGTCCAGTTTTATTTCTTCAATTTTGTGAATTATTTTCGTACCTTTTTCGGCCAATGCTGATATAATAATAAATTGAAGGAATAGGAAATCCGTTTTCCCTGTATGTGGAAGGATGCATCGCGATGGAACTGAGCTGGATGAAAAAGCACCGGTCCCTGATCGGGAAAATGATACGTTTTGCGAACACCTATGCCACGATGTACACGAAGGTGACGGATCTCGGCGCCGAGCTGCGGCTCAGCGCAGCGCAGATCCAGACGCTGGAATACGTGCTCGAGAACGAGGACTGCAACATGTCCGAGCTGGCGCAAAAGCTCGGCGTACCGCGCGCGACCTTCTCGAAGAACGTCAAGGTCATCGAGGGGCTGGGGCTCGTGCGCCGCTATAAGCGCAAGGACAACCGCAAGAACATCTACCTCTTCGCCACCGACGAGGGCAGAGAGGTGTACCGCGCCTATTCCGAGTACGCACTCCAGATCTGGTATCGCCCGCTCTTCGACATCGCCGATTCCGTGCCGCCCGCGGAGCTGCGGAAATTCGAGGCCATTCTCGACGCCTATACCAAGATCCTGATCCGCGCCGGGCAGATCGAGGACGAGGTGGAGATCTACGAGCCGGTTACCGCCGTCTGAGCCCTGCGGCCTTTTATGTAAAAATCACGATAAAGAAAACGCATCTGTCAAAGACAGATGCGTTTTCTTTATCAGATCTCGAGCGCCTCGATGCGGCGCTGCAGCGCCTCAGCAAAGCGGCCGATATGCAGGCCGTCGATGAAACGGTGGTTGATCTCCAGGGAGAGCCCCAGCGTCTCGCGGCCGTTTTCCTCGACATATTTGCCCCAGGCGACGCGCGGGATGGCGTCGTTGGGGTCAAAATCCCGCTCGTTGGTGAGGGCGGTGATATCCACCCAGGGCAGACAGGAGAAGAAGATCATGTCGTCCCCCTCCTGGCTGAGGTCGATAAAGCAGCTCTGGCTCTCGCTGCGCGCCTTCGCGGCGGCGCAGAACTCCTCCAGGCTGCCCTCGCAGGGCATGGTGACGATATAGAAACCCTCCGAGCCGCCGCGCAGATCGGTGAAGCTCGGGCGACGGGACTCATAGCGGACAAGCTCCCCGTCCAGCATGCCGTAGGAAAAGGCCTCCACCTCCCCGATCGCGCGGGTGCAGAGCCAGATAAGCGCGTAATAGAAGGACAGGCCGCGCGCGTGCGTATAGCGGTGCAGCTTCGTCACATCCAGGCGGAAGCACACGGAGAAGAAGGGGTCGGAGCAGTGGGAGAAGAATTCAAAGCGCTCCCGCCGCGGCCAGGAGGCGAAATCAAGCCTTTCCATGGGCGTTCTGCTCGCGGATCTTCCGCTTCCAGCACTGGTGGCACATGGCGATATAGCTGTCATTGCCGCCGAGCATGACCTGGCTGCCCTCGGTGACGACGTTCCCGTTGCCGTCGATGCGGGCGTTGACCGTGGCTTTGCGGCCGCAGGCGCAGACGGTCTTGATCTCGGTGATGGAATCGGCCAGCTCCATGAGCCGCTGCGCGCCGGGGAAGAAATGGGTCAGGAAGTCGGTGCGCAGGCCGAAGCACAGCACCGGCAGGTCCTCCTCATCCACCAGCGTGCGCAGCTCGTCGATTTGCGCGGGGGTGAAGAACTGCGCCTCGTCGGCGATGATGACGGTGTGCTTTCCGGCGGCGTGGTAGGCCTCGACGATGCTCTGCTCGGGCGTGATGATCTGGGCAGAGCAGCTCAGGCCGATGCGGCTGCGGATGATATCCGCGCCGTCGCGGGTGTCGATGCTGGGCTTGATGAGCCAGACGGTCATGCCCAGTTCCTCATAGTTGAACTTGGTGATCAGCGCCTGGGCGGACTTGGAGGAGCCCATCGCGCCGTATTTGAAATACAGCTTTGCCATTATGCTTCCCTCAATTCATCTTGGCCAGGTGCGCGCGCACGCGCTCGATGACCATCTCCATGGCGACGTGGTTGTGCCCGCCCTGGGGGATGATGATGTCCGCCCGGCGCTTGGAGGGCTCCACGAACTGCTCGTGCATGGGCTTGACCGTGCGCAGATACTGGGAGATGACGCTGTCGAGCGAGCGGCCGCGGTCACGCACGTCGCGGATGATGCGGCGCAGGATGCGCTCGTCGGCGTCGGCGTCCACGAAGAGCTTGATATCCATCTCGTCGCAGAGCTCCAGATTCTCATAGATCAGGATGCCCTCGACGATGATGACGCGGGTGGGCTTGATGATCTCCACCTCGTCGGTACGGTCGTGGATGGAATAGTCATAGACCGGGCAGGCGATCTCCTCGCCCCGCTTGAGCTTGCGCAGGTCGGCGATGAGAAGATCCGTGTCGAAGGAGTTGGGGTGGTCGTAATTGAGCTTGGCGCGCTCCTCCAGAGGCATGTCATGGTGAGCCTTGTAGTAGTTGTCGTGGTGGATGACCGAGACGTCCGGCCCAAAGTGCTGGATCAGCTTGCGGGTGATGGTGGTCTTGCCGCTGCCGGTGCCGCCGGCGATTCCGATGACCAGAACAGTATGCATGCTGGGATCTCCTCTCTATTTTCTGTGTTTGATTTTCGTAAACAGCTTGGGGAAGCGCTCCCCCGCCCAGGCCACCAGCCGGAACACGAAGGCGATCCAGCCCGGCCTCTCGCTGAGGACGACGGCGCTCAGCACCCGCACCGGCAATCCGCCCGAGGCGCCGGACATGCGCTCGCGCAGGCGCGGCTCGCGGAGCATCTCTCGGATCGCGGCGCGTTTTTCCGCTGCCGAGAGCCTGCAGTTCGACGAATAGAGCGTCGTCAGGCAGGAGAAGACGCTCTTGGCAAACATGTAGCGAAAGTCCGCATCGTCCGGGACGGAGAATTCCCTGCAGAGCGCTTCCATGCGCCGGTCGATCTCCACGGCGACGGCGAACTTCCTGTCATACCAGCTCTTGATCAGACTCTCGCCGGGGTGCATGCGGTAGCTGTGTCTGCACGCGGGCAGCACGGCGAGGCTCCGTACGCTCCCGAGCACATCGAAGAGGAACAGCCTGTCCTCCCCCCAGCGGTAGTCCGGGAAGCGGATCTCCTTCAGCAGCGGCGCGGCGAAGAGCTTGCCCCAGACCTGGTTGAGCAGATTGGCCTTGTAGAGCCGCGCGAGGCTGCCGCCGAGTGAAGCGCGGTCGAGCAGTTCCTCTTTTTCGCAGTATTCCCGCGCGCTCCCGTCGGGGCGCACGATACGGAAGCCGAAGATCACGAACTCCGCGCCCTTGCGCGCGGCGCTGAGCGCGTAGTCTGCGGCGTCGGGGTCCAGCAAATCGTCCGCGTCGAGGAACATCACATAGTCCGCCGTGTCTCCCAGCGCGTCGAGCGCGCGGTTGCGCGCCATGGCGGGGCCGCCGTTCGGCACGCGCATCACCGTGAGCCGCTCGTCCTCCGCGGCAAGGCGCGCGAGGATCTCCGGCGTGCGGTCGGTGCTCCCGTCGTCCACGACGATCAGGCGCAGCTCGCGGTGCGTCTGCTCAAGGACGCTGCGCACGGAGCTCTCAATATAGTCCGCGGCGTTCCAGGCCGGCATGATGACGGCAAGACGTTCAGCCATGGCTTCTCTCGCTTTCTGCGGTCAGCCCCGCCTCTCCTGCGGCGCGGTGCACCGAGAGCAGGTATTCGTACATCGGCATGAGCTCGCTGAAGGCCTCCGCCAGGATGAGCGGCAGCCTCTCCGAGAGCGCGTCGCCCCCGAAATCAAAGCTCGCGTTTGCGCCGACGCGGCGGCGCTCATACCAGGAGCGCACGGGTTCGGGGTAGTTTCCCTTCGGCCGCGCGTAGGTCGGCCCTTCGACGCGAAATTGCTTCATCGCGGCGACGCCCTCCGCCAGGCGCGCAAAGCGCGCGGGCTCCGCGTCGATGCTGCGGCGGAAGAGCTCCATCTCCGAGGGCGTCACGTCGAAAAAGCCCAGGCCGTAACCAAACGAGCGGGGATCGATCTCGAACCAGAAGCAGGGGCCGCTGTTGTAATCCGCGCCGTCCTTGACGGTGAACCAGAGGTGGTCCTTGTAGGGGCCGCGCCCGAAAAGCCGCCGCGCGTCGCGGTAGATGCGCGAGACGTGGCAGTACCAGGTGATATCGGGGAAACGCTGCTGCAGCAGCGTCGTCGTCTCCTTCGCAAGCTCCTTGAAGGGCGTGTTCAGGCAGCGTTCAAACTGTTCTTTGTGCGCCAGAAACCAGGGGCGCTCGTTATTGAAGCTGAGCTCCCAGAGAAATTCGCTGGTCTCCGGGGTAAAACCGTTAAACATATCCTGCGGACTCCTTTTCAATCTCTTGACATTATACCCGACGCAGAGAGATTTCGCAAGAGGGCGAGACTGTACAAAGGAAAAAGCCTATGCTATAATCAGAAAAGATTCACATGGAATCCTTCTTTCAAGTATTCTTCAATATTGCAGGCAGAACAGGGGCTGAGGCTATGAAAATCATCATTGCCGGGGCGGGAAAAATCGGCCGCTCCGTGGCGGAAATCCTCGCGGAGGAGGGGCACGACATCACGGTCGTCGACCGGAGCCCGGATATCATATCCAGCATTTCCAACGCGCTGGACGCCATCTGCGTCGAGGGCAGCGCCACCAATTCCGAGACCCTGCGCGAGGCCGGCGCCGAGCAGGCGGATCTGCTGCTCGCAACGACGGAGGAGGACGAGGTCAACATGGTCTGCGGTATTTCGGCGCGGCACCTCGGCACCCGCCATGTCATTGCCCGCGTGCGCGATCCGGAATACCTGAGCCAGACGGAGTTTCTGCGCGAGGCGCTGGGGCTGAGCATGATCGTCAACCCTGAATACGAGTGCGCCAAGGAGATCTCGCGCATTCTGCGCTTCCCCAGCGCCGCGCGGGTCGACGCCTTCTCCAACGGCAGCGTTGAGATCGTGGAGCACCGCGTGCCGCAGGGCAGCCGGCTCGACGGCATGGCGCTGCGCGAGCTGCCGCAGGCGGTCGGCGCGAAGGTACTGATCAGCCTCGTCGAGCGTGGGAAGGAGGCCATGATCCCCAACGGCTCCACGGTGCTGCGCGCGGGCGACCGCCTGAGCATCACCGGCACGCCGCGGGAACTGCGCCGCTTCTTCGTCTCCACGAAGGAATACAAGCGCGCCGTGCGCAAGGTCATGGTCATCGGCGGCGGGCGCATCGCCGTCTATCTCAGCAGGCTGCTGCTGGAGTCCGGCATGGAGGTCACCGTCGTCGAGCGTGACCGCGAGCGCTGCGACCTGCTCTGCGATCTGCTGCCCGAGGCCCACATCGTCTGCGGCGACGCCACGCGCAGCGACGTGCTGCTCGAGGACGGCCTCTCCTCGGCCGACGCCTTTGTGGCGCTCACCGGAGAGGACGGCGACAACATCATCACCTCCATGTACGCGCGCAGCTGCGGCGTCGGCAAAATCGTCGCCAAGGTCAACCGCGAGCACTTCTCCGAGATCCTGGAGAGCTCCGGGCTCGACAGCATCGTCAACACCATGCAGATCGTCTCTATCCAGCTGGCGCGCTATGTCCGCGCGCTGAAGGCCTCCGAGGGCAGCAGCAGCGTGGAGACGCTCTACCGCCTGGCGGACGGGCAGATCGAGGTGCTGGAATTCGCGGTCCGTGACGATGCCGCCTGCGCCGGCGTCCCGCTCAAGGAGCTCCGCCTCAAGCCCAACACACTGATCGCCGCCGTCATCCGCGGCAACAAAAACATCGTCCCGGGCGGCGACACGTGCATCCTCCCGGGCGACCACGCCGTCGTCGTGGCGAAGACCGGCGCGCTGCATGAGCTGGACGGGATCATGGAGGGCAAGGGATGAATTACCGCATGATCTGCCGCGTCCTGGCCTGGATCCTGCTGATCTACGCGGGGCTGATGCTCCTGCCGCTGATCGCCGGGCTCTGCTACGGGGAAAAGGGGCTGAATTTCCTGTATACCATCGGCCTCAGCGCCGCGCTCGGCGGCCTGCTGCTGATCCCGAAACCGCGGACGACCGGCCTCGTGGCGCGCGACGGCTTCGTGATCGTGGGTCTGGGCTGGATCCTCATCTCCCTGCTCGGCGCGCTGCCCTTCTATTTCAGCGGCAGCATCCCCAGCTATATCGACGCGCTGTTTGAGACGGCCTCCGGCCTCTCCACCACCGGCGCGACCATCCTGACCGATTTCGAGGGCATGCCCCGGGGCGACATGTTCTGGCGCCTCTTCACCCATTTCATCGGCGGCATGGGCGTGCTGGTCTTTCTGATGGCGGTGCTCCCCATGAGCGGCGACCACTCCATGCACATCATGCGCGCCGAGATCCCCGGCCCCACGGTGGGCAAGCTCGTCCCCCGCGCCAGAGCCACCGCCCGCACGCTCTACCTCATCTACATCGCGCTCACCCTGCTCGAGGCCATCTTCCTGCTGCTCGGCGGCATGAGCTTCTATGACGCGCTGCTGCACGCCTTCGCAACCGCGGGCACCGGCGGCTTTTCCACCAACCCCGCGAGCATCGGCGGCTTCCACAGCCGGTACATCGAGACGGTCTGCGCCGTGTTCATGCTGCTCTTCGGCGTCAACTTCAACCTCTACTTTCTGCTCCTCATCGGCCGCTGGAAGGACGCACTCAAGAACGAGGAGCTGCATTGGTATTTTGGCATCATACTCGGCGCCGCGGCACTGCTCACGCTCGGCAACCACAGCCTCTACGGCTGGCGGGAGGGGCTGCACCAGTCCTTCTTCAACGTCGCCACCCTCATCAGCACCACAGGCTTTGGCACCGTGGACTTCACGACCTGGCCGGAGTACTGCAAATGGATCCTCATTCTGCTGATGTTCTGCGGCGGCTGCGCCGGCAGCACCGGCGGCGGCATCAAGCTCTCGCGCCTGCTGATCCTCGGCAAGGCCGTCGGCGCGGAGATCAAGCAGATGATCCGCCCGCGCAGCGTTGTGCGCGTCCAGCTCGACGGCAAGCGCGTCGAAGAGGGCACCGTGCGCGCCGCGGAGATGTTCTTCGCCTTCTACATGGCGCTGCTGCTGCTCTTTTCCCTGCTGGTGAGCTTCGACGGCGTGGATCTCGCCACGAGCTTCACCGCCGCGCTCTCCTGCCTGTCCAATATCGGCCCCGGCATGACGGAGATCATCGGGCCGGCGGGCGGCTTCGCCTTCTTCTCCGCGCGCACCAAGCTCCTGCTCACCCTCGCCATGCTGCTCGGCAGGCTGGAGATCTACCCCATCGCAGTGCTGCTCATCCCCCGCACCTGGAAGCGCTGAGCGAAGAGTGCGCAATACATCTCAGAGAGATAACAATAACACAGGCGTGACCGTACCGGTCACGCCTGTGCTTTTCGTTTGTTTGAGATCACGGACGGCAAAAATTTCTGCCCATCATGCCTGCGGACTCTCTTCCCGCTCGGCAGGACTGTTGCATGCCGGCGTCGGGACGCGCCTGGCCAGATAGATGCAGTACGCGACAGTCATCACGATGGTGACGATGTGCGCGGCCCAGTTCAGCACCGGGGAGGCGTCGCTTCTCGCGAACAGTGAAAACACGTCGGTCAGGCTGTGAGCCAGCACGGCGGGGAGAAGGCTGCCGCTCTTGTAAAAGGCCATCGTGACAACAAAGCCGAAGGCCACGGCGAAAACCATCTGCAGGAGCGTCTCCGCGAGCTCATGGCCGGTAAAGAGATTCACGATATGCCCCAGGCCGAAGGTGACTGCGGAGACGATCACGGCCGTTTTCACGTCGCCGTCCTTCAGCATGGCCTTGAACAGGAAGCCCCTGAAGATCAGCTCCTCAGCAACGCCGACAAGCGCCATGGACACGGCGGCGAAAAGCAGTCCGGGCAGGGGGTATTTTGCCGCGACGCCGCCCCAGAGGTTAAGACTGGCGATGACCCACAGTGGGAAGAACCACAGCATGCTCTTGCTGTTTTTGGCCCAACCGGACAGCCCGTATTTCTCCGTCAGCCCGTTTTTCCATACGAACAGGAGCATCAGTGCGCAGATCACGATCAGTCCGATCATCATGTAGGGGCTGTCATCCCCGAGATTGCGCAGATTGCCCATGAGGACCGTGTAGAGAACGATCCAGAAGATCGCAAACAGGATCTCGCTTTTCTGATACAGTTTTTTCATCATGCTTCTTTCCTCTCCAATCCCTCCGCGATCGTGATCAGCGTGTTTCGGATCGCGTCTTCGTCATAATGCATCCCGTTGTTTGCTATGAGGCTGGCATAGCCGTGTACGAGCGCCGCCAGCGGCTCAAAAAACGCGGCCGCCGCCTCCGGCGGCAAGCTCTCCTCCGCGCTGACAGCGGAGAGCAGGCCGGCCGTTTCCGGGGCGCGGATGAGGTCCTCCAGGCTCAGGCCGGAGAAGCGCCCGGACTGAAAGAGAAAGCGAAACAGCTGCGCTTCCTCCTCCGCGAAGCGGATGTAGCGAATCCCGATCCCCAGAAGATCCTCCGCCTCCAGAATGTAGGCGCTGTGGAAAGCGTCCGCTCTCTGATAGGCCAGCTCCTTCAGCGCATCCATGCTCGGGAACTGATAGAGGATTGGCTGTGTGGAGCAGCCGAGAAGGGACGCGAGATTTCTCGCTGTCAGCGCCTCGTGGCCGCGTTCCCGGATCAGCCGGAAGGCGCCCTCCAGGATGGCTTCCTTCGTTATGCTTGCGCTCCTCGGCACGGAACTCACCTCGCAATATTATAACGTCTGTTATTATATTTCGCCTGCGGCGTTTTGTCAAGAGCGGCGGCCGCGGATACGCAGCATGCCTGTAGGGGCCGCAGCCCCCGGCTGCGGCCCGTTTCTCCAACCTTCATCCATGTCCGCGGG
>DFGE01000037.1:86579-103868 GCA_002371675.1 Clostridiales bacterium UBA3758
CGGGCGGCCGAGGGCGGCCGCCCCTACAACGGAAATGAACGGCCTCGCGCCACCCACAGGGGCGCTCACGAAGCGCCCTTCAACCCCGGTCGCGCATCCGACGCAGGGCCGCTGGGGGGCCGGCGGCCCCTGCGAACGAGAGCAGGCATCCCCCCCCGGTGGGCAATCCCCCCTTCCCGCGCGGTTTTTGTTGCATTGAGCAATGCAGTATGTTAAAATGAAGGGTAAGCACTCTGTATCCAGCTCATTTTTCCTTTGTGTAGAAAGGGTTTTTTCTATGGAACAAAAGAGAAGCCGGCTGCGGCTCAGCCTGATCCTCGTAACCATCGGCATCGTCTACGGTGATATCGGCACCTCGCCGATGTACGTCATGAAGTCGATCCTCGAGGGCAACGGCGGGATCGGCGCAGTAGATCAGGCCTTTATCATTGGCTCGCTCTCCCTCGTTATCTGGACGATCACGCTGCTGACCACGGTCAAATACGTGCTGATCGCCATGAAGGCGGACAACCATGGCGAGGGCGGCATCTTCTCGCTCTACTCTCTCGTCAAGCAATACGGCAAGGCGCTCATCCTCCCGGCCATGCTGGGCGGCGCCGCACTGCTCGCGGACGGTCTGCTCACCCCGGCCGTCACCGTCACGACTGCGGTCGAGGGTCTGCGAAGCATTCCGGCGGTGGACAAGCTGCTGGGCGTCGGCGAGTGGCCTGTGGTCATCATCACCCTGCTCATCATCTCCCTGCTCTTCTCCATCCAGCACGCCGGCACCAGCAGCATCGGCAAGGCCTTCGGTCCTGTAATGCTCATCTGGTTCGGCTTCCTCGGCGTCACCGGCGTGATGAACATCACGGCGCTGCCCGTGGTGCTCAAGGCCTTCAACCCCATCCACGCCATTCAGGTGCTCCTCAGCCCCGCCAACAAGGCCGGCTTCATGATCCTCGGCAGCGTCTTCCTCGCCACCACCGGCGCGGAGGCTCTGTATTCCGACATGGGGCACGTCGGCAAGGAGAATATCTACGCCAGCTGGCCTTTCGTCAAGCTCTGCCTGATCCTCAACTACCTCGGCCAGGGCGCCTGGATCATCCAGAACCGCGCCAATCCCGTCCTGCTCGCCAGCACCACGGAGATCAACCCCTTCTACATGATGCTGCCCGAGATGCTGCGCCCCGTGGCCATCGTGCTCGGCGCGCTCGCGGCCATCATCGCCTCCCAGGCGCTCATCACCGGCTCCTACACGCTGGTGTCCGAGGCCATTCTGCTCGACCTGCTGCCCCACCTGGAGATCCGTTACCCGGCGGACACCAAGGGTCAGCTCTATATCCCCATTGTCAACCACATCCTCTGGATCGGCTGCAGCCTGGTAGTGCTTTACTTCCGCTCCGGTGCGCGTATCGAGGCGGCCTACGGCCTGGCCATCACGCTCACCATGCTGATGACGACCCTGCTGCTCACGGTCTACCTCGCGAAGCTGCGCAGGAAGCCCGTACTCTCCGGCCTCGTGCTCGTGGTCTTCGGCTCGATCGAGACGATCTTCTTCATCTCCTCGCTCGGCAAGTTCACGCACGGCGGCTATGTCACCGCCCTGCTCACGCTGCTGCTGCTGTGGGTGATGGTGGTCTGGTGGCGCGGCACGGAGCTGGAGCACAAATACTCCCGCCGCCTGCAGATCCGGGATTACATCCCCAATCTCGACCGTCTCAGCCACGATACCGAGCGCGACCTGCTCTGCAACAACCTCGTCTACCTCGGCAGCGGCTCGGATATCGAGACGCTCGACCTCGACACGCTCTACTCCATCCTCGACAAGGACCCCAAGCGCGCGCAGGCCTACTGGTTCGTGAGCGTCAACGTCCTCAACGAGCCGGACACCATGACCTACCAGGTCGAGACCTTCGGGACAGACTTCATCTTCCGCGTGCGCCTGGATCTGGGCTTCAAGTGCAGCCCCCAGGTGAACGTCTACCTGCGGCAGATCGTGCAGGATCTGCAGGCCAGCGGCGAGCTTCCGAATCAGGAGAAGAAATACTCCATCTACGGCGACTCCACCGTCGGCACCTTCAAGTTCTGCGTGCTGCGCAAGTCCGTTCCCTCGATGTCGGAGCTCTCGCAGTTCGACCAGTTCATCCTCAACACCAAGTACGCCATCCGCCGCGCAGCGGGTCAGCGTGTCAAGTGGTACGGGCTGGACAACTCCTCTCTTATCATCGAAAACGTGCCTCTGCTCACCGGCGGGGCCAAAAACGTGAAGCGCATCGTCCGCCGGCAGTGACGGACTCGCTCTTTCGATCATCTATGCAAAACCGCTCCCCTGTCCGGGGAGCGGTTTTTCGTCGTATTCCGTTCAGGTCACGACCGTGCCGAGGGTGAGGATGCCGACGGTGCGGCCGTAGATCGCCGCCAGGTCGCGCAGCGGGAGCGGGTTGACCCCGCGCCCGGCCTCGACGGTGAAGCCGGGGCGGCCGAAGTCCTGGATGAACCAGTCCTTGAAGCCGGCGAAGCCCGACGCGAAGGGCGCGTCCTCCGCCCGGTAGTCCGAGACCTCGGCAAAGAGCGCAGCGATCTGCTCCGCGCCGGGCGGCGCGATATCCAGGTACCTCCAGTAGATGACCTCGCCCTGTGTGTGCCACGCCTGCACGAGCGCCGGGTCGAAGCGCAGCGTGAGATCGTACAGCGCCCGCGCCTCCGGCGCCTGCAGCGGCTCCTCCCCCACAAAGTCGGCCGGCGCCGGAGAGCGCACGCCCTGCGCGAATTTGTTCTCACGCGCCTGCTCCCAGCCCGCCGGGTACTGGAGATTGAGATCCACGCCCGCGAGGTTCGCCTTCCAGCCGCCCGGAAAGGCAAAGCGCGGATAGGCTGCGGCGAGCTCCCGCGCGCGCTCGTAGGCGTCCCCGGAGGTGAGCTCCCCCGTCACGAGATCGACCCCGTCCGGGTTCACGACCGGGACGAGGCAGAGCGTGCAGTAGTCCAGGATCTGTGCGGCGGAGACGCCGTAGAGCTCGCCGCCCGCGTTGAAGGCCGCGCAGAGCTCTTCCGCGAAGCGCAGCAGCAGCGGCGCAGTGATCCACTCGTTGGCGTGCTGCGCCGCAGCGTAGAGCACGCGGTTCTCTCCCCGGCCGAGGCGCAGCGACCAGAGCGGCCTGCCCAGCACGCTTTTCCCGATGCTCCCCGTGACGAGGAAGGGATAGCGCGCGGCGAGCCCCCGAAGGCAGAGCGCCGTCAGCTCCGAAAACCATTCGACCTCCGTCGGCACCACGGCAAAATCCAGCGGGATCACAAGCTGCGCGCCGACGGGCAGATTGTTCGCCGCATAGTCCGGGTTCGCCGCGGCAATGGCGGCGGCGGAGCTCCCGTAGCGCATGGCGAGGGCATAAAAGCTGTCCCCGCGGCGTATGCGGTGCAGCAGATATCCGGTGTACCAGGGCAGCAGGGCGCGGTGGGTCTCCGCCCCCGCGACGGCGTCTACCGCGAGGCCGTTCGCCGTCTGGAAGCGCCGCAGCGCCGCCTGTGTGGCAGCGCCGAAAAGGCCGTCCCGCGCGAGCGGCCCGAAACCCGCGCGAACCAGCGCCAGCTGCAGCAGCTGCACGGCCGGCCCCCGGCTGCCGAATCGCAAAATTCGCATGCTTCTCCCCTCCTTCAGAGAAAAACTATGCGCATTTTTCGTCAAATATGCCAAAAATCGTCCCTGTTTTTTGACTTGTGCGGCAGGGGCAATTCCTGTATAATGTATGCGGACCATTATGGCCCGCCATTTCATCGCGGGCGCGGCTCTCCACTTCTCGGTCGCGTTCAGCTAAAAAAGGAGGAAAAGTTCAGCCCCGAGGCTCGGGGTGCGGCAGTGTGGAGACCTGCCGTAATGCGGCGCCGTCCATCGCGGCGGGCCGCGAGGGCATTTCAGGCGGAGGCCGGATGCCCGGAGCCGGAAACATGGCAGAAGTTCGTCTGGTAAACATCAAGAAGGTCTATCCCTACGTCAGCGGCGAAGAGAAAAAGAAGAACAAGAAAAAGAACGCTGACGAACCCGAAAAGAAAAAGGTCAACCTGCAGATCACCGATGAAGGCGTCGTCGCCGTCCAGCAGTTCAGCCTGGATATCGCCGACAAGGAGTTCATCGTGCTGGTCGGCCCCTCCGGCTGCGGCAAGTCCACCACCCTGCGCATGGTCGCGGGCCTGGAGGAGATTTCCGGCGGCGAGCTGTACATCGACGGCAAGCTGATGAACGACGTCGCGCCGAAGGATCGCGATATCGCCATGGTTTTCCAGAACTACGCCCTGTATCCCCATATGACCGTGTATGACAACATGGCCTTCTCCCTCAAGCTGCGTCACGCCCCCAAGGACGAAATCGACAGGAAGGTCCGCGAGGCCGCTGAGATCCTGGACATCACCCAGTACCTCAACCGCAAGCCCAAGGCTCTGTCCGGCGGCCAGCGCCAGCGTGTGGCCATCGGCCGCGCCATCGTCCGTGACCCGAAGGTCATGCTGATGGACGAGCCTCTGTCGAACCTGGACGCCAAGCTCCGCAACGAAATGCGCGCCGAGATCATCAAGCTGCGCAACCGCATCAACACCACCTTCATGTACGTCACGCACGACCAGACCGAGGCCATGACCCTGGGCGACCGCATCGTCATCATGAAGGACGGCTACATCCAGCAGATCGGCACCCCGCAGGAGGTCTTCAACCATCCCTCGAACCTCTTCGTGGCCGGCTTCATCGGCATGCCGCAGATGAACTTCTTCGACGCCGAGCTCAAGCGCGAGGGCGAGAAGTTCTTCGTCGAGATCGGCGGCTACCGCGTCGAGCTCGATCCGGAGAAGGAAGAGCGCCTGCTGAAGAACAACGTGCAGAGCCAGCCCGTTACCCTGGGCGTGCGCCCCGAGCACACCAACATCGGTCAGAGCGGCGTGGCTGCGAGAGTCGACGTCAGCGAGATGATGGGCTCCAGCGTGCACCTGCATCTGAACGCCGACGGCAAGGACGTGATCGTGATCGTCCCGACCATCGACCTCAAGGATAACTTCCACCAGGGCGACATCGTCCACTTTGCCTTCAACGGCAACGTTGCCCACGTCTTCTCCAAGGAGACCGACAAGAACCTCGAGTTCTGATTTCGTCAACGCAATCAATTGAAAAAGCACGCCCCCCTCGGGGCGTGCTTTAGCTTGTCGGCACATTGTCGCCAGGCTGAAGCCAAAAGCGGCGGCTTCTCTTGCAGTTTCTGCTTTTGCAGGCTTGAAGCAGAAGAGGAGAATCCCGTCCCCTCTTCACAGTCTCCCCTATGCAAATCCATCCCGTTCGCCCCGGTCTTATCCGCTGCCCTTTATTAACAAAAGAACATAAGCGAAAGAAGAAAGGAAACACACATGAAAAAGCCGATCACCAACAAACTTCTCTGGATCTTTGCCATCGGCCAGTTCGGCTGGAGCCTGTTGTCCGGCATCGTGACCAACTGGATGGTGTATTACTACACCGGCAGCCCCGACGCGCAGAACCCAAACACCGGCATCTTCGCCTCCGGCATCACGCAGAACCCCATCCTCTTCAAGCTCACCCTCTTCGGCCTCGTGCTCGCCGTCGGCCGCATTTTCGACGCCATAACAGACCCCCTGATCGCCGGCTGGTCCGACCGCGCCCGCTATAAGGGCGGCCGCCGCATCCCCTTCATGAAGGCCATTGCGATCCCCTTCGCGCTGGTTACGATCGGCCTCTTCACCATTCCGCAGACCGGCATCATCGCCGTCAACGACGCGCTGCTCTTCGTGCTGCTGCTCTGCTTCTATCTCTTCATGACCATCTTCTGCACGCCCTACAACGCCCTCATCGCAGAGCTTGGCGACACGCAGAAGCACCGCATCAACGTCTCCACCTACATCTCCTTTACCTTCATCGTCGGCCAGAGCCTTTCCTTCATGATCCCGAACCTGGCCGGGATGCTGCAGGGCGCCGTGGGGCAGGCCGGCTCCATCCGTCTCGCCGTCGCCATCATGTCCGTCATCGCCTGCGCGGCCATGCTCATCCCCTCCCTGTACATCAAGGAGCGCGATTATATCGACTCCAAGCCCAGCGACACCAAGCCCTTCCGCTCCCTGCTCAAGACCTTCTCCAACGGGCAGTTCCGCCGCTTCGTGTACAGCGACGTGATCTATTTCTTCGCCCTGACCCTCTTCCAGACCGGCCTGGCCTTCTATGAGACCAAGCTCATGGGCATTGAGGACACCTGGACCTTCCCGCTCACCGCCACGATGACCGCGCTGAGCGTACTGCAGTACCCGCTGGTCAACAAGCTCGCGCCCAAGCTCGGCAAGAAGAAGCTCATCATCACCGGCTTCTTCGCCTACTCCGCGGTCTTCCTCATCACGGCGCTCTGCGGCAGGGGCCTTGTCTGGGGCTTCATCGTCGCCGTCTGCGCCTCCGTCCCCATGGCGATCCTCGGCATCCTGCCGCAGGCCTGCGTAGCGGACGTGGCGGAACTCAGCCGCCTCGAGACCGGCGAGGATCGCAGCGGCATGTTCTTCGCCGCGCGCACCTTCGCCTTCAAGATGGGCCAGGCCATTGCCATGGTCGTCTTCACGTCGATCACCGTCGCCCAGACCACGGGCAGCTACCGCGCCACCGCCTGGGTCGCCTTTGTGACCTGCCTCATCGGCGCCTGCCTCTTCTTCCTCTATAACGAGAAAGGCATCCTCTCGAAGATCGAGGCGCTCAAGGGAAAGGAATAATACTGATTATATGACGGCGAAACGCAAAATGCGTTTCGCTGTCATATCGGCTTTACGGGCTGGGACAGAGAAACTCTTTGCCGTCCCCGCGCGCCGTAGTATAAACAGCAAAAAACTGCACCGGATTTTCCGGTGCAGTTTTTTGCGTTTATACTATTCTTCAATAAGAATAGTATTAGGCAGATCAGGCCTTTGCGGCTTCCATGCCGGCGGCCAGAGCGGCCTTGTTGCCTTCCAGGAAGCGGGCCTTGCGTTCGCCGAGCTCGATACGGATGGCCTCGACCATCTTGTCGGTGTCGCAGACCTCAGTGGCCTGCATGAGCGCGCCCAGGATCGCGACGTTCGCGCCCTTGGGATTCTTGACCGCCTCGGCAATGCCGTTGGCGTCACAGTAGACGACCTTGATGTCGTCACGCTCGGCCTTGCGGTCGATGATGGAGGAGTTGATCACGAGCACGCCGCCGGGCTTGACGGAATCCTCAAACTTGAGCAGGGAGGGCAGGTTCATCGCCACAACGGCGTCGGCCTTGTCGACCATCGGGGTGCCGATCGGATCGTCGCTCACGATGACGGAGCAGTTGGCCGTGCCGCCGCGCATCTCAGGGCCGTAAGAGGGCAGCCAGGAGACGTGCTTGCCTTCCAGCATGCAGGCCATAGCCACAAATTTACCGATCAGGAGCATGCCCTGACCACCGAAGCCGGCGAAAAGATAACGTTTCGTCATTTCTGTTCAGCCCCCTTATCTTTGTACACGCCCAGCGGGTAGTAGGGGATCATGTTCTCTTCCAGCCACTTGAGAGCCTCGACCGGGTTCAAGCCCCAGTTCGTCGGGCAGGCGGAGAGGACCTCGATCATGCAGAAGCCCTTGCCCTCCAGCTGGTACTGCATAGCCTTCTTGATGGCCTTCTTGCACTTGATGATGTTGGTATTGTTGTTGACGGCGCAGCGCTCGATGTAGTAAGAGCCGGGAACCTGGGAGAGCATCTCGCTCATCTTGATGGGCGCGCCGCACCAGGCCTCGTCACGGCCGTAGGGAGAGGTGGTGGTCTTCTGGCCAACCAGCGTGGTCGGGGCCATCTGGCCGCCGGTCATGCCGTAAATGGCGTTGTTGACGAAAATGGTGACGAGCTTCTCGCCGCGGTGCGCGGCATGGACGACCTCGGCGGTGCCGATGGAGGCCAGGTCGCCGTCGCCCTGATAGGTGAAGACCAGGGTGTCGGGCTTGGCGCGCTTGATGCCGGTGGCGACAGCGGGAGCACGGCCGTGGGCGGCCTCGTACATATCGCAGTTGAAGTAATCATAGGCGAAGACAGAGCAGCCGACCGGGGCGACGCCGATGACGTTGCCGGCCTCGAGCTTGCCTTCCTTGACCAGCTCATCGATGCTCTCGGCGACCAGGCGGTGGATGATGCCGTGGTTGCAGCCGGGGCAGTAGTGGAACTGCTTATCGGTCAGCAGCTGGGTTTTCTCAAAGACAACAGACATCTTACTTTCCCTCCTTCAGCATGGCGAGGATGCGGGCTTTGACTTCTTCGGTGGTCGGGAAGAGGCTGCCGCAGTGGCCGAGGAACTCGACCGGGCGGGCGCCGCTGACGGCCAGGTTGACGTCCTCGAGCATCTGGCCTTCGTTGACCTCGATGTCCAGCACTGCCTTGACCTGGGGCTGGTTGACGGCCTTCTTGAGCTCGTCGTAGGGGAAGGGCCACACCGTGATGGGACGGAACAGGCCGACCTTGTAGCCCTCTTCACGCAGCTCGTCCACAGCGCTGCGGGCGACGCGGGAGACGGTGCCGAAGGCGGTGAGAACGATCTCGGCGTCCTCGGTGCGGTAGTTCTCGAACATCACTTCGTTCTTCTCGATCTCGCGGTAGCAGGCCTGCAGCACGTTGGTGTGATCGGTCAGCTCCTCGGTGGAGATGTACATGGAGTTGATGACGGCGCGCTTGGCGGGGTCGTCGCCCGGCTTCCAGCCCATGGCGGCCCAGGGCTTGGCTTCTTTGGTCGGCTTGTACTCGACCATCTCCGGCATTTCGACCGGCTCCATCATCTGGGCGATGATGCCGTCGAGCAGGAACAGAACGGGGATGCGGTACTTCTCGGCCTTCTCATAGGCGAACATCATCGTGTCCACGACCTCCTGGATGGAGGATGGCGCGTAGGTCAGCAGGTGGTAGTCGCCGTTGCCGCCGCCCTTGGTGGCCTGGAAATAGTCGCCCTGGGAGGCCTGGATGTTGCCGAGGCCGGGACCGCCGCGCATGACGTTCAGGATCACGCAGGGCAGCTGGGCGCCCGCGATGTAGGAGATGCCCTCCTGCTTCAGGGAGACGCCGGGAGAGGAAGAAGAGGTGATGACGCGCATGCCGGTACCGGCAGCGCCGTACACCATGTTGATCGCCGCCACTTCGCTCTCGGCCTGCAGGAAGCAGCCGCCGATTTCGGGCATACGGGCGGACATGTATTCGGGGATCTCAGTCTGCGGGGTAATGGGGTAGCCGAAGAAGAAACGTGCGCCGGCGCGAATGGCAGCCTCGGCGATCGCTTCGGACCCCTTCATGAGAGTTAATGCCATTTTCGTTTCCTCCTTATAGTCTTTCGATGCGGATCGCGACATCCGGGCAGGTGCGTGCGCAGGATGCGCAGCCGATGCAGTCATCCGGGTTCACGACTTCAGCGGGATGGTAGCCTTTTGCGTTGAGTTTGGTCTTGGAAAGGGCAAGCACGCCTTTGGGACATGCTCTCGCGCACAGGCCGCAGCCTTTGCATACAATCTCGTTGATTGTAACCTTAACCATGTTCTTACCTCTTTTCCTTGATAGATTTGCAGGTCTATTCTAAAAACCGTCACGCGACGGATGGGGATACGCTTTTCGCTTCGTCCCGGCCGGGCAGGCTCAGTCCATATTGGTCCGGTAAAAATTGCCGGGGCGGGGGTTGGAGGGGTTCTGATCCAGACTGTGGATCCAGGAATCCCAGTCGCGCTGCATATAGGTGTCGATCGCAAGGGGGGTGCCGATGTATTTCGGGTCGTGCCCCTCGGCGAGAAAGCGGTCGAGAAACTGCTTCTTGCCGGAGGTGTAGAGCACCGGAACGCCGGTGCGCTCCGAGACCTCGCGGATCATCTCGTAGCCGTCGCGCAGCTCGGCGTCGGTGGTGGCGATGGCGAGGTTGGTGTTGTTGATCATACCGGTGATCTGCAGGCGGGAGTGGATCTGCATCTCCTCCTGCAGCTTGATGATGCGCTCCACCGTCCCGGCGAGCGGGCGGCGGATGTTCACCACGTTCAGCACCTCCAGAGCGCCGGGCTCGAGCTCCATGAAGTCCTGATAGTAACGCGCCACGGCCGTGGCGCCCACGGCGTCGCCGCCGACGTCGAACACAACGGTGTCCCAGTCCATGGCGAAGGCGGAGGCAACCTCAGCGGGAACGGAGAGCGTTTCAATACCGGCGCAGGCGAAGTTCGGGGAGACCAGGCGGATCTCCTTCATCTGGGTCATCCTGCCGCGCTCAGTCAGGCGGAAGTATGTGTTGACCATATCGAGATCCAGCAGCTCCGTCCGATCGCCGCGCTCAGCCGCCTTGAAGGCGAAATTCAGCGCCAGCTCCGTCTTGCCGCTGCCGTAATTGCCGATCAGAACATACACTTTCTTCATATGGTCACACTCCACCAGTTTTCTGTGTCCAGTTTACCACTGTGTGAAAAACACGTCAATCCGCAAAATGCCTATTTTTTATCCCTGTTTGGTGTCAAAATGCCAATGCGTTTTTTCTTGTGCATTCAAAACGGTTCATTATTCTCGATTTCCCCCCATATGTGCTCTTCTTCAAAAACTGGCAGGATCTCTGCCCTCCGCGTCCCCGTACGAGGCGCAGGAAACAGCGGCCCGGCACTTGCCCGGAACAGCTGCGCAAAGAAGGGCAAAGGGCTCCGTTTTTGCACTTTTTGCGCGGCAGGGGGCCGCCCCGAAGGGATCGACCCCAAGCCGTCTGCGGGAAAGCGTCAAAAACACCAAAACGGGGAGCTTCTTCGGAAGCTCCCCGTTTTGCATGCTCGTATTCGATTGTCTGCGATTTATCCGAAGTGCGGCGTCAGCGCTCCGCGTCGTCCGGGAGGAGCTGCGCCGAGGAGGCGAGGATCGTCACCTCGTTCTGCTGCACATCGGCGACGCCCCCGCTCACGAGCACGCGCGCCGCGCCCTCCTCGCCGGTGCAGCGCAGCACGCCCTTGCCGAGCGCGCACAGCAGCGGCGCATGGCCGCCCAGGATGCCGAGCGAGCCGTAGGGCAGCGGGAGGTTCACATAGTCCGCCCGCCGGTCGAGCACCGTCTCGGTCGAGGTCAGTACGGTCAGGTGAAGCTTATCCATCAGAAGCTCCCCCGCTTGGCGAGCACCTCGTCGATGCTGCCGCACATCAGGAAGGCCTGCTCGGGCAGGTCGTCGACCTCGCCGCCGAGGATGGCCTCAAAACCCCGGAGCGTGTCCTCGAGCTTGACGTAGCGGCCCTCCATGCCGGTGAAGGCCTCGGCCACGTGGAAGGGCTGGGACAGGAAACGCTGGATCCTGCGGGCGCGGGCGACGGTCGCGCGATCCTCCGCGCCGAGCTCGTCCATGCCGAGGACTGCGATGATGTCCTGCAGCTGCTTGTATTTCTCGAGCACCATCTGTACCGCGCGGGCGGTCTTATAGTGCCGCTCGCCGAGGATGCCGGGCTCGAGGATGCGGGAGGTGGAGTCCAGCGGGTCGACAGCGGGATAGATGCCGAGCTCCGCGATGGAGCGCGCGAGCACCGTGGTGGCGTCGAGGTGGGCGAAGGCTGTGGCCGGCGCGGGGTCGGTCAGGTCGTCGGCGGGCACGTAGATCGCCTGCACGGAGGTGACGGAGCCGTGCGAGGTGGAGGTGATGCGCTCCTGCAGATCGCCCATTTCGGAGGCCAGGGTCGGCTGATAGCCGACGGCGGAGGGCATGCGCCCCAGCAGGGCGGAGACCTCGGAGCCGGCCTGGGTGAAGCGGAAGATATTGTCGATAAACAGCAGCACGTCCTGCCCGCTCTTGTCGCGGAAATTCTCCGCGATGGTGAGACCCGAGAGCGGCACGCGCAGACGGGCTCCGGGCGGCTCGTTCATCTGGCCGAAGACCAGGGCGGTCTTTTTTATGACACCGCTCTCGGTCATCTCGTGCCAGAGGTCGTTGCCCTCGCGGCTGCGCTCGCCCACGCCGGTGAACACGGAGTAGCCGCCGTGCTCGTAGGCCACGTTGCGGATCAGCTCCTGGATGAGCACCGTTTTGCCCACGCCCGCGCCGCCGAACAGGCCGATCTTGCCGCCCTTGGAATAGGGCGCCAGCAGGTCAATGACCTTGATGCCGGTCTCCAGCATCTCGGTGGCGGGATGGATCTCAGTGAAGACAGGGGGCTTGCGGTGGATAGGCAGGCGCTCGGCCTCGACCGGACCCTTGCCGTCGATGGGCTCGCCGACGACGTTGAACATGCGCCCCAGCGTCGCCTCGCCGACCGGCATGGTAATGGAGGAGCCGGTGTTCACCGCCTCCGCGCCGCGGGAGATACCGTCGGTGGAGGAGAGGGCGATGCAGCGCACGTCGCCGTTGCCGATCTGCTGCACGACCTCCAGCACGACCTTGCGCGCCGGCAGGCGGATCTCCACGGCGTGATAGATCTCCGGGAGCTGCCCCTCGGGAAAATGCACATCGACCACGGGGCCGATGACTCTCTTTACGATTCCGTTTTCCATGGTCGCCTCCAGCTTATTCTTTGTCCGCGAGCGCCGCCGCGCCGCCGACGATCTCGGAGATCTCGGTGGTGATGGCTGCCTGGCGGGCGTGGTTGAGCTCCTGGGTGAGCTCGGCGATCAGTTCCTCAGTGCTGTCCGAGGCGGAGGTCATCGCCGTCATGCGCGCGGAGTGTTCCCCGGCGCGGGCCTCCAGCAGAGCCGCGTGCACGCTGTTGTTGAGATAGAGGTCTACGAGGCTCTCCAGGAGCGAGGCGCGGTCGGGCTCGAAGATCACGCCCTCGGGGGGCGGCGCGCTCTCCGGTCTCTCCAGCGGTAGCAGGGTCTTATGACAGGGCTGCTGCGCGAGCACGGAGCGGAAATGCTGATACACCAGCACGATCTCGTCGGCCTCGCCTTCGCGGTAGAGCGCGCGGAGGAAATCCGCAAGCTGTAGCGCCTCGTCAGCCTTCGGCGTGTCGCTGACCTCGAAATTCCGGCGCAGCGGGATGCCCGCGGAGCCGATCAGATCCCGGCCCCAGCGCCCGACCGTCACGAGGATGCAGTCCCGCGCTTCGCGTGCGCGGAGCTCCTCGAGATAGCGCAGCAGCGCTGTGTTGTAGGTCCCGCAGAGGCCGCGGTTGCCCACGATGAGCACATAGCACACGGTTTTGGACGCCGGATGCGGCGTGAGATAAACATTGTCCGTCTCTCCCCCGCACACATGCGCAAGGATCGCGCCGCTCTTTTCCGCAAAGCTCCGCAGCGGGCCGAAGGCAGTCTGCGTGCGGCGCAGCTTGGTGGCGGCAACCATCTTCATGGACTTGGTGATCTGCTGGGTGTTCTGTACGCTCTTGATGTGGCTGCGGATCTTGCGCAGATTCGCCATTTCTGCCGCCTCCCTTCCTCAGCCCTGCCGCCCCCGCCCTGTTCCGGCGGGAATGACGGCGCGGCTTTCTTATTCGAAGCTCTCCTTGAATGCCCCGATGAGGGCGCGCAGACTGTCGAGCCGTTCGCGGCTGAGCTTTGCGCCGGAGAGGATCTCGTTGTGCAGCGCGGGGTCATGCTCGTTGACATAGGGGATCAGCGCCGCCTCAAAGCGGGCGATGTCCTTGAGCTCCACGTCGTCGGCAAAGCCGTTGTTGGCCGCGAAAATGGAGATCACCTGGTCTGCCGCGTCCATCGGGCAGTACTGCGGCTGCTTGAGCAGCTCGGTCATCCGGTCGCCGCGGTGGAGCGTAGCCTGGGTGGTCTTGTCCAGGTCGCTGCCGAACTGGGAGAAGGCGGCGAGCTCGCGGTACTGCGCCAGCTCCATGCGCAGTCTGCCCGCGACCTGCTTCATCGCGCCGAGTTGGGCCGAGCCGCCCACGCGGCTGACCGAGAGGCCGACATTGATCGCAGGACGCACACCGGCGGCGAAGAGATCCGTCTCCAGGAAGATCTGGCCGTCGGTAATGGAGATGACGTTCGTGGGGATATAGGCCGCGATGTCGCCGGCCTGGGTCTCGATGATGGGCAGCGCGGTCATGCTGCCGCCGCCCTTCTCGTCGCTGAGACGCGCGGCGCGCTCGAGCAGCCTCGAGTGCAGATAGAACACGTCGCCGGGGTATGCCTCGCGTCCGGGCGGACGGTGCAGCAGCAGGGAGATCTCGCGGTAGGCCACAGCCTGCTTGGAGAGATCATCGTAGATGATGAGCACATCCCTGCCCCGGTACATGAAATATTCGCCCATAGCGGCGCCGGCGTAGGGCGCGATATAGAGCATGGGCGCGGCCTCGGAGGCGCTGGCGGAAACGACGATGGAGTAGTCCATCGCGCCGTAGCGGCGCAGGGTCTGCACAACGCCCGCCACCGTGGACTCCTTCTGTCCGATGGCGACATAGATGCAGATCATGTCCTGCCCCTTCTGGTTGATGATCGTGTCGACAGCGACGGCCGTCTTGCCGGTCTGGCGGTCGCCGATGATGAGCTCACGCTGGCCGCGGCCGATGGGCACCAGGGCGTCGATGGCCTTGATGCCGGTCTGCATCGGGCGCGAGACGCTCTTGCGGTCGATGACGCCGGGCGCGGGGCTCTCGATGGGCCGGGTCTCGTGCGTGACGATGTCGCCCAGGCCGTCGATAGGCTGGCCGAGGGCGTTTACGACGCGGCCGATCAGCGCCTCGCCCACGGGCACCTCGGTGATCCTGCCCGTGCGGCGCACCCAATGTCCCTGCTCCAGGCCCTCAAAGGCGCCAAGCAGGACAACGCCGACGTTGTTCTTTTCCAGGTCCATGACCATGCCGCGCGCGCCGCTCTGGAATTCGAGCAGCTCCCCCGCCATGGCGTCGGAAATGCCGGAGACGCGGCAGATACCGTCGGACACGCTGATGACCGTGCCGGTCTGGTAGATATCGGGCGAGGCGACGGTCTCGCGGATCTCCCGCTGCAGCGCGGGCAGGAGCTCTTCTCCGCAGTTGTCCGCGGAGGCAAGTCTCGCGCGGGCGCGCGCAAGCATGCTCAGGAGCGAGCCGTCATAGACGGTGTCCCCGAGCTTGAAGACGTAGCCGCCCAGCAGCTCCTCGTTCACGCCGGTATCCAGCTGCACGAGCTCGGCTCCCGCTCTGAGCACGGCGGCCTCGATGCGGCTGAGGATCTCCTCCGGGAGACTCTGCGCGGAAAGGATCTCGGCCGTGACGCCGCCTTCCTCCGCCATACGCATCCTGTCGCCGTCGGTGAGCCGGATCTCCTTCTCGAGCCGGGCGGTAAAGCGCTCGCAGAGCTGCGCCTTCGCCGCGGCGAGCGCGGGGTCGGCGAGCAGCTCCGCCGCCTCGGAGACGATCTCCCCGGAGGCTGCGGCGTTCGCCTCGGCGCGCAGCGCGCGCCGCTGCTGCTGCCGGTCTCTCTCCTGCTGCAGGGCAAGGCGCTCCAGCTCCTCCTGCCCCGCGCGCTGCGCGCTGCCGCGCACACTCTCCAGCTGCTGCTGTGTCTCGGCGTGAAGCTCTTCGAGGGCTCTGGCCGCCGCCGCGTCCTCGCCGGGTATCCCGGCGCGCAGTGCATCGGCGTTCTCCCGCGCTCTCTCCGCGCCGCTCAGCGCCTCCGTGACGCTCTCGCGGTGGCCGCCGATGAGGCCGGCCACGACCTTGCGGCCGATGAAGAGCAGCCCCGCCGCGAGGATGGCGAAGTTGATGAGCGCGGTCAAAATGCTCCATCCGCTCATGTCTCAGCCTCCTCTTCCAGCAGTTTCCGGGCAAGCGCCTCGGCCAGCTCCCGCTTTTTCAGGCGCACGGAATCCAGCTCTCCGTCGCTCTCGCGGCGCAGAGCCTCTTCCGCCTGCTGCCTCTCCCCCGCGGCGCGCGCTTTGGCGGCCTGCAGCGCCGCGGCGTTCTCGGCCGCCGCGGCCTTGTCTGCCTCGTCGAGCATACGCCGGGCCTCCTGACGCGCCTCGCGCTTCTCCGCCTCGTGATGCTCGGCGTTCTCGTCGCGCGCTGCCCTGGCCTCACGCTCGGCCTGCGCCGCCGCGTCCACCCGGGCCTGCCGCTCGTCCATAAAGCGGGCGACAGGGGTAAACAGGAATCTCTTCAGCACAAACAGCAGCAGGAAGAAGTTGATGATCGTCCATATGAGCTCCGTCAAGTTGATGCTTAACATGGACCGTTCCTCCTGTATGGCGTGATTTTAGATCTTGCCGACCAGCATGAAGGCGACGAGCATGCCGTAGATGGTCAGAGCCTCCATCAGAGCCAGCGAGAGGACCAGAGAGCCGTTGATGCTCTTGGCCGCCTCGGGCTGACGGGCGATAGCTTCCATGGCGGCGGAGGCGGTCCTGCCCTGGCTGATAGCGGTGGCGGCGCCGGTGATGCAGAGCACAAGGGCGGCGGCGAGTGCGATGATTCCTCTTTCCATGAGTGTTTCCTCCTAAAGTATGGTTGTTATGATGTGACGGGTACGGGTTCTTATTCGGCCTCGGCCGCTTCGGAGATATAGATCGAAAGCAGCATCGTGAACACCTTCGCCTGCAGCATGCAGAACAGCAGGCTCAGCACGTTCATGATGAGCGGCACGCCGATGGGGAAAATCTCATACAGCTTGGTGAGCACCTCTTCCTCGCCGTACATGTTGCCGAAAAGACGCAGCGCCAGCGACATCGGGCGGATGAACTGCTCCAGAATGTTGAGCGGCAGCATCAGGATCACGAGGATCAGGGGCTTGGCGAAGCTCGCCAGATAGTGACCCAGACCGCGCTCCCGGATGCCAACGACATGGGTCGTAAAGAAGGCGATGACGCCGAGACCAGCCGTGACGGAGAGACTCGCCGTCGGGACGGCAAAGCCCTTCAGATGCCCCGCGCCGGGCAGAACGCCGCAGTAGTTGCTGACAATGATCAGGATATAGAAGGTCGCCAGCACGGGAAAGTACTTTTCCGCATGCTCCCTGCCGAGATTCTCCGCATAATACTCGCGCAGCCTGCCCACGACGAGCTCCGCCCCGGTCTGCAGGACGCCGGGGACGTCCCGGAGTCTGCGCGTGGCGAGGATGCTCAGCACGGCGAGCAGCGCGATGATGACCCACATGGTGATGACGGGGCCGGTAATGGTCGAAGACCAGGTGATGGTCACCGGGCCGAGCTCGGCCAGAACATGGGTGCTCTCTTCCATAGAAATCACCTCGTTTCCTCTTCGGGGTCCTCCGGGCTCGCCCGGAAAACTCCTTTTCGCTTAGTTTACACTATAAGGCAAGAAAAGAAAAGGATTATTTTAGATGTCGGCTCGTCTGCCGGACGCCGACACGATGAAAACGCCTCCCACACGGAGTGGGAGGCGTTTTCAAGTTTGCTTCTTTGGCGGATTACTTCTTGGCGAGGCCCTTC
>DFGE01000001.1 GCA_002371675.1 Clostridiales bacterium UBA3758
TTCGAATTGGCGCCATCAGGCTACGGCGCATGAAAAAGAAAAAGAAGCGCAGACCCCCGCCGGTCGTGACCGCGGGGGACCGCCGCGCAGCCGAGCGCGGCCTGCCGCTGCACCCGCCCGCCGCGCCCGAGGCGCCGGACGGCATCAGCGGGAGCTGGGGCGGCGATCCCGCTTCCCGATAGCCTTCGCGCCAAAGCCTCCCGCCCGGATCGGCGGGAACATTTCCGCTCATTTCTCCCGGCAAAGTCCCCGCCTTCAACAGCGCCTTGCGACGCCCTTCTCAGCGCCGCGCGGCCTATAATACCAACACCTGATAAATACCACCATATTGGAGCTTTGGGAGGGACATGCATGGCAATGGACGGACAGGGGAGACTGCCTGCGCTGCGGCCGGGCGGCGCGCAGCGGATGGATCGGCGGCTGCTCATCGCGGGGCGCTGCGGCCTGTATTTCACGCTGGGACTGGGGATGAGCTTCGCACGCGTGCTCGGCGACGGCGCGCCTTTCGGCCTCGCGCTCGTGGCCTGCGCGGGCGCGGGCGCGGCGGGGGTCAGCGCGCTGCTCGGCGCGGCGCTGGGCTATCTGCTCGGCGGGCTCGAATGGGGCATCCGCTACCTCGCCGGCGCGGTGCTGGTCTATACGGTCGCCTTTTTGTTCCATGAGCTGCCGCTCTACCGCCGGGAGCTGTTCATGCCCGCCTGCGCGGGCGCGGTCATGCTGCTCACGGGGCTGCTCGCAGGCGTCGGCGCCGGGACGGAGACGATGCCCCTCTGGGCAAAGCTCAGCCTCGAGACCGCGCTGGCCTTCGGCGGCGCCTATTTCTTCCGCGACGCGCTCAACAGCAGCGTGCGCACCAGCGAGCAGCAGGAGCTCAAGCACAGCGTCTCGCTGATGGTGCTCGCGGCCTGCGGCGTGATGAGCCTCGCGCGCGTCGTCTTTCTCGACCTCATCTCGCTCGGCCGGGTGCTCGCGCTGCTGCTGGTCATGACCTCGGCCATGAAGGGCGGCATGCTCACCGGCGCCGCCGTGGGGACGGTGCTGGGCATGGCGATGGACGCGGCCTGCCCCGGCGCGCCGTTTTATACGATGGCCTATGCCTTTTCCGGCCTGCTCTCGGGCGTCTTCGGCAGGCATGGGCGCTTTCTGTTCACGCTCTCCTTCGTACTCGCGGACGCGCTGGCGGTGCTCAGCGCGTGGAGCACGGAGATCTATCTCAGCGCGCTCTTCGAGACCTTCTGCGCCTCGGTGATCTTCCTGCTGCTGCCCGGCACGCTGCTCAATCGGGCGGGTCTCGCGCTGCAGCGCGTGGAGCAGGGGAGCGGCGAGGCCAGTCTGCGGCGCTTCGCGGCGCGGCGGGTCAAGAATCTCAGCGAGGCCTACGGCGAGCTCTTTGAGGTCGTGCGCCAGGGCGTGGAGCAGCCGTACAACGACGAGAACATCGCCCGCGTGTTCGACCGCGCGGCCGACGCCGTCTGCGTCCGCTGCAGGGAGAAAAACCGCTGCTGGAACGCCGAATACATCGACACCCTCTCCGCCATGAACGACGCCACCAGGGCCATGACGGACAACGGCTGCCTCGCGCCGGAGGATCTGCCCGCGCATTTCCGGGAGCGCTGCCAGGGACTGACGGGCTTTGTGGCGGCGGTGAACGGGGAGCTGCGCGCGCTCGCCTACCGGCGTATGCTGCGCGCCCGCCTCTCGGAAAACCGTCTTGCCGCCTGGGGGCAGTATACCGAGATCTCCCAGCTGCTCGCCCAGGTGGCGGATGAGCTGGGCAGCCTCAACGGCGCGGACCCCCTCGCCGAGCAGCGCCTGCTGCACTATCTGCGCGGTCTCGGCATCGACGCGGAGGCCGCCGTCTACCGCGACGGCGGCGGGCGCGTGCGCGTGGTGATCGAGAGCGGTCTGCTCAGCCCGCTCACGCGGCAGGAGGACTATCTGGAAAAGCTCTCCGAGGTCGTGGGCGTGCGGCTCTGCCGCCGCAGCGACGGAAACGAGGGCAGCTCGCGGCTGACGCTGCTGGAGGCCGAGCCGCTGGCGGTCTCCGTGGGGATCGCCTCGCTCAAAAAGCAGGGCGAGGCCGTCAACGGAGACCGCGGGAGCTACTTCAAGACCGACGACGGCGTGCTCTGCGTGCTGCTCTCCGACGGCATGGGCAGCGGCGACGCCGCGGCGGAGGACAGCGCCCGCGTGATCTCCATTCTGGAGAAGTTCCTGCGCTCCGGGCTGGACCCGGCCGTGGCCATGAAGATCCTCAACTCCGTCATGCTCCTGCGCGGCGGGGACAACTGGGGCTACGCAACGGTGGATCTCATGTGCATCGATCTCTTCAGCGGGGAGGCCTGTTTTTACAAGTACGGCGCGGCGCCCTCCTATGTCCGCAGCGGGCGCAGCATCCGCCGCATCCGCGGGGAGAGCCTCGCGCCGGGGCTCTCGTCCGGCGAGGGCACGGCGCCGGACGTGGTGCGCATGCGCCTGCGCCCGGGCTGCCTGGCCGTGATCGCCTCGGACGGGGTGATCGCAGACGACGAGGACGACTGGCTGCGCGCACGTATGGAGCCGGACAGCCGCGACATGCGCGCGCTCGCCTCCGCGATTCTGCGCGACGCCCGCGAGCGTTACGGCGAGGGGGACGACATGACCGTGCTCACCGTGCGCGTGGAGGAGCGGGCGTGAGGCTCCGTTTCCGCCCCGCCCGCCTGCGCCTGCCGCGCGGCGCGGAGAGCCCGCGCTCGCTCAAGGGCAGGCTGCGCCGCGTCGTCGTCATCAAGCCCGAGGACGAGCGCTTCGTCGAGGCCATCTTCATCCTGCGCGACGATTATCTCAGCGACTCGGAGGCGGACGCGGCGGCGCTGCTGGCCGAGGCGCGCGAGGCCGCAGGCATCTGCGCGGGGAAGCTCTGCCCGCCGCGCCGTTTCCCGCTCTGGCCGTTCCCGGCCGCCGCCGCGCTCGCGGCGGCAGCCTGGCTGCTCTGGCGTTTCCTGTTCTGATAGACCGGGCGGACCCGCATTGCCGCGTGTCCGCCCGGTTTTCGTCGCGGCCGCGGGACGGGCGTTTCCGTCGCAGGGACGGCTGCCAGCCGCCCGCTGTTCGGCATGCATCCGGGTGACGGTTTCCCCGCAGGGGAGAGACTTGCCCCTCCCGCAAAAACGGAGAACCGCGGGAAATGTCCGAAATTGCGCGGGAATGATGGTTCCCGTCGTAGGGGACGGCGTCCTCGACGTCCCGCATCCTCCGACACGCACCGGGGCTGGCGGAAAAAACGCGGAAGTGCCCGACCCGCCCGTAAGGGCCGTTCACGAACGGCCCGTATGCCGGATATCCGCCCTGTGTGCGCCGGGCGATTCGTGAAGCGCCCCTGCGGGGGTGGAAGCACGATGAATGCCGTCTGCGCGCCCCTGTGGAAAAGAGTTGAAAAAACGGGGAGCGGGGATTACAATGCAGATATCCTGTCAAGAGGGAGGGGAAAAGATGGAATCGCTGCAGATCCGCATCCACGGGATCGTCCAGGGCGTGGGCTTCCGGCCCTTCGTGCACCGCCTCGTGCGGGAATACGGCCTCACGGGGACGATCTGCAACTCCTCCTCCGGCGTGGAGCTGGAGCTCGACGGGGAGCATGAGCGCCTCGCGGCCTTCGCCGAGGCGCTGCCGCTGCGCGCGCCGAAGCTCGCCGTCATCGAGCGCACGGAGCTCCGCTGGGGCCGGCCGAAGGGCTTCACGGACTTTACCATCCTCCCGAGCCTCACCGAGGAGAAGCGCAATACCCTCCTCTCGCCGGATATCTGCATCTGTGACGACTGCCTGCGGGAGCTGCTCACGCCCGGGGATCGGCGCTACCGCTATCCCTTCATCAACTGCACCAACTGCGGCCCGCGCTTTACCATCATCAAGGACGTGCCCTACGACCGTCCGCTGACCTCCATGGGGCGCTTTCCCATGTGCCCGGACTGCGAACGCGAGTATCACGACATCGAAAACCGCCGCTACCACGCCCAGCCGGACTGCTGCCCGGTCTGCGGCCCGCGGGTCTTCTTCCTCGACGACGAGGGCAGGGAGCTGCCCGGCGACGCCATCGAGACCGCGCGAGCCTGGCTCAAGGCCGGGAAGATCGTGGCCGTCAAGGGCCTCGGCGGCATGCACCTGGCCTGTCTCGCGGAGGACGCGGCGCTGGTGCGCACGCTGCGGCGGCGCAAGGAGCGGGATGAGAAGCCATTCGCCGTCATGTGCCGCGATCTCGCGGCGGTCAGAAAACTCTGCGAGGTGACGGCGGACGAGGAGAAGATCCTCACGGGCTTCCGCCGCCCGATCGTGCTGCTGCGGAAAAAGGAGAAAGCGGCGCTCGCGCATCTGAGCGAGAACGGCTTCCTCGGCGTGATGCTGCCCTATACGCCGCTGCACGTCCTGCTCTTCGGGGACGATCTGGACGCCCTCGTGATGACCAGCGCCAACCTCTCCGACACGCCCATCGTCTATCGCAACGGGGAGGCGCTGGAGCGTCTGCGGGGCATCGCGGACGGCTTCCTGCTCCATGACCGCGACATTCAGACCCGCTGCGACGACTCGCTCTGCTGGGTCTCCGGCGGCGCGGAGTACTTCGCCCGCCGCAGCCGCGGCTATGTGCCCTTCCCGGTGCAGCTCGGCGGCGAGCTCGGCGGCATCCTCGCCTGCGGCGCGGAGCAGAAGGCGAGCTTCTGCCTCTCGCGCGAGGGCTCCGTCTTCCCCAGCCAGCACATCGGAGACCTCAAAAACGCCGAGACCCTGGCGCATTATGAACAGCAGATCGCGCATTTTGAGCGCCTGTTCGATATCAAACCCCGTCTGCTTGTCTGCGACGAGCATCCGGACTATCTCTCCACCGCCTATGCGCAGGAGCGCGCCGCGCGCGAGGGGCTGCCCCTCATCCGGGCGCAGCACCACCACGCGCACATGGCCGCCTGCATGGCGGACAACGGCCTTGCCGGCCCCTGCATCGGCCTCGTCTGGGACGGCACCGGCTACGGCGAGGACGGCACGACCTGGGGCGGCGAGTGCCTGGCGGGCGACTATGCGGACTTCCGCCGCCTGGGGAGCATCCGCCCCATCCCCCTCATGGGGGGCGACCGGGCGGTGAAGGAGCTCGACCGCGTGGCCTTCGCGCTGCTGGAGGAATCCGGCTGCGGCACGGAGGGGATCGAAAACGCCGCGCTCTACCGGCAGATGCTGTGCGCCGGGTTCAACTGCCCGCCCAGCTCCGGCATGGGGCGGCTCTTCGACGGTGTGGCGGCGATCCTCGGCATCAAGACCCGGGCCAGCTACGAGGGCCAGGGCGCCGTGCTGCTGGAGGCTGCCGCGGAGGAGGCCGAGGGCTGCTATCCCGTCGTCCTGGCGGGCGAGCCGCTGCGCTATGACTGGCGCGAGACGGTCCGCGCCATCGTGCGCGAGCGGGACGCGGGGGTGCCTGTCTCCGTGATCGCAGGGCGCTTCCACAACACGCTGATCGGGATGGCCCTTGAGATGCTCCGGCGTGTCTCGGCGGAGACGGGGCTGAGAAGCGTCGTCCTCTCGGGAGGCACGTTCCAGAACCAGATCCTCCTGCGCCGCCTGCCCGAGCGGCTGCGCGCGGAGGGCTTCGCGGTCTATACGCACAGGCGCGTCTCCTGCAACGACGAGGGGCTCTCCCTCGGCCAACTGATGATCGCCGCCGCGCGAAGCGGACGGGCGCTCGCGGCGGGAAAATAAACGAAAAACCGGAGGACGGCGTCCTCCGGTTTTTGCGCGCAGAAGGGGAGCTTTCGGCTGCAAACCGGGCTCCGGACGGTACAGCGGGACAAAACAGGCGCCATTTCCACGCATTTTCGGCAAAAAACGCCGCCCGCGGCCTCTTTTGTGGGATATTTTGATAACTTGAAAAAAGAATGGAATTTGGCTTGAATTTGGAGTCGATATGAGATAGAATGAGACCGTTAAATAATTTATTAACAATGGGAGAGCTATGCCCATTTTCGAGCTCGCCGCGCTCCCGCAGAAAGGGTTTCTCATGTGCCTGGCCATTCCGCTTAAACTCATCAGCATCGACGGCGTGAACGCCGTAGGGGAGTCCCTCGGCATGCAGCGCAAGCTGCGGGTGGACTTCATCCCGGAGCCGAAGGTCGGCGATTATGTGATCGTGCACGCGGGCTTCGCCATCGAGCGGCTGCCCGAGGCGCAGGCCCTGGAGGATATCGAAGCCTGGGAGGACGTGCAAGATGCCCTCGGCTGAAGAAATCCTGCGCGCCATCGCCGCGCTGCCCCTCGGCCGGGTCAATCTCATGGAGGTCTGCGGCACGCACACCATGGCCATCGCAAAAAGCGGCATTCGCAGCCTCCTGCCGGAGAACGTGAAGCTGCTCAGCGGCCCCGGCTGCCCCGTCTGCGTGACGCCGGGCGAGGTGATCGACGCGGTGCTCTCTCTCGCGATGGACCCCAAAATCATCATCGCCAGCTATGGCGACATGCTGCGCGTCCCGGGCAGCACGCCCGGGGACAGTCTGCAGCGCCGCCGCGCCCTCGGCGCGCGGGTCGAGATCGTCTATTCCCCGGTGGACGCCGTGGAGCTCGCCGAGCAGAACCCCGATAAGGAGGTCGTCTTCCTCGGCGTGGGCTTTGAGACCACCGCTCCCGGCACGGCCGCCGCGGTGCTCACGGCGCGTGACCGCGGCGTGAGGAATTTCTCCGTCTGGTCGATGCTCAAGCTTGTCGAGCCCGCGCTGCGCGCGCTCATGGCAATGCCGGACTTCAATGTGCAGGGCTTCCTCTGCCCCGGCCACGTCGCCACGATCATCGGAGAAAAGGGCTTCCGCTTCCTCCCCGCCGAGTACGGCATGCCGGCGGTCATCTCCGGCTTCGAAGCGGAGGACATCCTGCTTTCGGTCTATCTGCTGCTCAAACAGATCGCCGGGGGTGAGCCGAGGCTGCAGAACGAATATACCCGCGCCGTCTCCCCGGAGGGGAACACGCGTGCGCAGCTGACCCTGAGCGCGTGCTTCGAGCCGCGCAGCGATCTCTGGCGCGGCCTCGGCGAGATCCCGGCCTCCGGGCTGGGCTTTCGCAGGGAGCTCCGGTGCTTTGACGCGGAGAAGCGCTTCTCCGTCGTCCTCCCCGCGGCCAGACCCACGGCCTGCCGCTGCGGCGAGGTGATCACGGGCCGTCTTTCCGCGGCGGAATGCCCGCTCTTCGGCAGGCGCTGCACGCCCGAGGACCCGGTGGGGCCCTGCATGGTCTCCTCGGAGGGCGCCTGCGCGGCCGCCTATAAATATCAGAGCATCTGAAGGATAAACTATGGACGAGATCATTACGCTGGACTATGGCAGCGGCGGCAAAAAGACCGCCCGCCTGATCGAACAGAAGATCCTCCCCGCGCTGGACAATCCCGCCCTGCGCGAGCTGAGCGACGGGGCGATCCTCCCCGGCGCCGGGCAGCTGGTCTTCTCGACGGACAGCTTTGTGGTGCAGCCGCTCTTTTTCCCGGGCGGGGACATCGGCAAGCTCGCCGTCTGCGGCACGGTGAACGACGTCGCCATGTGCGGCGGCGTGCCGAAGTACCTCAGCTGCTCCTTCATTCTGGAGGAGGGCTTCCCCCTGGAGCAGCTGGAGAGGATCATCGCCTCCATGGCCGCCGCCTGCGAGAAGGCCGGCGTGCAGATCGTCACCGGCGACACCAAGGTGGTGGAAAAGGGCCGGGGCGACGGCATTTATATCAACACAGCCGGCATCGGCTATCTCAAATACCCCGGGCTCAGTGCGCGCAATCTACGCGAGGGGGACGCGGTGCTGGTCTCCGGCACGGTGGGCGACCACGGCACCGCCGTGATGGCCGCGCGCAGCGGGATGCTCCAGGGCGAGCTGCGCTCGGACTGCGCGGCGCTCAATACCCTCGCCGCGGCGCTCCTGGAGGCCGAGCTGGATGTGCGCGTCCTGCGCGACCCCACGCGCGGCGGCGTCGCCACCACGCTCAACGAGTTCGTCGAGGGCACGCAGCTCGGCATCGAGCTGGAGGAGCGCTCGATCCCGCTGCGGCCGTCCGTGCACGCCGCCTGCGAGCTGCTGGGGCTCGATCCGCTCTACTGCGCCAACGAGGGCAAGCTCCTCGCCGTCGTCCCCGCGGAAAAGGCGGAGGCGGCCCTGCGCGTGATGCGCAGCGTCCCCGAGGGGGAGGAGGCCGCGGTCATCGGCCGCGTCAGCGCGGAGTTTGCCGGCAGGCTCGTCATGAAGACCCCGCTGGGCGGACGCCGCATCCTGCAGAAATTAACGGGAGCCCAGCTCCCGCGAATTTGCTGACCCCCGCATTTTCCCCGCATCAAAACTGTTGGCAAAAATTTTTCTCATATCCCCGCAGACCCATTATCATGCAAGCAATAGGAGAGGTGATTGATTTGCAGGAGTACAAAAGGATCGACATCCAAAAGGACCAGATCGTACCCGTTGCAGAGCGGATGCGCCGGGAGGGCCGCTATCTCGTGATGATCCACGCCTTCATCAACAAGGACGGGCAGATGGACGTCTCGTATGAATACGCGGTCGACCCCGAGATCGAATCCTACCACGTGGTAGGGGAGACGACGCTTCCCTCCATCGCAATGATCTACGACGTGGCGGCCGAGTGGCCCGAACGGGAGCTCAACGAGCTCTTCGGCATCGAATTTGAAGGCCTGGATACCTCCAAGCGTCTGTTCCTGCCGGAGGACATGCTGGATCCCGAGGGCAGAGGCCAGATCATGGTCACGCCGCTGAGCGAGCTGGTCGAGAAGAACAGGAAGGAGGGAACTGTATGAGCTACATCGTCCCCGTCGGCCCCTACCATCCTTCGTTGGAGGAACCGATCCACGCCAGGCTCTACACCGAGGGCGAGGTCATCAAGGACGCGGAGGTCTTCGTAGGCTATAACCACCGCGGCATCGAGAAGCTCGCCACCGAGCGCAACTGCATCCAGACGCTGGTGCTGGTGGAGCGTGTGTGCGGCATCTGTTCTCATTCCCATGCGTTTACCTACGCGATGTGCGTGGAGAAGATCAACGGCATCGAGGTGCCCAAGCGCGGCGACTATATCCGCGTCATCACCGCCGAGCTCGAGCGTCTCCACTCCCATTTTCTGTGGCTGGGCATCGCCTGCCACATCATCGGGCATGACAGTATGTTCATGCACATCTGGGACGAGCGCGAGCTGGTCATGGATCTCCTCGAGAAGATGACCGGCAACCGCGTCAACTACGCCATGGTCACCATCGGCGGCTCGCGCCGCGACGTGAGCGACGAGCTGCGCCGCGAGCTCCTTGACGCCTGCGACAAGCTCAAGGCTCCCCTGGACCGCATCACCGAGATCGCCGTCACCGACAAGACCATCGCCCTGCGCACCAAGGGCGTCGGCGTCCTCACGAGAGAAGACGCGATCCGCCTCGGCGCCGTCGGCCCGCACGCCCGCGCCTCCGGCGTGGACATCGACGTGCGCCGCGACGCGCCCTACTCCGCCTACGGCGACTTTGAGTTCGGCGTCCCCGTGGTCGACAGCGGCGACGTGTACGCCCGCGTGGTGGTGCGCGCCCTCGAGTGCTACGAGAGCATCAAGATCATCCGCCAGGCGCTCGAAAACCTGCCGGAGGGCCCCATCAACCTCGGCAACAAGCTCGTCAAGATCAAAGAGGGCCAGGCGGTCTGCCGCCACGAGGCTCCCCGCGGTCAGCTGAGCCACATGGTCGTGGGCGACGGTTCGATCAACAACCACCGCGTCTCGATCCACGTGCCGTCGTTCAAGAACACCCCGACCATCCCGCATATGCTCCGCAACAACACCGTGGCCGACGCAGGACTCATCATCGCCAGCATCGACCCCTGCTTCAGCTGCCTGGATCGCTGATGCATGAGCTGAGCGTGACCAAAAGTCTCATCGACCTGGTCGAGACCGAGGCGAGAAAGCAGGGCTTTCGCAAGACCCTGGAGATCCGCCTCAAGGTCGGCGAGTATTCCGGCATCGTGCCGGATTACATCGTGGATCTCTTCCCCTACGCCGCAAAGGGGACGGTGGCCGAGGGCGCGGCGCTCGTGTTCGAGAGCGTGCCCGCCTCCTTCCGCTGTGCCGACTGCGGCTATGAGGGAGCGGTCGAGCGAAGAGAAGCCTGCTGTCCCCGCTGCCGCGGCACCGCGCTGCGCATGACGGCGGGCCGGGAGTTCTTCGTGGAAGAACTCAAGGTCGAATAGACTGTCATAAGTAATCAACTGAAAGGAGAGGTTACTCTTGCCAAAGACAAAATTCCCCGCTGTAATCTCCACATTTCTCCTCTGTTTCGCTTTCTGGCTCCTGCTGACGTGGTCCTTTGCCCTCCAGGAGCTGATCGCAGGCGCGGCGGTGAGCCTCGCGGTGGCCCTGTTCTCCGCCCGCTTCTTCATTCATGAGAAGGCTTTCTGGTTCTTCAATCCCGCCAAGCTCTTCTCGGGACTGTTCTACTGGCTCTGCATTTTCCCGGTGGAGCTCATCAAGGCCAACCTTGACATGGCCGGCCGCTGCTTCGGCGGCTGCAAAAAGGTCAACCCCGGCATCGTGAAGGTCCCCGTGGAGCTCAAGAGCGAGTACGGCCAGGCCGCCCTGGCCAACTCCATCACCCTGACCCCCGGCACCATCACCATGGAGACCACCGAGGAGGACGGGCAGACCTACTATTACATCCACTGGATCGACGTGACCGCGCCCAGCGGCAAAGAGGCGGGCGACGCCATCAAGGGCACGCTGGAAAAAGGCTTGAGGAGGGTATGGCAATGACGGATCTGTTGATTTTCGCGATCGCCTTCGCCGTCCTGGCCGCCATCACGCTCATCCGCCTGGCGATCGGCCCCAACGCCGCGGACCGCATGGTCGCGGGCGACGCCGCCGATACGCTCATCTGCTGCGCGATGGTGCTCTTCTCGCTCTTCAGCGGGCGCGGCATCTATCTCGACATTGCGATCGTCGCAGCGCTCTTCGGCCTCATCGACACGATGCTGGTCGGGCGCTATCTGGAAAAGGAAGGGGGAAAAGGCCATGGCAGTGCGGATCATCAGTGATATCCTGATCGCCATCGGCGCGATCTTTGCCCTCGCCGGCACCATCGGCATCCTCAAGATGCCGGATACTTACTCCCGTATGCAGGCCAGCACCTGCGTGGCCACGCTGGGCGTTCTCGGCGTGACCCTGGGCGCCCTGCTCTATGCCGTCTTCGTGATGGGCAGCGCCGCGATCGCGATCAAAGTGGCCGTCATCGGCCTGCTGATCCTGGTCACGAACCCCATCGGCTCCCACATGCTTGCCAAGGGCGCCTACAAGGCGGGCATCCGCCCCGAGAAGAAGATGGACGTTGACGATTTGGGGAGGGATTTCGATGAGTAATCTGGTCATGATCCTCAATGTCCTGGTGATCCTGGGCATGGTGGTCTCGGCGATCCTCGCCGTCCACTTCGAGAAGCTGCTCTCGGCCGTCATCGCCCTGGGCGTCACCGGAATCTTCGCGGCGGCGGAATTCCTGCTGCTGCACGCGCCCGACGTGGCCATCTCCGAGGCGGCAGTCGGCGCGGCTCTGACCCCGCTGATCTTCATCGTCACCCTGAGAAAGATCAAAGGAGGGGACGGGAAATGAAAAAATTCCTGACCTGGCTCAGCCTCGGGCTGGTGTTCTTCGCCTGCGTGTACGGCGCAATCTCCATGGCGGCTCTCCCGCGCACCATGGAGGCGACGATCCCGGCCTATGAGCTGCAGCAGAATCCCAACGCGAACATGGAATCCAGCCAGTCGCCCTCCGGCGCGGCGGACGCCATCGTGCGCGAGAACCTGAGCGAGACGCACGCCATCAACGACGTGACCTCCATCGTGTTTGACTTCCGCGGCTATGATACCATGGGCGAGGCCTTCATCCTCATCACCGCCGTGGCCGGCAGCACGGTCATCCTCTACAGCATGAATAAGAAGGAGGATGATGCAGAATGAAAAACATCCGCGTGAAAAACATCATCCCCGCCTGCGGCGCCGACAGTCTGATCCCCCTGATGCTGGTTTACGTCTGCTACGTGATCCTGCACGGGCATCTGTCCCCCGGCGGCGGCTTCCAGGGCGGCGTCCTGGTGGTCGGCATGGTCGTGATGCTCTATCTGGGCCGCGGCTACGAGACCACGGTGCGCGCGCTGAGCGCCAACCTCCTGCACGAGACGGAAGGCATCGCCTCCATCGTCTACATCGCGCTGGCCATGATGGGCGTCGCCGTCGGCGCGCAGTTCTGCCAGAACATCCTCTATCAGCAGGGTGCGGCGGGCGATCTGTACAGCAGCGGCACCATCCTCTGGATGAACATCACCGTCGGCGTCAAGGTCTTCACCGGCATCGGGTCCATCGCGCTGCTGATGCTCTCCCTGGTGGCCGGCAAGTCCGAAGAGAAAGAATGAGGTGGAAGATATGATTACCTTGAACTATATCGCGTCCTTCTTCCTCATCGTCCTCGGTCTCTACTGCATCGTCGTGAAGTATGATCTCGTCAAGACCGTCATCGGCCTGTCCGTGATGGACTACGGCGTGAATCTGCTGATCATCACCATCGGCTATCATCCGGGCGGCACCGCCCCGATCTTCACGGCCGGTGAGATCAACCCGGCGAGCGTATTCGTCGATCCCATCCCCCAGGCCCTCACGCTCACCAGCATCGTTATCGGCGCCTGCGTGACGGCCATGTCGCTCTCGCTGGTCATCAAGCTGCGCGAGATGTACGGCACGCTTGACACGCGTGAGATAAGGAGGCTGAGAGGATGAGTTTTCTGAGTTATCAGCACTTCCCGATCTTCACCATCATGCTCTATTTCCTCGGCGCGTTCCTGATCGTGGTCTTCGGCAAGGCCAAGGCGCTGCGCCATGCGGTCGCCTTCCTCTGCACGGCAGGCCCGCTCGCGCTGCTGATCTCCCTGATCGGCCGCGTGATGGTGCATGGTGAGATCATCTCCTACTGGATGGGCAACCGCACGCCGGTCGGCGACTATGCCATCGGCATCGCCCTCGAGGTGGACGCGCTGAGCCTCTTCTTCGGCCTGCTCGTCGCCACGGCGGTCTTCGTCGCCTGTCTCTACTCCTTCCGCTACATGGAGCGGGATCACAACGTGCCCCAGTATTACACCCTGTACCTGATGCTCGCCGGCGGCGTCATGGGTCTGGTCCTCTCAGGCGACCTCTTCAACATGTTCATCATGGTGGAGATCCTCACCTTCGCGGCCGTCGCCCTGACCGCCTTCCGCAACAAGGTCACCGGCGCCCTCGAGGCGGCCTTCAAGTACCTGGTCGTCGGCTCCATCGGCTCGACCTGCATCCTCGCCGGCACGATCATCCTCTACGCCCAGGCGCGCACCCTGAACCTCGCGCAGCTGGCCGCCGTGATCCCCGGCAACTTCGGCGTCTCCACGAAGCTGGCCTTCGCGCTGCTGTTCATCGGCTTCTGCACCAAGGCCTTCATCGTTCCCTTCCACCCCCTGGCGGCCGACGCCCACGGCGCCGCTCCCGCCTCCGTCTCGGTGCTGATCTCCGGCGTTCTCACCAAGTCCGGTATCTACGGCATCATCCGTCTGGTCTTCTTCCTGTTCCAGACCATGAACCTCGGCACCATGCAGTTCTGGCTCGTGTTCCTCGGCTCGGTGAGCATGTTCGTCTGCGTCACGATGGCGCTGGCCCAGCATGACTTCAAGCGTCTGCTGGCCTTCCACTCCATCTCCCAGATCGGCTATGTGCTCACGGCGGTCGGCCTCGCGACGGGGCTGGGCATCTCCGCCGGCCTCTACCACGCCATGAACCACACGCTCTTCAAGGGCCTGCTCTTCCTTGCGGCCGGCGCCGTCCTCCACGAGACCGGCACCACCGACCTCGGCAAGCTCGGCGGCCTTGCGAAGAAAATGCCCCACACCGCGGCGCTCTTCCTGATCGGCGCGGCCTCCATCAGCGGCATCCCGCCCTTCAACGGCTTTGCCTCCAAGTGGCTCATCTACCAGGCCACCTACCAGAAGGCGGCCGAGACCGGCAACATCGGCTTCGCCCTCGTGACGGTCATCGCGCTCGTCACCTCGACGCTGACGCTCGCCTCCTTCGTGAAGGTCACCCAGTCCGTGTTCTTCGGCCAGATGCCCGAAGAGTGCAAAAATGCCAAAGAAGTGCCCTTCGGCATGCGCTTTGCCATGGGCATCCTCGCGCTGCTGTGCATCCTGACCGGCCTCTTCCCGGGCCTCGTCACCAGGTATCTGACCGAGCCTGCCGCGAAGGCCGCCTTCGCCGCCGGCAATTACATCAACGCCATGATGGGCCAGGGCTACGCCGAGCGGATCATGGGCGCTGCCGCGCCCGGCGCTCCGGCTGTCAGCTTTGCCTCCTCCGGCGTCTGGAGCCCGCTCTCCTGGCTGCTCCTGCTGATGATCGCGCTGCTGGCCATCTGCGTGGTCGCGCTCTCCGGCAAGTATGACAAGGTCAGCGTGCGCAGCAGCAAGGAAGTCGAGAAGAAGTACCAGCTGTTCTACGGCGGCGAGACGCAGTCCTTCTCGCAGGTCGGCGGCGGCGACCTCTTCTGGGGCTTCAAGCACAACTGGCGGCACTACTTCAGCTTCATGCATGACCTGCACAGCGGCATTGTGAACGATTATTCGCTGTGGGCCGTCGTCGCGCTTGCGCTGGCGATCGTCTACGCGCTGATCGTGCTTTAAGGAGGTGGGAATATGCTGCTCGTTCTGAACGCTCTGAAATACCTGGCATATATCCTGATCTTCCCGGGCTTCCTCTTCAGCTTCCTCGTGGGCATGCTCCTCACCGGTATCGACCGCAAGATCGTCGCCCGCATGCAGAAGCGCGTCGGCCCGCCGATCCTCCAGCCCTTCTATGATTTCTTCAAGCTTCTCGGCAAGGAGACCATCGTCCCCGACGCCGCCAACCGCAGGGTGTTCCTGCTGGCCCCGCTGGTGGGCCTGGCGGGCATCACGGTGCTGCAGCTCTTCATCCCGGTGTTCCACTTCCACGTGTTTGACAACGTGGCTGACGTGATCGTTATCCTCTACCTGCTGCTGATCCCCGCCCTGGCGGAGATCCTCGGCGCGGCCGCCTCCGGCTCCCCCTACGCGGGCGTCGGCCTGAGCCGCGAGATGGTCACGATCCTCGCAGTGGAGCTGCCGCTGCTGCTGGTGCTGCTGGCCGTGGCCAAGACCGTGGGCAGCGCCATGGGCAGAGGCCTCGTGTTCTCCCTGTCCACCATCGTGGGCTACCAGGAGCTCCACGGCAGCCTCATCACCAAACTCAGCATGATCCCCGCGGCTGTGGCCTTCCTGCTCATCATCCCCGGCGAAACCGGCAGCCACCCCTTCGACACCGCCGAAGCGGAGACGGAGATCTGCGAGGGCATGATGGCCGAATACAGCGGCGCGCCGCTCGGCGTCTATAAGCTCACCCACGCCATGAAGATCTTCACCGTCGTCAGCCTCTTTGTCGCGCTCTTCCTGGGCGGCATCGGCGCCGGTATCCAGAACCTCGTGGCCGCCATCGGCCTCAGCGGCGCCTTCGCCGGCGCGCTGAGCCTGCTGCTGCAGATCCTCGTGCTCGTGCTGCTGAGCATCGTGCTCACCATCGTGTGCATCAGCTTTGTCCACGCCATCACCGCTCGTCTCAGGATCGAGCAGGTCTTCAAGTACTACTGGACCATCGTGACCTGCTTCGCGCTCGTGAGCCTGGTCATGGCCTGGTATGGTCTGTAAGGAGGGGCGGAAATGTTCAAGAAACTGATCGAAGAGAGCACCGGCAAATCCCCGTGGCTTTTCCACATCAACGCCGGCTCCTGCAACGGCTGCGACATTGAGCTCGTCGCGGTGCTGACCCCGCGCTATGACGCCGAGCGTCTCGGCTTCAAGCTCGCGGGCTCCCCGCGCCAGGCGGACATCGTCGTGGTCACCGGGCCCATCACGGCCCAGTCCCTGCCCCGCGTGCTGCGCACCATCGAGCAGGTCCCGGAACCGCGCTGTATCGTGACCATGGGCTCCTGCCCCCAGTCCGGCAACGTCTTCCGCGGGAGCTACTCCATCTGCGGCCCGCTGAGCAAGTATGTGCATGTCGACGTGGACGTCGCCGGCTGCACCCCGAAGCCCGAAGCGGTGATCGACGGTCTGGCCCTCGCCACCAAGATCCTGCAGCAGAAAAGGAGGGAGATGAAGTAATGGATCTTCCGTTCATCAAAGAAGCGATCTCCCAGCTCTTTTCCAAGCCCAGCACGGCCATGTACCCCGCCGTGCCCAGCGAGGCCGCCGAGAACTACCGCGGCCGCATCGTCTTCCACCCGGACAAGTGCATCAACTGCATGATGTGTGAGCGCGTCTGCTCCGGCAACGCCATCAGCCACACCGTCGAGAAGACCGACGAGGGCGACAAGGTCACCCGCACCTTCTATCTCGGCTCCTGCACCTTCTGCGCCACCTGTATGGACTTCTGCGGCCACGGCGCCATCGAGTTCACGCGCGATTACCACATGATCGCCACCAAGGAAGAGGATCTCATGGTCTCCGGCACCTTCATCAAGAAGCCGCCCGTGAGAAAGGCGCCTCCCGCCAAGCCCGCAGCGCCCGCCGCCTCCGCAAAGGAGCCCGCAGCCGTCACCTGCGAGACCATTGCCGCCGAGGAGGGCAAGGCAGCGGCTCCCGCCGCCATGATCGCCCCGCGGGACGACGGCAAGCCCGTTCAGGTGCCCGCCCGCTGCGTCTACTGCACGCTCTGCGCCAAGAAGTGCCCCGCCGGGGCGCTGACGGTGGACCGGGCGGCCAAGACCTGGACGCTGGACGAGGATCTCTGCGTCGGCTGCGGCACCTGTGCCGAGGCCTGCACCAAGAAGGCCATCCTCATGCCCGGCGACGAGCCTGTGGCGAACGTCCCCGCGCCGAAGCCGGCGCCCAAGGCTGCGCCCGCCGCGGCTCCCGCCGCCCCCGCGCCCAAGGCGGAAGAAAAGCCCGCTGAGGAGCCCAAGGCGGAAGAGAAGCCTGTCGAAGCGCCCAAGGCGGAGGAGAAGCCCGCTGAGGCCCTCCAGCCGCGCGACGACGGAAAGCCCGTTCAGGATCCCTCCAAGTGCGTCTACTGCACGATCTGCGCCAAGAAGTGCCCCGCCGGGGCGCTGACGGTGGATCGGGCGGCCAAGACCTGGACGCTGGACGAGGATCTCTGCGTCGGCTGCGGCACCTGCGCCGAAAGCTGCCCCAAGAAGGCCATCCTCATCTGAAGCAAAGAAACCTGAAGAAACCTTGAAAAAGGCGTGACCGTCACGGTCACGCCTTTTTTGGCGCCTCGCCGTTTCGGTCACGCCTAATTTCGTGCCTCGGCTTTACCGCACCCCGCATCGCCCTTGTGGGACACGCTCCCGGGTACAATCGTCTCCGTAGGGGAGGGGCTTGCCCCTCCCGCCATCTCGCAACCCGCCCACGGTTTCGCTTCCGTAGGGGACGGCGTCCTCGACGTCCCGTTGTACATCCCGCACCCCGGTACATCCGTCTCCGTAGGGGAGGGGCTTGCCCCTCCCGCGGTTTCCGCACCACCCCTGATATTTCGCGCCACCCCGTAGGGGACGGCGTCCTCGACGTCCCGCTGTACGTCCCGCACCCCGGTACACCCGTCTCCGTAGGGGAGGGGCTTGCCCCTCCCGCCATCTCGCAGCCCGCCTACGGTTTCGCTTCCGTAGGGGACGGCGTCCTCGACGTCCCGCTGTACGTCCCGCACCCGGGTACGCCCGTCTCCGTAGGGGCGATTCACGAATCGCCCCTGCGACGATAACCGCCCTCCCCGCGCAGACCTTACCCGGCAGCATGACCGACAACGGGAGGGGCAAGCCCCTCCCCTACGACGCAAACGGTCGTTCTTGCGTAAAGCGTTATCCGGCTGCACTTCCGACGCCGGGCGGCCGAGGGCGGCCGCCCCTACGATAAATCCCTACGTCTTGCACCCGAAAGGGCCGCCCTCCCTGCGCCCTGATACTGATCTATCAGATATCAGTATGAGGCGGCAAATATTCTTTTCAAAAACCTGCAAAAACCTCTTGACAAATATATCGAGCTGCGATATATTTATATCGAACTCCGATACATCGAGGTTCGAGAGGAGGAATACCGTGGACGAAAAGATCCGGCGAATTTACTGCCCTATGACGGAATCGGGCTTTTACATTCTCTTCTGCCTGCAAAACGAGATGCACGGCTACGATATCACCCGCCGCGTGCGCGAACTCAGCGGGGGAGAGGTCGTCATCAGCCCCGGCACCATGTACGGCAGCCTCTCCAAAATGGAGAAGGACGGCCTGATCCGCCCCACGCGGGAGGAGGACAAACGCAAATTCTATCGCGCGACCGAGCTGGGTCTGCAGGTGCTGGCCATCGAAATGCTGCGGATCGAGAGACTTTATCAAAACAGCAAAGGAGAGATCTGGAATGGCTGAGATCAACAAGACTGTGCTCCGTTTTTTCACCCTGACGGACTATGAAGAGGAAGAAAACTGGCTGCGCGAGATGGCGCGCCAGGGCTGGAAGCTCCACCATATGACGATCCCCGTCTTCTATCATTTCCAGGCCGCCGAGCCGGAGGACGTCGTCTACAAGCTCGATTTCCGGCAGCTGCGCGGCGAGGACGAGGGCGCTTTCCTGCAGATGTACCGCGATTACGGCTGGGAGTATGTCCAGACGGTCAACGACTACTGCTATTTCCGCAAGAGCGCCGAGGAGGCGAGCGACGGAGATCTGGAGATCTTCACCGAGCCCGCCGACAAGCTCGATATGCTCAAGCGCATCCTGTTGGCGAAGTATCTGCCCTTCCTGGCGATCTTCCTGCTGATCGTGATCCCCAACTTTTTCCGCTCCCTGTCGGCAGTCGGCGTAGGCGGCGCGGGCGAGACTGTGCTGCTGCTGGTCTGGGTGATCCTTCTCGCGCTCTACGTCTTTATAAACACGCGCGTCGCCCTCGGCTTCCTGCGCCTGAAGAAGAAGTACAGGGGCGAGGACTGAACCGTCCCCCGTGCCCGTATCAAAACGAAGACCCGCTGCGGTTCTGATGAACCGCAGCGGGTGAGACTGTCAAAAAACCTGTGATAAGGCAGAAGGACAGAGCAGCGGGGGAGCTCGAGGGGGCAAGGCCCGCCTCGAATACAAGAAACCGCCGCCGGAAAAGCCCGCTATTTCGGGCTTTTCCGGTAACAGCATTTTGCCTCAAGCAAAATACTCGGCGGCTGAAGCGCAGTCAAAAAAGTCCGGCATGGACTTTTTTGACAAGCTGGACCCGCTGCGGTTCTGATGAACCGCAGCGGGTTTTTGCCGTATCAGCAGACGGCGGCCTCGCGGCCGGCGCGGTAGGCGCGCAGGTTGAGCTCGCGGAACTTGGGCGGGACGGTCTCGGCGATCACGCTCTCCCAGTCGATGTCGTCCATCTGCAGGGCCTTGACCATGCCGCCGAAGAGCACGATGTTCGCGCACTTGGCGTTGCCGAGCTCCTCGGCGATCTTCTCCGCGTTGAGCACGAAGCAGCGGTAGTTGGCCTGCATGGCCTCGAGGCAGCCCTTGGGGTACTCGCAGAGCCCGGCGGCGATCGAGGAGGAGGCCATCTCGTAGTCGTTGATGACGGCCACGCCGTCCTTCTTCAGGAAGTCCGCATAGCGCACGGCCTCCATTTTCTCGAAGGCGACGATGATATCCGCCTGCCCCTTGCCGATGACGGGGGAGTAGACCTTGTCGCCCCAGTGCACCTGGGTGGAAACGCTGCCGCCGCGCTGGCTCATGCCGTGCACCTCGGACATCTTCACGTCATAGCCGGCCTTCATCAGACCGTTGACCAGGACCTTGGCGGTGAGGATCGCGCCCTGGCCGCCTACGCCGACCAGCAGCGCACTCTTGGTGTTGCTCATCATACGTCCTCCTTCCGGAAAATGGCCTTCTTCGGGCAGACCTGCGCGCAGACCGTGCAGCCTACGCACTGATTTTGGTCGATGCGGGCTTTCCGGTTCTCGACGAGGATCGCCGGGCAGCCCACCTTGAGGCAGCTCTTGCAGCCGATGCAGAGATCCTGGTTGACCGCACACTTGCCGATATCATGCTTGATGCCCTTGATGAGCAGGCAGGGGCGGCGCACGACGATGGCGGCGGGGACTTCGGAGTGCGCGGCGTTTTCGATGGCCGCGTCCATGGCCTTGAGATCCTGCGGATCGACGATGATGATGTTCTCGTAGCCCATCGCGGCCAGGATCTTCTCGATGCGCAGCTTCTCGGCGATCTCGCCCTGGAGCGTCTTGCCGGAGCCCGGGTTGTCCTGGTGGCCGGTCATGCCGGTGATGGAGTTGTCGAGCACGACGGGGATCATGTTGCCCTTGTTGTAGATGATCTCGGCCGCGCCGGTCATGCCGCTGTGGAAGAAGGTGGAGTCACCCACACAGCCGAAGACCTTCTTGTCGGTCTGGCCGGTCAGCTCCAGGGTCTTGGCGATGCCCATGCCGACGGTGAAGCCGCCGCCCATGCACACGCAGGTATCCGCGGCGTTGAGCGGGGCGGAGCCGCCCAGCGTGTAGCAGCCGATGTCGCCGGTGACGATGTAATTCTTGTGGCGGCTGATGGCGTAGAAGAAGCCGCGGTGCGGGCAGCCGGGACAGAGAGCGGGGGGACGGGAGACCGGCTTCACGCCGAGCTCCGGCGTCTCGGGCTTCTCGCCGAAGATGCGCTCGCGCAGGAGCTGGGGATTGAACTCGTACATGTTGCCGGTGAGCTCCTTGCCGACGCAGTCGATGCCGGCGGCCTTGATCTGCTCCTCCATGAAGGGGTCGAGTTCCTCAACGATGTAGAGCTTTTCGACCTGCGAGGCAAACTCGCGGATGAGCTTCATGGGCAGGGGATTGGTGAGGCCGAGCTTGAGGAAGGAAGTGTCCTCGGGGAAGACGTCCTTCGCATAGAGGTAGGAGATGGAGGCCGTGATCACGCCGACCTTGTGCCCCTTGATCTCCATTTTGTTGAGCGGGCAGGTATTGCCGTATTCCTCGAGCTCCCGCATGTGCTTCTCCACCTTGGGGTGGTTGCGGTAGGCCAGAGCCGGGGTGCAGGAGAACTTCTGCGGATTGCGCTCGTAGGGCTTGATCTCCTTCTCCGTGCGCTCGTGCGTGCTGACGAGGCTCTTGGAGTGGGACACGCGGGTGGTGGTGCGGAAGAGCACAGGCGCGTCGAACATCTCGGAGATCCTGTAGGCCTCCTGCATGAAGTCGATGCATTCCTGGGAGTCGGCAGGCTCGATGAGGGGGATCTTCGCAGAGCGGGCATAGTGCCGGTTGTCCTGCTCGTTCTGGGAGGAGTGCATGCTGGGGTCGTCCGCCGTGACGACGACCATGCCGCCGCCCACGCCGTTGTAGGCCGCGGTGAAGAGCGGGTCGGCCGCCACATTGAGGCCGACGTGCTTCATGGCGCAGAGGCTGCGCGCGCCGGCGATGCTGGCGCCATAGGCCACCTCGAGGGCGACCTTCTCGTTGGGAGCCCATTCACAGTAGAGCTCGTCTTTGTATTGGGGGAGATTCTCGAAAATCTCCGTGCTGGGAGTGCCGGGGTAAGCGGAACAGATCTTCGCGCCCGCCTCATAGGCGCCGCGCGCGATCGCTTCGTTGCCGGACATCAAAATCCGATCCATAGGAACTACCGCCTTTCTCGATAAGATAAGGAATTGCCCGCGCCGGATACTTGTTTATATTGTACAAAAAAGCTTGAAAACTGTAAAATGTTATCTTATAATAACCGCATAAGAAAAACTTATAATGATAGTATCATTACGATTGCAGGATCGCCGGAGGGGAGAGCCATGACCATCACACAGACGCTCTATGTCCTGGAGACCGCCAGCTGCCGCAACATGTCGCGCGCGGCGCAGCGGCTCTATGTCTCGCAGTCCGCCATCTCGCAGCAGATCGCCCGTCTGGAGGAGGAGCTGGGCTACCCGCTTTTCACCCGCACGGCCTCCGGACTGGAGCTCACACAGGCGGGGGAGAGCTTCTGCCGCGACGCCCGCCCCGTCATCGACGGCTGGCAGAAGCTCTGCCGGGACTACCAGGGCGGCACGCCCAAGACGCGCCGGCATCTGCGCATCGGCGTGGGCTCCCGCGTCTATTCCAACGGCCTCTTCCAGGAGCTCATGCGCTTTTTCGAGGAGCGGCAGGACGTGGAGCTCTCGCTGATCTCCGAGGCGGGGGTGGATTTCCTCAAGCTGCTGCGCCAGCAGAGCGTAGACCTGGTGCTCGACCGGCTCCCGGCCGAGGATTATCTGCTGCGGCAAACGGAGTACATGGCCGTCCCGCTGATCACGGAGCGGCAGTGCGTGCTGCTCCCGCCGGACGATCCGCGCGCGCAGCTCAAGGGCTTTCGCTTCGAGGAGCTGGAAAATGCCTCGATGATCACGGGGCTGGAGAACTCCGCCGAGGCGCGCTGGCTGCGCGACCTCTGTTTGGAGAAGGGGATCCATCTGCAGCGCGTCTACCGCATCGACGGCATCGACATCGGCATGAAGATGGTGCAGAGCGGCGTGGGCATCGCGCTGGGGCCGGAGTCCTTTGCGGAGTATTTCCGGCTGGCCGCGGTGCCGCTCGTGCCGGAGCGGCGGGCGAGCCTGCAGTTCATCTGCCCGCGCGCCCTCCTGCAGCGCAGGGAGATCCGCGAGCTGCGCGAATGCCTCACCGAGCTCTGCCGCGGCAAAGGGCTGTAGCACCGCGCCGCCCGACGGCCTCGCACCACCCCGTAGGGGAGGGGCTTGCCCCTCCCGCGGTTTCCGCACCGCGCCTGTTTTTTGCACCACCCCGCCGGGGACGGCGTCTTCGACGTCCCGTTTCTCCACCCTTCATCCATGTCCGCGGGCGGCCGCGGGCGGCCGCCCCTACGACGGAACGACCGGTCTCGCACCCGTAGGGGACGGCGTCCTCGACGTCCCGCTGTACGTCCCGCACCCGGGTACACCCGTCTCCGTAGGGGAGGGGCTTACCCCTTCCGCCGTTTCCGCACCGCGCCTGATAGTTCGCACCACCCCGTAGGGGACGGCGTCCTCGACGTCCCGCTGTACGTCCCGCACCCCGGGAACACCCGTCTCCGTAGGGGAGGGGCTTGCCCCTCCCGCGGTTTCCGCACCGCGCCTGATATTTCGCACCACCCCGTAGGGGACGGCGTACTCGACGTCCCGCTGTACGTCCCGCACCCGGGTACGCCCGTCTCCGTAGGGGAGGGGCTTGCCCCTCCCGCCGTTTCCGCACCGCGCCTGACTTTTCGCACCATCCCGTAGGGGACGGCGTCCTCGATGTCCCGCAGATTCGCACCGAGTCCGATATTCCGTACCATCCCGTAGGGGACGGCGTCTTCGACGTCCCGTTTCTCCAACCTTCATCCATGTCCGCGGGCGGCCGAGGGCGGCCGCCCCTACGACGGAACGACCGGTCTCGCACCCGTAGGGGACGGCGTCCTCGACAACCCGCTGTACGTCCCGCACCCAGGAACACCCGTCTCCGTAGGGGAGGGGCTTGCCCCTCCCGCGGTTTCCGCACCGCGCCTGATATTTTGCACCACCCCGCCGGGGCGGCTGTCGGCCGCCCGGCGTTTTGCGTTCTCCTGCAGGGGGATGGCTGCGCGGCTCGCGCTTGACAAATGTGTACGGCGGTGGTATGATTTGTATAACAAAACCCACAAATCAAAGGAGTGATCCGCTTGAAAGCACCCAAAGGACACCATGCCTGGACGGCCACGGTGGGCGAAAAGGGCCAGATCGTGATCCCCAAGCAGGCACGCGAGCTCTTCGACATCCGCCCGGGCGACACGCTGCTGCTCCTCGGCGACGAGAAACGCGGCATCGCCATCCCGCCCAAGGGCATGTTCACGCACATTATGGAGGCCGTCTTCTCCGAGCCGGACGACGGGGGGGAGGCCTGACATGGACAAGATCCTGGACATCCGCGGCCTCTGCAAGCGCTACCCCGCCTTTGCGCTCAAGGACGTCAGCTTTTCCGTCGAAAAGGGGCAGATCATGGGCTTCGTCGGCCGCAACGGCGCGGGTAAGACCACCACGCTCAAGGCCATGCTCAACCTCGTGCACCCCGACGCGGGCACGGTCAAGGTCTTCGGACTGGAATTCGGCGGGCACGAGGACGAGATCAAGCGCCGCATCGGCTACGCCGTCGGCGGCATGAGCTATTACCCGCGCCGGACGGTGGGCGAGATCCTCGCCGTCACGCGCCGCTTCTACGACAGCTGGGACGAGGCCGCCTGCCGGCACTATCTCGAGGTCTTCCGGCTCGACGAGGGCAAGCGCCTGCGTGAGCTCTCCGAGGGGATGAAAGTCAAATTCGCGCTGACGATGGCGCTCTCGCACCGCGCGGAGCTGCTGATCCTCGACGAGCCGACGAGCGGGCTCGACCCCGTCTCGCGCGACGAGCTCTGCGACATCTTCCGCCAGCTGGCCGCCAAGGGCGTGTCGATCCTCTTCTCGACGCACATCACCTCGGATCTGGAGAAATGCGCCGACGCGATCACCTATATCAAGGGCGGCGAGCTCGTGGCCTCCGAGAGCCGCGAGGCCTTTATCGAGCGCTTTGCCGCCGAGATCGGTCACCGGCCCAGCTTCGAGGAGATCATGGTCCATCTGGAAAAGGAGGCGCTGACGCTGTGAAAAACCTGCTGTACAAGGAGCGGCGGCTCGCCGCGAGCCCCCTGAGCTACTTCTTCCTCGCCTTCTCGCTGATGACTTTTCTGCCCGGCTACCCGATCCTCGTGGGCAGCTTCTTCGTCTGCCTCGGGATATTTTACAGCTTCCAGCAGGCTCGCGAGTGCGGAGACGTCACCTATTCGGTGCTGCTGCCCGTGCGCAAGCGCGACGTGGTGACGGCGAAATACCGCTTCGTACTGGAGATCGAGCTGGCGGCCTTCCTGCTCTGCGCCGTCTTCACCGCTTTGCGCATGAGGCTGCTGGGGCAGGCCGCCGTCTACGCGCAGAACCCCATGCTCAACGCCAACCTCTGCTATCTCGGCTTCATCCTGCTGAATTTCGCGCTCTTCAACCTCATCTTTCTCGGCGGCTTCTTCAAAACCGCCTACAAGTTCGGCGTGCCCTTCCTGATCTACACCGCGGCCGGCATCCTGCTCGTCGCCGCCGCGGAAGTCCTGCACCACCTCCCCGGCCTTGAGGGACTGAACGCGCCCGACCGCGTCGATGCGCCGCAGCTCGCCGTCTTCGGTCTGGGGCTGCTCGTTTTCGCGCTCGGCACGTTCCTCAGCCACAGCGCGTCCGTCCGCCGCTTCGAGCGGCTCGACCTCTGAGGGAACAGGGCGCAAAAACCCCGCGCGGTCTGCAGGCAGACCGCGCGGGGTTTCCTCATTTCCTGCTCAGATCCCGCCTGCGGAGACGAGATCGGCGACGGTGTAGCCGTTGAGATAGTCGCGTATGACCCTGTCCAGCCCCGTCCACATGGGCAGCGTGCGGCAGTCCGCCTCCCGCGGGCAGGCGGGCTGCCCCTCCTCCAGGCAGGACACCGGCGCGAGCGAGCCCTCCATGCTGCGCAGCACCTCGCCCACGGGGATCTCCTCCGGCGTCTTCGCGAGGCGGTATCCGCCGCACTTGCCGCGCAGGCCGAGCAGCAGCCCCTCCTGCACGAGCGTCTTGACGATGCTCTCCAGATATTTCTCCGAAATGCCCTGCCGCTCGGCGATCTCCTTGAGCGGCGTGTAGCCCTCCGAGGGGTGCTCCGCCATATCCGTGAGCACGCGCAGCGCGTAGCGGCCGCGAGTGGAAACCAGCATAGTATCCGCCTCCTGTCTGCCTGTTTTATAATCCTATTATAATAGTTCGTTGATAGGATTTCAAGTGAAAAATGTGCTTGACAGATGACGGTGCAGGCGGTACAATGCCCCTTGTAATCATACTGTTTTGGTAGGTTTATTCCGCCCGTTCCCTGACAGCCTGCGGGCGGCATATGCTGAAAGAGAACGCATAGGGAGGGACTTGTTATGATCTGCCGGATGCGCCGCTCTCCCGCCCCGGCGTCTGCTTTTTTGATTGACAGTACCCGGCCGTGAGACTATAATGTGCCAGTAAAACAACAGGAACGGAGAGAGAGAAATGTACGATTCGATCCGCAAGCAGGATCCGGAGGTCTTTGCCTCCATGGAGCGCGAGCTCCAGCGGCAGCGCGACCATCTGGAGCTCATCGCCTCGGAGAACTTCGTGTCTCCGGCCGTGATGGAGGCCATGGGCAGCCATCTGACCAACAAATACGCCGAGGGCTACCCCCGCGCGCGCTACTACGGCGGCTGCCAGTATGTTGACGAGCTGGAGGATCTCGCCGTCGAGCGCGCAAAGCAGCTCTTCGGCGCTGAGCACGCGAACGTCCAGCCGCACTCCGGCTCCTCGGCCAACCTCGCGGTGTATGTGGCGCTGCTCCAGCCGGGCGACACGATCCTCGGCATGGATCTCAGCCACGGCGGTCATCTGACCCACGGCTCGCGCGCTTCTCTCTCCGGGAAATATTTCCACGCGACCTTCTACGGCGTCGATCCCGAGACCGAGCAGATTGACTATGACAAGGCGCAGCAGGTGGCCGAGGAGGTCCGGCCGAAGATCCTCATCGCCGGCGCCAGCGCCTATCCCCGCGTGATCGACTTCAAGCGCATGCGCGAGATCGCCGATTCCGTGGGCGCGTATCTGATGGTGGACATGGCGCACATCGCGGGTCTCGTGGCGGCGGGGCTGCACCCGAACCCCGTGCCCTATGCCGACGTCGTCACCACCACGACGCACAAGACCCTGCGCGGCCCGCGCGGCGCGATCATCCTCTGCAAAGAGGATCTGAAAAAGAAGATTAACAGCGCCGTCTTCCCCGGCACGCAGGGCGGCCCGCTCATGCACATCATCGCGGCCAAGGCTGTCTGCTTCGGTGAGGCGCTGCAGCCGGAATTCAAGGCCTACCAGCAGCAGATCGTCCGCAACGCCGCCGCGCTCGCGGATGCGCTGCAGAGCCGCGGCGTCCGCCTCGTCTCCGGCGGCACGGACAACCACCTCATGCTCGCGGACGTCTACTGCCGCGGCAAGACCGGGGCGGAGGTACAGGAGCTGCTGGATCGCGCCAATATCACCGCCAACAAGAACACCATCCCCTTTGACACGCTCTCCATGCGCCAGACCAGCGGCATGCGCTTCGGCAGCCCGGCGGTCACCACGCGCGGGCTCAGGGAGGAGGAGATGCGCCAGATCGGCGCGATGATCGCCCGCCTCATCGACGAGGGCGAGGCAGCCGTGCCGGCGGTGAAGGAGCAGGTCATCGAGCTCTGCCGCCGCTTCCCGCTCTACCCGGAATTCTGATCTCCCGCGCGGGAAAGGCAAATACCATTAAAAAATGGGCGAATCCGCAGCATCTGTGCGGATTCGCCCTGATTGTTTTTGCGATTGTTTTCGGATGCCGCGCGGGCGGATGCTATCCGCCCCTACGGATCGCGCACCTTGTCCGTATACACCCGTAGGGGACGGCGTCCTCGATGTCCCGTTGTCAGACGCGCATCCCGGTACGATCGCGCCCGTAGGGGAGGGGCTTGCCCCTCCCGCAGTTTCCGCATCACGCCCGTTTTTTGCACCCACCCCGTAGGGGATGGCGTCCTCGACATCCCGTTGTACGTTCCGCACCCAGGCATACCCGCCCCCCGTAGGGGAGGGGCTTGCCCCTCCCGAAAAAACGGACGACCCCGGACCCTTGTACGAGGTCGCCCAAATTGTCCGGGAATCATCTGCTGATACCGCCGGGCGGCCGAGGCGGCCGCCCCTACGACGGAAACGAACGGTCTTGCACCCGTAGGGGACGGCGTCCCCGACGGCCCGCTGTCAGACGCGCATCCCGGTACGATCGCGCCCGTAGGGGAGGGGCTTGCCCCTCCCGAAAAAACGGACGACCCCGCACCCTTGCACGAGGTCGCCCAAATTGTCCGGGAATCATCTGCTGATACCGCCGTGCCGCCGAGGCGGCCGTCCCCTGCTGGTGCGGGCTGCCCGCTCAGCCGATGTTGCCGAAGTTCACGGTATCCAGGATGGCGTCCACCTCGGCGTCCGTGAGCTGCCGCTCGCTCGTGATCTGCAGGACGACGAAGGAATCGTCCAGATACACATAGGCAAAGGTCTGGCTCATCCCGCCGATGCCGTCCCCGCCCAGCTGCACGACATTGAGCAGCGTGCCGTCCGCGGCGCTGTATTCGCGGCACTGCGCGCTCTCCAGCGCGTCGCGCGTGACGGCCACGCCGATCTCATCACCGCTGGAGAGGGTGCCGTAGGGGGAATTGTAGAGATAGCACCAGGTCGGGCAGACCTCGATCCAGCTGTCGCCGAGGGGACGCATCTCCAGCGGCTCGGGGTACCAGCTCACGGCGAAGGTGCCGTCGTCGTAGTAATAGAACTTGTCGTAGCCGTAGGGATCGGCGGCGAAGAGACAGCCGCTGCCGAAGTTCTCGTTGATCCAGGCGGTCAGCTCCGCGCGGGGCATCGCGCCCTCCAGATCGTCCGGGACGGCCTGCATATCCGCGTCCAGGAAGCGCTCCATCTCGCGGCGCAGCTCGAGGCCGTAGCGCGCGGCGATCTCCTCCAGGGCGGCCGCCCCGGCCGCGTCGTGGACGTGATAGTTGAAATCGTAGCCCGGGTACTGGCTGCGCTGGTACTCCGCGGCGGCGCTCAGCGCGGCCAGCTCCTCGGCGCTCGCCTGCCGCTGCTCGATGGGCGGATTGGCCCAGAGCTCCTCGGCCGTCAGATAATTGCCCTCGTCGTCTACGTTCCGATAGAAGCTGACGGTGCAGCTGCCGTCCCCGTTTTCCTGCATATCCATATAGCAGAACTCGTCGGGCGGCGTGAAGACCGCGGGTTCGGCGGGCGTGTTCGCCTCACACCAGGCGAGCCATTCCGCCCAGGCCTTTTCGGAGTTTTCGACCTTCTCGCGGATCGCCTCGTCCGCCTCGTCGGGCACGTCCTGCGGCTGGGTGATGGAGATCCCGACAAACTCCTTTTCCCCGTTCACCGTATCCGCGCTGTAGCTCTCGCCCTTTTCAAGCGCGCGCAGGCCGAAGAAGCCCGTCGCGTATGCCGCCGCGCTGAGCGCCAGCAGCGCCGCCGCGACCAGCAGCGTGGCCGTGAGCTTCCTGCCGAAGCTCCGTCTCTTGTTGTTATGTGTGGAATTCATTGTTGAAGCAACCTCCAGTATGATCCTGTCGTCCAGCTGGTCCATTGCTTCCAGAAAGCTGAGAACCTTCATATCAGTCCCTCCTTGCTCAGATAGTCGTGCAGGCGCTTTCGGCTTCGGTGCAGCGAGGTTTTGACCTTTGCTTCGCTGAAGCCGAGCCGTCCGGCGATTTCCGCGACCGGGAGCAGCAGCCAGTAACGATAGGCAAATATGATTCTGTCGTCCCTGGAGAGCGTGAAGAGAAAACGGTTGATGTGCTCCTTGAGCTCCTTTGCCTCGTATTCGCGCTCCACGGAGAAGTCGGAGGCGAGGCACTCGTCCAGCTCGTCGTACAGCAGCGCGCTCTCGCCCGCGCCGCGCTTGCGCGCATAGCGCTCCTTGACGCGGTTGAAGCTGATGCTGCGCACGATGCGGAGGAGGTAGGCGGAAAAGTGCAGCGGCCGCTGGGGCGGCACGCTGTTCCAGAGGGCGAGATAGCTGTCGTTGACGACCTCCTCCGCCGTCTGCGCGTCCGAGAGGAGGCTGTATGAGACGCCGAAGCATCGCCGCCCGTATTTTCTGTCTGTCTCCGCAATGGCCTGCTGGTCGCGCTGCCAGAACAGATCCACAATCTTTCTGTCTTCCATATGCTCTCCTTGTGTTCAAGAACGTTCTCACCCATATAGTCAACATTTGCCGGGCGGAGGTTACAGGGAAAAGGAAAAAAACCGGACGGGGCAGAAAAAATGCCCGGGCGGGGCAAACGGCACGAAGGGTCTGTTGTAAAATAAGGATGAGTGCGTAAATGCGCACCTGCGTTCGTAGGGGCGGCGGCTCTGCCCCGCCCGGCGGCGCAACAGTATACGCGCAAAAAAATGTTCGGCGAATTCGCAGCATCTGCGCGGATTCGCCCTGATTGTTTTTGCGATTGTTTTCGGATGCCGCGCGGGCGGATGCTATCCGCCCCTGCGGATCGCGCACCTTGTCCGGATACACCCGTAGGGGACGGCGTCCTCGACGTCCCGTTGTCAGACGCGCATCCCGGTACGATCGCGCCCGTAGGGGAGGGGCTTGCCCCTCCCAAAAAAACGGACGACCCCGCACCCTTGTACGAGGTCGCCCAAATTGTCCGGGAATCATCTGCTGATACCGCCGGGCCGCCGAGGACGTCGGCCCCTACGGCGGGACATGATGGTTCCGCGTTTGATGCACCCTGCGCGGGTGTCCGACAGCGGGACGTCGAGGACGCCGTCCCTTGCGGGTACGGATGTGCCCGTCTCGTCGCAGGGGCGGCTGGCAGCCGCCCGTTGCGTTGGTTACGTGACCGGGCAGCGGCATTTTACAGACCCTCCGCCATTTCGGCGAGGGGCGGCGTTCTACGCCTTCTCCTGTCCGCTTTTGCAGACCCGCTGCCATTCCGTACGCATGCCGCGGCGGCAGTTGAACAGGCGGATCTCGCGCATCATCGGAGAGCAGTCCGCAGGCTCGTCCGGGCATTTTTTCAGCCGGACGCAGGCTGGATAGAGCGGACAGTCCCGGCAGAGCGCGGTCTTCGCCGAGCGCTCCCTCCAGCTTTTCACGAGAGCCGGATCCGTCACGCCGTTCACCACATCGCCGACGACCTCCTCCGCCCGGAAGTGGTCGCATTTCAGGAGCTCTCCCGTGGGATAGATGGCGAAGCTGCGGGCGGAATCCGCCATGCAGTGCTTCCTCGGGCGGTTGTACTGCGCCAGATCCAAACTGTGACCGTAGTCCTCCAGCCGGAGAAGCAGTCTGCGGTAGGCGTCCAAAATGCGCCCTCCGTCCTGCCAGGCGGGATCCGCCGAGAGAAAGTCATACTCGAACAGCTCATGCAGTGAGAAGCCGAAATCCTTGCTGCCGCCGAAGCGCTCCTGCAGCTCGTCGATCAGCCTGAGCAGCTCCTCCGCATTCTCCAGCGTGAGATTCAGCCGAACGCCCACGGCGATCCCCGCCTCGAGCAGCATCCCGATGTTGCGCAGAACGCGGCGGTAGGGACTCGGATCGGAGCAGACGTATTGTTTGCAGGCGTTGTAGCTCTCTTCCGTGCCGTCCAGCGTGATCTGTGCCCAATCGAGCTTCCAGTCCTCCTTTGCGGAGGCGACGCTCTCCTCCGTCCAGAGGTAGCCGTTGGTGATGATGCTGCTGCGGAAGCTGACGCCGTCCCGCCGGAGATCGGCGCAGATCCGCTCGATCGCCGCGGTGTTCAGCAGCGGTTCTCCGCCGAACCAGCGGAGCGAGACGTTCCTTCCCGCCGCGTGGCTGCGGATGAAGGCGGCCGCACGGTCGGCGTCCTCCTCCCGCATCGTCACCGGCGCATATCCCTTCTCAAAGCAGTAGGGACAGCGGGCGTTGCAGGCGGTCGTCGTATAGACGGTGAAGGAGCTTTTCTCTTCCGCCTCCAGCGAGGCGCGGTAAACCATCTCCGTCACGCGCCCCAGCTGATCCGCGGTCTGCAGCTCGTTCGCGTCCTGCGGGATCAGGAACCAGCGCTCCTGCCAGAGCGCGGCATCCGGGAGGGAGGCGGGGTCCGTGCGCACGTCGAGCGCCGCGTCCGTAAAGACCAGGACGCGCGTCAGCGCGTTAAAGAGCAGCGTGCCGCCCTCGACCGGCTCGAACAGCACAAAGCGGCTCCACCGCAGCGGCGCGCCGCTGTACTTCTGCCTGCCGAGAACAGAGGAAAAGAGAGAGCCCTCTCCCCATACGATTCGCTGCATCGTGCAAACACCTCCCAATATGGAATGGAGAGGAGCACGCTCCTCTCCATGGATACCTTATTCAGCTTCAGAAAAAAGCGGTCTCAGATGATAAAGCCGGTATCGGTGCCGCAGTCATATCCGTCGCACCTGCAAAAGGAACTGCAGACGATATCGCTGGCACAGAAATTGACAAAATCGCAAGCGGGCGTAGTATATGCGGTTTTCATGTGATGTCCTCCAAGCACTCGATCAAAGCCGGAGCCGGCAGATCCCGGGAAAACCGCTCCGATGATCGTAATAAATCAACTGTATTATAAATCGCGCTGCGGTCTCTGTCAAGCACGGAATGGACAGGAAACAGAGATTTTTGGCAGGACAGCGCAGCTCTCGGACCCCTGGAGGGAGAGCTGCGCCATCAGGCTAGCTCAGCGGCACACGAGCTCCCCGTTCTCCACGTCCACGGTGATGGTATCGCCGCTGCGGAGGTCGCCGCGCAGGATCGTGCGGGCGATGAGCGTCTCCACGCTCGCCTGCAGGTAACGCCGCAGCGGGCGCGCGCCGTAGAGCGGGTCGTAGCCGCGGTCGATGATGAGCGCCTTGGCGGCGTCCGTGAGCGTGAGGTGGAGCTTCTGCTCCTCGAGACGCGCGCGCAGCCCCTCGACCATGATGTCGATGATGCCGGTGAGGTTCTCGCGTGTGAGCGGGCGGAAGAGGATGGTCTCGTCCAGGCGGTTGAGGAACTCCGGGCGGAAGCTGCGGTGGAGCTCCGCCATGACGGCCGCCTGCGCGGCCTCGGAGATGCTGCCGTCGGGCTCGATGCCCTCGAGCAGGTACTGGCTGCCCAGGTTGGAGGTCAGGATGATGATGGTGTTCTTGAAGTCCACCGTGCGGCCCTGGGAGTCGGTGATGCGGCCGTCGTCCAGGATCTGCAGGAGGATGTTGAACACGTCCGGGTGCGCCTTCTCGATCTCGTCGAAGAGCACGACGGAGTAGGGCTTGCGGCGCACGGCCTCGGTGAGCTGGCCGCCCTCGTCGTAGCCGACGTATCCCGGGGGCGCGCCGATCAGACGCGAGACGGAGAACTTCTCCATGTACTCGGTCATGTCGATGCGCACGATGTTGTGCTCGTCGTCAAAGAGGCACTCGGCGAGGGACTTGGCCAGCTCCGTCTTGCCCACGCCCGTGGGGCCGAGGAAGAGGAAGGAGCCGATGGGGCGGTTCGGGTCCGCGATCCCGGCGCGGGAGCGGAGGATCGCCTCGGTGACCTTCTGCACGGCCTCGTCCTGCCCGACGACGCGCCGGTGCAGGTACTCGTCCAGATGCAGGATCTTCTCGCGCTCGCTCTCCATGAGCCGGGAGACGGGGATGCCCGTCCACCTGGCTACGATGCTGGAGATCTCCTCCTCGGTCACGGTGTCGTGCACGAGGCTGTTCTGCTTGCGCTCCTCGGAGCGGGCTTCGGCCTCGCGCAGCCGCTGCTCGAGGGCGGGGAGGTCGGAGTACTGCAGCTTCGCGGCCTTCTCGTATTCGTAGCGCAGTTGGGCGTTTTCAATGTCGGCGTGCAGCTTTTCCAGCTCGCTCTTGAGGGCTTTGACTTCGTCCACGCTGTTCTTCTCGTTCTCCCAGCGCGCCTTCATCTCGTTGAACTTGTCCTTGAGCTCGCCAAGCTCCTCGCGGAGCTTCGCCAGACGGTCGCGGCTGAACTCGTCCTCCTCCTTCTTGAGCGCCATCTCCTCGATCTCCAGCTGCATGATCTTGCGGCGGATGTCGTCCAGCTCGGAGGGCATGGAGTCGATCTCCGTGCGGATCATGGCGCAGGCCTCATCCACGAGGTCGATAGCCTTGTCGGGGAGGAAGCGGTCGGTGATATAGCGGTTGGAGAGCGTCGCGGCGGCGACGAGGGCGCTGTCGTGGATGCGCACGCCGTGGTAGACCTCGTAGCGCTCCTTGAGGCCGCGCAGGATGGAGATGGTGTCCTCCACGCTGGGCTCGTCCACCTGTACGGGCTGGAAGCGGCGCTCCAGGGCGGCGTCCTTCTCGATGTACTTGCGGTACTCGTCGAGCGTCGTGGCGCCGATGCAGTGCAGCTCGCCGCGCGCGAGCATGGGCTTGAGGAGGTTGCCGGCGTCCATGCTGCCCTCCGTCTTGCCCGCGCCGACGATGGTGTGCAGCTCGTCGATGAAGAGGATGATCCTGCCTTCGGACTTGCGGATCTCCTCCAGCACGGCCTTGAGCCGCTCCTCAAATTCGCCGCGGTACTTCGCGCCGGCGATAAGCGCGCCCATGTCGAGCGAGAAGATGGTCTTGTCCTTGAGTCCCTGCGGCACGTCCCCGCGCACGATGCGCTGGGCGAGCCCCTCGGCGATGGCCGTCTTGCCGACGCCCGGCTCGCCGATCAGCACGGGGTTGTTCTTGGTCTTGCGCGAGAGGATGCGGATGACGTTGCGGATCTCGTTGTCGCGCCCGATCACGGGGTCAAGCTCGTTGTCGCGGGCGCGCTGCACGAGGTCGGTGCCGTATTTGGCGAGCGCGTCGTAGGTGCTCTCTGGGTCGTCCCCGGTGACGGGGGAGGACTTCACCTTGCTGAGCGCCGCCGTGAAGGCGGATTTCGTGATGCCGTGCTCGGAGAAGATGCGCTTGATCGCCGGGGTGGCCGCGGCGAAAATGCCGATCATCAGGTGCTCAACGGAGGTGTACTCGTCGCCCATGGATTTGGCGGCGCGTTCGGCGGCGTTGAGGGCAGTGTTGGTCTCGGGTGAGAGATAGACCTCGCCGACCTGCCCGACCTTCGGCAGCTGGCGGATGGCGCTGTCGAGCTCGGCGAGCACGGCGTTGGCGTTCACGCCCATCTTGCCGAAGAGGGAGGGGATCAGCCCGCCGTCCTGATCGACCAGCGCGTAGAGCAGATGCTCCGGGGTGATATAGTTGTTGCGGTTTTCCTGCGCCATGGCCTGGGCGGTCTGGATGGCCTCCAGGCTCTTCTTGGTATAGCGTTCTGCGTTCATGGTTTACGCCTCTTTTCAGATATGGATCGGGCTGTGGATCAGCCAGGAATAATAGGCGGCCTCCACCTCGTGCGCGTCCGCGCGCCCGGCGAGGTAGTCCTTCATGAGCCGGTCAAAGAGCTGCACATAGGCGGAGATGGCCTGCGCCAGCTCCTCCGCCGTGCAGTCACGGTCGGGACGGGCGAGGTCGCGGGTGAACTTGCCGTCGTAGAGCGCGTAGTCAATGCCGCCGAAGGCGGGCAGATGCGCCTGCTCGATGCTCCGCCAGAGGCGGAAGAAGCCGGTCATGGCCTCGATCAGCGCGGCGGACTGCGTGCGGAAGATCACCGAGAGCGAGCCGATATGCTCCTCGTCGCCGCGGTAGAGCGCCACCTCGTATTTGACCGTCGGGCGGTACTTGTACTCCAGCGAGCTCTTGAGGGACATGGACATGCTGTTCGGCGCGAAGAAGGGGACGAGCTCGCGGCTCGGGGAGAGCAGCTGCTCGACGGCGGAGAGCACGTCGTTGATGCGCCGCTCGGGGGTGGTGTAGCCCACGTACTCGGCGAGGATCTGGTTGATGAGGCTGGAGCGGTTGGTGCCCATGCGGTGCGCCAGCAGGTCGACCTCCCGCACCACATCGTCGTTGAGCATGAGGCTGTATAATGTCTTTTTCACGCTTGGATCACACCTTTCGCTTTTCTGCCCGGGCCGCGCGGCGCAGAGCGGCGCAGCGCCCGCCGACCTGGGTTCATTTTCTAATAGCAGTATAGCGCAGAGAAGAAAACTTGTCAATAGAATTATATAAAAGAATATGCAAATTATATGTGAACAAACGAGAGAATCTTCTCTTGCAATTTCTCACGCCATCGGGTATAATAACAAAGCTGAGCACCGGGACTGTCTTTATATGGACAGGTATCGAAGTGGGGAGCGAGCCGAAGCGCCGCCGGTGGCGGAAGAAGCGAGGCGAGCGAGTGGCAGCGGTCGAAATTCCGCGAGCGAGAGCGAGCAGGGAATTTCGGGCACCGCAACAGGGCATAACGGCCCTGCTTTGAACCGTGTCTCGACTGCCCCAGCGTTAAATCAATATGGACAGGTATCGAAGTGGGGAGCGAGCCGACGCGCCGCCGGTGGCGGAAGAAGCGAGGCGAGCGAGTGGCAGCGGTCGAAATTCCGCGAGCGAGAGCGAGCAGGGAATTTCGGGCACCGCAACAGGGCATAACGGCCCTGCTTTGAATCGAATCCAGACTTCCCCGGCACCAAATCAATATGGACAGGTATCGAAGTGGGGAGCGAGCCGAAGCGCCGCCTGTGGCGGAAGAAGCGAGGCGAGCGAGTGGCAGCGGTCGAAATTCCGCGAGCGAGAGCAAGCAGGGAATTTCGGGCACCGCAACAGGGCATAACGGCCCTGCTTTGAACCGCGTCCCGATTGCCCCAGCGTTAAATCAATATGGACAGGTATCGAAGTGGTCATAACGGCCCTGACTCGAAACCGAATGGCCATTTTGGAAGCCTCTTTCGAAAATGTCTTGATTTTTCAAGGCTTTCACGGTATCATATGGAAGCGATTTTAAGGCTTTTCTCTCCTGCTTTTCTCTCCTTTTTCCAAGGTGCTTCGGAGCACACTGCCTTTGCCAATCAAATACGGAGCGGTATCGAAGTGGTCATAACGGGGCTGATTCGAAATCAGTTTGAGGGCAACCTCACGTGGGTTCGAATCCCACCCGCTCCGCCAAACGCCAGTTTTCATGCGGTTTTGTCGCTTGGAAGCTGGCGTTTTTTGCTTATTGGATCGCGGTCAGCGCACCTTTCAGGCCATTCACCATCGCGTCTGCCGAGGACAATTTGGAGTTGTAGTCCAGATGGGCATATACATTGGCTGTGGTCGAGAAGTCGCTGTGACCGAGCCACTCCTGGATCTGTTTCATCGGGACGCCGTTGGAGAGTAAAAGAGACGCGCAACTATGCCGGAGATCGTGGAAACGAATATGGCGCAGGTTGTTCTTAGCAAGCAGCTTCGAAAATGCTGAAGTGAGATAGTGCGGAGAAATCAGAGTTCCCATCTCGTCCACGCAGATGTAGTCCAGATACCGCTTGTCATAGCTTCTGCCGCATACGCGCCGGTATTCCTCCTGCTGCTTTTTGTGCGCTAACAGCTTTTCCTTAAAGGCTGGGACAAGGGGCAGCGTCCGCATGCTGGATTTTGTTTTCGTGGTATCCTGGGCGATCTGAACGTGCTTGCCATTAAGGTTGCAGGATGTGACAGTATGGCGGATGGTGATGGTGTTGTTCTGAAAGTCAATCGCGCTCCATTTCAGCCCCAGGGCTTCACTTCTCCGCAGGCCGTAGAATGCACCAAGAAAAATCGGGATCTCAAGGCGAGTACCTTTTGCGGAGGTAAAGAGTTTTTGCACCTCGTCGCTGTCATAAAAGCTGCCAATAAACCGATTCTTTTTGGGGCGCTCCACCTTGTCCGCAGGATTCGTTGGAATCAGGTCAATCTTTACGGCATATTTCAGAGCTTTATGGATATTGGCGTGGTAATGAATGACCGAGCTTGCTGAAACCCGTTTTAGCTGATCCATATAGAACGCTTGGATGTCAGTTGCTTTCAGATCTCCGAGAGAGATCTTTTTCGCCTTGAAATAAGGGACGATTACACCCTTAACCATACTGGAATAGGACGAATAGGTAGTAATCGCAATTGTAGGTTTTACGATCTCTAGCCATTGGAGCATGAAATCTGAAAACAGGATGTCTTGCTCCAACGGCTTCTCATCGGGTACAAATTCTTTTCGTAGCTCCATGAGCATCTTTTCCGCTTTTTTCTTGTTGCCCTTCACGGGCAGCCCGGTAGGAAACCACTTTGTTTTTCGCTTACCAGCGGCATCGTGGTAGTTCACCACCATATAATAGTTTCCGTTCTTTTCTTGCAGATGTCCTGCTACCATGTGAATCCTCCTTTTTTTAGAACAATTGGACTTCTGCTGTTGGCTGTCTCCATTGTAATCGGGAGCCGCGCAGAAGTCCAATGTGCGATTATGGGGTCGGTGCTTTTATGAAAACACGTATATAAGAAAGAAGGTGGGCTTTTGGTATCCGATAGGAACGGCCCACTTTTATGCATTCGATTTTATTCTCCCGAATCAGCTTATATCCTGTCTTGGTGCTGACTCCCAACGCTCTACTCATTTCCTCAACGGTCAGAATGTCCGGGTACTCTTTCAGAATAGAACGGTAAATATCACTAAAGCCCATTTTTCACTCCTTTAGTATAAGCTCATAATCATACCCTTTGCGGTAATTACAGTAGGTACAGGTATCTCTCTTTTGGCTTTTGGTGACTCGGAGGAGCTTGTACTTGCCAACAGAACGAAAATTGTCCGCGCAGCGTTTACAGAGACACATGACGATGTTGTTATCACCTCCACCCGTCTCGCCTATACTGATTGCCAGGGCGCGCCAAAGAGCTTTTATCTGTCCTTCAGAGAGCGTTCCAACATAATCACTCACCCTGTCCTTGCTGATTGTTCTGATCTGCTCCAGCAAGATAACGGAGGGATTATCCAAGCCTGTTTCTGTCCCGACATATATATGCGTAGGCAGTTTGGCTTTTTCTGGCCGTAACGTGGTAATGGCTGCGACGATGACTGTGGTGCTGTTTTTGTTCCCTATATTGTTGGAAATAATGACTGCAGGGCGGTAGCCTCTCTGCTCCGATCCCACACCGTCGCCGAAGTCTATATAATAAATCTCGCCCCGCGAGAATTGTTGCCCGCTCATAGCTCGACCTCCTCTGTAGATAATTAGTGGCTTGTCCGCCTATGTAAAGGCCGGACGCAGGGCAGCAAAAGAAATGGCGCAATGTAGACAAACTCTGCCCGCTGTTAGCTGGCCATTGTCCGGCATATTATGTGAAAGCAAGCCTATTTGCCCTCGACGCCCGGGCTTGCCATTGGGAAATCATCAAACGGCTGGCGGTGTACCAGCTCCACGGGAATTTAACCCCCGGCAGGATCGCTGTCGGCTGCCCTCATTGCCTGTGACGCCTCACGCACGGAAACGCGCTGCACGCTCGGACTGTGACTGAGCAGGAGTATCTTTGACCCCATAGCCTGTCGTGGCCGCGCCGGTAACCATCCGACACTCATAGCAAACTGTTCTCGCTCCGTGTGGAGGATGTGCAAGCCGAAAACAAGGTAAAGTGACTTTTCGCTGCCTACATCCGCCGCAGATCATGGCGCAGCCGCTATTCTGGCTCATGCTCTCGCAATAGCTATGGGAATGTGCTTGATGAATGGGGATTCTGTTGTCAAAGTTCAAACCCATTCACCGTAAAACGGAAAACAGGTGAAAGGCTTTCCGTTGCCTCTCACCTGTTTCCTAACTAATCAGGGAAAATGTACCCCCTTATTTCAGGATTTTTTTCAGATTGTCAATTGCCGACAATACTGACCGCCGCGCGGCGGGATAGCTGCACTTCTCAATATCCGCGATTTGCTCATACGTCATCTCACCGAAGTAGTAGAGGATCAGTCTGCGCCGTTGGAGAACTGGCAGAGATTGGATTGCCTTATGTAATTCTTCGCGCTCAATCTTGTGACTGACAATCGCTTCAATGGGCGGGGATACTGCAAACGCGCGCTCATGCAAAGCGGCCTCTGTCAATTCGGAGCGTTCAAAATGGTTGTCCACCTCATTCAAGTGTGATAGATCCTCCAGCTCAAAAGCATCCAGCGTATCAAATAGCGACTTTTTGATCTCCAGACAATGCTCCACACCCTGTCCATCCTTAAAGCGGATGTAATAACGAGCCGTCGGAGTATCAATGCCAACTGAAAACAGTTCATAGGGATTGTCTTTATCTTTGCGCCTCTTGGGGCGCTTATCATATTGATTTGGATGCTTGCCATCCATTTTCTTTTACCTCCGATCTGAATTTTTTGAAAAATCCAGATCGGAAGGCGGAGAGCGGCAGGCAAGCTTTGCGTGTTTAGTTGTTACGCGAAGGGTTATGGTGTATTGCGATACATCTCTGTAGGTGAAATCTGCCCATGCGCCACGCCAAAATGCATCTGCCTGGGCATGTCTGACACCTCATTCACGGGAAATATGTATTAGAGTTCACCAAAAAGGTGAAATGCCGCGAATTATGTTGAGAGGACAGGTAATGTAGAATATGCGAGAGGTGAATCGTAATGAAAGAATACTCTCGCTTTTTAGGAGATGCGGTAAAACGTGCCCGCGGCGCATCAGGACTCACCCAGCGGGAAGTTGCCGATAAAATGAATAAAGATGTTCGCACGGTGCTGAACATTGAAAACTACAAAGGCAATCCCAAGCTGGAGGTCTTATACCCTCTAGTTCGTGCCCTCAATATAGATCCACGGGAAGTCTTTTATCCCAACATGCAGCAGGAATCCCCGGCGCTACGAAGGCTACGTCTATTAGTGGATGATTGCAGCGAGGAAGAAGCCTCTGCATTGATTCCTGTGCTTCAATCTGTGCTTTGTGCAATCCGCTCAAAAGGCGGAACGGAGATCAAATAAAATGAGCCAGCTCCGCCATCATCGGGGAGCTGGCTCTGCGTTATACGTCTGGCTCTTCGCTCAATACCATTTTCAATTGTACCACGTCAATCTGTGTTGTTTTTTTACATTTGGGACAGAACAGCGGGAATCTCACAAGAACGGTATCAGCATAAACCTTAGTCCGTGTCCTGCTCCTGCAAACAGGGCATGGGATCCAGCGAGAGCACCGGTCATAATCTTCCATTTCTTATTGACTCAACATAGGAAAGCTCAGTTTCCTATGCTTTTTTCTTTCTTTATAATCATTTCACAAATATGGACAACAGAATAAATGTTTTGATATAACACTTCCCGTCGTCAAGCGCAGCAAGATAGCGCTCGAGACTTATCACTCATTTTACAGACAATGTTTGCCTGAGATGGGTTTTTCGGAGAATAGTCAAACAATTATATTTTTCTTACCCTGCTTGTCCTAAAAACTATAGCTATCTGTTTGACGTCTCCATGGCCAGAGTCGATGTCGTTAAAACAACAAAATGAAGCCGCCGATTCAAAGATAGAAAACCGGCGGCCCTTTGCGACTACTTAGTTACCTTCACCTTTAAGGCAATATGCACAAACATCCTCGGCCGAGGCAACAGTTGCAGCATCGCACACAACATTCTCATTCAGTGCTTCCATTGCTTTTCTCCTTTCCTTTATATTCAACTAACAACCCCAAACGAGTTTAGGGCTGCGTGTTGTTAAAGTTCAAATCCCCAAAAAGGCAATTAATTAGTATTAGTAGAAAAAAAGAAATCCCTATTAGAATTTGCATTCCAACTTGCATACCCAGTGCGTCAGAAAAGCATCCCATCAGTGGATGCGATATCATGGATAGTCCGGCACACGCTACTGACTTAAATGAAATAACTGTTACTCTGTATTTAGATACAATGCTGTTCTGCAACGCTCCGTACCTAACAGGGTTATATAAGCAAAACACACCTAAAGCGAGCACATAGAAAATAATAGATAGAAGTGGGGCCTTTGTTACGGAGAACAAGAAAAAAAGTGCTATCATTATCATAGGGCCTATCCTTA
>DFGE01000025.1 GCA_002371675.1 Clostridiales bacterium UBA3758
ATGCCGGTCAAAAATCATCAGTGTGCTCTTTCCCTTGAGGAATCCCACAAATTGTGCTACACTTAACTGCGGTGGGATGCTCACCAGCATGTGAATATGATCTGGGCACGCTTCTGCTTCAATTATTTCCACATTCTTCTCTTCACACAGCTTGCGCAGTATTACTCCTATATCTGCCTTTAGTTGCCCATAGATTACTTTCCTCCGATACTTTGGGGCAAACACTATGTGGTACTGTAGTCTCCATGTCGAGTGTGCATTGTGATTTAGGTCATTTTTCCCATGTTTGTAACCTCCTGTGTTCTTGTGGTAATGCGGTCGCCAAACCTTTACCACTCCATCACAGGAGGTTGCTTTTGCTTAAGCTTTTTAATTCCCCCGGTATAACCGGGGGGTGTTTGTCGCTAAAGCCCCAACAAGCTGAGCTCACCCGCCGAAGAAACCCGGCGGGTGAGCTTTTTCTGCGTGCTGTCAATGGATCTGCGCGTTCAGAGCATCTTCTCGATCTTGGCCTCGAGCACGTCCTGGCCGACGAAGCCGATGGACTGGTCGACGACCTTGCCGCCCTTGAAGAAGAGGACGTTGGGGATGCTCATGACGCGATATTTGCGGCAGAGCGTCATTGCCTCGTCAGAGTCGAGCTTGCCGATCTTCACGCGGCCGGCATACTTCTCGGCCAGCGCCTCGACGGTGGGGGCGAGCATCTTGCAGGGGCCGCACCACTCGGCGAAGAAATCGACGACGACGGGGATCTCGCTGTTCAGGACTTCCTGTTCAAAATTGGCTTCGGTAAAAGTGTATTCCATGATCATTCTCTCTTTCTGCACGTCTGTGCTGTTATGATTTCCGAAAGGCTTGAAATAATACTTGCATTTCCCTTCTGATAAGTCTATTATACATAGTAAGAAAAACTTATCAAGTACGCAGATTATATTTATCAGGTAAGGAAAAACATACTATGAACAATTCTGTCAGACACGAGCCGCTCTGCAGCTCCATCGCGGGCGAGGACTGCGGGCTCAAAAAGGTTCTCCGCATCATCGGCGGCAAGTGGAAGATCATGATCCTCTGTCTCATCGACGACAAGGGCGCCGGCCGCTTCAACGAGATGCTCAGAGAGATCGCCGGGATCACGAACACGATGCTCGCGGCCTCGCTGCGCGAGATGGAGAGGGACGGCCTCGTCAACCGCATCCAGTACAACGAGATGCCCCTGCGTGTGGAGTACACGCTGACGGAAAAGGCCCGAAGCCTCATCCCCATCCTGCTTGAGCTCAAGGGCTGGGGCGAGAAGAACCTCTGACAGATGCATTGGAAAACTCCCTCCGCAATCAGACGGAGGGAGTTTTTCTGTCTGAAGGGCTTAGGCGGCGGGCTCTTCCTCCGCCTCGTCCTCCACATCCTCGACGGTCTCCTCCGGGATATAGTCGCTCACATCGACATTGTCGGTAAGCAGGCCCTCGGTGTCGATCGCATCGCGCTTGGCGCAGAAGGAGCAGAGGCGGGTGCGGCCGGCGGCAATGGCCTGGTCGACGTCGCCCGTTGTGAGCTGCTCGCTCTGGTTGAGCGCCTGGCAGTCGTCATGCGTGTGGTAGACCTTGCCGTAAGGGCTCCAGTAGACGCTGCCGGTGATGACCTGCTCGGCAGCCTGCTGCTCCTCGAGGGAGATGGGATTAAAGTCGTAACTGGAGACGCCGCCCAGCAGCAGCGCGATCACGGCGACGACGGTGGCGATGGTCTTGGTCTTCTTGTCGGCTTCCTTGTTGGTGAGGATCAGGATGATCAGCGGCACAAAGGCAACGACCGTGACGATCAGGCCGAGGTTATTGTGCAGCCAGAACAGGGTCGGGTTCTTCTTGGAGGCCGGCGCGATGTGGTTGGACTTCTTCCAGAGCTGGGAGCCGATCACCAGGCAGATGAGATCCAGCACGATAAAGAGGATGATCTGATAGAGGCCGGGCATGAACTTCATGTCGATCTTGCCGTAGAGCACCAGCAGCGCCAGAACCTCGAAGGTGATGGCAAGCAGCCAGAGGATCGCCGCTCCGATGCGCAGACCGGTGGCGTTGCCGACAGGCTTGGCCTCCACGACCGCCTGCTTTCTCTTCTCGTTCGTCACGTCCTCACCGGTATCGGCGGAAATGATTTTTTTCTTTTTCGGTTCTGCCATAACGGAACACTCCTTAACTATTCAGAATCAGGATCTACTCCTTGCCTGTCATTATAAGACAGGAATCCGGCAAACACAAGAGAAATTTGCAGCATTTCACAAGATGCTGTGTCTGTCACCAGGGGCAGCGCACCATATCGGGCGTGATGTCCGCAAGGCTGCGCGCGCCGCACATGTACATCGCGTCGATCAGCTCCGCGCGGAGCTTCTCGAAACAGGCCGCAACACCCTCCTCACCCGCGCCGTACCAGTTGACGACCCGAGGCCGGGCAGGGTGTTGCCGCAGGCGAGCCCGTTGCAGACCGTGCAGGCCTTGCAGGTCGTGCCGATGTGCTTGCGCGCCTCGGCGAGAACTTCGTCATATGTCATGCTTCTGCTCCTTTCTTCCTTGCGCATTATGTGTTATGTAAACTTCTGTTTTCTGTTGCCTCTGTTTGCGGATACCGCTGAGCCGCGCCTGTTTCACCTCCCCGCGCCGCGGGCGGGCAGCGGCTTGAGAAAAGCATAATAAGCGCAGCAAAGCTGCGCTTATTATAGCATAGGCTTTTTCCCGTGAACAGCGGGTTTTCCGTTTTTCCGCAGCGGAGCGGCCTTTTCGTTCCGTTACGGCTTTTTGCTGGGCTTGGGGCTGCTGGCAGGGCTCGAGGGCGCGGGCGTGCCCGTCGGTGCGGGCGAGGCGCTCTCGCGTCCGTCCTCGATCAGGCCGTCGTTGTCCTCCACGTAGCCGTCCTCGGGATCGGGGCTCAAAATGGGGCTGATCTCGGGCATGGGCTCCATCGAGCTGTGCGGTACGGCAGGCTCGCCGCGCATTTCCCCGCAGGCGGAACACAGCGTCGCTATCATCAGTACAGCCAGAACCAGCGATATCGTTTTTTTCATCTTCTGCTCCTCCTTTTTCCTGCAATCAAGGATCACCGATTGCAGTCGCCTGTTCAGACGGCCTTAGTATCTGTGCCGCGGAAAAAAACATACACGGCAGAATTTTCCTGTGATTGCATCGCGCAAAATGCTGTGCTATACTTAACAAAATATAGATGAATCTCCGCGCGGGCGCGCGGAGATACCGAATCGAAACGCTTCGCGGGCGCAAATCGGCCCCGATGGAACAACAGTATGACGAATCATTTTACGAAAAATCAGATCCTCACAGGCCTTGTCGACGGTATGTCCTCCGAGGCGCTGGGCGTCGTGCATCTGGATGGGCGCGCGATCTTCGTGCCGCGCGCACTGCCGGGCGAGGAATGGGAGCTCAGGATCGTGAAGGTCACGAACACAGCCGTCTTCGCCCGGGGTGAACGGCTGCTATCCGCCCCCTCCCCCGCCCGCATCGAGCCCGCCTGTCCGTTCTTCGGCAAATGCGGCGGCTGCGACTGCCTGCACATGGACTACGCCGAAGAGCTGCGCTTCAAGCGCGAGCGTGTGGACGCCGCGCTGCGGCATATCGGCAAGCAGAAGCAGGGCGTGCGGGAGATCCTCGGAAGCAAGCAGACGGAGTATTACCGCAACAAGGCTATTTTTGCCGTGGGTGATCGGGGCGGAGCGCTCCGCTTCGGCTTCTACCGCGAACGCAGCCACGAGCTGCTGCCGGTGGAGCGCTGCCTCATCCAGTCCCCGCTCAGCTGCCGCTGCGCCGCCGCCGTGACGGAGTTCATGGCGCGCGAGGGCATCCCGGCCTACGACGAGACAAGCGGAAAGGGCGTCGTGCGGCACGTGTTCTGCCGCGAGGCCCGAAAAACCCGGGACGCGGTCTGCTGCATCGTCGCGGCGCGGGGCTTCGGCGCAAGGACCGATGCGCTCGTTTCCCATCTGCGCGAGCGCTGCCCGGAGCTCACGGGGATCGTATTGAACATCAACAAGACGCGGGGCAACACCGTCCTGGCGGGCGAGTTTTACCCGCTCTGGGGCGAGCCGACGATGCGCGACGAGCTGCTGGGGCTCTCCTTCCGCATCGCTCCGCAGGCCTTTTTCCAGGTCAATCCTCCGCAGGCGGAGCGTCTTTACACGCGCGCGATGGAATACGCGGCGGCGGACGGCGCTGAGCTCGCGCTCGATCTCTACTGCGGCGCGGGCACCATCTCGCTCTGCCTCGCGCGGCACGCGAAGCGGGTGATCGGCGCGGAGATCGTGCCGCAGGCGGTGGAAAACGCCGCGGAAAACGCGGCGTACAACCATATTGAAAACGCGGAGTTTATCTGCGCGGACGCGGGCGAGGCCGCCGCGCAGCTCGCGCGGCGCGAGCTGCGGCCGGAAGTCGTGCTGGTCGATCCGCCTCGCAAGGGCATGGACGAGGCTGCCGTGCGCGCCGTGGGCTCCATGCAGCCTGCGCGCATCGTCTACGTCTCCTGCGACCCCGCCACCCTCGCGCGGGACATCCTGCGCTTCAACGGTCTCGGCTATGTGATGCAGGAGGCGACGGCGGTGGACATGTTCCCACGGACGCGGCATGTGGAGACTGTCGTTCTGCTGTCAAGGAAATGAGGACGATAGCGGGAAAATGGCTTGAAATAAGAGCTTTTACGGGTTTCAGCCATCAGCGGGATCGTGGAAATGTTTCCACGGAGCGAGAGGGCAAAATCAGGGCATTCCGCTGCCGTAACTATCGTTTCGCTATCAAGGGCAAAAATCGGAGATTGAGACTCTTGGATTGTTGTCATTTGGGTGTTTTTGAGAGGTTGAGACTCTCGGTCTGTTGTCAAAAGGGACTGTAACTGTAGTTTCGATGTCCGAGAAGGAGAATTTAAAGAGAATAAGTAATTGCTTGGGGGGGTGATAGGATGTTTGACTATAAACAACATTTTGATAAATACTGCATTGAAAACAACCTTGAATTGCAGTTATCATTCGATATGCCTCCGGGGTATGAGACTGCCAACGGTACGTTTGATTTTAAGACAAAAACGGTTTACATCAATGCAAAGTACTTATGTGAAGCTCCGAATTATGAACAGGCATTTTTCTTTTATCATGAGCTAAGACATGCCGTACAGTATCTCTCTCCAGAAAAATTCGGCGACGCAATTATTCGCAGCTTACCGTATACGATCATGTTTGATGGAACCTGTTTCAAACTGGAAAATGGCAAATATCTGGAGTGTAAATTAGACGGCGGCGAAGAGGTATTTACAGACGTATATCTCGGCCAGCCCTATGAGGTTGAAGCAAATAATTATGCATATGAAAGAGTCAAGATGCTCTTTGGAGAATCTGAAGAGCTTCGCAATTTGTATGACTTCTGGATGCCGAAGAAGCCAGTGCCAGATGAAGCTTATGAGACCTATTACAATCTGATTGATGAAAAAGTAAAATGAGCGAGGCACCCACACTGCCATCATAATGATTATATGATGGCGAAAAGCGAATACGCTTTTCGCCGCGCAGCTTTGCTGCGCAGCAAAACAGCCTTGCTGTTTTGCCATATACGCATTGCAATGAGCATCGGGCGAATGATTGAAAGAATCATTCGCTGCCAAACCTGTCGTTTGGCAGCGAAATCAATCGAATTCTCGATTGATTTCGCCATCCGATAATCATTATCGGCGGCAGGGAGCCAATTATGTATGCTTTTGATTGCTTGGGGATTCATAAAAATCCCGGGAAATTGATAGTTTTCGCCGGGAGCGGATGACATGCGGCGAGAGCGATTCTGTCCCGGGAGGACATGGCTCCTGCCACAAAAAAAGACTGTCTCCCCGGCAGGACGGGGCAGGACAGGTCTTTGCGCCTGTCCGCCGCAGCTGCGCGGGGAGGCAGAAAGGAACATATCATATGAAGAAAGAAACAAAACTGAGCGCCGCAGAGGAAGCGCGCCTGCGGGAATTTGAGGAGCTGAGCGAGCGGATGGCCGCGCAGGGATACCGCAGGGTGATCCTCACCATCAACATCCTCACGGCAAATCTGTTTTCGCTTGCCCTCATGGCGGGCTATGGAATTCTCGCTTTCTGGCTCTTCCTGCGCGCGAACACCGCGCAGGACTTCCGCTTCGGGATAACCGGCAGCATCCTGCTGTTTATCTGCTTTCTGGTCGGGATCGTGGTACATGAGCTGATCCACGGCCTCACCTGGGCCTGCTTCTCGGAGCATCACTGGAAGGACATCTCCTTCGGCGTAAAGTGGGACTCGCTCACGCCCTATTGCACCTGCAAAGCGCCGCTTGGCAAAGGACAGTATATCATCGGCGCGCTCATGCCCATGCTGCTCCTCGGCGTTCTCCCGACCGTGATCGCGATCTTCAGCGGCTCTTTTCTGCTGCTTATACTGGGCGTTGTGATGTTTGCAAGCGCTGCGGGAGACATCATGATCGTCTGGAAGTTCCTGACCTATCGCATCAAGGGCAGCGAGGCCGTGTACATCGACCATCCAACCGAGGCAGGCAGCGTGATCTTCGAGCGCTGAGCGCCGCGCTCAGCCCGTCGCGCCCTGCTCGACCGTGAGATGGGCGAGCTGTCCGAGCTGCAGGCTCTCCAGCAGCTGCCCGAGTTCCGCGGCATGTGCCTCCATGCTGCTCTCCGTGCAGGAGAGCGTCAGCACAAACTGATCCGGCGAGGGCGGCAGAATGAGCGTCCACATGAGGCTCTCGCCCGTCCGCTCTGTGGCGAGCGTCGCGCGGATCCCGTTTCCGACGAGCTTTTCCTCAAAGCTCACGCCGGTGCCGCACATGCCGAAATTCGGCCAGCAGCGGACACTGACGGCAAAGCTCTCGTCACCGTTCGGGGACAGCACAAGGCTGCTCTCCTCGCCGGTCTTTGACCCGGCCTCGTGCCAGACCCAGCCGGCGGGCAGCGTCAGACGCAGATAGCTGTCCAGCCCGTCGAGGGTGATCGCCTCGCCGCCCTCCTCCCCTTCGGGTACGGCGGCAGTGGGAAGTGCCGGCTCTACCGGTGCGGACGGCTCCGGTGCGTCAACCGCCTGCGCGGACGGCTCGGCGCTCTGCGCAGGAGCCTGTTCCGGCATGTTGGCCGGCGCTGCGCTGCCGCATCCGGCGAGCAGCACAAAAATGAGCAGCAGCGGAAGAAGTCTTTTCATCGAATACGCCTCCTTATTGTTTCTGATCGTTCCGACGCAGCGGAGCGGGAAAAGTTCCCGTTTGCGCCGATAATCGAACAGACGGCAGGCGGGACGCTCCACGGGAGGAAAACCATGATTCCGGAAACCGAACGGCTGATCCTGCGCCCCTGGACTGAGCAGGACGCCGAAGTATTATATTCGCTTGCGAAGGACCCGCGCGTCGGCCCTGCTGCGGGTTGGGCGGTTCACACGAGTGTGGAGAGCAGCCGGGAGATCATCCGTGACGTGCTCTCACGCGACGAGACCTATGCCGTCGTGCTGAAGGAGACGGGGCTGCCCGTCGGCTCTGTCGGGCTCGACTTGGGGACCGATCTGGCCCAGGAGGCGGACGAGCGCGAGCTCGGCTACTGGCTTGGCGTGCCCTACTGGGGGCGCGGGCTCATTCCCGAGGCGGCGCGCGAGCTGCTGCGGCACGGCTTTGAGGATCTCGGGCTGCGGCGCATCTGGTGCGGCTACCACGAGGGCAATGAGAAGTCGCGCCGCGTGCAGGAAAAGCTCGGCTTTCGCTTTCACCACCGCTGCGAGGACGTTCCGGTCCCGCTGCTTGGCGAAACGCGCGTCGGGATCTCGCAGCTCATGACGCGCGAGGACTGGGCAGCTCGGATCGCGCGGGAAGAATGAGAGGCGGCCATGGCGAACGCTCTTATCCACGTCGTCCACCCCTTTCCGCCGCTCTATGACGAGCATTCTCAGATCCTCATTCTGGGGAGCTTTCCCTCCGTCAAATCCCGCGAGCAGCGCTTTTTCTACGGCCACCCGCAAAACCGTTTCTGGCCGCTGATCGCGCGGCTTTACGGCGAGGCTGCCCCCGGGAGCATCGAGGAAAAAAAGGCGCTGCTGCACCGGCACCGCATCGCGCTCTGGGACAGCATCTACAGCTGCGATATCGTCGGCTCGAGCGACAGCAGCGTCCGCAACGCCGAACCCACCGACCTGCGCCCCATCCTCGCCGCAGCGCCCATCCGGCAGATCTACTGCAACGGGCAGACCTCCTTCAGGACCTTCGCCCGCTATCAGGAAAAGGCCCTCGGCCGCAGCGCCATAGCCCTGCCCTCCACGAGCCCCGCCAACGCCGCCTGGACGCTGGATCGGCTTGCGGAGGCCTGGCAGATCATTCTCTGACGATCCGTTTTCGACAAGCGAAAAGCAGGAGGCATCATGACAAACTTCGGATCTTTCTATCTTGACCGGGAAAAGGATATCATCGTCGAGCTGCTGATGGACAGTGGAGAGCTGCACTATGTGCTGCGCACGCCGAACCACCGCACCGGCAACCTCATCACGAACCTTGCCCGGCTCTGCGGCCTGCCGCTGAGCTTCGACGAACAGGGGCTGAAGGTCATCCGCGGCACCGTCCCCTGCTATGTGGACGGCTACAACCGCAGGCTCTACATCTTCCGCCTCGGCAACACCAAGGTTGCGAACATCTACCCCGACGGGACGATCGAGCTGAAAGCCTCCATCCCCTCGATCTCCAAGACGCTCATGAGCCAGACGAAGGAATACCGCCTGGACGAAAACCGCAGCATCGTCAAGACCTACATCCGCAGCGACTGCAAATTCCGCACCGATCTGCACACCCATATGAACGGCATTCTGGAGCCGGATATCCTCATCGCCCTCGGTATACACCACCAGATCCGTTACCCGCTCTATTATATCAAGAAGCTGGGGCTGCGCCTCAGTCCCGCGCAGGAGGCGCTGCTCGCCGCCCGCCGGGAGAAAGCCGCCGCCGCGTTTGCCGACAGCGGACTCACGGGCAAATACCTCGACCGGCGCATCGACGACAACACCTTCCTCAATTTTGCCGACCTCATCCTGCGCAACCTGCCGGACGCGGCCTATAATATCCCCCGCATCCGCTGCTCGCTGACGATCCCGAAGGACGGACAGGCGGTGTTCGCCAACCTCGAGCAGGTCTATCTCTACCGCTATGTGTTCACCAAGGGGCTGCCTGCGGAGGATCCCATCGAGCCGGAGGGCGAGGACGCGGTGCCGGACACCGACATCGTGCGCGTGCTCGCCCAGCTGCGGCAGGATCGGGAGAACCCCGCCTACCGCGGCAACACGCTCTTCCAGGACAAGCTGCTCTGGATCGCGCGGAGCTATTGCCGCTGGGGCATCGACTACGCCGAGATTTCGGACACGACGCTCGTCAAATCCGACGCTGCGGTCGAGATGCTGCGGCAGGTGCACGAGGTAATGCCCGCCGTGACGGCGGAGACCGGCGTGCTTCTGCGCTTTCTCGCAGGCATCCGCCGTATCCCGCTCACCATCGTGCGCGACAGCATCGCCCCGAACGATTACCTGCGCGAGAACCTGCGCGTGCTGCGCGTGGTGGCGCAGGACCCATACGTCGCAGGCAGCGACATTTTGGGCGAGGAGATCAACGACATTCAGGAGCTTCGCCCGGTACTGCGCGAGATCGTGCGCATCGCCGGCGAGACGCCGGGCTTCGTCATCCGCATCCACGCGGGCGAGAACGACAACCTGCGCGACAACGTGGCTAACGCCATACGCTGCGTGAGCGAATCGCTCGCGCCCGGGCAGGAAATGCCGCGGCTGCGCATCGGCCACGGGCTCTACACCTGCAACCTCGCCTCCCCCAAGGGCGAGAGGCTCCTGCGTGAGATCCGCGACAAGCGGGTGGTACTGGAGTTTCAGATCACCTCCAACGTCCGCCTCAACAATCTCAGCGACCTGGAGCACCATCCGCTCAAGGCCTACCTGGCCGCGGGCGTGCAGTGCGTGCAGGGCACGGACGGCCCCGCCCTCTACGGGACAGACTCCATCGACGAGGAGCTGGCGCTGGAAAAACTGCTGCATCTGAGCCATGAGCAGCTGCTGCAGATACGAGGCATCGAAGAGCGCATTTTTGAGGACAGCATGGACGTCTTCCGCCAGAAGGAGGAGACTTTCCGAGCGCACTGCGGCGGCCGCAGCGCGGAGGAGACGCTGCGCGGGGATCTCTCCCGTGCAGCCGACCCCGCCTCGGTCTATTGGCTCTCCAGCGGCAGAACGGAGGCCGCGCTCGCGCTGCGCGGGCAGATCGTCCCGCTCCCCGCGAAGCTCTTCCCGGTGCTTGTGGCGGGCGGCAGCTTCAACAGCGACAACCGCCGTACCCAGGTGCGCCCCGAGGGGCTGCGCATCCTCGACGAGCTGCTGGAAAAGGGCGACCCGCAGAAGCTCTATTTCTTCATCGGACACAAGCTCACGGGCTACGAGGGCTACCTGCTCGAGCAGAACCGCGGGCGCTTCCGCATCATCTGCCTCGTGCCGAGCATGCTGAGCCGCGTCGAGCGGGAGAGGCTGCAAAAGAGCGGCGTCGAGGTGCATCTCGCCGTGGAGCCGACGGGCATGGGGCTTTACAAGAGCTTCGCCTACGAGATCTTCAAGCGCCGCGAATCGGCGCTGCTGGTCTTTGACGGCAATTCCGCCGCCGCGAACCTCATCCAGGAGGCCAGGAACGGCCGCGAAAAATGCGGCATCTACGTCTCCGGCCGCTGCCGCTCGCTGCGTGCCAAGGCCGAGATGCTCCAGGGCTATGTCAAGGTGTTCCGTCCGGAGGAGGACGTGGCCGGAGAAGTGCTGACCCGATACAGGCTGTATAAGGAAAACGGAGGAGGAAACGCATGAATCTTTTCATCTGCTATGACGGCTGCAGCACCTGCCGCAAGGCGGAGGCCTGGCTGCAGTCCAAGGGCGTCGCCTACGAAAAGCGGCCCATCAGGGAAGAAAACCCGAGCGCCGGGGAGCTGCGCGTCTGGCAGGCACGCAGCGGCCTGCCGCTGCGGCGCTTCTTCAACACCAGCGGCATGCTCTACCGGGAGCGCAAGCTCAGCGAGCGTCTGCCCGGCATGAGCGAGGAGGAGATGCTGCAGGAGCTCGCAAGCGACGGCATGCTGGTCAAGCGCCCGCTGCTGATCACCGATTCCGCCGTGATCCCCGGCTTCAGGGAGGCGCTCTGGCAGGAGGCGCTGGGCCTTTGATCGGCGCGAATTGCGAAAAGATTTGTTGACACCGCGCCGCAAATATGTTACACTAAGCGTCGCCGGTTGAACCGGTATGCTGGTGTAGCTCAGTCGGTAGAGCAGCTGATTCGTAATCAGCAGGTCGTGTGTTCGAGTCACATCACCAGCTCCAGAAGAAAACGGAAGCTCAATAGAGCTTCCGTTTTTCCATATCATGCAGGGCGATAATTGTTCACAGTTCTTTTCCTTTTCCGCGGTTGAAACTTCCGTTCCGGTATGTTAAGGTGGGAACATCCTGTCCGGGAGGTCCGTGCGATGCGTCGATTCGGGACAACAACGATCTGTATACTTCTGCTCCTTGCGCTCTGCGGTTGCGCGATGAATCCGACTGCGCCGCCGCCGGAGGAAGTGCGCGTCCCGATCACGACGCCTATCCCCACGCCGCAGGTGACGACCGTCCCCGAGGGGGACGATTTGACGGAGATCGCGGCGATCGAACCGCAGGATCGGGAGCTCGTGCGTCTGAAGGAATTCCTCCCGGAGCTGACCGTGGATCTGCGCTACGCCACGACAGAGAACTTCACCGGCAGCAAGGTCTATGATTTTCGGGACGCCTGGCTGCGCTACGGGACCGTCAAGAAGCTCGCTGCCGCTGCTGCGCTGCTCGAGCAGGAGGGCTACACGCTCCTCATCTGGGACGCCTACCGGCCCACCTCTGCACAGCGCATCCTCTGGAACGCCAAGCCCGATGAGAAATACGTCGCCAACCCCTATAAAAACGGCTCTTCCCACTCCGGCGGCGGCACAGTAGACCTGACCCTGCTCGGACCGGGCGGCGCCTCGGTGGAGATGCCCTCCGGCTTTGATAACTTCAGCGCTCTTGCCGACCGGGACTACAGCGACGTATCCGCAGAGGCGGCGGAGCATGCCGCGCTGCTGGAGAGCGCGATGACGGAGGCAGGCTTCTATCCCTACGCCGCGGAGTGGTGGCACTACCAGGACAGCGCACTCTACACGGCGGACGATCTCGCAGACGTTCTGCTCCCGGCGAACGAGGGCATCCTCTACACGCCGGACTGCGAGGATTACATCACGCTGCGCGCCGCGCCGGACACCAAGGCCGAGGAGCTGGCGCATATCCCCGTGGGCTCCGCCTTCTCCCTGCTCGGCTTCTGCGGGAGCTTCGCCCGCATTGCCTACGGCAGCCAGCAGGGCTATGTCCTCCTGGCGTATATCAAGATCCTCCGGTAATCCCGTGATAAAGACTGTCTTCATATAACGAAAACCTGCGTGCTTTGCACGCAGGTTTTTGTTATGTTTCAGGCATTCAGAATCTGAGCAGGAAGCTCACCACAAAGACGGGCAGCGCCCACACCAGCATATACAGCAGCAGGAAGCCCGCGCCGATCGTACCGACCGTAAGCAGCCGGACGAACACCAGGATGACGCCGATAACGGCCGAGAGCAGGGTCACGAGCAGGTTGATGCGCGTGGCCATGTACATGCTGCGGCCGGTGTCGGCCATATGGACGAGCGGCCCCAGGCCCTCGCGGCAGACAACCGCGGCGATCTTGCTGTCGTCGGAGATGCGCGCCTCCGAGATCGCAAAGCGCTCGACATAGGGCGGGAAATCATAGCCGTCGGTGGAGACGCTGAAAATGCTGCGCAGCAGCTCCGGCGTAACGTTGAAGTCGCGGATGGCGAACACCGGGTGGCGGTTGGAGCGGATCAGCCCGACAAGCGCATCCCGCACCTGCTTCTGCGGCTCGTACTTCATGTTGAAGATGCCGTAGAGCAGACCATCTACCGCCAGCAGCACCGTTGTCTTGCCGACGAGGCGGTACGGCACGCGCACGTTCATCAGCCGCATCAGCTCCACGCTGCCGCAGAGCACGACCTCGCCGCCGATGATACCCTTCATGCCTCCGCCGGAGAGATACTCGAAATTCTCCACCGGGTACATCATGCCGCCGTTGCGGCTCATGAGATCGGCAAAGCAGGGCGAGAGGCAGGAGCCAGAGGCCGAAATCATCGTCCCCGCATAGGAGATGACCTTCTCGGGCGGGATGTCCGCAAAGATACGGACGCTGTCGATCGAGACGCTGCCCTCCGGGAAGATATCCCGGTCAGTGATGATGAGGTTCTGGCTCTGGCCGATGTCGCTCAGGCCGGACCAGCCGGCAATGGCCGCGCCGCTCGGGAATATACGCATCGTACCGACGAAGTACGGCAGCGCAAAGCACAGCAGCGCCGTCAGCGGGGCGGCGGGTGCAAGGATCGCAGAGCTTATATACAGCAGCTCGCTCCCCGCCTTCTGGGCGATGGCCACGACGACGGAGAGGATCAGCGCGACGGCGACGAACAGCAGCGAGACGCGGTTGAAGAGCATCTCATCCGGAACGGCCTCCTCCGCGCGGCGGACAAAGCCCTTCGCCGGGCGCAGGGACTTGAGCAGCGTGATGCCCTTGCCCTTGAGATTCGTCTCGCCGGTCACGGCATAGCAGCGCTTGCCGATCGCAGGGACGCGCGTGGCCTTGCGCAGGCTCCGCGCACTCAGCAGCGAGGAAAACAGCACGCCGAGCATCGACAGGCTGGAGATCAGGCACAGCGGCATATGCGGCGTGCCGAAGCCGCCGAGCAGCACCACGAGTGCGTCGAAGCTCGTCAGGATGCAGCTGAGCACGGCGAGGGAATCCGCCCCGAAGCGGCCGCGCGCGAGGTTCACCGCCGCGCCCGTGATCACGTCGAGACTCAGCAGCATGATCGTGAGCTGGATGCCGAGCGCCATACCGGCCGCGATGCGGACCGAGCGCAGCGCGCCGCTGACCGGAAGGCCGATCGTGATCCAGGTCAGGATCGCAAGCAGCACCGCGCCGATCAGGAAGCGCAGGCGCAGCGAACGGATGAAGTTGCCGTAATACCTCGACGCCGCGGCGGGCGCGACCTCCGGGCCGAGATCCTCGTTGTCCGCCGAGACGGTGGCCGTCCCGGCATTGGGATTGACGCCGCGCAGACGCACCAGCAGGCCGCTCACGAGGCCGAGCAGATACTGCCCGAAGCTCGGGAAGGCCTCCTGCTCGAGCTGCTCTTCCGCGGCATAGTCACGGTCGGGCGCATAGCGCTCGCCCTCCGCGTCCTGGATCTCCTGCGTGCGCTCCCTCTCCCCGGCAGGGGCGGGGGGCGCGGGCCTCTTCTTTCTGCGGAGCAGCCGGAAGAGCGGGTTGTCCGGCTCCTCCTCCATCTCCACGGAGACCGTCTCCGCCTCGTTCTCCTCAGTCTCCTCTCGAACGCGGGACGCTCCGGAAGGGTCATACTGCTCATCGGAGCTCACATCGACGGTCTGACCGCCGAAGGTATACTGTGTGGGGCGGGTCGGGCCGATGTGGAAGGGCTCCTCCCTCGCGGGAAGATCCTCCTCGTCGTCCTCTCCGTCAAGCTCGATGCCGGCCATCAGGCGGCGGGCCTCCTCTTCCATGCGGGAGATGCCTCCGACGGCTGCTGAGGAGGCGGTCACCGCGGCGGTATGGGCAGCCGATGCCGCCGCATAAGACGCCGCGCCGACTGTCGCAGCGGCGGCAGCTGTTTTCGCGGCCTTGGGAGCGGGTGAAGTTGGGCGCTTTTCGGACTCTTCATCCTCCCATAGGGATGCGAGCAGTGCGGAAAGGCTCTCTCCGTCTCCGGAGGAGGCGGGGGCGGGCTGCTCCTCGCGGGTCTCTTTCTCGTCGTCTTCGTCCCTGCTGTCCGCCGTGTAGGCAAAGGCGGCTGGGGAATATGCTTCCCGCTCCGGTTCTTTCTCAGGTTCTTTCTCAGGTTCTTCTTCCGGCTCTTCTTCCGATTCTTCCTCAGTTCCGGTATCCCAGAAAGCTCTGTACTCGTTCAGGATCGCGTCCACATCGAAGTCCTGCTCCTGGCGCTCATCGGGTGTATTGAGTTGTTTTTCCGGCGCCTCTGTTTCCTTTGCGGGCTCCTGCGCGATCTGCTGCACGGGTTCTTCCTCCGGTTCTTCTTCGCTTGCTGCGGGTTCTTCCTCTTCCACGGGCTCCTCAGGGCGCGTTTCTTCCGCCCAATCGCCCCAGCTGCGGACGTCCTCCAGGATCTCGTCCACGCGGAAGGCAGGCTCCTCCGGCTCCGCACGGAACACGTCGTCCTCGTCCTGCGGCGGGACATGTACGCCGGCGGCGCTCTGTTCCTCAGTCAGCTCCTCCGGCTCTGCCTCCGCTTCCGGTTCCGCGGCAGAGTCGGACGGCGCTTCCTCCGTTATGCTTTCTCTGACGGCCTCTGCCGGCTCTTCCGGGCTCTCCCCGGAGGCATCCGGCTCCCACCAGTTGTGGAAATCCGCCAGGATATCATTGATCTTGTATGCCGGCTCCGCGGCCTCGGGCTCTGCGGCTTCAGGCTCCGCGGGCTCGGACTGCCGATACCAGGATGCGGGGGGGATCTCTTCTTCCGCACTCTCCTCTTCGACCGGCAGCTCCTCCCCGTACTCGGGCAGGTCTTCGGCAGGGGGTTCTTCCGCGGGCGTGAGTTTCTCCGTCTCCTTTTCGGAAGCGGCGGGCTCCTCTTCGCTCTCCCACCAGCTGTGGAACTCGCTCAGAATGTCTCTCACGCTGAAGCTTTCTTCCTCGGCGGCGGTCTCCGGCTCGGCTTCCGCCTCCACCGGCAGCGCTTCTTCCTCGGCGGGTCCTTCTCCGGCGGACTGTTCTTCCCCGCTCTCGGGCAGCTCCTCGACCGGCAGCGTCTCCTCGACCTCGGGTTCTTTCTCCGTCTCCAGTTCGGGCGCGGCAGGCTCTTCCTCGCTCTTCCACCAGCTGTGGAAATCGCTCAGGATGTCCTTCACGCTGAAGCTTTCTTCTTCGGTGTCGGTCTCGGGCTCGGCTTCCGCCTCCTGCGGCGCTTCTTCCCCGGCGGGTTCTTCGGCGGCAAGTTCCTCCTCAACCGGGAGCTCCTCCTCCGCTGTGAATTGTTTCTCAGCAGGGATTTCCTCCGCGGTCGCTTCTTCCTCCGCGCTCTCTTCCTCCGGGAGCGCATCGGTGCTCAGCCAGCTGCTGTGCTCCGCAAGGATCTCCTTGACGGAATACGCAGTCTCTTCCTCGATCTCCTCCGAGGCGGGAGCAGCTGCGCCGCGGCCGGCGAGTCCCGTCATCGCGGTGACCGCGGCCAGGAACGCACTGTCGTCTTCCGGCTCAGCCTCGTCGGCGGGTTCTTCCTCGAAGAATTCAACCTCGATCTCGTCTGCGGGCTCGTCCGCGGGTTCAATTTCCTCGGTAGGCTCCTCCTCAAAGATCTCAGCCTCGATCTCCTCCGCGGATTCCTCCGCAGCTTCGGTTTCGGGTTCAATCTCCTCGACGGGCTCCTCCTCGTAGATCTCAACCTTGATCCCGTCCGTGGATTCCTCCGCAGGTTCGGTCTCGGGTTCAATCTCCTCGACGGGCTCCTCCTCGAAGATCTCAACCTCGATCCCGTCCGCGGATTCTTCCGCAGGTTCGGTTTCGGGTTCAATCTCCTCGGCGGGCTCCTCCTCGTAGATCTCAACCTCGATCCCGTCCGCGGTCTCCTCCGTGGGCTTAGTCTCGGATTCGGTCTCAGAGGCCGGCTCTTCTTCGAAGAACTCCGCCGCAATGCCGCCTTCCTCGTTTTCCTCCGCCGCATGCGCAGCGGCAGCGGCAGACGCTGCTGCAGCACCGCTCTCGACCGCGGCTTCCGCCGCGGCTTCGCCGGCGTCCGTGTTCTGTTCGCCGCGCAGGGAGCGGAAGGCTGCCGCAATCCCGGAAAACGCGCGCGCCAAGGCCTGTTTCCAGTCCTTCTGCTGCTCTTCCATGGCTTCTTCGTCGGCTTCCGTGCTTTCCTCCGCAGGCTCCTCAGCGGTCATCCCGACAGCATCCTGCGCAGGCTCTTTCGACTCCGCTTCGGCCACGCCGCGGAATTCCGCAGCGGGCGTTTCCTCCGCCATGGGTTCGATATCCCAATCTGCAAACTCGGCCAGGATGTCCTCGAGGCTGAAGGCAGGGGCTTCGCTTTCCTGCTCTGTCTCTTCGGCAATGGCTGGCTCCTCGGGGATTTCCTCCGCAGCTTCTTCGGCAGCGGCGGGCTCTTCGGGGATTTCCTCCGCAGCTTCTTCGGCGTCGGCGTACTCTACCAGGCTATCCTCCGCCACTTCTTCGGCAGAGGCATACTCTGCCTGGCTCTCCTCCGCAATACTATCGGTGGTGGCGGATTCCTCAGCGAGCTCTTCCGGCTCTTCTTCAAAGACGAAATCAACAGGCTCATCATCCTCGAGCAGGCCCGAAACCTCCTTCGGCTCGTCCTCCTCAACGGCTTTGACCGCGTATTGATCCTCCGCTCTCCAGAAGAAGCCCGTCTCGCTGCGTTCCGCTTCGGGCTCGGCGGCCTCGACAGGCTCGCTCTCCGCTTCTTCCCAGGGAAAAGCGCTCTCCTCGTGCTCCGTCTCGGGCTCGGCGGCCTTGACAGGCTCGCCCTCCTCTTCCCAGGCAAAAGCGCTCTCCTCGCGCTCCGTCTCGGGCTCG
>DFGE01000027.1:0-15507 GCA_002371675.1 Clostridiales bacterium UBA3758
AAACACCACTCCTTCAAAAAAGAGTAGTGTTAGTATTTCCCAAGCCGCGGGAAATGATACGAACGCAGCAAGGCAGGGATCAGGTATTGTTCGCAACGGAAATCATGTTGAGCACTTCGGAACCATATGCCCGATACCATCCAAATCCTGAAAAGGCTGCGGGTCTGCCGAACAGCCGCAGATCCGCAGCCCTTTCAGACTCAAAGATTATCATATTCCACGGCCCGATATCGGTCACGATAGGCCTTGGGCGTCATGTTTTTATACTGCTTGAAAATCTTCCCGAAGTAGCTCTGCGTCGGAAAATGAACATACTGGGCGATCTCCGGGAGAGACAGATCGGAGTAGATCAGGAGATTTGCTGCGCGGAAGACGCGCTCCTCGTTGATATAGTCCTGCAGACACTGCCCGGTCTCCCGTTTGAAGAGCTTGGAGAGATAGCCGGCGCTGATGCCGAGCTTCTCGGCGACCGCTTCCAGGTAGATCTTCTCGCGGTAATGCTGCCGGATATAGCTTTTGCACCGTTCCACATAGTTGGAGCCGCGCGGCTTGCTCAGCTTTTCGTGGACCCGCCCGGCAAGCTCCTCAATAGCACGGTTTCGGTAATGCAGCAGATGGGCGGGATCCCGGGCGGCGTCACAGCGCTGGATATAATAGCCGCTGACCCGGTAGGCCGAGCGGGGAGATACGCCGCCCTCGATCGCCGCGCGGGCGCAGAGGGAGATGCCGACGATGGCGAGATTTCGGTGGTGCCGCACATCGTCGTCCGAGAGGCGTCCGGTATCGCGGTCCATGTTTTCCGCAAGGCGGACCGCATCGGTGCTGCGCCCTTCACGGATCGCCTGCATGAGCAGCTGCTCTTCATGATAGCTGTGCCGAACGGCAGCGTCATCGTCTTCTTCCTCTTCTTTCAGGACAAAATGCATCTGCTCCCGCTTTGTCTGCTGTTCATTGCGCGTGATGATCCGGTTGAGCTGGAGCAGTTCTTCGTTTTCCAAGCTGGCGTTGGCCAGCACGGTATTGGTCAGCAGGATCATATTGCGGATCTCCGGCAGCGTGAAAACCGGCAGAATGCGCAGGTCTTCACTGTCGATCCCGTAGGCCTTTGCCATCTGGCGCAGCTTGCTCTGGCTCATACGCGTGAGCGACATCGGCCCCATATAGAGAAAGCCGTCGTCGGCGCGGAGACCGGCAAAATAACAGTCAAACTGGTTACTGCGCAGGAACGGGCCGGACTGCCCCAGAATGCCATCCCGCATGAGTTGCCGAAGCTTTTGCGACTGCATCAGGGGGCTGTCGGGCGTGCTGTCAAAGAAAGCGGTCAGGCTGCCGTCCGGCGCCTCATACACCAGGTCAACTTTGATCACGCTGCAGAGAATGCGGATATGGTTTTCACGCATGGGGATCACCTCGCAGCTATTGTATCACACCAGAACCGGATCCGGACAAATTTTTTCAAATAAGGATATGCTTTTTTGCCAAAGCATGGTATGATGCCAGCAAAGATTGCGGATTCGGAGGCAGACAATGGCTGACCTAACAGAAAAGGGAACATGGCTGACGGTGCCGGTCCGGGAGGATCGGACCCAATTGCTGTATTTCCGGCATGAATTTGAAGCACCATCTCTGGCCGGCACGTTCAGACTGTCAGCGGACAGCCGCTATAAGCTCTTTTGCAACGGCGTCCTTGTACAGGCCGGTCCCTGCAAGGGTGACGACAAGGTCTGGTATTGTGACGAGGTCTCTTGCAAAGAGCTCCTGCTGCCCGGTACGAATGTCCTCGCCGTTGAGATCCTCTGGACAGGAAACGATCCGTGGAACAGTAACCACAGCCTCTTTTCCATGGGCCGTCCGGCGCTCTATGTTGAGGGGATCAGCGCGCAGGGCTGGCGCTGCCATGCCGTTGACACTGTATTCTTTCCCGCGGAGGAGCAGGGCTTCGCCCCGCTGCATATCCACGAGCAGGCAGCCCTCGACCCGGATACGATCGGCTGGAAGCAGCCGGGGTTTGATGACAGCGGATGGACGGAGGCTAAGGCCGTTCCCGTAAAGGAGCTGCCGGAAAGCCGCCTCCCGGAGAGACTTCGGCCTCGCGCCATCCCGCAGATGACTCTCATGCCGCACAGCTTTGCTCTGCGGGACTTTACAGTACCCGCGAACAGCGAAAAGGAATTCGTCCTCGACGCGGGAGAGGAGATGTGCGCGTATCTGTGTCTGCGCCTCACCGGCGGCAGAGGGGCGAAGATCGAGCTTTTACAGAGCGAATGTTATACCACGGAAAGCGGAAAGCAGAATCGGCTGGACAGTAAACATGGATACCTGGAGGGATATACCGACAGCTACACGGTGACAGGGCTTGCCGACGAATGTTACGAGCCCTTCTGGTTTCGTACTTTCCGTTTCCTGCGCCTGCGCGTCAAAACCGAAGCGGAGCCGCTGCGCATTGTCGCCCTTGACTATATGGAGACGGGATATCCGCTGGAGGTGAAAACGTGCCTTACGACCTCGGACAAAAGCCTTGCGGATATTTGGGACATCAGCCTGCGCACGCTGAAAAGGTGCATGCACGACACGTATATGGACTGCCCTTTTTATGAACAGCTCCAATATGCGATGGACACCCGCGCGGAGATTTTGTACACCTACGCGATCTCTGCCGACGACAGACTGGCAAGACAAGCGATCGACGATTTTTCCCGGGCCCAGCGGCCGGACGGCCTTCTCAACTGCAGCTATCCCAACAAGAACGCCAACGTGATCCCCGGCTTTTCCATCTACTGGATCCTGATGCTCCACGATCATATGATGTACTTCGGGGACAAGACCTTCCTTACCCGCTACTTTCCGACCGTAACGCGTATCCTGAATTTTTTCCATACCCATCGGAATGCCGCGGGGCTGGTGGACAAGCTCGGCGGAGAAAACGGCAAGGCGGCCATCTGGTCCTTCATCGACTGGGCGGAGAGCTGGATGCCCACCACCGGCATGCCGGACGCGGGGCTGCACGGGCCGATCACGATGGAGAGTCTGCTGGTTCTGCTCGGCCTGCAAAAGGCGGCGGAGCTGGCGGAATATCTGGAAAAGCCGGAGATGGCCTCCGAATGGAGAAACCGCGCGGAGAGACTGCAGCGGGCGATCCGTGCGTGCTGTCTGGATGACAGCGGCATGCTCACCGATGGGCCGGGCAGGACGGAAATCAGCCAGCACGCCCAGGTCTTCGGCGTCCTGACCGGGACGCTGAGCCGGGAAGAGGGACAGCGCAATCTGCTGCGCACGATTCAGGAGCGCGGCATCACGCAATGCAGCGTGGCCATGTGCTTCTATCTGTTTCGCGCCCTGGAGGAGACCGGGCTGTATGACTATACCGACCGCTATTGGGACATCTGGCGGCGGATGGTCGACAACGGCTGCACGACTTGCGTGGAAGCGGAAAACTACGCCCGCTCGGAGTGCCACGCCTGGGGCGCTCTGGCGCTGTACGAGCTGCCGTCCGTGACCCTCGGCGTGCGCCCCGCCGCGCCGGGCTATGAGCAGATCGAAGTCCGGCCGCAGCCGGGCGTGCTCACTTCCGCTTCCGGTACCGTTCATACGCCGCGCGGGGATGTCTCCGTTGCGTGGGAGAAAAACGGGGCCGGGCTGAAGCTGGAGATCTCCTGTGACGCGGAAATGAAGCGCAGAATCAAGAGCAAAATCGAGACAAAAACAGCCAAATAAAGATATAAGAAAAACTTCCTTTGCTTTATGATACAGACAGAGGAAGTTTTTTCAGCGAAAAACAGAGATTACAAAGGAGGAACGTATGGCAAAGAAGGCGATCTTTGACATTCACATCGAAGCAAACGGCCCGATGGTTCACCTGAAAGGGGAGGCGGGTGAGGTGCTGATGGTACCCTTCAAGGGCAGCGTGAAAAGCGAGCTCTTTAACGGCATTGTAGAGCCCTGTGGTGTGGACACGCAGATCGTGAACGCGGCAAACGTCCGCCATATGTCCGCTCGCTATATGCTGACCGGGACAGATCGGGATGGGAAAGAGGCGCACATCTATGTGGAGAACAACGGCTGGTTCGACGATTTGACCAAGACAATGCCCTTCCACACGGTGCCGACCTTCTACACCGACAGCGCGGCTCTCGCGCCCTATCTCCACCGCAACCAGTTCGTCGGTGAGGGTGTGGACGAGGCGGACGGCCTGCACATCTACTTTTACGAGATCGGGGGACAGGCGGATGCATGAGCGCTTTTACGGCGTGGGCGAGCCGCTGATCCAGCGTCAGCACGATCAGGGGATCGACGCTCCGGCGTATCTCGATCTGGTAACGGGCCTGGGCTGCAATGCCTATCGGGCCTGGATGCATCTGACGGAGCTGCTGATCGATCCGACGACGCCCAACGCGGAGGAAGTGGAGCGGCACAGACGCCTGCTGGATCGGGCCTCTGAATTGGATATCGAAGTCACGGCCATGAGCCACGAGTGGTTTTTGCCCGCCGGCTGCAAGCAGAGACGCGGCCACGCCATGCCGCGGCGGGATCTGACGCCGGGCAGCCTCTACATGCAGGCGCTGGACATGCTGGAGACGAGCTGGTACACCATGGTTTCCCTCTTTCCCCAGGTGTCGATCTGGGAGGTCGGCAACGAGTGGAACCTGAACGCTTTCCTCCAACCTGACGGTTTCCTGGATTCGGACATGTCCGAACCCTTTACGGCGGACGAGAAAATGGACATTGCGGTGGACATGATGTACTTTGCTGCCCGGGGCGTCCGTCGGGGCAATCCCAAGGCGAAGGTCGCGTCCTTCTCTCCGGCGCTCTCCACGCCCGGTCTGGGCGGGGACATGCCGGACTGGCTGCCGGTGATGTACGGCGTGGCCTGGACACTGGACAAGGTCTACTCCCGCATCAAGTCCGGCAAATTCTGGTCGACGGATACCGATGATTATTTTGATCTTGTCGCCTGGCACCCCTATGTGTTCACCAACCGGGACGTGAAGGACGCGGATCTGTTCCTGGACGTGGACGAGCCGGATCAGCTCTGGAAGAGCTACAACGACGCGGCCTACAAGGTCATGAAGAAATACGGCGACGGGCACAAGCAGGTGCTGCTGACCGAGTCCGGCTTCACCGACTGCGGCAATCCGGAGTGGGAAGCGCGCTACGCCGGGTACAACAAGAAGATGCTGGAGATCGCGCGGGAGCTTCCCTATGTGCGGACGCTGCACAACTTCCGGCTTCTCAACGAGAACGCCATGCTCCGGCGCGGCGGCATCGAGCAGAACCAGATCGGCGGCTTGACAGAGGTCTACTTCGGCCTCTTCACCGATCCGGAGGAGGGCTGCAGGCCCCGGGCAAGAGCCCTCGCCATTCAGGAATTGACCGGCAGTACTGCCGATTTGAACGAAATAGGAAAGAGACTGACAAAAAGGGAGGCATAAAACCATGGCAGAACATCTGGTAAAAACCACCTCCGGCGTCGTGCGCGGCTATGAGCGCGACGGGCGGATCGACTACCTCGGCATCCCCTATGCAGATCCCCCTGTGGGACCGCTGCGCTTCAAGCGCTCGGTGCCCATCACCCCCTGGGACGGCGTATTCGACGCGAAGGACTACGGCAACGCCCCCGTGCAGTACAACAACGGCCGGGTCATGGGCGATGAGGACTGCCTGACAGTCAACGTGCAGCGCCCGCTGACGGGCGAGAAGCTGCCGGTTTTCGTATGGATCTACGGCGGCGGCTACAACACCGGCTACTCCTCCGACGAGATGTATACCGGCGAGGCCTTTGTGCGGGACGACATCCTGTTCTTTTCCTTCAACTACCGCACCAACATCCTTGGCTTCTACGACTTCACTACCTATCCCGGCTGTGACGATTTCGATTCCAACTGCGGCCTGTCGGATCAGATCCTGGCGCTCAACTGGATCCGCGACAATGTGGAGGCCTTTGGCGGCGATCCGGAGCGTATCACCATCGCGGGTGAGTCCGCGGGCGGCGCCTCCGTCACCAATATGCTGGTCTGCCCCGGCGTGAAGGGCTGCTTCAACCAGGCCATCATCGAAAGCGGCCTGCCCAACTGCGTGATGACCCATAAGCAGGCGCGGGAGAACATCGACCTTTTCCTGGAGGGTATGCACTGGACAGAGAAGGACATGGCCGCCCACCTCAAAAACGACGATCCGCACCTGTTCCTCTTCGGCCACGAATATGTGCAGGCAAAGCACCAGTACAAGACGCCCGGCACCTTCCTGCCCGGTCCGGTGATCGACGACCTGCTGCCCCTGCGGCCCATCGACGCCCTGCGCGCCGGCGCGGCGGAGGGTATCAAGCTCATCATCGGCACCAACATGCACGAGGGCACCATGTTCGTCCACCCGCAGAACACGGGCTTCCCCAACACCTGGACCATGGTAGCGGACATGATGGAGCGCAACGGCCACGCCGACGCGCTGCCGAAGATCCTTGGCTTCTACCACGAGGACGGGCGGGACTATTTCCGCTTCTTTAAGGACTCGGCCCATTCCCTGTCCTCCGCCATCCCGCCGCTGAGCGGAGATATCCGCCAATTCGGCGGCGACGCCTTCATCCGCTTTGCCACGGACTACGCCTTTGAGATGCCGGCGGTCAAGGTGGCCGACGCCCAGCGGAAGTTCAATCCCGACGTGTGGATGTACCGCTATGAGCTCATCACCAAGTCCGGCGTCGCCACCGGCTGGAAGGCCAGCCACGCCTTTGAGCTGCCCTTCGTCTTTGACAAGCCCGACCACCCCTTTACGCATTTCGAGTTTGACGGCGAGGCTCCCGAGCTTTTCCGGAAGATGTGCGATGATATCCACGGCGACTGGGTCCGCTTTGTCAAAACCGGCGAGCCCAACCCCGACTGGGGCCGCTTTGAGGGCGCGAACTCCCCTGTGCGCATCTACGACCGGGAGACCAGGACGGAGCAGCTGGACCGCCGGCACCTGATGGAGATCTGGGGCGACATGCGGTTTTATGAAAGTTGAATCGATATAAGAACAAAATGAGCCAAATAAGGATATAAAAATCCTTTCGCTTCGCGTATTCTTAAATCAGCCATTCGTATCAAACCCGGAGAAAAGACAATAAAACATACAGGAGGTTTTCCCAATGCTGAATCTGGCAAGCAAAACCAACGATCCCGATGCCAAGCTGGGCTGGGGTGAGCGCATAGGCTACGGCGTAGGCGCCACCGGCTGGAACATGATCAATGGCATCATCGGCTCCTTCCTTACGGTGTACTTCACAAACGTCGCCCTGCTGGACGCGGGCATCATTGCGACCCTGATCGCCGTCTCCAAGGTGTTTGACGGCATCTCCGACCTGATCGTCGGCAACATCGTGGACCGTACTAACAGCAAGCTGGGCAAGGCCCGTACCTGGCTGCTGCGTATGGTGATCCCCTTCGCCATTTCCACCCTGCTGCTGTTCTGGGTGCCCAGCAGCTTCCCCACGGCGGTCAAGTACGTGTACGTCTTCCTGATGTACAATATCGTCAACGCTGTGTGCCTGACCTTCATGCAGGTGCCCTACTACTCCATGATCTCCCTGATGAGCCGCAACGGTGAAGAACGCGGCATGCTGGGCAACGTGCAGCAGATCTTCCAGACCCTGGGCAACATCCTGATCAACACCTTCTTCGTCACCCTGCTGGCCAAGTTCTCCAGCAGCATCGAGACCGAGAACACCCAGGCCGGTTACACCGGCGCCATCGCCTGCGTCGTGGTGCTGATGGTCATCCTGGTCCTCATCACCGTCTTCTCCACCAAGGAGCGTGTAAACGAGAGCGTGGGCAAGAAAGAGGAAAAGAACAAGGCTGACGAGGTCAAGCCTCTGGTGGCCATCAAGGCGCTGCTCTCCAACAAGTACTGGGTCATCATGTTCTTCGCCATGCTGGTCATCTTCTTCGTCATCATCTTCTACGCCATCGGCGGCGTGTACTATTCCCTGTACATCTTCAAGGATATGGGCCAGTATTCCTGGATGGCCAACTCCATTTCCATCGCTCAGTTCGCCATCATGTTCATCACCCCGTTCCTGATGACCAAATTCGGCAAGCGCTGGATGTACGCTGTCGGTATGGCGCTGCTGACCCTCGGCTTTGCGGGCTTTGGCCTCTTTGGTACCAGCAAGATCATCATGATCATCTGCAATGTTCTCAAGGGCTGCGGCCTGGGCATCTCCGGCGCCATGGCCATGGGCCTGGTGGCTGACGCCATCACTTACGGCACGCTCAAGACCGGCGTCAACGCCGTCGGTATGGGCAACGCCGGCACCTCCGCCGCGCAGAAGCTTGGCCTCGGTCTTGGCACCGCCGTGTTCGGCTGGGTCATGTCCGGTGCGGGCTTCAAGGGCGAGTATGACCTTCAGGGCATCGCGCAGCCTGCGAGCGTTGAAACGGCGATCCGTTTCATGTACAACTGGGTCCCGATGGTCATGTGTGCCATCATCTGCGTGATCTTCGTGGTCTCCTTCAATCTGGACCGCGATCTGGCCAAGCTCCGCGCCGAGAAGGGCATTGACGGCTGATATCCAATCTGATAAGATTTATACAGGGATGTGCGAAAACACATCCCTGTAACGCTAAGAGGAGGAAAACGCCATGGAACGCAAGTACCCGAACCTTTGCAAGCCCATCCGCATCGGCAACGTCTGGTATCGCAACCGCATGTTCTCCACCCCCATGGGCGGCACGGACATCGAGCTGGACGGCTGCATCGGCCCCAAGTCTCAGGCCTTTTACGAGTACCGCGCCAAGGGCGGCTGCGCGGCGGTCACGATCAGCGAGCTGATGGTGCACCCCAGCGACGGAAGCCACGCCTACCGTCTGGACGAGAGCATTTTGAACTCCCTGCCCAAGGCCACCTACGCCGCCGACGCCATCCGCCGCCACGGCGCCATCCCCAGCGCAGAGCTTTCTCACTCCGGCATGTTCGCCGGAACCTACATGACCGACAAGAACAAGTCCCACGGCCTGAACCAGTGGTCGGCCGACGACGGCGTGCGTCCGGACGGTGTGCCTTATAAGGCCATGAGCAAGGAGATGATCGCCGAGATCGTCGCGGCCTACGGCCATGTGGCGGGACTCTGCAAGCGCGCGGGCTTTGAGATGCTGATGGTCCACGGGGGCCACGGCTGGCTCATCAACCAGTTCCTCTCTCCCATGTTCAACCACCGCAGCGACGAGTACGGCGGGAGCACCGAGAACCGCTGCCGCCTCGCCATCGAGATTCTGAAGTCCGTCCGCGCCGCTGTCGGCCCCGGTTTCTCGATCGAGTTCCGCCTCTCCGGCGCGGAGTTCGTGCCCGAGGGCTACGACCTCGACGAGGGCGTGAAAATCGCCAAGATCCTGGAGCCGTACATCGACCTGCTGCACGTGACCGCGGGTACCTACCAGCGCACCTTCGGCATCACGCATCCCAGCATGTTCGAGGAGCACGGCCGCAACGTCTATCTCGCGGCCGAGATCAAGAAGCACGTCTCCATCCCCGTGGCCACCATCGGCGGTCTTTCCGACCCCGCGCAGATGGAGGAGATCATCGCCTCCGGCAAGGCCGACATCGTGGAGATGGGCCGTCAGCTGCTGGCCGATCCCTTCCTGCCCCAGAAGGTCATGGAGAATAGGGACGACGAGATCGTCCACTGCATGCGCTGCTTCGTCTGCATGTCCGAGCGCGCCGCCACCGGCACGAGGCGCTGCGCCATCAACCCGATCATCGGCCGCGAGGACGAGGGTATGGAGATCACCCCGGCGCCAGTCAAAAAGCGCGTCCTGGTGGTGGGCGGCGGCCCCGGCGGCCTGTATGCGGCCTATACTGCGGCACGCCGCGGCCATGACGTTCTGCTCTGCGAGAAGGAGGACCGGGTGGGCGGCATCCTCAAGAGCGAGGAAGTCCTGCCCTTCAAGCAGGAGATGTTCATGCTGGGCGAGACCTATAAGCGCCTGGCCGAGAAGGCCGGCGCCAAGATCGTCACCGGGCAGGAGGTCACGAAAGAGTTTGCCGACGCCTACCACGCCGACGCGATCATCATCGCGGCCGGATCGTCCCCGCTGCGCCCGCCAATCCCCGGCCTGGACGGTGAAAACGTGATCCTCGTCAACGATCAGTACAAGCACGAAAAGCCCATCACCGACAGCGTGGTGGTCTTCGGCGGCGGCATCTCCGGCGTCGAGTGCGCCATCCACATGGGTATGGAGGGTAAAACCGTGCACCTCGTGGAGATGCGGGACGACGTAGCCCTGGACTCCGTCATCCGGCAGCGTCCGCTGCTGCTGGAAAAGCTCAACAAGCTCGTCACCGTACACACCGGCTACAAGGGCCTCGAGGTCACCAAAGAGGGCATTTGGTGCGAGACCAAGGAGGGCGAGAAGGTCCTCGTCCCCGGCACGACGGTCATCTGCGCGCTGGGTCAGCGCCCCCGCTGGAACGTGGCGCAGGAGCTCTACGACTGCGCTCCCTGGGTGCGTGTGATCGGTGACGCCAACGCGGTGGGTACTATTACCAAGGCCACCTACCAGGGCCACCACGCCGCGCTGGATATCTGAGCGAGGGAAAGAAGTTCTTCAAATGTGGGATTATGCTTTTCATGTGCCTGAGCAGAAGAAGCTGCGCTATATTGTCCATACCGACTGCAAGAACGAGGCGGACGATCAGTTCACGCTGGCGCACATCCTGATGACGGACAAGCTGGACGTGCGCGGCATTATTGCGGGGCATTTTGACGAGGGCAACCACGGCCGTTACCCGGAGCATCAGACAGCGCAGGCCAGTCTGGATGAGGTGAATCTGATCCTGGAGCTGATGGGTCTGGCCGGGCGCTATCCGGTGTTCAAGGGAGCGGAGAGCGGGATGCGCGATGAGAAAACAACCATTGTCACCGAGGCCGCCCGCTTCATCGTGGAGGAGGCCATGCGCGACGATCCCCGCCCGCTCTTCATCGGCATGCAGGGCGCCATCACCGACCTGGCCTGCGCGATCCTGATGGAGCCGCGGATCTGCGAGAGGATGACCTGCATCTGGATCGGCGGCGCGGATTATCCCGACGGCGGCGAGGAATTCAACCTGATGAGCGATGTAAACGCCGCGAACGTTGTGTTTTCCTCCTCTATGCCTCTCTGGCAGGTGCCCACCGGGACCTACAAGCAGTTTGCCGTCTCCCTGGCGGAGCTGCAGCTGCGCGTCCGGCCTTACGGCAGGATCGGCCGCTATCTGTTCGACCAGATGATCGCGCTGAACGACAAGCTCGCGGATCTGCCGCACTGGCCCCACGGGGAGACCTGGTGTCTGGGCGACGAGGGCGCGATCTGCGCACTGCTGGAGGACCGGGAGCGGCGCGGCGGCTATACCGAGATCCCCGCACCCCGGATCGGCGCGGACATGCGCTATCTGCCCGGCGATCCCCAGCGGAAGATCCGGGTCTATCACACGATGGATGTACGGCTGGATCTGGAGGATCTCTACGCCAAACTGCGGATCAATTTCGGCTGAAATCCGAAAACGGATCGCCGCACCCGGCCATGAGTCGGCTGTTATCGCATAAAGAAAAGGCCTGTCCCGAAGCGTACCGGGGCAGGCCTTTTCAGCGCATGGGCGCTCATGGTTCGCGGGTGTTCTGACTTCAAAAGAGCGATCTTATCCTGAAACCGATACCATTGAGGACTATATCGCCGCAGGCGGCTATGAGGCGCTGAAAAAGGCGCGGGAGATGGACCGCGGCGCGCTCATCGAGGCCATCGAGGAGCAGAGCCGCCTGCGCGGGCGCGGCGGCGCGGCCTTCCCCACCGGCAAGAAATGGTCGTGCTGCCCTTCCCCCAGCGCCATAACGTACATGGCATCGACGCTACGACCGCCATCGTCCGCAATCCCAATAAGTGCGTCAACTGCAACACGCCGGAGGAATACCGGCTGGCCCTGTCCCTGCGGCAAGCAGAAGCCTCTGCCAATTCCCAAAGATAAAAAAACACGAAGCAATTACGGATTGCTTCGTGTTTCAGACTGTAGACAAGCCCGTGCGGCAGGGCATCGGCTTGCATGGGGAGATTGTGAAGAGGGGGACGCCTTCTGCATCCCGGCGAAAGAATCTGCGGGAGGCTTTGACTTGCGGTGAGCATGCGCGTATAATAAAAATAGAAAACAACGTACAGACACAGAAAAGAGGGAGACACATGAAGCGGGATCTGTTGATCGCGGATATGCGCATCGGGGATGAGTTCGAGGGCTTCTATCTTCTCAAGGACGCCGTCGGGCGCGTCTCGTCCAACGGAAAACCCTTCTTGAGCGGCGCGGTGTCCGACCGCTCCGGGGAGATGGGCTTCAAGGTATGGGATTACGGCGGCCCGATCGGGACGGCCGAGGTCGGCAAGGTCATCAAGATCCGCGGCAGCGTGGGAGAATTCAAGGGCGCGCAGCAGATCACGGTCTCGCTCATCCGCGAGGCCAACGCCAACGACGCGTATTCGGAGGCGGCGCTGGTTCCGGTCGCGCCGATCGACCCGGAGGAGCGCATGCGCGAGATCGAAGCGCTCGTCGCCTCGATGTCCGATCAGGACTACCGGGCCGTGGCGCAGACAATGCTCGAGCGGCACCGCGCCGCCCTGCTGCGCATCCCGGCGGCGAAGAGTGTCCATCACGGTTTTCTCAACGGTCTGCTGATGCACACGTCCAACATGCTCCGGGCGGCGGATATGCTCGCGGAGCTCTATCAGGAGGTGATCGACCGGGATCTCCTCCTGGCAGGCACGCTGCTGCACGACTTCGCCAAGGAGCGGGAGTTCTCCTTCACGGAGCTGGGCGTCGTGGCGGATTACTCCACTGTCGGGCAGCTGCTCGGCCACCTGGTCATGGGCGCGCAGGAGCTCGCCCGCGTCGCGGAGGAGCTGCACGTTCCGGAGGAAAAGTCCATGCTCCTGCAGCACATGATCCTCTCGCACCACGGCGAGCCGGAGTTTGGCGCGGCGGTGCGGCCAATGTGCGCGGAGGCGGAGCTGCTGTCGTATATCGACCGCATCGACAGCCGCATGGAGATCTACGCGGAGACCTACGCGGACATGGAGCCCGGCGAGGTCAGCGAGCGGATCTTCGCCCTCGAAAAGCGGATCTACAAGCACCGCTGAGACGCGGGACATCCGTCAGCCATAAGGCTGACGGATGGTATATTATCCTTGCAGCGCTTTGAGCGCAGCAACAAGCTGCCGAAAACAGAAGCACCGGCCAGATCCTTTTGGGATCTGACCGGTGCTTCAGCTTGTCAAAAAAGTCCATACCGGACTTTTTTGACTGCGATTCAGCCGCCGAGCATTTTGCTTGAGGCAAAATGCTGTTACCGAAAAAGCCCGAAATATCGGGCTTTTCCGGCGGCGGTTAATTGTATTTGAGGCGGGCCTTGCCCCCTCGAGCTTCCCCGCTGCTCTATCCACCCGCCGTATCGCAGGTTTTTTGACAGTCTCAAGCACCGGCCAGGTCCTTTTGGGACCTGACCGGTGCTTTTGATATTCCGTGTTATTCCGCGCTGTTTTGCAGCGCGCCCGTTCAGGTTTCGCCCTCCGTCGGACGGCGGATCTGGCGGACGTTTTTTTCAAAGCGGGAGCGCGCGCCCATCAGCTCGCGGCCGCAGCCGCAGCAGCGCAGGCGGAAATCCGCCCCGATGCGGAGAACCTCCCAGTCCCTGCTGCCGCAGGGGTGGGACTTCTTCATGGTGAGCACGTCCCCGACGCGGATATCCATCGCTTACTGGCGTGTGACGTAGGCCTTGATGGCGCCGGCGCCGGCGATCTTCTCAAAGCTGTCGCCATGGGGAACGATCAGCGTGGGCGCCTGCTTGACGCCGAACTGGTTGGCGAGCTCCGCGTGCTCGTCGGCATAGAGCTTGTCATAGGCAAAGCCGGCCTTGTCCATGTAGGAGCAGGCGATGCGGCAGTTGGGGCAGGTCGGAGTCGCAAAGAGGATGGGCCTGCCGCTCTGGGGGGCAGCGTCAGCCACGGGAACCTCCTGCTCCCTGCTCTCGGGGCGGGGAACCTCGACGGGGCCGGCATGCTTGAGCACGCTGCGGCCGACGACATACTCCTTGCGGTCCTTGTACTCCTGGGTCTTGCCCTCGTTCCAGTTCTGCACCGGGCGGTAGTAGCCGGTGATGCGGCTGTAGACCTCGGCGCTCTGGCCGCAGTGGGGGCAGGTGAACTGCTCGCCGTTGAGGTAGCCGTGGGTGCGGCAGACGGAGTAGGTCGGGGAGATGGTGTAGTAGGGCAGGCGGTAGTTCTCGGCGATTTTGCGCACGAGGTTTGCGGCGGCCTCCCAACTCGGCAGCTTCTCGCCCAGGAAGGCGTGGAACACGGTGCCGGAGGTATAGCGGGTCTGCAGATCGTCCTGCACGTCGAGCGCTTCGAACACGTCCTCGGTGTAGCCCACGGGCAGGTGAGAGCTGTTGGTGTAGTACGGGGTGCCGCCGGCCTCGGCCGCGGTGATGATGTCGGGATAGGTCTCGACGTCGTGCTTGGCAAGGCGGTAGGAGGTGGACTCGGCGGGGGTGGCCTCGAGGTTGTAGAGGTCGCCGTACTGCTCCTGGTAATCGCTCAGGCGCTCGCGCATATGGTCGAGGACCTGCTTGGTGAACTCCTGGCACTTGGGATCGGTCATATTGGCGCGGATCCACTTGGCGTTGAGGCCGGCTTCATTCATGCCGACGAGGCCGATGGTGGAGAAGTGGTTCTCGAAGGTGCCGAGGTAGTACTTGGTGTAGGGGTAGAGACCCTCGTTGAGGAGCTTGGTGATGACGTCGCGCTTGATCTTCAGGGAGCGGGCCGCCAGATCCATGAGCTTGTCGAGCCGGGCGTAGAAGTCCTTCTCGTCGGAGGCGAGGTAGGCCAGGCGCGGCATGTTCAGCGTCACGACGCCGATGGAGCCGGTGGACTCGCCGGAGCCGAAGTAGCCGCCGGATTTCTTGCGCAGCTCGCGCAGGTCGAGGCGCAGGCGGCAGCACATGGAGCGCACGTCGGAGGGCTCCATATCGGAGTTGATGTAGTTGGAGAAGTAGGGCGTGCCGTACTTGGCGGTCATCTCGAAGAGGAGCTTGTTGTTCTCGGTGGGAGACCAGTCAAAGTCACGGGTGATGGAGTAGGTCGGGATGGGGTACTGGAAGCCGCGGCCGTTGGCGTCGCCTTCGATCATGATCTCGATGAAGGCCTTGTTGACCATGTCCATTTCCTTCTTGCAGTCGCCGTAGGTGAAGTCCATCTCCTTGCCGCCGACGATCGCGGGCAGATCCTTGAGGTCGGCCGGAACGGTCCAGTCGAGGGTGATGTTGGAGAAGGGCGCCTGGGTGCCCCAGCGGGACGGGGTGTTCACGCCGAAGACGAAGGACTGGATGCACTGCTTGACTTCCTTCTGGCTGAGGTTGTCGACCTTTACGAAGGGGGCCAGATAGGTGTCAAAGGAGGAGAAGGCCTGGGCGCCGGCCCACTCGTTCTGCATGATGCCCAGGAAGTTGACCATCTGGTTGCA
>DFGE01000027.1:15556-83532 GCA_002371675.1 Clostridiales bacterium UBA3758
ACCATCTGGTTGCAGAGGGTGGACAGGTGACTCGCCGGGGAGGAGTTGATCTTGCCCGGGATGCCGAGGCCCTGCTGGATGAGCTGCTTGAGGCTCCAGCCGGCGCAGTAGCCGGTGAGCATGCTCAGGTCGTGCAGGTGGAGGTCGCAGTTGCGGTGGGCGTTGGCGATCTCCTCGTCATAGACCTCGCTCAGCCAGTAGTTGGCGGTGATGGCGCCGGAGTTGGAGAGGATCAGGCCGCCCACGGAATAGGTGACGGTGGAGTTCTCCTTGACGCGCCAGTCAGTCACGTTCAGATATTTGTCGACGGTCTCCTTGTAGTCAAGGTAGGTGGAGCGCATGTTGCGCAGTTTCTCGCGCTGCTTGCGGTACAGGATGTAGGCCTTGGCGACCTGCTCGTAGCCGCCGCGGGAGAGCACGGCCTCTACGCTGTCCTGAATGTCCTCCACGGCGACCTTCCCGTCCTTGATCTTTTCCAGGAAGTCAGCCGAGACCTTCAGCGCCAGAAAATCGATGACGCTGTCGTTGTACTCGGTTTTGGTGGCTTCGAATGCTTTCTTGATGGCTTCGGCAATCTTCGTGATGTCGAAATCGACAACTTTGCCGTCGCGTTTTACGACTTGATACATGTCCTCGTCCCTCTTTCTCTTTCCTAAGAATGATTAGTCAACGCCCCGCACCTGCACGGACGGCACAAGCGGCCGCACCGCGTCGGCAAAGGCGTGCATTTCCTCTGCGTTGAAAGCCCCCAGACCCTCGATGGCGATCACGTCGCCGGAGTCCTTGAATTGCTGGAGATAATACTCTCTCGCGCCGGCGATCCAGGCGGCGGCCTCGAGGAGGCTCTCCCGCGTGTGCAGGCCCTTCACCACCGTGGTGCGGAGCTCATACTCCACGGGGTCGGAGAGCAGATAGGCCACAGTCTCGCGTACGGGCGCGAGGTCGAAGCCGGGCACGCCGATCGTCTCGGCGTAGCGCGCGGGGGAGTTCTTCACATCCACCGCCACGCGGTCGACCAGGCCGCGCTCCACGAGAGCGCGCAGCCGATCGGGGAAGGAGCCGTTGGTGTCCAGCTTGACGCGGAAGCCGAGCTCCTTGACTTCGGTGAGAAAACGGTCGATATCCCTGTGCAGGAGGGGCTCGCCCCCGGTCACGGCCACACCGTCAAGAATGCCCTGCCGCTTCCTCAGAAACGCCAGGACCGTCGCCTCGCCGTTATTGTCCCGCTCGAGCCTGTCCGGCAGGACAAGCGGCGCATTGTGACAGAAGGGGCAGCGGAAGTTGCAGCCGCCGGTAAACACCGTGCAGGCCACGCGGCCGGGATAGTCCAGCAAGGTCAGTTTCTGCAGACCGGAAATCAGCACGGCGCCACCTCCCTCATTTTTGTCCGCAGGGCATATGATACGAGCATTTTGCGTGCTTGTCAAGGGGGGTAACACAAAATATAGAAAGTTTAACCGCTCTGTAACTACTTTGAGCACAAAATATAGTGTCCGGAAGGATCACAGCCATTCCGGACACCTGCATATAGGATACCCCATGAGATGCAAAAAAGCAAGCCTCATTCTTCAAATATTTTATTTTATGTGCTTTGTCCAGTCCGCTCCGCCGAAGAGATCCTTTTTTCGTGAAAAAAGCGAAGAGCTATCCGGGCGTCGGCGGCAAACGGCAGAGAAGGGGGACGGCGGCGATCCTGCGCCGCTCTGTCCTCCCGCCGTGCCGCAGGTTTTTTGAAAGGCTGAGGCGGGACCCTGTCGGTTCCCGCCCCAATGCCCCAATATCTTGTGGTTCCTGTGCGCGGCGTTCGCTTCTTCCCCCGCCCTCAGTCGGTCTCGCCCTGTCCGGCGAAATAGGCGTACTCGCGGCCGCTGGAATCGGTGAGGACGAAGAGGCGGATGCGCCGATCCGGCTCGTACACGGCGTCGACGCGGAAATCCGCGCCCACGTATTCGAGCAGGCGGTAGCCGGAGGCCTCCGGCTCGGACTGCTCCGTGAGGCTGCCCGTCCACTGCAGGGGCGTCTCCGCGAAGCCGAGACCGCGCAGCGAGAGCGCACCCTGCCAGGGCGTCAGCTCCAGCGCGCCGCTGAAGGCGGGCAGCTCATAGCGCTGCAGGTCTTCGCCGTTGAGCAGGACGCTCTCCAGGCCCTCCGCCGTCGAATAATACAGCCGCCCGTCCCAGAGCAGCGGCGCGTAGGCCGCGCCGGTGGTGAGCCGGCGCTCCTTGCCGTCCAGCATCCAGTGCAGGAAGAGCGCCTCGTCCTCGCTGTCCTTCTGATAGAGCAGCGTGTCGCCCAGGCTGTAGGGATAGTAACAGGCGATGCCGATGAGCACGCGGGCGTTTCCCCCGTCCAGATCTGCCTCGCAGAGGCGGTGGCGCGCGTCGGTGAAGCGCAGCTTGTCCCCGACGAGCTGCAGATAGTCACAGGAGCCGTCGAAGAGGATCTCGTGGCCCCTGCCGTCGACGCCGACGCGCTCGATGGCGCCGGTGTTGGCATTGCGATAATAGAGCTTGTCCTCATACAGGCTGAGGTACTCGGGCACGCAGTCCTTCACGAGGGTCCGGTACTGCCGCAGGGCGTTTCGCATCAGGCGGTAGCGCCCCAGTTCCGGCACGCCCTTGCTGCTGAAATCCAGGGTATAGAGCGTGGTGCCGTCCATCAGGGCGCGGTTGGCCGCCAGGAAGCTCGCCATGCGCGCGCTCTCCTCCGCGTCGGCCTCCGGCCCTTCGCGCCTGCTGAGCGGCGGGAGCGAGGGGGCGGCCGTGGGCGACGGGGCAGGCTGCGCCGTGTCCGCGGGGGCAGAGGCCGCAGTCTCCGCGGCGCAGCCGGACAGCAGCAGCGCGGACAGCAGCAGGATGAGCAGGGCGATTCGTTTCATGGTTTGCTTCCTTCCGAATGGCTTTGATCTGATGAGCGGACGGGCGTCTCAGTCCACATTGTAGCAATCCCCGCTCCGAAAGTCAACGCGAAAGGCCGCGTCCGGCAGAGGGAATGCCGCGCCCGCGCGCCATGCGCCGGGCGGGAGGAAAACAATTTGTGAATCTTTCCAAAGGCTGTCGGCTTTGGTTGAAAATCCGAAGAAATGTGTTATAATACTAAAGTTACAGCAATCCGCGCGTCCCGCGGCGGGCGTCTCCGTCCCGGGGAACGCGGCAAGATACAGGAGGCAAACCAGACATTATGGGTAAAAAGCAGTTCAAGGCCGAGAGCAAGCGTCTGCTCGACCTGATGATCAACTCCATCTACACCAACAAGGAGATCTTCCTGCGTGAGATCATCTCCAACGCGTCCGACGCCATTGACAAGCTCTGCTATCTGTCCCTCACGGACGACAGCGTGCCCTATCAGCGCGGCGACTACGCCATCGAGATCATCCCCGACAAGGATGCGCGCACCCTCACCGTGCGCGACAACGGCATCGGCATGACCATGGCCGAATGCGAGAACAACCTCGGCGTTATCGCCAAGTCCGGCTCCTACCAGTTCAAGGGCGAGATGGACGGCGAGAAGGCCGGCGGCGAGGATCTGTCCATCATAGGCCAGTTCGGCGTGGGCTTCTATTCCGCCTTCATGGTGGCCGACGAGGTCACTGTGCGCACGAGGAAATTCGGCGAGGAACAGGGCGCCGAGTGGAAGAGCACCGGCGCGGACGGCTATACCGTCTCCCCCCTCGACAAGCCCGAGATCGGCACCGAGGTCATCATGCACCTCAAGGCCGACACCGAGGATGAGGTCTACGGCTCCTACCTCGAGGTATGGAAGCTCAAGGCACTCATCAAGAAATACTCCGATTACGTGCGCTGGCCCATCAAGATGGACGTGCAGCACCAGGAGCGCTACGAGACCGGCGAGAAAAACGACGACGGCTCTCCCAAGTACGAGTACAAGACGGTCACCGAGAACGAGACCATCAACTCCATGGTCCCCATCTGGCAGCGCTCGAAGAGCGAGGTCACGGATGACGACTGCATCGCCTGGTACAAGGAGAAGAACCGCGACCGCAAGGACCCCTGCGCGCTCGTGCGCATCAGCGCCGAGGGTCAGGTGAGCTACAAGGCCATGCTCTTCGTCCCCGGCGAGCAGAATGAAAACGTCTTCGCCGGCGACAATAAGGGCGGCATCACGCTCTACTCCAACGGCGTCATGATCATGGAGAAGTGCGACAAGCTCGTACACGATTACTTTGATTTCGTCAAGGGCGTGGTCGATTCCCCCGATCTCTCCCTCAACATCTCCCGCGAGCTGCTGCAGCATGACCGGCAGCTGCGCATCATCGGCCAGAACATCGAAAAGCGCATCAAGGGCGAGCTCGAAAAGCTCATGAAGGAGGACCGCCCCAAGTACGAGGAGTTCTTCCGCAACTTCGGTTCCGACATCAAGGTGGGCGTGTGCGATGAGTACGGCCGCTACAAGGATTTCCTGCGCGACCTGCTGATCTTCTACACCTCTGAGGACGAGCAGCTCACGCTCAAGGAATATGTGGAGAAAATGCCCGAGAGCCAGAAGGCCATCTATTTCGCCTCCTCCAACTCGGTCAAGAACGCCATGAGCCTGCCCCAGTGCGAGGAAGTGCGCAAGCGCGGCTTCTCGCTGATCTACCTCACGAGCCCGCTCGACGAGATGGTGCTCGACGCGCTGCGCGAGCAGGACGGCAAGAGCTTCCTCAACGTCGCCACCGACGATCTCGGCTTTGAGACCGACGAGGAGAAGAAGGCCGCCGAGGAGCGCGACATCGAGAACAAGGAGCTGCTGGACTTCGTCAAGGAGTCCCTGGGCGAGCGCGTCAGCAAGGTGCGGCTCAGCCGCAAGCTCTCGACCCAGGCCTGCTGCCTGACCACCGAGGGCGGTCTCACGCTGGAGATGGAACGCTACTTCCGCGCTGGCCCCAGCGAGGAGCTGCGCAAGCTGCGCGCCACGCGCGTGCTCGAGCTCAACGCCGAGCACCCTGCGTTCCGCGCCCTGCAGGACGCCTATGAAAACGACAGGGAGAAGGCCAAAACGATCTGCTCCATCCTCGCCTCCCTCGCCGAGCTCAGCGCCGGCATGAACCTCGAAGCCCCGGCGGAATTCGCCGAGGAGGTCGCCGGGCTGTTCTGATCGATCCCCCATTCTTTCAAGGAGAACGCATCCATGAGACCACGCCTCGGAATCTATATCCACATCCCCTTCTGCGCCTCGAAGTGCAGCTATTGCGACTTCTATTCGCTCGCAAACTGCGAGAACGCGATGCCGGACTATCAGAAGGCGCTGATCGCCCATATGGAGGAGTCCGCCGACGCGATCAAGAATTATGAGGTGGACAGCGTCTATTTCGGCGGCGGCACGCCGAGCTTCTACGGCGCGGGACGCATCATTGAGCTCTTCGACACGCTCAAGCTCAACGGCAACGTGCGGCTCGACGCGGAGGTGACCGTGGAGTGCAACCCCGACTCCATGACCTACGCCGAGCTCAAAAAACTGCGGCAGGAGGGCGTGAACCGCCTGTCCATCGGCGTGCAGGCCTCGGACAACGACCTGCTGCGCCTCATCGGCCGGCGGCATACCTTCCAGCAGGCCGTGCGCGCCTTTCAGGAGGCGCGCCGCGCCGGCTTTGACAACCTGAGCATCGACCTCATCTACGGCCTGCCGAGCCAGACCAAGTCCGACTGGGCGGACTCACTTTCCAAGGTCCTTGAGCTGCACCCGGAGCACATCTCCTGCTACGGCCTCAAGCTCGAGGAGGGCACGCGGATGTACGAGGAGTACAAGGGCTCTCCCATCCTCCCCAGCGAGGACGAACAGGCCGACATGTATTCCTACGCCGCCGAGCTGCTCGAGCGCTACGGCTACCGGCAGTACGAGATCTCCAATTTCGCCGCGCCCGGCTTTGAATCCAAACACAATCTCAAATACTGGAACCTGGACGACTACATGGGCTTCGGTCCGGGGGCGCACTCCTGCGTCGGCAACCTGCGCTACAGCTTCGTGCGCGATCTCAAGCAGTATATGGCGGGGATCCGGCGCAAGACCAGCATCCTCGACGAGTACCAGCAGGTCGAGCCGCTGGAGCGCGCGGTGGAGTATCTGATGCTCGCCATGCGCACCAGCCGCGGCGTCTCCGAGGAGGACTACCGCAAGCGTACCCAGTCCGACTGGAAGCCGATCCACAAGGCCCTGCGCGCCTTCCGCACGAAGGGCTGGGCGGAGGAGACCGACGGGCGCTGGCACTTCACGGTGCCGGGTTACCTCATTTCCAACACGCTGATCGGCATCCTGCTCGAGGTGCAGTCCAGCGGCCGCGCCGCCGGCATCCCCTGGTTCACGCCGGAGGAGAAGCCGGAAAAGAAGATCGTCCTGCCGCAGAGCGAGGAGGAGATCTTCTCCGAACTCTATGCCAGACAGATCCAAAAGGAGGACGCCGATGGCTGAGCACGAAAACAAACAGGGCGGCCGCCACGTCGCCCCCTCGTCTCTCTCGCTGCGCGAGCAGCGCCAGCGCGAGAAGGAGGCGCAGCGCCGCCGCGCCGAGGCCGCGAGAGCGGCTGAGGAGGAGCACAAGGCCGCCGAAAAGGCCGAAAAGGAGGCGCTCCGCCGCAAAAAGGCCGCGCGCGCCCGCGCAAGGCGCCGCCGTGCCTGGCGCACGGTAAAGATCGTGCTGCTGGTGGTGCTGATCGTGGCCGCCGTTGCAGCCGCGGGCCTCACCTATGCCGCCTACCGCGTCACCAACAGCACGACGAACCTGCCCGGCGTCAGCATCCGCGGGATCGACGTGGGCAAGCTCACCAAGGCGCAGACCCTCGAAAAGCTCTCGGCCGAGGGCTGGGACAAGGAGGCCGCGCGGGAACTCACGGTGACGCTGCCCGGCGAGGTCAGCTTTACGCTCAAGGCGCTCGACGCCGGCGTTGTCCAGGTCAAGGAGGACGCCGCGAAGGCCGCTTTCGCCTACGGTCACGGCGAGGGCTGGTTTGACAATCTCTATTGCTGGCTGCGCAGCGCGCTCTACGGCGTCGATCTCGGCGGCGCGCAGCTGAGCCCCGACCGGGACTATATCTCCGCCGAGGTCAAAAAGGGCCTCGCGGCTTTTGCCAAATTCAACGTCGCTGAGGACGGGGGCTATACCATCGACCGCGAGAACGACCGGCTGCTCATCGTCAAGGGTCTCGGTGACATCGAGCTCGACGAGGAAAAGCTCAACGCCGCCGTGACGAAGGCCCTGCAGGACGGGGAGAGCACGCTGGATTACACGCACGCGGACAACGAGCTGCCCATGCCCGACTTCGAGGCCATCCACAAGGCGCTCGCCGTCGAGCCCGAGGACGCGCACTGGATCGACGATACCTTTGAAGTGGAGCCCGAGATCGTGGGCTGCAAGTTCGACGTCGCCGCGGCGCAGAAGCTCTGGGAGCAGGCCGGGATGCTCGACACCGTGGCGATCCCGCTGGAGATCACCGAGCCGGAGGTCACCAAGGCCTCCCTGGAGAGCATGCTCTACCGCGACTGTCTCGGCTCCCAGACCTCGCTCTACACTTCCTCCAGCGACAACCGCATCAACAACATCAACCTCGCCGTCTCCCGCATTGACGGCGTGATCCTCATGCCGGGCGACGTCTTCTCCTACAACGGGACCGTCGGCCAGCGGACGACGGAGGCGGGCTTCCTCGAGGCCGGCGCCTATACCGACGGCCAGGTCGTCCAGGAGATCGGCGGCGGCATCTGCCAGGTCTCCTCGACGCTCTACTGCGCCACGCTCTACGCCCAGCTCGGCATCGTCCAGCGCGAGAGCCACTACTTCCGCGTGACCTACCTCCCCTGGGGTATGGACGCGACCGTGAGCTGGCCGAAGCCGGACTTCAAGTTCCAGAACACCAGCGAGTACCCGATCAAGATCGTCGCCAGCTGCGACAACGAAAACCGCGAGCTGAAGATCGAGATCTGGGGCACCAACACCGAGAACACGACCGTAGAGATCACCTCCGATCGCTACTATATCACCGACGCGACCTACACCAGCACCATCATCGGCTGGAACGTGTACACCTTCGCGCATGTCTACGACGCCGACGGCAACCTCGTGCGTGAGTACGAGCTGCCCGCCAGCACCTACTTCATGCACGATGAGGACATCCAGTGGCCGCCCGAGAAATTCGCTCCCTCCGCCGAAGGAGGCGGGGACAGCGAGGCCGTGATCGTCCCCTGAGCGCCGCATCCCAAACCTACACAGGAGAAAAGGACATGGAAAAGAAGAGCTTTTATATCACCACCCCGATCTATTACCCCTCTGACAAGCTGCACATCGGCCACACCTACTGCACCGTCGCCACCGACGCCATCGCGCGCTACAAGCGCATGCGCGGCTACGACGTGATGTTCCTCACCGGCACCGACGAGCACGGCCAGAAGATCGAAGAGAAAGCCAAAGAGGCAGGCGTCAGCCCGCAGGCCTTCGTCGACCGCATCGTCACCGGCGAAAAGGGCGTCAAGGATCTCTGGAAGCTGATGAACATCTCCAACGACCGCTTCATCCGCACCACGGACGACTATCACGTCGCCTCCATCCAGCGCATCTTCCGCAGGATGTACGAAAAGGGAGATATCTACAAGGGCGCCTACAAGGGCAAGTACTGCACGCCCTGCGAGAGCTTCTGGACCGAGAGCCAGCTTGTCGACGGCAAATGCCCCGACTGCGGCCGCGAGGTGCACGACGCAGAGGAGGAGGCCTACTTCTTCCGCCTCTCGAAGTACGCCAAGCCCGTGCAGGAGCTGCTGGAGAGCGGCACTTTCCTTGAGCCTGCCTCCCGCGTCAACGAGATGATCAACAACTTCATCAAGCCCGGCCTCGAGGATCTCTGCGTCTCCCGCACGAGCTTCTCCTGGGGCGTTCCCGTGGACTTTGACCCGGGTCACGTCGTCTATGTCTGGGTGGACGCACTGAGCAACTACATCACGGCGCTCGGCTACCTCAACGACAAGTACGACGATTACGCGCGCTACTGGCCGGCGGACGTGCACATCGTGGGCAAAGAGATCGTCCGCTTCCACTCGATCATCTGGCCGGCGATGCTCATGAGCCTCGGCGAGCCGCTGCCGAAGAAGGTCTACGGCCACGGCTGGCTCGTTATCAACGGCGGCAAGATGTCCAAGTCCAAGGGCAACGTGGTCGATCCCTATGTGCTGGCCGATATGTTCGGCGTGGACGCGCTGCGCTTCTTCCTGCTGCGCACCTTCCCCTTCGGCTCCGACGGCAACTTCTCCAACGAGCTGCTGATTTCCACCATCAATACCGACCTCGCCAATGATCTCGGCAACCTCGTCTCCCGCACCACCGCCATGGTGGAGAAATACTTCGGCGGCAAGCTGATCGCCGAACGTGAAGAGGCTGACGGGGACGCGGAGCTCATCGCGCTCACCGCGAAGGTCCGCGCGGCCTATGCCGAGCAGATGGACGCTTTCCAGCTCCATCTCGCGCTCGAGGAGGTCTTCTCCCTCATCCAGCGCGCCAACAAGTACATCGACGAAACGGCGCCCTGGGTGCTCGCCCGCGACGAGAGCAAAAAGCCCCGCCTCGCCTCCGTCATGTACAATCTGCTCGAGAGCCTGCGCGTCGCCCTCGTGCTGCTCACGCCCTTCATGCCCGAGACGGTCGGGAAGGCTCTCTCGCAGATCGGCGCGGATGAGAGCGAGCGCAGCTGGGACAGCACCGAGCGCTTCGGCGTCCTGCCGGCCGAGGTGCAGGTGCACCGCGGCGAGACCCTCTTCCCCCGGCTTGACATGGCCAAGGCCCTCGCAGAGCTCGAGGAGCGCGAAAAAGCGGCCAACGGCCCGCAGATCAAGGTCGAGCCCGTTCTGCCCGAGGTCAGCATCGACGACTTTGCCAGGAGCGACCTGCGCGTTTGCAAGGTGCTCAAGTGCGAGGCTGTGAAGAAGTCCAAGAAGCTGCTGCGCTTCGAGCTGGACGACGGCACGGGCACGCCGCGGCAGATCCTCTCCGGCATTCACGAGTTCTATGAGCCGGAGGCCCTCGTCGGCAAGACGGTGGTCGCCATCGTGAATCTCCCCCCGCGCAAGATGATGGGGCTGGAGTCCTGCGGCATGCTGCTCTCCGCCGTGCGCGAGGTGGACGGCAAGGAAGAACTGCACCTGCTGATGCTGGACGATTCCGTCCCCGCAGGCGCCAAACTCTGCTGATACCAACACTATAATAACGCTTTCGGGGTCGGCCCTGCGGCCGACCCCGTTTCTTCCCGGTCATTCTGTTTTTTTGTGAGGCTGCGCCATGTCCGATCTGATCCGCGGGCGCTTTGCGCCGAGTCCCTCCGGCTATCTGCATATCGGAAACCTGCTGTCCTCCCTGCTCGCCTGGCTGGACGTTCGCTCACAGGGCGGGCGCATGCTCTTCCGCATGGAGGATCTGGATCCCGCGCGCTCCAAGCCTGCCTATATCGCCGCACTGGGCGAGGATCTGCGCTGGCTGGGGCTCGACTGGGACGAGGGCTGGCCGGACCCGTCCTGCGCCCAGAGCGCGCGCACGGCCGCCTACGACGCGGCCTTTTCGGCGCTGCAGCGCCGCGGCCTCGTCTATCCCTGCTACTGCAGCCGCCACGAGCGCATGGCCGCCTCCGCCCCGCATCCGGGCGAGGCCGCCGATTCCGGCTGCCGCTGCGCGGAGCTGAGCGAGGCCGAGCGCGCCGAAAGGGAGCGCGCGGGACGGCGGCCGAGCTGGAAGCTCCGTGTGCCGGATCTCGACGTCACCGTGGACGACGGGCACTTCGGCCCCGTCACGCAGAATCTCCGCCGCGACGGGGGCGATTTCATCATCCGCCGCTCCGACGGCGTCTATGCCTATCAGCTCGCCGTCTCCGTGGACGACATGGAGATGGGCGTGACGCGCGTGGTGCGCGGGCGGGATCTGCTCTCCTCCGCACCGCGGCAGAAGTGGCTCATCGAGACCCTCGGCGGCAAAGCGCCGGTCTACTGCCACGCGCCCCTGGTGGTCAGCGGCGGGGGAAAGCTCTCCAAGCGCGTCGGCAGCCTCAGCACGGAGCTGCTGCGCGCGCGTTACAGTCCCGGGGAGCTCTGCGGCAAGCTCGCGCGGCTATGCGGGCTGCGGGAAAGCGACGCACCGCTCAGCCCGGCGGCGCTGATCCCGGATTTTTCCTGGCAGAAGATCCCGACGGCGGACATCCTCTTCGACGAAACGGCCTTCTGACGCGCCCTACTCCCGGTAGGAGATCCCCTCCAGCTCGAGCAGCGTCTTTTTCCGCTCCAGTCCCCAGGCGAAGCCCGTGAGCTTCCTGCCCGCGCCGAGCACGCGGTGGCAGGGGATGAGGATCAGCAGGGGGTTGCGCCCCACTGCGCCGCCGACGGCGCGCGCGGCGCTGTCAAGCTCGAGCGCGAGCTCCCCGTAGCTGATGCTCTCTCCGTAGGGGATCGCCCGGAGGCGCTCCCAGACCCGGCGGGAAAAATCGCTCCCGGCGGGGGCGAGCGGCAGCGCGTCCGGCTCAGGTCTCTCTCCGGCAAAGTACGCGCGCAGCCATTCCTCCGCCGCACGCAGAAGCGGCTCCTCCGCGCGGCGCGGTACGCCCTCCTCCGGGCGGATCGCCGCCAGACAGCCTCCCTCCGCCTCGACGCGCAGCATCCCGAGCGGCGAGGGGATGCGGATATAATCTTTCATATTCATCCCTCCGTTTTGCGTCATTCTACCATTTTTATCGCACAAAATCCACAAAGCGCCGCATATTTATCCGGTATTTTTCATCACAGCGCCGAAGCTGTCCCGAAAAGCTTGACAGTCCGGGCGGAGGGTGCTATGATTGCGCTAAATTCCATACCGCGCCAAAAGGCAAGGAAGAGAAGAGTAACCCGTCGGGCGACAGTACAGAGAATCCCGGGAGCTGAGAAGGGATCGGAAGAAAACGGGCGAACATGGTCTCAGAGCTGCGGTCCCGAGCCGTTCGGTTAGGGGCTGACGGGTACTCCCGTTACAGAGGATGCGCATGTTGGTGCGCTCAGAGGCGGCCTCTGGCCGCGAAGCAAGGTGGTACCGCGAGAATGATTTCCCGCCCTTACAAAAGATGTAAGGGCGGTTATTTTTTGTAATGGAGTCAAGCATGATCGAACTGCGTAATCTCTGTAAGACCTTCCGCTCCGCCGATCACACGGTGGAGGCGCTGAAGGACATCTCCCTCACAATCGGCGACGGGGAGATTTTCGGCGTGATCGGACTGTCCGGCGCCGGAAAGAGCACCCTCGTACGCTGCATCAATCTCCTTGAGCGGCCGGATTCCGGCGAGGTGCTCGTAGACGGCCGGGATCTCACCAAGCTCAGCTCGAAGGAGCTGAGAAAGGCGCGCAAATCCATCAGCATGATCTTCCAGGGTTTCAACCTCCTCATGCAGCGCACGGCGCTGGAGAACGTCTGCTTCCCGCTGGAGCTGGCGGGCGTGAAGCGGGAGGCCGCGAAAAAGCGCGCGCAGGAGCTGCTGCAGATCGTGGATCTGCCGGACAAGGCCGGGGCCTATCCCTCCCAGCTCTCCGGCGGGCAGAAGCAGCGCATCGCCATCGCCCGCGCCCTGGCGAGCGAGCCGCAGGTGCTCCTCTGCGACGAGGCCACCTCCGCGCTCGACCCCAAGACCACGCAGTCCATCCTGGCGCTGCTGAAAAAGCTCAACCGCGAGCTCGGCGTCACGGTCGTGGTCATCACGCATGAGATGCGCGTCGTGGAGCAGATCTGCACCCGCGTCGCCATCCTCGACCATGGCGAGGTGCAGGAGACGGGGCTGGTGAGCGAGGTCTTCTCCAACCCGCGCTCCGACGCCGGACGCCGCCTGGTGCTGCCGGAGGGCGAAAAGATCCACGTGCTGCCGGAAAACCGGCTCGTGCGCCTGGTGTTCAACGGCGCCTCCGCCGGGGAACCGATCATCTCCACCCTCGCCATCGAGCAGGGCATCCGCCTCAACATCCTCAGCGCCGACACCCGCTCCATCGGAGAAAAGACCTTCGGCGAAATGGTGCTCGGTCTGCCCCAGGACGAGACCGAGGCCGCCAGGGCGCTGCTGTACCTGCGGGAGCTTGAGGGCGTGACCGCCGAGGAGGTGACAAGCTATGTTCAGTGATTCCGAGCTCGTGCTGCTGCGCAGCATCCTGCAGCAGGATCTGCTGAAGGCCATCTGGGAGACGCTCTATATGACCTTCGTCCCTGCCGCGGCCGCGTTTGTGATAGGCCTGCCGCTGGGCGTGCTGCTTGTGACCGGGGACGAAGGCGGCATCCGCCCGCTCCCCAAGGCGCTGATGAAGGCGCTCAACGCGCTCATCAACCTCCTGCGCTCGGTGCCCTTCCTGATCCTGCTCGTGGTGGTGCTGCCGGTCTCCAAGCTGCTGGTCGGCACGACGGTGGGCTCCAAGGCCATGCTCGCCCCGCTGGCCATCGCGGCCTTTCCCTTTGTGGCCCGCCTGGTCGAGACCTCGATCCGCGAGGTGGACGCCGGCGTGGTGGAGGCGGCGCAGTCCATGGGCGCGAGCACCTGGGAGATCATCACCAAGGTGCTGATCCCCGAGGCCAAGCCCGCTCTGATCGCCAACTTCCTCGTCGCGCTCATCACCATCTTCGGCTACGGCGCGATGGCCGGCCTGCTCGGCGGCGGCGGTCTCGGCGCACTCGCCGTCAACTACGGCTACTACCGCCGCAAGGAGGCCGTGCTGTATGTGATGGTGATTTTGATGATCGTCCTCGTCCAGGTCTTCCAGAGCGTGGGCGACCGCCTCGTCAAAAAGACCGACAAGCGCAGCCGCTGAGCCCCGCGGGCAGGCTTTCCGCAGGCTGTATAGAATCCTTCTCCCCCACGGAGGGGAGCTCCATCCTGTCGTCACAAGTTCATTTGACTTTTGAAAACAAAATGAAAAGGAGAAAACCGCCATGAAAAAGACTCTTTCCCTGATCCTCGCCCTGCTTCTTCTGGTCTCTGTGCTCTCGGGCTGCGGCGCAAAGAAGGAGAACACCACCATCCGCGTCGCCGCCTCCCCCACGCCCCACGCCGAGATCCTCGCCGTGGCCAAAGACATCCTCGCCGAGCAGGGCTACACGCTCGAGATCGTCGAGTACACGGACTATGTGCAGCCTAACCTCGTCGTAGACAGCGGCGAGCTGGACGCCAACTACTTCCAGCACACGCCCTATATGGAGCAGTTCAACGAAGAGAACAAGACCAGCATCGTCTCCGCCGGCCTCATTCACTATGAGCCCTTCGGCATCTTCGCCGGCAAGACCGCCTCTCTGGCCGAGCTGCCCGACGGGGCCGTCATCAGCATCCCCAACGACGCCACCAACGGTGCCCGCGCGCTGCTGCTGCTCCAGCAGGAGGGCATCCTCAAGCTGACCGAGGGCGTGGGCATCGAGGCCACCAAGTATGACATCGTCGAGAACCCCAAGAACGTTCAGATCCTCGAGATGGAGGCCGCCCAGCTGCCGCTCTCCCTCGCTGACGTGGATCTCGCCGTCATCAACGGCAACTACGCGCTCGACGCCGGTCTCAATCCCGCGACCGACGCCCTCGCCATCGAGGACGCCTCCGGCGACGCCGCCCAGACCTTCGCCAACCTCGTCGGCGTGAAGGCCGGGCGCGAGAACGACCCCGCGATCCTCGCCCTCATTGCCGCGCTGCAGTCCGAGCAGGTGCGCGAGTTCATCAACAGCAGCTACAACGGCGCAGTCGTGCCCATCTTCTGATCTTGCGCAGCGGATAAAAATGGCCTCCCCGGGAGCGGGGAGGCCGTTTTCCTTGTGATTGCTATGCGGTTTTCCTTTGCTTATCACACCACGCCCTGAGCGAGCATGGCGTTGGCGACCTTCAGGAAGCCGGCGACGTTCGCGCCGAGCATCAGATCGCCGGGTCTGCCGCACTCGACGGAGGCGTCGTAGCAGGCCTTGTAGATGTTCTTCATGATGCCGTGCAGCTTCTCGTCGACCTCGTCGAAGCTCCAGCTCATGCGGATGGAGTTCTGGCTCATCTCGAGGCCGGAGGTGGCGACGCCGCCGGCGTTGGAGGCCTTGCCGGGGCTGTAGAGCAGACCGTTGGACTTGACGATCTCGATGGCCTCGGGGGTCAGCGGCATATTGGCGCCCTCGAAGACGGCCATGCAGCCGTTGTCGACCAGGGCCTGGGCGCCCTCGGCGTCCATCTCGTTCTGGCTGGCACAGGGGTGCGCGATGTCGCACTTGACGTTCCAGATGTTCTTGCAGCCCTCATGGTACTCGGAGCCGGGTACCTCGTCGGCATAGACGGAGATGCGGGCGCGGCGGCGCTGCTTGATGTCAAACAGGACGTCGAGATTGATGCCGTTGGGATCGTAGACATAGCCCTTGGAGTCGGACATGGCGACGACCTTGCCGCCGAAGGCGGTGACCTTCTGGGCGCAGTACTGCGCGACGTTGCCGGAGCCGGAGACGATGACGGTCTTGCCCTCGTAGCTGTCGTTGCGCAGGTGCTTGAGCGCCTCGACGGAGAAGTAGCACACGCCGAAGCCGGTGGCCTGGGTGCGGGCCAGGGAGCCGCCGTAGGGGATGCCCTTGCCGGTCAGCACGCCGCCCTCAAAGCGGTCGACAATGCGCTTGTACTGGCCGAACATGTAGCCGATCTCGCGCGCGCCGACGCCGATATCGCCGGCCGGCGTGTCGGTGAACTGGCCGATGTGACGGTAGAGCTCGGTCATGAAGCTCTGGCAGAAGCGCATGACTTCGCCGTCGGACTTGCCCTTCGGGTCAAAGTCGGAGCCGCCCTTGCCGCCGCCCATGGGGAGGGTCGTCAGGGAGTTCTTGAGGATCTGCTCGAAGCCGAGGAATTTGATGACAGAGAGGTTCACGCTGGGATGGAAGCGCAGGCCGCCCTTGTAGGGGCCGATGGCAGAGTTGAACTGAACGCGGTAGCCGCGGTTGACCTGGACCTTGCCGTTGTCGTCCACCCAGGGGACACGGAACTCAACGACACGCTCGGGCTCGACAAAGCGCTCCAGCAGGGAATTCTCTTCCCACTCGGGATGCTTGTCGATCACCAGCTCCAGAGACTCAAAGACCTCGCGGACGGCCTGCAGGAACTCAGGCTCATGTCCGTCGCGCTTTTCCACGCCTTCATACACGCGCTTCAGATACTCGTTGGTCAACATGATAATCCTCCTTGAATAGTTGTAGGTAGGCCGGGATGGGATTCCATGCAAAGAATAACACAAAAATCCCGAAGTATCAAGGAAATTTTGTGAATTGTCAAACACGATCCGATGTGTTACAATAAGGGAAATTGTAAAATATGTACAAATGAGGAGTTCAAAATGAATAAGCTATACGATTCCGGCGTCTTTGGCCTGTACGAACTGAATAATGATTCAATCCGCATCCGCGTGAGCGACCTCGGGGCGACGCTGGTAAGCCTGCAGTTTCGCGGAAAAGAGACGGTTCTCGGCTACGACAGCATATACGAGTACCTCTCCGGGACGGACTTCCTCGGCGCGAGCATCGGGCGCTACGGAAACCGCATTGCGGGCGCGGCCTTCACGCTGGGCGGCGTGCGCTATACGCTGCCGGCAAACGAGGGGCGCAACCAGCTGCACGGCGGGCCCGAGGCCTTCGATAAACGCCGCTGGGAGGTCGAGCGGCAGGAGGAGGACGCGCTGCGCCTGACGCTGCTCTCCCCGGACGGGGACAACGGCTTCCCCGGCAATCTCCGCGCCGCGGTGACCTACCGCCTGCTGCCCGACGGGCTGCGGATCGAGTTCGAGGGGGAGAGCGACCGGGACACCGTCTTTGCCCCCACGAACCACAGCTATTTTGACCTCGGCGCGCACGACGCGCTCGCGCATGAGCTGTTCGTCAACGCCGACAGGGTTCTCTCCGTCGATAACGAGCTCATCCCGCTGCAGCCGGTCCCCGTGCGCGGCAAGTTCGACCTGCGCTCGCTCAGGACACTGGGGGAGGATCTCGACCACTGCTTCCCCCTCAAGGGCGAGCACGCGGTCACGCTGCGCTATCAGGGGCTGCGCATGGACCTGTATACGGACTTTCCCGCCGTACAGATCTACACCGGTGCCGGCCTGCACGCGCCCTGGCAGAAGAACAGCGGCGTCGCCATCGAGCCGGAGTTTTACCCCAACAGTCCCAACCGGCCGGATTTCCCCTCGACCACGCTGCGCGCCGGCGAGCACTTCTTCAAATACGCCGAGTACCGCTTCACGGAAGAGTAAAATAAGAAAGGCACGAAACAGCACGGCCTCCGGGCGTATCCGGAGGCCGTGCTGTTGTTTAAGCAGATTGGAAGACGCGCGCTTCCCGCAGGGGAGTCCCCTCATGCTGTCCTGCTGGAGAATGCAGGATCACAGCTCCTCGCGGTGATCCACCGCGAGGACGGCATCCTTGTATTCCGGCTCGCCCGTGACCTCGCGCAGCACGTGGAGCTCCGGCGGGATGGCGACCTCGCCGTCCTTTTCGTCCAGCTCGATCTTCAGCACAGCACGGTCGTCCCAGAAGGGATAGACGTCGAGCTGGAAGAGCTGCTTTTGATAGCTGAGGCTGTAGCGGATCTTGCGCAGCGGGGGCTCGGCGCCGGCCTCCTCGAGCAGATGGGAGTAGACCTTCTGGGTCAGCCGCTCCTCTACCTCGATGCGCGAGCCGTTCACGCGGCGCTTGCGGGTCTTGTAGTAGATCGCGTGGTCGTCCTCCACCCATTTGCGCAGCCGCAGCTGCTCGCCGTCCACGGTGGGCAGGTAGGCCTGCTCGATCTCCACGCGGCGCGCGCCGTAGGTCCTGACAAGCGCCTCGAGATCCGGCATGGCGATGAGGAACTTGCGCTCGTAGTCCGCCGGCGGATCCACGCCGAGGAAGCCGGCGATCCGCACGATGAGGTTGCGCAGCTTCTCGCGCAGCTCCACGGAGTTGTCGATGATATAGAGGTGGGGGTGGCCGCCCCAGCATTCGATCAGCCTGTCGTCCATGACGACGGCCTGGCTCACAGATTCGTAGCGCGCGGCGTTGTTGGCGTAGGTGTAGAATTCCTCCGCGCCCTTGGCGGCTGTCACGAGGTGGAAGACGGCGGCGTAGCGCAGCTTCAGCTCCTCCTCCGTCATGCCGATGTCCGCGAGCACGGCGGAAAATTCCGCGTCGTCCATATAGGCCTTGTTGTCGATCGCGCCGCGGTCGCAGACCAGAAGGATCTTCTCGGCGCGCATCGTGCGGGCGGCCTGCTCAAAGAGCCGCTCTTTCTCGAGCTGCAGGCGCATCTGCACCTTTTGATATTCCAGGTTCGTGCCGCAGGTCCAGGGGGCGACGCCGCCGCTGATGAACTCCGTGGCTGTCTCGGGGATGAAGAGCACGGTATAGCCGAGCTTGGTGAACGCGTTTTGAATCCAGCTCATGGCTGTGGTCTTGCCCGCGCTGGGGCCGCCGGTGATGACGATTTTGGTGAGCTCCATAGCCTTCTCCTTGCTCCGCGGCGATCCGCGGTTTTTTGCTCGATCTATATGTATTACACCACAAAATGTCCCACTTTTCAAGCGTCGGGGAGGAAAAAGCGCAGCCCCTTTTCCGTTGACGCAGGGACGCGGCTGTGCTATTCTTGGAGCAAGAAAAACAGAAAAAACGGAGGAGAACCATGAACGCTGTAGAACTCAAGGATATCCTGTCTTACCGCTTTCTCTCCGCGCTGCGCTACGCGCCGGACGGGAGCAGGGCGGCTTTTGTCGTCTCCGAGGCCAACGAGGAGGAGAACAGCTATGAGGCGCGGCTCTGGCTCTATGAAAAGGGCGCGCTCAAGCAGCTGACCGATCTCGGCAAGGAGAGGAGCTTCGTCTGGCTCGACTCTCAGCGCATCCTCTTCCCGGCCGCGCGTTCCGCGAAGGAGAAAAAGCGCGCCGAGGCCGGAGACGCCTTCTCCTCCTGGTACGTGCTGGATCTGCGCGGCGGCGAGGCGCTGCCCTTCTTCACCCTGCCCTTTGCGGCCGGGCAGCTCAAGGTGCTCGACGAGAATACCTTCGCGGTGTCCGGCTCGGTCGACAAGCGGCGCCCGGATCTCTGGCAGGCCGACGAGAAGGAACGCGAGGCCGCCAAAAAGGAACGGGAAGAGGACAAGGACTACGAGGTTTTTGACGAGCTGCCCTACTGGTTCAACGGCCAGGGCGTGATCAACGGCTCACGCGACAGGCTCTTTGTCGTGACGAAGGAGCCCTTCTCCGTCAAGCCCCTCACGGAGCTGCCGGAGGATCTGCAGGGCAGCTGCCTGCTGGGCGGCGAGCTGTTTTACGCCGTGCAGCGCCGCGCCGTCAAGCAGCCGCTCAAGGGCTTTACGCTCCGCGCCTATGACTGGCGCAGCGGCGAGACGCGCACTGTGCTCGAAAACGAGGAGATCTCCTTCCACGGCCTGGAGGCCGTGAACGGGGAGCTCTGGCTCTTCGGGACCGAGGGCAATCGCTTCGGCCTCAACGAAAACGCCTGGGTCTACCGCGTCGATCCGCACAGCGGCGCACTCAGCGTGCTGCGCGAGGAGGAGTACAGCATGTACGGCTCCGTCGGGAGCGACTGCCGCCTCGGCGGCGGACGCCAGGCGGCGGAAAACGGCGGCAGCCTCCTGCATCTGACCACCCGGGAGGGGGACTGCGTGCTGCACCGCCTCTCCGCCGACGGCAGCGACGCGCCGGTCTTCACCAGGCCCGGCAGCATTGACTGCTTTGACGCCTCCGGGGACGAGGCCCTGCTCGTCGCGCTCTACGATATGCGCCTGCAGGAGCTCTACCGCCTCGATCTGGCCAGCGGTGAGCTCACGCGCCTGAGCGATTTCAACAGCAAGGCGCTGGAGGACAAATACGTTGCCCAGCCGCGGCCGCTCAGCGTCCGCAGCGGCGGCACGGAGATCGGCGGCTGGGTGCTGCTGCCGAAGGACTACGACCCCGCGAAGCGCTACCCCGCCGTGTTCGACATTCACGGCGGCCCCAAGACGGTCTACGGCCCCGTCTTCGTGCACGAGATGCAGCTCTGGGCGGGCATGGGCTATTTCGTCTTCTTCTGCAACCCCACCGGCAGCGACGGGCGCGACAACGCCTTCATGGACATCCGCGGCAAATACGGCACCGTCGACTATGAAAACCTTATGGACTTTGCCGATGCGGTGCTCGAGGCCTATCCGCAGATCGACCCTGCCCGCGTCTGCGAGACCGGCGGCAGCTACGGCGGCTTCATGACCAACTGGATCATCGGCCACACGGATCGCTTCTGCTGCGCGGCGAGCCAGCGCTCGATCTCCAACTGGCTGAGCTTCTCCGGCATCTCGGACATCGGCTTCTACTTCGCGCCAGACCAGAATGCGGCGAATATCTACGACAGTCCCGCGAAGCTCTGGGAGCGTTCGCCGCTGGCCTATGCCGCAAACGTCAGGACCCCGACGCTCTTTATCCACTCCGACGAGGACTACCGCTGCCCGCAGGATCAGGGCCTGCAGATGCTCGCTGCGCTGATGGAGCGCGGCGTGGAGGCGCGCATGTGCCTCTTCCACGGGGAGAACCATGAGCTCAGCCGCTCCGGCAAGCCCAAACACCGCATCCGCCGCCTGACGGAGATCACGAACTGGTTCGAAAAGCACGCGAGATAAGCTCGCCGCGTCCGGCGCACAGGCGCCGTCATCTCAGAAAGCGTTCCGCCCTGCGGAGCGCTCAGGAGGCCTTTTATGCATCAATCCGCAAAGCTTCGCAGAGGAAGCCTGCTCTTCCTGTTGGCCTGGTTCGCCTTTTGCCTCTGGCTTGCCGCCCAGATCCCCTACACGCATGACGACTGGGACTGGGGGCTCTCCAACGGCATTGAACAGCTGCTCACCGCGAGCATCAACAGCCGCTATGTCGGGAATCTGATCATCGTAGCGCTGACGAGGAGCGTCCTGCTCAAGGATCTCGTCATGGCGCTGACCTTCACGCTGCTCCCCGTCGCTGCGCTGCGCTTTCTGCAGAGCGTGCTGCCGCTGGCGGAAAACGGCGCGCAGCCGGACGAGGGCTTTTCCCTCGCCGCGCTGGCCGCGGGCAGCCTCTTCCTGCTCCTGATGCCCACGCCCGTCTGGCAGCAGACCTGCGGCTGGGTCTCGGGCTTTGCCAACTATATCGTCCTCGCGCTGGGACTGCTGGTGTTCCTGCGCGCGGCAGCGGTCGGTTTCCTGCGGAAGGAGACGCCGCGGGAGCTGCTGTTTTCGCCCGTGCTGCTGTTCCTCTTCGGCGCAGCCGTCCAGCTGCTGCTGGAGAATGCCGCGCTCTATATGCTGCTCATTGCCCTCTGCCTCTATGTCTACCGCATCCTGCGCTGGCGCAGATGGCATGACGCGTATCTCGCGCTGCTGCTCGGCGTCATCGCCGGCACCGTGGTGATGTTCAGCAGCCCCATCTACGGCACGCTCATCGAGACTGGCGAGGCCGTTGACGCCACACGCGACCTGCTCGATTACGAGCCCGGCCACCCGCTGCGTTTCCTGCTGGGCGGCCTGCGGCGCGTCGCGCTCTGCTTCGTGCCGGGGATCTTCGAGGAGTGCCGCGTGCTGGCCTGGCTGGTGCTTCTCCTGCTGAGCGCCCTGCTGCTCACGGACAAGGCTCTGCGCGCCAGATGGCTCTTTTTTGCAGGGAACCTGCTCTTCGCAGCGTATTATCTCGCCCTGCCGCGGCTGCGCGCGCTGCCCTTCGCGGAGACCACGCTCGGCCTCGGTCTGCTTGGTCTGCTCGGCTGCGCGTTCTTTGCCTGGGTGCTGCTGGAGACGGCGCTGCTGCTGCGCGCACACAGGACGCTCGCGCTGCTGCTGGCTGGCCTCTGGCTCTCAGCCGCCGTGCTCGTCGCGCCGCTGGCCTTCACCAATGTCCACGGCTACCGCATCACCGATTTCTTCCACGCGCAGAGCGGCCGCATCTACAGCACGCCCTATCTCCTGCTGCTGCTCTTCTGCCTGCCGCTTGGCTGGCTGCTGCGCGAGCGGCTCGCCGGACGGGGGAGAAAGCTCCTTGCCGGGCTGCTCTGCGCCGCGCTGGCCGCCGCCGTGCTGCGCTGGGGTATCGTCTACGCCGCCGTCGGCCAATGCAGCAGGGAGCGCCTCGCGCTCATCCGCGAGGCCCGCGAGGGCAGGACGCAGAGCATCGTGCTGCCCGCCTACCCCTATCCCGAGGTGCTCTGGATGCCCGATCCCGAGGGAGTCTGGCCAAACCGCGAGGTCTTCTTCCGCGCCTTCTATGAGATCCCGGAGGATGTGGCACTCAGCTTCAGCTCCAAGATGGATGCGCCCGGCGAGACCCCGTAGCGCGCAAAAGGGACTGTTGCAAAATGCGAAAACCCTGGTTGCCTCGTAGGGGACGGCCTTGTGCCCTCCCGGCAGCATCAAGCTATATGAATAGCAAAAATGTTCGGCGAATTCGTACAAGCTGCGAATCCGCCGAACATTTTTTGCATGTATACTGTTGCGCCAACGGGCGGGGCAGAGCCGCCGCCTACGAACGCAGATGCACATTTACGCGCTCATCCTTATTTTGCAACAGACCCTTTTCTATAAGCTTTCCACGAAAGATGCTGCGCATTCGACCTTCGTCCCGCATGGGGCGGCCATGGGGGGATGGGATTCCCCTCCCATGAATTTAAGCGAAGCGGATCTTTCACGCTGTAAGGGATTCGCTTGCATCCGATTTCCCCTTGCGGGGGACGGGAAAATCGGATAAAGGAATCGACCAGTGTCCGCACTGGTTGATGAAAGCCCCACCGGGGCTTTCGGTCATGATTCGAATCCCTTACTTTCGCTGAAATATGCCAAGAAGCGGGATACCCGAATGGGTATCCCGCTTCTTGGCTAACCTTTACACTAAAGATGCTTCTTGCTCATTATTCTTTTTCACTGTGGTGACAGACGCAATTAGCATACGCCGGATCGCACCGCAATCAGTTCTGAGAGGCTGATAGGCTTCATCTGTAAGGAATCCAGTTTCATGCAGCAGCTCAAGCCAGTATTCGCTCTCATAGCACTCCTTCAAAGCAATTTCCAGCTTGGAGATGAAATCCTTTGTCCCCTGTGCATACTGCGCCTCGTGAATATTGGCGCCGATACTCGTTCCGCAGCGGAGAAGTTGGTTTGCCAATACAGCCTCATGCTGCTCGGCTTTGATCCTGCGACATGCGAGAACGATCTGCTTGGCAAAATCTTTGGACTTTTCACGCAATATGCTGTCGGACATAGTCACACCTCGAAAGATAAGTGAAATGCCGCTTCGTGGCGTGATGAGTGATATTGCTTCGCAGTGATATTCTATTCGCCTCCCAAACTGGCGCAGCCAATATCACTGGCGTAACCAATATCACTTGCGCAGCAAATATAACTCGCCGCAAGGCGAATAGAACTGAAAAAACGACATGTCGAAACATGTCGTTTTTTCTGGCACGCTGTAAGGGATTCGAACCCCTGACCTTCTGGTCCGTAGCCAGACGCTCTATCCAGCTGAGCTAACAGCGCATCTTGTCTCTCAATGAGAGCCTGATTATATTAGCACAACCGGAAAGAAAATGCAAGAGGGAAAAAAACTTTTTTTTACAGCCCCAAAACGCCCGAGACGGCGTCGACCACCCGGCCGAGCTGCTTCATGGCTCTGCGCTTTCTGCGCATGCGGCGCGGCAGCACGGCCATACCGAGCGCGCAGGCTGCCGCGGCGGCAAAACCGGCGGCGAGCGCGGCGTTGTTCTTCTCCATCGCGCGATCCTCCTTTTATAAAATCTGAGCTTAGTATGCCCGGAAAGGATTGATAGCCGCAGGGAAATTGTGGTACAATATCTTATACAGAAAATTGAACTGACTTCCTGAGAAGGGAGGACACCATATGAGCGTCAAAATCCTGGCGGTGGGAGATATCTGCGGAGAACCGGGGCTGGATATCCTCACGCGCCGCCTGAAGGACTATCGAAAAGAACAGCAGATCAATTTTGTCGTGGCCAACGGAGAGAACGCCAACGTAGTCGGCATCACGCCGCGGCAAGCGGATCAGATCTTCCGCGCAGGCGTGGACGTCATCACCCTTGGAAACCACACCTGGACGCGCACGGAGCTGCGGCCCTATCTCGCCGAGCGCACGCGCATCCTCCGCCCGGCGAATTTCGGCCCCCAGTGCCCCGGCCGCGGCATCGCCGCCTACCAAACGGACTTCGGCGGCGTATGCGTGCTGAATCTCCAGGGGCGCTTCACCCTTGACACCAACACCGACAATCCCTTCGCCATTGCCGACGGCTATATGGCCGAGATCCGGGAGAAGATCATCCTCGTGGATTTCCACGCCGAGGGCACCAGCGAAAAGCGCGCAATGGGCTTTCTGCTCGACGGGAGGGCCAGCGCGGTCTGGGGCACGCATACCCATGTCCAGACCTCGGACGCCGAGGTGCTCCCCAACGGCACAGGCTACATCACCGACCTCGGCATGACCGGGGCGGCCAACTCTGTCCTGGGCATCGACCCGGAGCAGAGCATCGGCAAATTCCTGGGCGATCCGCCCCGGCGCTACGACGCGGCCGGCGGCCCGGCGAAGCTGGAGGGCTGCCTGTTCACCATCGACCCGGAGACCGGCAAATGCCTGGCGGCAGAGGCGGTGAGGCTCAGATGAGAGACCTGAAGATCCTTCACGCGGCGGATCTGCACCTGGATTCGCCCTTCGAGGCGCTGCCCGCGGGCAAGGCGGCCATCCGCCGCAAGGAGCAGCGCGAGCTGCTCGCCGCCCTGGCGGAGCTGGCCGTGCGCGAGCAGGTAGACCTCGTGCTGCTCAGCGGCGACCTGCTCGACAGCGACAACACCTACCGCGAGACCGGGGAGGACCTCGTCCGCTGCCTGCGCAGCATCCCCGCGCCGGTGTTCATCGCCCCGGGCAATCACGACTATTATTCCCCCAAATCACCCTACGCCCGCCTCAAGCTGCCGGAGAATGTCCACGTTTTCCGCACCGGAACCCCGCAGGGCTTCCCGCTGCACACGCTGGGCGTCATGGTCTACGGCGCGGCCTTCACCGAAAAGCACGCCGGCCCCCTGCTGCGGGATTTCAGCGCGCCGAAGCGCGAGGGGATGCGGAATCTCCTGTGCATCCACGGCGAGGTCGGGGTCCGCGATTCGCTCTATGACCCTATCTCCGAGGAGGAGCTCGCCCGCAGCGGCGTGGATTACGCGGCGCTCGGGCATATCCACAAGGCCAGCGGCCTCAGAAAAGCCGGGAACACCTGGTATTCCTGGCCGGGCTGCCCGGAAGGGCGCGGTTTTGACGAGACCGGCGAAAAGACCGTGAATCTCGTCGAGCTCAAAGGCGAGAGCTGCACGCTGCGCACCGTATCCATCGCGCAGCGGCGCTATGAGGAGCTGGAGATCGACGTCACGGGCACAGAGCCGCTGCTCGCTATCCACACCTCGCTGCCGGACGACACGGTCTGCGACGTGTACCGCCTCACGCTCACCGGCGAGGCGGAGACGGCGCCGGATCTCAACCATCTGCACCAGAATCTCGACGAGCTGTTCTTCGAGCTGCAGCTGCGCGACGAGACGAGGCTGCGCCGCAGCCTCTGGGAGGCGGCGGAAGAGGACACCCTGCGCGGCCTCTTCCTGCGGCGGCTGCAGGAGAAGCTCCGCGAGGCCCGCACGGAGGAAGAAAAACGCCGGATCGAGCAGGCGGCCCGCTGGGGACTCGCCGCGCTCGACAATGCCGAGGAGGTCGTACGCCATGATCATACGTAAGCTGACGGCGTCCTTCGGCAAGCTCGAAAACGAGAGCCTGCGCTTTCACGACGGGCTTAACGTCATCTACGCCCCCAACGAGAGCGGCAAATCCACCTGGTGCGCCTTCATCCGCGCCATGCTCTACGGGGTGGATTCCTCCGAGCGCGAGCGGCGCGGCTACCTTCCGGACAAGCTGCGCTACGCGCCGTGGTCCGGCGCGCCCATGGAGGGGAGTATGGAGCTCACCTCCGACAACTGCAACATCACCATCACCCGCGCCACGCGGACGAAAAACGCCCCGATGCGCGAGTTCAGTGCCTGTTATACGGGCACGACCGTCCCCGTCGAGGGGCTCAACGGCACGAACGCGGGCGAGGAGCTCACGGGCGTGAGTAAGGACGTCTTCCGGCGCAGCGCGTTCGTCGAGCAGGGCACCGTCGCCGTGACGGGCAGCCCGGAGCTGGAAAAGCGCATCAGCGCCATCGTCTCCACCGGGGAGGAGTCCGCCTCCTACACGGAGGCGGACGAGCGTCTGCGCGCCTGGCAGCGCAAGCGCCGCGCCAACCGCCGCGGCTTGCTGCCCGAGCTCGAGGGACGCATGGATGAGGCACAGCGCCTGCTGGACGATCTCGACCGCGGGCTCGAGGACAAGCAGCAGCTTGAGGAGCAGCTCAAAAAGGCGCGCGCCGACTGCACCAAGCTCGAGGCCGCCGTCACCGAGACGCGCAAGCGCCAGCGCAAGGCCGCCCTGGAGGAACTCAACGCCGGCCGCGCCGAGCTCAAGGCAGTCAGCGAGGAGAATGACGAGGCCATTGCTGCGCTCTCCCATCGCCGCGCGGAGCTGCGCGCCGGCCCCTTCGGGGACCGCAGCCCCCGCGAAGTCGAGGCCGAGATCAACGCTGACCGCGCGAGGCTCGAGGAGCTGAATGCGCCCGCGCCGTCCAAGCGCATCCTGATCCCGACGGTGATCCTGTTCGTGCTTGCGGTGCTGGCCGCCGCGCTCTATGCGCCGCTCGACGCCATCGCCCTGGTCATCGCCGCGGGCGTCTTCTGTGTCGCGGCAGTGGCGCTGCTGATGCGCTATCTGCGCATGCGCCAGGACGACCGCGCTGCCCGCGAGGAGAGCGCGGCGATCCTGCTCAAGTATAAGGTTGGCGAGGCGGAGGAGCTGGAGGGGCTGCTGCAGCGGCATCGCGCGCTCTGCGCCGAGGTCGTGCACGCCATGCGCGCCGAAGAGGCCAGCCGCGTCGCCTATGAGGAGGCCAAAGCGCAGCAGGAGCAGCGCGAGGCCAGAGCCATCTCTGCGCTGGACTTCAGCTCCGGCAGCAGCGACGCCGCCCGCCTCGGCCGCGCATTGGCCGCGGCCCGCGCCAACGTGGAGGCGCTCTCCGGCCGCATCGCGAGCCTCGAGGGCAGGCTCTCCACCCTCGGCGATCCCCTGGTGCTCTCCTCGAGCCTGAGCTTTATGCGCGAGGAATACGACCAGCTGCAGGAGGAGTACGACGCGCTCTCCCTCGCGGTGGACACCCTGCGCGACGCCGACGCGGAGATCCAGAGCCGCTTTTCGCCGGAGCTCGGGCGCGTCGCCTCCCGGTACATGTCCGCCGTCACGGGCGGGCGCTACGAGGATGTGCTCCTGAACCGCGATTTCACCGCCCGCACCCGCACACGGGACGACATCGTGGCGCGCGACTCGGAATATCTCAGCGCCGGGACGCTCGACCTGCTGTATCTCGCGGTGCGCCTGGCGGTCTGCGAGCTGGCGCTCCCGGAGGGCGAGCCCTGCCCGCTCATCATCGACGACGCGCTGGTGAACCTCGACGAGACGCGCTACGCCCAGGCGATCGAGCTGCTCAAGCAGATCGCAAGGCAGCGCCAGGTCATCCTCTTTACCTGCCGCCAGCCGGAGGCACCGGCCGCTTCGGAGCAGCCTGCGCTGCCCGCTCCCGGACGCGGGTGAACGGCAGGCCGCGCCACGCGGCAGGGATACAGACAAGGATACAAAAATGCCCCACGGTTTTTTAATACCGTGGGGCATTTCTTTGCCTTTTGGCGGGTTTACTTGAATGCCAGCAGAGCCATCGAGATGATGCCGGCCGCGAGCAGGGAGCCGGGCAGGCCGCGGAAGGCCTTTGGCATACGGTCGGGCTGGATGCGTCTCTCCACGCCGGACATCAGGAAGAGCGCAGCGAGGAAGCCGAGACCCACGCCGAGGGCGGCCAGCAGCGCCTCGATATAGCTGAGGGACGCCGCCTCGACGCTCATGCCGAGCACGACGCTGTTGAGCGCGACGAGCGGGAAGAAAGCGCCGAAGGACTTTTTGAAGATCGCCCCAAGCAGATACACCAGCACGAGGATCACGGCCACGGCGCACAGCAGGCTAAGGAACTCGAGCCCGAGCGGCGCGAGCACGAGGTTCTGCAGCGGCCAGAGGATCGCCGTGGCGAGCAGGGTGACGATGGCGACGGCGAGGCCCATGACCAGGAGCTTCTGCCCCTTCTTGGCCCAGCCGAGCAGCGGCGTGAGGCCGAGGAACTTCTCAAAGGCGTAGTTGTTGGCCAGCACGCCCGCGAGGATCAGCAGAATAACGGTTTTCACATCCATGGCTTATTCTCCTTCCCCGGCATTGGCAGCCGCGGCGCCGGTGAAGCCCTCGAGTGAGAGCCTGGCCGGGAATAGCTTGTTGACGACGGCGGCGACGATCGCGTAGATCACCAGTCCGCCGGGAGCGGAGAGCAGCAGGGAAATGCTGTGCTCCTTGAGGAAGGGGATCTCCAGCCCGGCGAAGCTGCCCGCGCCGAAGAGCTCGCGCAGCGCGGACGTCACGAAGAGCAGCACGATGAAGCCCAGCCCGGAGAGAAGCGCGGTCTTGACAGAGGGGCGCTCGGCCTGGCTGAACACCAGCAGATCGACCGCAACGACGGCGGCATAGAGTCCGAGCATGGCGGCCATCGCGGGCAGATAGGCCTGCAGGAACATCCTGGCGAGCGAGGCGAAGCCCGCGGTCACCAGCAGCGCGGCGGGGACCTTCGCCCCCTCGGGGAGGAGCTTTTTGAGCGCCAGCATGACGAGGGCGGAGAGCAGCATCACGACGGTGACGGTGCAGCCCATGGTCAGCGCGCCGCGCACGTCCGCGGTCGCGCCCAGGGCGGGCGTCGCGCCGAGGAAGAGCAGCAGCATCGGGTCAAAGCTCAGCTTTTTGGTTTCGTTCATGCGTCCAGCCCTCCATTCTCTTTGAGTGCGGCGAAGGCGGCGAACACGTCTTCGGTGGCGAGCTTCACGGCGTTGGAGCTCACAGTGGCGGTGGCAATCAGCGCCTCATCTCCGCTGAAGCTGTCCCCGGTAAGACCCGTGAAGCCGGCGCGGTAAGCCTCGGCATCCATTCCGGCGAAGTTCGTGAAGTACTCCTCCTCCTGGATGAGCTTGTTGGCCGTCATCGCGGCGATGGCGCCGTTTTCATCGAGCACATAGTAGGTGCAGATCGCCTCGGCGAAGCCGCGCGTGCGCGCCGCAAGGCCGTAGAACACGCCGTCCGCGGTCTCGATGCGGTAGGCGCCGACGACGGAGTTGACAGTCTCGAGCGGCAGCGCCGTGATAACGGCGTCGTCCGCAGTGAGGCTCTGGAAGCGCTTCAGGTCGGAATCGGTGAAGGGAGAGAGCTCCGCGGCGACGGAGGCCGCGACAGCGGCTTTGACCGCGTCGCCGAGGCGGGCGGTAGCGTCGCCGCCCTCCGCGTCGTAGGCCTTGAGCGCGCCGGCGACATTGGCGAGCACCAGCAGCTTCTCCTCGCCGTTGTTCACGACATAAGCAGCGCCGGAGCCGACGTCCGCCTTGGCGCCGGAGAGCAGGGTCTCACCGTCCACGGCGATCTCCTCGGTGTTGGAGGCGAGGTGCGGCGCGACGACGGGGATCAGCTCGCGCAGGAGCTGCTCCTCACCCTTGACGCCCTCGGCCACGAGGCCGTTGGCGATCAGGGCCTGGAAGCCGTCGGCGATCGCGTTCTTGAAGGCACCGGAGGAGTAGGTCACGCCGGCCACGAGGGAGACGTCCGCCAGAGCGGAATCCTGTCCCACATAGCTGAGCGGGTAGCTCTCCACGCCCATGTCCTTGGTGTCGGGATAGGCGTCCACCTGCGCGCCGGTGATCTTGCCCTCGGCGTCCACGCCGAAGGAGATCTCAATGGGCTCGCCGGTGTAGCCCTCGGTGGTGGCCAGGCGCAGGGCGTAGCCCTTGCCGTCGGTCTCGCGGTAGATGCTCTGCACGGTCGCGGGCACATCCCGGAGCGCGGAGGCGGCGGGATCGGCCGCGGAATAGACAGCCTCAAAGCCCTTGGCCTCGGGCATCACAGCGAAGAGCGGCGCAAGTTCCGCAGCGTTGTTGTTGGCGGCGATGCGCTCACCGGCGATGGCGTTCATGCCGAAGAGCAGTCCCGAGAACACCGCAAAGATCAGCAGCAGCGAGAGGATGGATTTGATTTTGTTCATCTCATACACCTCCCAACGGTTTGATGCGGGTGAGCTCCTCAAGATAGGGGGTGAGGAGGTTCATCAGCAGGATGGAGAAGGAGACGCCCTCGGGGTAGCCGAAGAACTTGCGGATCACGAAGGTGATGAGGCCGCAGCCCAAGGCAAAGAGCAGGCGCCCCCTGGCGTTGATCGGCGTGCTGGCATAGTCGGTGGCCATGAAGACGGCGCCGAGCAGCAGGCCGCCGGTCAGCACCTCGCAGAGGGCGATCTGCGCCCCGTCGGAGATGAGGTAGCAGAGGAAGACGACGGCCGTGAAGATGACCGGGGTCTGCCAGCTGATGACCTTGCGCAGCAGCAGGTAGGCAAAGCCGAGCAGCAGGGCGAGCGAGCATGTCTCGCCGATGGCGCCGCCGTAGACGCCGAGGAAGAGATCGCCGAGGGAGGGGACGCCCTCCGCGCCATTGGCGAGCAGCTCCAGCGGGGTCGCGGAGCTCACAGCGTCCGCCGCCGCGCCGAAGAGCGGAGCGGGGGCTGCGCCGCCGGCCACGGTGCCGGAGAAGGCGAGCAGCAGGAACACGCGGCCCGCGATGGCGGGGTTGGCGAAGTTCCGGCCGATTCCGCCGAAGGCGCATTTGACGAGCACGATGGCGAATACGGAGCCGAGCGCGCACTGCCAGAGGGGCACGTTCACGCTCAGATTCAGGCCCAGCAGCAGGCCCGTGACCACGGCGCTCAGATCGCCCACGCTCTGTTTTTTGCGGGCGATGAGGTTAAAGAGAAATTCTGCGATCACCGCGCTCAAAACGCAGGTGAGGAGGACCCAGAGAGCCTTGATCCCGAAGATGAGCACGCCGGCGACGCTCGCGGGGAGCAGCGCCAGGATCACGTCCAGCATGATCCGTCTGTCTTGCGCGCCGCTGTGGATATGGGGGCCGGAGGACATGACGAGCTGTTCCATGGCTTATTTTCCTCCTTCCTTGTGATTCTTTTCCCAGCCGCGGAGAAAGCCCATGGCGGCGGTGTTGGTCTCCGCCAGAGGCAGATGCGCCGGGCAGACATAGCTGCAGCAGCCGCACTGCATGCAGACCTTGACCTGCTCCTTCTGCAGAAGGGCGGCGCGCTGATCCTCATCCTCCAGTTCCATGGCGCGGTAGAAGGCGGTGGGGATCAGACCCAGCGGGCAGACGGCCGCGCAGCGGCCGCAGTGGATGCAGGAGCTGGGAGCGGTCTTTTGGGCGTCCTTGCGGTTCATGACGATCACCGCGTTGGTGGCCTTCAGGATCGCCGCGTCCATGGACTCCTGGGGCTTGCCCATCATGGCGCCGCCGAAGAGGATCTTGCCCGGCTCCTCCTTCAGCCCGCCGCAGGCCTCCACCACGTCGCGCACGGTGCAGCCGATGGGAACGATCAGGTTCTTGGGCTCCTTCACGGCGGAGCCGTCCACGGTGATGATGCGCTCCACCATGGGCATGCCGGTGACAAAGTACTCCGCCATCTTCACGAGGGAGGAGACGTTGATGATGATGACGCCCAGCGAAGCCAGACGCTGGCCCTTCTCCACCACCTTGCCGGTGGCGTTGTAGAGCAGCACCTGCTTGGCACCCTGGGGATAAACGCTGCTCAGGGGCATGATCTTCACGGCGGGATCGTCCTTGAAGCGCTCCGTGAGCTGCTGGATGGCGTCGGGCTTGTTCTCCTCGATGCCGAGGATGAACTCCTCGCTGCCCAGGAACTCCTTAAGCAGCTCCACGCCCTTCTGGATCAGCTCGCCCTGCTCCAGCATGACACGGTGGTCGGCTGTGATGAAGGGCTCGCACTCGGCGCCGTTGATGAGCACGGTGCTGATGTGGGCCTTCTGCGCGGCGGAAAGCTTGGCCCACACAGGGTAGGCCGCGCCGCCCAGACCCACCACGCCGCTGTCGCGCACGCACTGGAGAAATTCGTCCAGATTCGTGGGATGGGGGATCTGCAGCTCGGGACACTTTTCCATCCTGCCGTCGCTCTCGATGCGGATGGCGGTGCCTTTCGCGCCGCCCATGGCGTAGGGCTCGATGGCCTTCACCGTGCCGGAGACAGACGCGTGGATGTGGGAGCTGCCGCGGTCCTTTTCCCGCCCGATCATCTGGCCGACCGTCACATGGTCGCCGACCTGGACGACAGGCTCGGACGCAGTGGCGGAGTGGGCGTTCATCGGGGAGAGGGGCAGCAGCACTTCCTTGGGGATGGGCATGCGCACGGCGGCCATGCCGGCCGTGCTTTTGTAGTGGGGTAATTTCAGGCTCGAGATGCTTTTTTTGAATCTCAAATTTACCGCCTCCTTGGAATATTTGGCGCTTTCAAAGCGCCGTTTGCAGGGCTTCAGGGTTCGTTTGCCTCTTCGATCAGCGCGGCAAAGCCGGGGGAGCTGCGGACGCTTCCGTCCGGGAAGATCCAGCAGGCCTCCACGCCCTCGAGCGAGGCGACCAGCGCGCTGCTCTCCTCGTAGTCCATGCAGAACAGGGCGGTGGAGAGCGCGTCTGCCAGGCCGCTGTCCCCGGCGAGCACGGTGATCGAGGCATAGCAGTCCGCGGGGTACAGGCTGTCCGGGTCGATGATGTGATGGTAGCGCGTGCCGGCCGCAGTGAAATAGCGCTCGTAGACGCCGGAGCTCACGCAGGCGACGTCCGCGATGCAGATGTGCAGCGCAAAGGCCCCCTCGGGCTCCAGCGGATCGCGGATGCCGGTGGACCAGCCGCTGCCGTCGGGCCGCGTGCCGATCGCGCGGATGTTTCCGCCGATGTTGAGCACATAGCCATCCGCGCCGCGCGCACGCAGCGCTTCTGCGGCACGCTCGACTGCGTAGCCCTTGCCGAAGGCGCCCACGTCGATGGCGGCCTCGGGATCGCGGATACGCGCGGTTCCCGCCTCCGGGTCGATCTCCAGCAGATCGATGCCCGTGTGCCGGGCGGCCTCCCGCAGCTGCTCGTCGCTCGGGACATAGGCGGCGGCGGGATCGGCCGAAGCGGCCTCGCGCGCCTCATGCCAGAGCCGCAGTACGGAGCCGAGCATCACGTTCATCTGACCGTTCGTGAGCGTGTACATGTCCTTTGCCTCCTGCAGGAAGGCGAGCAACTCGTCCTCGAGCGGCACGCTCTCGCCGGCCAGGCGGTTGAGCGTGCAGAGGTTGTTCATGTCCGCGTATTCATGGTAGATGTCGAACAGGCGGTGATAGCGGCCGAGCGTCTCGCTGGCGGCGGCGCAGTTGGCGTCGAAGGCCTTGTCGGAGTCTCCCGCGTAGCTGAAGACATAAGAGACCGTGTCGAAATACGTGAAATAGGACTTGCCCTTCGGCTCGGGGTTTTTCTGCTTTCCGCAGCCGCTCAGGCAGATCAGCGCGGCCAGGAGCAGGGCGATGCAGCGCTTCAAATGGCGTTTCTCCTTCTCTTGAAAAACGGCAAGCCGGTCGGATGGCCGGCTTGCCGGGTGGTTTTGCTTTTGCTGTTTACTTGGCGAGAGAGGCGGCCTTCACCAGGACGGCGGTCATGCCGTCGATGGAGATGGAGCAGGAGGCGAAGAGCGTCTCATCAACGAAGACGGTGTGGCCCTCTTCGTTGGTCGTGGTCTCAACAGACTGCAGCTCGGCCGGGGTCTTGCCGACGGCCCAGGCCACGAAGTTGGCGGCCTGCTGGTACCACTCGAGGGTGGCGTCGGAGAACTTGACCATGTTGTAGTCTTCCTTCAGCTCGCGCTTGGTGCCGACGAAGTCAGCGCCGGTGATCTCGCCGGCAGCGTCGATGCTGATCTTGGGCTGGATGGCGTCGGTCAGGGCGGCGAGGATCTTGCCGTCGGAGCCGAGCACGACAGCGCCGAATTCGGTGTACATCTTCACAACGCCGTCTTCCTCAGCAGTGGCGGCGGTGGACTCGGCGGCGGTGCTGTTGGCGGCGAGACCGAAGGTGAAGTTGCCGTCAGAGCTGAAGCTCACGCCCTGCTCGTCGGCGCAGGCCTTGGCGATGGCAGCCTGGAAGTCGGCGATGGAGATGGAGCAGGAGGCATAGAGGTCGGCGTCAACAGCGACGGTGTGGCCCTCTTCGTTGACGGTGGTCTCGATGCCGGCGATCTCAGCGGCGGTCTTACCGACGGCGTAGGCCGCGAAGTTCTCGGCCTGCTGGTACCACTCGAGGGTGGCGTCGGAGAATTTGACCATGTTGTAGTCTTCCTTCAGCTCATTCTTGGTGAGGAAGGTCTTGGCGGGGTCAACCTGGCCGTCGGTCACGTCCATCTTGTTCTGGGCGCAGTCGATCCGGCAGGCGACGATCTTGCCCTGCGCGTCGAGAACGACGGCAGCGACGGTGGCGTCAACCTGAGCGTTCTGGGAAGCGGAGCTGTCGGTGCTGACGACGACGCCCATGCCCAGCTTATACTCGGCGGTCTTGTTGCCGCAGGCGGCCAGGCTCAGAACCATGACGGCCAGCAGCAGGATAGCTACGAACTTTTTCATTTTGTTCTCCCTTCAAAAAAATGCGGATTCCATGCGTATTTTGTGGCCTCCGGCGGGCGGATTCCCTCCGGCAGACTACTGGCACAGAATAGCATAAAGTCAAATAATTGTCAATCGGTATTTGCGCCTTCCGAGCCTTCCCCCTGTGCGCCCTCGAGGATCTCCCCGAGCAGGGTCTCCACCTTGCCGAGCATGCGCAGGATGTGGAAGGGTCCCTTGAAGGTCGAGCCCTTGCAGGCGGGCAGCGTCGGCGTCCCGTCGCGGTGCAGATAGCCGTAGTATTCGCCGTACTCCTCGTCGCGCAGATGCGTCCTGCAGTAGTCGAGAGCGCGGAAAAACCACGCCAGATACGTCTCCTTCCCCGTGTCGCGATAGAGCGTCAGCGCGCAGATCATCAGCTCGAACTGCGGCCACCAGAACTTCATGTCGTGGTCGTAGCTCTCGGGCGGCTTGCCCAGACAGTCGGTGAAGTAGTAGAGCCCGCCGTATTCCTCGTCCCAGCCGGTCTCCAGCCCCCAGGCGAATAGCTTTTCCACCGCGCCGCGCAGCGCCTCGTCGCCGCTGCGTCGCGCCTGTTCGAGCAGGAACCAGCCGCCCTCAAAATAGTCCCCCGGACAGAGCACGCGCCCCTCGGACAGCTCCAGCATTGCCTCTCCGTCCGGCCCCACGGTCTCGAGCAGGCAGCGCAGATCCTCCCGCATATGGTACCGCAGCGCCTCCTCGGCGCATTGCGCGGCGCGGCTTTCGTAGAGCGCGCGGCGCTCCGGGTCTGCGCGCAGGAAGATCTCCGTCATGTTCAGGCAGATGATCGGCGGGCCGAAGCCGTGGCCGGAGCGGGTCTCGGGGATGGTCTTCGGACCCAGTCCCGTGGGATCGGGCGCGCCGTGGATCAGCGCCCAGTAGAGCTCATAGGCGCGCCGCGCGCGCTCGAGACAGGCCCTGTCCCCGGTCACGCCGTAGTATTCGGCGTTGGCCATGGCGTAAAAGGCCTCGGAGTAACAGTAGCGCCGCTGGCGCAGCGGCTTCCCCTCCGCCGTCACGGTGAAATAGAGCCGCCCGCCCGCCTCGCGGTTGACGCAGTGCGCCTCCAGGAATTCCAGGCAGCTTTTCGCAGCCGCGAGCCATTCCTCCCGCGGACCGTAAAGTCGGCAGAGCCAGGAGAAAGCCCAGGCACAGCGCCCCTGCATCCAGACGCTCTTGTCCGTGGAATAGAGCCTGCCCTCCCGGTCGAGGCAGGTATAGATACCGCCGTGCACGGGGTCCATCCCGTTTTTCAGCCAGAAGGCCGCGCAGCGCTCCAGCTCCTCCCTTGCCCAGGCGCGCGTCTGCGCGAGCTTGCTTTGCTCCATCGTATCTCAACTCCTTTAATATAAGGTTATCTACTTAAATATAGTATAAAATGCAAGTTTGTTCAAGAATTTGAACATGCTTTTCCGCTCTCCGTCTGCCGGATAATTCTAAAGAATTCTAAACTGCGTTGACTTTTCCGAGCTCCGGTGGCAGGATAGAGACAGATGATATCGGAAAGGTGGTATTTCGATGAAGCCTCGTTTTCCTCTGCGCGCGCTGACGGCTCTGCTGCTGGCCGCGCTCGTGCTGCTCGCCGGCTGCGGCTCCGAACCCGCTCCCGCCGTGAGCGATCCCCCGGCGGCCGCGCAGGAAAGCGCGCCCTCCTATACGCCCGAACCCATCGTGACACCCTCCCCGACCGAGCAGCCCCCGCTCGCGCTCGGCGCGCCGCCAATCTCCGTCCCCGCGGACGCCGTGACCGTCACGAACGTGGACGAGCTGCTGGAGGCGCTCGCCCCGGGAAGGACGCTCTGCCTCGAGCCCGGCACCTACGACCTCTCGGCCGCCGCGAATTACGGCGAGGCCCGCGCCAACGGCAGCTATGCCTGGGAGACGGTGTACGACGGCTACGGCCTTGTCCTCAGCGGGCTGGAGGGGCTCTCAATCCTCGCTCCGGAGGGGGCGGAGCTCGTGACGCAGCCGCGCTATGCAAACGTCCTGCGTGCGGAGAACTGCCCCGGTCTGACCCTCGCGGGGCTCACCCTGGGACATACGCCGGAGCCGGGCATCTGCACCGGCGGCGTGGTCTCCCTCTCGCTGAGCGACGGCGTGACGCTCGAAGGCTGCCGTCTCTACGGCTGCGGCATGCTTGGCGTGGAGGCGGAGAACTGCGCCTCGCTCACGCTCTCCTGCACGGAGATCTACGACTGCAGCTACGGGGCCGTCCGCTGCACGCAATGCAGGGATCTGCTGGTCTCGGACTGCGCCGTGCACGACTGCGGCGTCGGCGAGGACGACTGGTGCTGGACGCTGTTCGAACTGGCGTACTGCCGGGGAGCCGCGCTGCTCAACACCCGCATTTTTGGCAATCGCTGCATGCAGCTGCTGCACAGCTATCGCTCCGCGGGCACGATGATGCTCGGCTGCGAGGTGGAGCGGAACGAGGTACGGGAGGCGGTCTTCGACATCTCCGGCCCTTCCGTGCTCGTGGAGGACTGCGCCTTCCGCCGCCCGATCCCGAGCGCCTATCCGTTTTATATCAAGGGCTCCGGCACGGTCTACACGCAGGATCGCGAGGGTACGGAACTGCTGAGCTATGACCTGCGCCGCATGGAATATGCGCGCGTCGAACCCTCCGAGCTGGAGGAGCTCCGGGCGGAGACGGAGGACAGCGCCCCGCTCAACGGCGAGGAGCGGACCGTGCACGCCGCGACGGCGGACGAGCTGCTCGCGGCCATCGCGCCGAACACCACCATCCTGCTCGACGCGGGCGAGTATGTGCTCTCGGACGCGGCGAGCTACAAGCTGACCGAAGGCGCGTACTATTACTGGGAGAGCTGCTACGACGGCGCGACCCTCGTGATCGATGGCGTGGAGAATCTGCGCATCGTCGGCGCCGGGCGCGGAGAGACGAGGCTTGTCACCGCGCCGCGCTATGCGGCGGTGATCTACCTGCGCAACTGCGAGAACGTCTCCCTCGAGGAGCTCACCGCCGGGCACACGCCGGAGCAGGGCTTCTGCTCGGGGAATGTCCTGAGCCTCTTCGGCTGCGGGAACGTCACGGTCAGCGGCTGCGGGCTCTTCGGCTGCGGCGTTTGGGGCCTGGAGCTCATGAACTGCGAGGAGGTTGAGATCCGCGACACGGAGATCTACGAATGCTCAGCTGGCGCGGCCTGCGTCTATGACAGCGCGGCGGTCAGCTTCAGCGGCTGCTCGATCCACGACTGCGACGAGGGCTTGAACGGCATCCAGGTCTCCGGCAGCCGGGTCCTCTTCGACCTGCAGAGCCTCTCAGACGGCTGGTATCTCTTCGATCACAGCGTCTTCCTCGGCCGGGCAGACTGAGCCTGCACGTAAAAACGAGACAAGCGGCGGATTCGCGCTTTTGCGAATCCGCCGCTTGTTCTGTCGTTTTGGCGCGAAGGGAGAGCAGCTTACTTCTCCACGATGTGCACGTTGACGTGCTCGTAGCTGAACTTGACGCCCTTGGCGGCAAAGCTCTCGCGGACGTTCTCGTTGAGGTTGAAGTACACGTCCCAGTAATCGGCGCTCTTGCACCACACGCGCACGACGTATTCCACGGTGCTGCCCTTGTAGTCGATGAGGCGCACGAAGGGCGCGGGATCGGCGAGGATGCGCTCGTCCCTTGCGATCGCGTCGAAGATCGCGGCCTTGACTTCCTCCGTCGTGCACTCGTAGGAGGTGGTGAAGGTGCGGTCGACGCGGCGCAGCGGCTCATGGCTGTAGTTGCTGATGGAGGCGCCGGTCACGTCCGCATTGGGGATGGACACGGCAACGTTGTCGAGCGTGTCGAGCTGGGTGTAGAACAGGCCGAGAGTCTTCACCAGGCCGCTCTTGCCCGCGATCTCCACGAAATCGCCCGCCTGGAAGGGCTTCGTGATGAGCAGGGTCAGGCCGGAGAAGAGGTTGGAGAGCACGTTCTGGACGGACAGGGACAGAGCCAGGCCTACGACGCTCACCAGCGCCACGAGAGAGCTGGTGTTGATGCCGACGGCATTGGCCACGATGATCACGGCGATGGCCCACAGCACCGCCTTGACGGAGGAGGAGACAAAGCCCTGCAGGGTCTTGTCCATCTTCCTGGACTTGGAAAGCGCTTTGTTGACGACTCCGGTGACGATCTTGATGACGATCAGGCAGATCACGAAGATCAGGATCGCCGAGAGGATACCGGAGAGGGAGAGGGAGCCGATCGAGAGCTGTTTGAGCGTATCAAAGACGGAGTTTTTGCTGGTTTCGGCTACGTCCTTTGCGCTCTCCGCCACGGCGGCCTGGGTTGCAGCGTCAAAATACATGACAGTCGCTCCTTTCAAAATAGTGTGTATGGTGAATGTGTTGCGCGCTTATTTCAGGCTGCCCAGGTAGCCTTCCAGGATCAGGCTGGCAGCGACGGCGTCCACCGTGCGGCGGTGTACGCGCTCTTTTTTTCCGGCGGCATGGAGGATGGCGTGCGCCTCGATGCTGCTGCGCCGCTCGTCCCAGAGGACGACGGGCAGGCCGCAGTCGCGCTCGAGCAGAGCCTTGAATTCCCTGCTCTTTTCGGCGCGCGGGCCCTCCGTGCCGTCCATGTTCTTCGGCAGACCCAGCACCAGCGTGCCGACCTCGCGCTTCTTCGCCTCCTCGGCGATGCGCAGCGAGGCGCGCTCCATGTTCCATTCCTGCATCGTCCAGGCCTCGCCGGTCATGCAGTTGAGCAGATCCGACACGGCCAGCCCGATGCGCTGGTCGCCGTAATCAATGGCCATGATCCGCATCCAATCACCTCCGCAGGCAGTTTTATCCGTTTCCCCGACCATGGGGGCGGGCTTATTTCAGCCCGAAGCAGGCGCGGATGGGGCCTGCCATGTAGAGCGAGCCCACCGCGCAGACCATACCGTCCTCACCGGCCTCGCGGAGCGCCTCGGTGACGCCCTCGGGGATCGTGCCGCAGGCGGCGACGGGCTTGCCGGTTTTGCGCAGCAGCTCCGCCAGCTCTTCGGCGGGCAGCGCGCGCTCGCTGTTCGGCGTGACGCAGACATAGGCGTCCGCCGCCGGATCAAGGATCCGGCAGAGCTCGGGGTAATCCTTGTCACGCAGCACGCCCAGCAGCAGCACGCGGCGCTGGCCGGGGAAGTAGTGCAGCAGATTCTCCGCCACGGTCTCGGCGCACTGGGGATTGTGCCCCCCGTCGACCACGACAGTTGGCTCATCGTGGACGATCTCGAAGCGGGCGGGCCAGCTCACGGCGTAGAGGCCGTGCTCCACGGCGTCCTGCGGGAGCCTCCAGCCCTGCCTGCGCAGCACTTCAACGGCCTCAAGCACCACGGCGGCGTTACGCAGCTGGTGCGCGCCGAGCAGGGGGATGGCATAGGGCTGCCCCTTGTAGGTGAAGACCTGACCCTCGGCGCTGTCAAATTCCGGCGCGAGCTGCGAAAAATCCGCCACCTGCAGCGCGCTGCCGCGCTCGCGGCAGATCGCCCGCACCACGGCTTCGACGCTCTCTTTCTGCTGATAGAGCACCACCGGGCAGCCGGGCTTTACGATCCCGGCCTTTTCGGCGGCGATCTGCTCCACCGTGTCGCCGAGGATGGCGGTATGGTCGAGCCCGATGTTCATGATGATCGAGCAGGCGGCGCGGTCGATGATGTTGGTGGCGTCGAGCCGGCCGCCGAGACCGACTTCCAGCACCACCACGTCGCAGGCCTGCTCGCAAAACCACAGCATGGCCATCGCGGTCATGATCTCAAACTCCGTGGGGTGATCCGCCATCGCCTCGGCAATGGGGCGCACGCGCTCCACCAGCGCGATCAGCTCTTCCTCGCCGAGTTCCCGGCCGTTGACCTGCATGCGCTCGGTGAAGCGCTGCAGATAGGGTGAGGTGTAAAGGCCGGTTCGGTAGCCCGCCTTGCGCAGCACCGAGGCCGTCATGGCCGCGCAGCTGCCCTTGCCGTTGGTGCCTGCGATGTGGACGAACTGCAGCCGCTTTTGCGGGTCGCCCAGCTTCTCCAGCAGCTCGCGGATGCGATCCAGACCCGGCTTCGAGCCGAACCACTGCATGGAGTCGATATAGTTAAGCGCTTCGGAAGCGTCCATAGGGGAAGATCATCTCCTTACTTTTTCTACTATACCATCATTTTGTCCGCGGCGCAAGCACAGGACTTCGAGAGCGGCAAAACAGACAGAAAACGCCGCAAAAACTTGTAAAAAAGAGTTGACCTCCGCCTTTCGGTGTGCTATACTCAGCATTACCTGTCAGACGAGAGGTTTCTTTTTGCGCGCTTTTTTTCCGAAGGCGGCGGGAAACCGGGGCGGCGCGAGCCGTTCCGCCTTGTCCACACAGGGAGGCAATGCCCCGCTTTTGGGGTAAATAAAATAGGAGGTGCCGAAACAATGGCTGCTGGCGCAAGAGTTAAAATCACGCTCAGATGCGATGAGTGCAAGCAGAGAAACTACAACACGGTCAAGAACAAAAAGAACACGTCCGACCGTTTGGAGCGGAGCAAATACTGCCCCTTCTGCCGCAAGCACACCAAGCATGTTGAGACCAAGTAACTTCGGAAAGGACGAGTGAACATGGCTGAAGAAAAGAAAACCAATTCCGCACCCGTGAAGGCCACGACCACCGCCGTCAAGAAGGATGACACCAAGCTCGGTTTCTTTAAGAGAATCGGCAAATGGTTCCGCGAGATGCGGAGCGAACTGAAGAAGGTCATTTGGCCCACTCCCAAGGCGCTCACGAAGAACTCGCTGGTTTCCGTGGCTGTCATGCTGGTCTCCGCCCTGCTTCTGTGGGGCTTCGATCTGCTCGCGGACGGTTTGGTTAAGGCTCTCTTCACCTGGCTGTAAACAGACATGGCGGAAGAAGCAAAATGGTATGTGGTCCATACCTATTCCGGGTATGAGAACGCAGTCGCAGCCGCTGTCATGAAGGCGGCGGAAAACCGCAGAATGACGGATCTGATCCGCGAAGTGAACATCCCGATGGAGACGGTCACCGAGGTCACCGAGAACGGCGAAACCAAGACGGTGGAACGCAAGGTCTTCCCCGGCTACGTGCTGGTGAAGATGGTCCTGACGGATGAGAGCTGGCATCTGGTCCACAACATTCACGGGGCGACCGGTTTCGTGGGAACCGATAAGGATGCGATCCCGCTCACGGAGCAGGAGATCTACGATCTCGGCGTGGAGCGCCGGGAAATCGTCGTGGGCTACGCTGTCGGCGACAGCGTGAAGGTCAACGACGGGCCGCTCGCCGGTTTTATCGGCGTGGTGGACGAGCTGGAGCCCGAGAAGGATCGGGTCCGCGTTGTGGTCTCCATGTTCGGCCGCGAGACTCCGGTGGATCTGGAGCTCGACCAGGTCGAAGTCATCAAAGAATAATAAGAAAGAGGTGCTACCATGGCACAGAAAGTCGTAGGATACGTTAGATTCCAGGTTCCTGCCGGCAAGGCTACGCCGGCGCCCCCCGTCGGCCCTGCTCTGGGTCAGTACGGCGTCAACATCGGTCAGTTCACCAAGGATTTCAACGAGCGCACCAAGGGCGATATGGGCCTGATGATCCCCGTTGTCATCACCGTGTACTCTGACCGCAGCTTCACCTTCATCACCAAGACCCCTCCTGCCGCCCTTCTCATCAAGAAGGCCTGCGGCATTGAGACCGCTTCCGGTGTTCCCCAGCGCGACAAGGTCGCCACGATCAGCATGGAAGACGTGCGCAAGATCGCCGAGCAGAAGATGCCCGACCTCAACTGCACCGATATCGAGTCCGCCATCAGCATGATCAAGGGCACCTGCCGCTCCATGGGCGTCGTCGTCGGCGACTGACCGGGAGTAACGTGGGAGGATAGCATCCATTACACCACATTATTAGGAGGAAACAAAATTGTTTAGAGGTAAAAATTATAAAGAGAGCGCCAAGCTGATTGATAAGTCCGCGCTCTATGATCCCCAGGAAGCTCTTCAGCTGGTCATCAATGCCAGCAAGGCCAAGTTCGACGAGACCGTCGAGCTGCATGTGAAGCTCGGTGTTGACGGCCGTCACGCTGACCAGCAGGTCCGCGGCGCCATCGTGCTGCCCAACGGCACCGGCAAGACCGTCCGCGTTCTGGCGTTCTGCCCCCCCGAGATGGTGGAGGAAGCCCTCGCGGCCGGCGCCGACTATGCCGGCGGCATGGAGTACGTCGAGAAGATCCAGAAGGAGAACTGGTTCGAGTTCGATACCGTCGTTGCGCACCCCAAGATGATGGGCACTGTCGGCCGTCTCGGTAAGATCCTCGGCCCCAAGGGTCTCATGCCCTCCCCGAAGGCCGGTACCGTGACCCCGAACGTCGCCAACGCCGTCCGCGAGGCCAAGGCCGGTAAGGTCGAGTACCGTCTGGACAAGACCAACATCATCCACTGCCCCATCGGCAAGGTCAGCTTCGGCGCCGAGAAGCTCTTCGAGAACTACGTCGCCCTGATCACCGCCATCATCAAGGCCAAGCCCGCTTCCGCGAAGGGCCAGTATATCCGCTCCTGCGTCACGGCCTCCACCATGGGCCCCGGCGTCAAGATCAACGCCCAGAAGCAGCTGTAATACTATTTCTTATCAGATAATAGTATAAGGATTCATACAGGATCAAAAAATCCGTGCTCGTTTGAGCACGGATTTTTTAGTTTGTAAACAAACGGCGGCGGTATTGTTCAGTTCATGACGCTTCTGTTCACCGGCGCGGCGTCGAGCGGATTCCAGCGGCCGCGCCGATAGTAGATCACATACAGCAGGAAAAGCAGCATGTTGTGTCCGATCATGCAGCCCCAGGCGGACACGAGGCCCATCCCGAGCAGCTGCGTGCAGAGAAAAGTGCCGAGGATACGGACACCCCACATGCCGGAGATGTTGAAGAGGAAGGGGGCGAAGGTCTTGCCCGCGCCCTGCAGCATGCCCTCGATCACGATGGAGACGCCGTAGAAGGGCTCCGAGCAGGCGACCATGCGCAGCACGATGCTGCTCAGGGCGATCACCTGCGCGTCGCGGCTGAAAAGCCCCGCCATCTGTGGCGCGAAGGCAAACAGCAGTCCGCCCGAAAGGAGCATCAGCGCGATCTCCAGCGCGAGGATGACGCCGGCGGTGTCCTTGAGCGCCTTGCGGTCGTTCGCGCCGATGGCGTTGCCGGTGAGTGTGGCAGCGGCGGTCTGCATGCCGTAGCCGGGGATGTAGAAGGCGGATTCCACCGTGTTGGCCACGGTGTGCGCGGCGGTGGAGAGCCCGCCGAGGGAGTTGATCATCGCGGCGAAAGCCACATAGCCGAAGGAGGTGCCGAAGCGCTGCAGCATGTTCGGCAGCGCGATGCGCAGGCAGGGCCGCAGCACCTTCCAGTCCGGCCGCAGCGGCAGGCCGCGCGGGGAGATGAGCGGGTGGCGCAGCAGGGCGAGCGTGATGGCGGTGCCGCCGAGCAGCACGGAGACGGCGCTCGCGGCTGCGGCGCCCAAAACGCCCCAGCCCGCGCCCCAGATGGGCAGCCGCAGGCCGAGGAGCGAGACGCTGCGCGGCTCGTAGATGAGCAGGAAGTTCAGCACAACGTTGACGAGGTTGACCCCGACGCCGATGCGCATGGGCGTCTTCGTGTCGCCCGCGGCGCGCAGCACGGTGCCGAAGATGATGGTCGCGCAGCGCGGGAGCATGGGCAGGTAGAGGATGAAGAAATACTGCGCGGCCAGCGTCCGGATCTCGGGATCGACCTGCATCCAGACCGGAACCAGACGGCTGAGTCCGAGGGGGAGTGCGGTGAAGAGCAGGCCTGTCGCCAGCACTGCCAGAACAGACTGCGCGGCGGCCTCGCGCGCCCGCAGCGTGTCCTTCGCGCCGAGCGCCTGGGAGACGAAGGCCAGGAAGCCCACGCCAAAGGCCGAGACAGTGCTGCTGAGCAGCCAGTTGACCGTCGTCGTCGAGCCGACGGCCGCGATGGCCGCCGTGCCGAGGGAGCCCACCATCACCGTATCGACATACTGCACGGCAGTGCCCATGAGCTGCTCGAGCATCGTCGGCCAGGCGAGGGAGAACACGAGCGGGAGCAGAGAGAGGTTGAGGGCAAGGTGGTTCGAAACACGGTTCTGCAAGGCTCTCCTCCTCTCTTTTTTAATCAGCAGCACTCATACTATTGTCTGCTTCTTATCAGATAATAGTATCAATATAGCATTTTTCCCGGCGATGCACAAGGGGGGATGCGCCACGGAGCCGACACGGTGCGGACGGGGGAGTCCCCTCTTCACGTTCAATCTGCGCAAAACAGGGAACTAACGAAGGAGCGCCCTGTTTTGCTTTCCTGCTGCCGACAAAGTGTCGACAGCAGGAAAAAGCCATACAGACCGAAGTCTGTATGGCTTTTTCTTTTGCAGAGAGATTACTGCAGCTTTTCCAGATACTCCACGATGCGGCGCACGGTGTAAAGCTCCGCGGCGTCCTCGTCGGAAATGGCGATGCCGAAGCTGTCCTCCAGGGACATGATCAGCTCCACGACGTCGAGAGAATCGGCGCCGAGATCGTCGATCAGGCTGGTGTCCATGGTGATGCTGGCGGGGTCGACCTCAAACTGAGAGGCCAGAGCGCTCTGAACTTTTTCAAAAATCATGATGTATACCTCCGATGTGCTGTGCACGAGCTGGATACGGATCAGGCCCACTCGCGGCTCTGCGGCTTGTTGGACTTGGGGCTCTCGGGCTTGACGTAGGAAACCACGACGCGGCGGTTGGGCTCAACGCCGGTGGAAGAGGTGGTCACGCCCTCGTAATTCTGCAGAGCGGTGTGGATCACGTGGCGCTCGTAGCTGTTCATGGGCTCGAGAGCCATGCTGCGCTTGTACTTGAGGACCTTCTCTGCCATCTTGACGGCGAGCTTCGTGAGGGATTCCTCACGCTTGGCGCGGTAGTTCTCCGCGTCGACGCTGATGTGCATGCGGCGGTCGCTGTCGCGGTTGACGACGTAGTTGGTCAGGTGCTGGATCGCGTCCAGGGTCTCGCCGCGGCGGCCGATGATGGCGCCCGTGCCGGAGCCGGAGATGCTGACCAGAATGCCGCCGTTATCGCGCGGGCCGATCTCGATCTCGGCCTCGACGCCAAGGTGCTCCATCAGACCCGTGAGGAAGCTGCGGATCTCGGCGTATTCCGTTTCGGTCTGCCCGGCGGAGGCAGGCGCATCTGCGGGCTTCTCCTTGGGCTTCTCGGGAGCGGCGGGCTTCTCCTTGGGCTTTTCACTGCGGGCGGGCTTGGGCTGTCTGGCGGGCTTTTCCGCCTGCGGAGCGGGCTTGGACTGCTCGCTCTTTTCGGCGGGCGCCTTGGGCGCCTCGGGACGGACAGGCTTCGCAGGTTCCTCAACCTTCACCGGCTCGCTCTTGGCGGGCTCGGGCATGCCGTCGTCATAGCTCACGCGCACGATGGCGGGCAGCGCGCCGATCCCCAGGAAACCGGACTTCGGCATCTGCACGACTTCATAGTTAAAGGAGAGATCGTCCTGGTCCAGACCCAGCTCGTCCAGCGCGGCCTTCAGGGCCTCGTCTACGCTGCGGGCGGATTTTTCCAAAGATTTCTTCATGTTGCGATACTCCTGTGTGTATTACTCGTTGACGGACTCTTCCGCCGCTTCGACAGCCTCGACGCTCTCCTCCGCCGCTTCTTCCACGGCGGCGGCAGCGACGACGTCGTCCGCGACGCTCTCGTCGATGGCCTCTGCGCCCTCAGACGCCAGCGCGGCGGCCTCGGTGGCCTCCTCGGCGGTCTCGGGATGCTCGTAGCGGTCGGGCACGTAGGCGCGGCCGCGGGCATAGCGGCGGTTGCCCACCTGTGAGGCGGGCTTTTCCTGCTCCTGGATGCCCAGGCGCTCGCGGCGGGCGGCGCGTTCGGCGCGGTCGAGAGCGGCCTTGCGCTCGTCGGACTTCTGCTTTTCGCTGGCGCGCTGCTTCTTCTTGCTGGTGTTGGCGTTGACCTCGGTCTTGCCCTCGGCCTTGAGCCGCTCGGTCTCCAGGCGCTTTTCCTCGAGCTCCTTTTCACGCGCGGAGCGGGAGGCGGCGCGCTCGGCATCTTCCTTGTCGAGCTGTTTCTTGTAAATGCCGGTGAGGATCAGGTCACGCACCATGCCGAAAACGCTGTTGGCGATCCAGTAGATACCCATGGCGGCGGGCATGATGAAGCAGAACCAGACGCTCATCAGGGGCATCATGAGGTTCATGGTCTTCATCTGCGCGGCAGCCTGCTCGGTGCCGCCGGCGGTGGGGTTGGTCTTCTGGCTGACGGTCATGCTCAGGTAGGAGAAGCCTGCCGAGATAAAGGGGATCAGGAACAGACCGAGGGCGGCCCAGGTATAGGGGCCGTTCCAAAGCGTCGAGATCTGCGGCTGGGAGCCGAGATTGAGGCCGAGAAAGCTGAAGTCGATGTCCAGGACCTTTTCCCAGCCCTCGGTGGAGCGGAGCGCGGCGTTGACCGCGTCCCAGTTGTTGTGCACCAGATCGGTCAGCAGGATTTCCTTGTAGGCCTGCATGCGCGCGGAGAGGTTGGCGATCTCATCCGGGAAATAGCCCTCGATGGCGGAAAGCACCTCCTGGGAGGCGAACATCATGCGCGTGATGGGCTGGCGGATGACGCTGTAGAGTGCGATGAGGATGGGGAAGGGGATCAGAGACCAGAGGCAGCCGGACATGGGGTTCACGCCCTCTTCCCGGTAGAGCTTCTGCATCTCCTCGTTGAGCTTCTGCTGGTTGCCCTCGTGCCTGCGCTGCAGCTCCTGGATCTTAGGCTGCAGACGGGTGGAGTGCATCATGCTCTTCTTGCTCTTGGCCATGAAAGGGGTGAGCACCAGGTTCACGACCAGCGCGAAGAGGATGACCGCAACGCCGTAGTTCCCGGTCAGCTCATAGAGCCAGACCATCAGCTTGGCGAAGGGCCAGGTGATGATTTCCCATAAAGACATAACATTTCTCCTTGTGTTTCTTTTGGGATGCCCCCTCTGTCAGGGGACGGGGTCGAAAAAGCCGCGCTTTCCTTTATAAAAAGGATGACAGCAGCTGATCCGCCGGAGAGCCAGCCAGCCGCCCTTGAGGGCGCCGTATTTTTCGATGGCTTCCAGCGCGTATTGCGAGCAGGTGGGGGTAAAGCGGCAGCAGGGAGGCCGCGCGGGGGAGATGTGCCGCTGATAAAAGCGGATGGCGGCGAGAAGCAGCTTCTTCATGCCTCCGCCTCCTCAAGCAGCCCCAGCTTTCCGCAGGCGGAGAGATAGGCCGCCTCGAGCTGATGAAAGTCGGCATGCACGCTGCGTGCGCGGGCGACGAGCACCAGGTCGTAGCCGGACTTCAGCTTCGGCGTGTTGAGGCGCACGATCTCACGCAGACGGCGCCGCACCCGGTTGCGCACCACGGCGTGACCGAGCTTGACGGAAACGGTGTAGCCCAGACGGTTGACGCCGCCGCGGTTTTTGCGGCAGTAGACCACCAGGAAGGGCGTCACAGCGCTCTTTCCCTTGGCGTAAAGCCGCCGGAAATCGCTGTTCTTTTTTAGCGTGAATTGGCCTTTCAAGACAAGCACCTCAAGGGCGGATCGCTCCGCCCTGAAAAAAGTATGAAACGAGAATGCCCCACGGCCTGCTCATGCGGGGGACGAGATCAGACGCTGAGCTTGGCTCTGCCCTTGGCTCTGCGGCGGGAGAGGACCTTGCGGCCGTTGGCCGTGGACATCCGCTGACGGAAGCCGTGCACTTTCTGACGCTGACGCTTTTTGGGCTGGTAGGTACGAAGCATGGTTGTTTCTCCTTTCTGGATTGATACTCAACATCCGGGAGACCCGGAAGTAGTTGACAATAGCCACTCGGCGGCAAGGCCGCCGAGTGGCTATTATAGCTTAGATAGTGTCAATCTGTCAACAAAAACTTCCTGACGGCTTTCCGCCGCTGCGCTCAGACCGCCTTCAGATCCTCGCCGCGGAAGAACTTGCCCAGGGGCTTGTAGAGCAGCGCGAAGACCACGACGGTGATGAGGATGTTCGGCAGCATGTAGGCGAGGTTATAGAGCAGGGAATAGAACCAGGGGCTGTGCATGCTCATGCCGAAGAACTGCTCGGGCATGTATTCCGCCCAGACCGTGGCGCCCACGACGTAGTGCACGAGGAAGCGGGCGAAGCCGGCGATCAGCGAGCCGGTGAAGACACCGGCCTTTGTGCGCTTGACGAGACCCGCGAGACCCAGCACGGTGAAGGCGAGCAGATAGTCGCCGATGATGGACTGCCAGCCGATGGCGAAGCCTCCGTCAAAGGTGAACTGCAGCACGCCGAAGACGAAGCCCGCCAGCAGGCCGGGCCCGAGACCCCAGCGCACGGCGTAGAGCACCAGCGGAATCATCGACAGCACCACCGAGCCGCCCCAGGGCATTTCCCAGAGCTTGATAAAGCTCAGCACTTCTGCCACGGCCACGAACAGAGCGCCCTCGGTCAGGGCGCGGAGGGTGAGATTTTTCTTCATAATGCTTTCCTCCCAAAATGATTTGCGGAGAAGGCTCTGGGCTGAGAAAACCGCAGGCCCGTTACAAAACGAACCTGCGGCACACTGCAAAGTCGGATTCCTACGCCGGCATTACCCGGATCAGGTTCGATGGTTTCAGAATGTTTTGCCATTCCGTCTCAGCCGGGACTACCCAGCTCCCATGATGAAATTGTCCCCGGTTATCCGGGCTGCTTGCATTGTAACCCGGCGCCGGCGCATTGTCAAGAATTTTTAAGGATCTCCGCCTTGTCGATGATGAACTGCCTCAGCCATTCGCCCGCCTCCTTGTTCTGGAGCGCGAAGTCGATGATCGACTCAAGGTAGCCCTTGAGGTTGCCGGTGTCATAGCGGCGGCCCTCAAAGTCCACAGCGCACATCTTCTCGTGGTGCACGAGCTCCTTCATGCCGTCGGTGAGCTGGATCTCGTTGTTGCGGCCGGGGGCGGTGTGCTCGAGGATGTCAAAGATCGAGGGGGTCAGGACGTAACGGCCGAGGATAGCGTAATCCGAGAGCTTTTCAGCCAGGGTCGGCTTCTCGTTCATATCGCTGATACGATAGACGCGCTCGGAGAGCTTCTCCTCGAGCTTGACGGAGGAGTATTTGACGATCAGCTCGTCCGGCACCTGGCGAACGGCGATGGCGCTGCAATCGTTGGCCTCCGCAGCCTCCACAAGCTGCTTGAGCACGGGCTTTTTGCTGAGCATGATATCGTCGCCCAGCAGCACGCCGAAGGGCTCGTCGCCGACGAAGTTCTTGGCGCGCCAGATGGCGTGCCCCAGACCCTTGGTCTCCTTCTGGCGAACAAAATACACGTCCGCCATGTCGGCCACGGCGCGCACGGTGCGCGCCTCCTCGAGCTTGCCGTCCGCGATCAGGCGGTCTTCGAGGTCGGGCGCGTAGTCAAAATAATCCTCAATGGGGGACTTGCCGCGGTTGGTGATGATGAGGATCTGCTCGACGCCCGCAGCGACGGCCTCCTCCACGATGTACTGGATCACGGGCTTGTCGACCAGCGGCAGCATCTCCTTGGGGATGCTCTTGGTGTTGGGCAGCAGGCGGGTACCCAGACCCGCCGCGGGGATGATGGCTTTTCGAACGCGCATGATGAGCTCCTTTCACCCCGCATCCCGCGGGGGCTTCAAGTCTTATTGAAACGCTCGATGAATTCGCGGATGACCTTGATTTTCGGCAGCTGCCGCAGCAGCGTATAGCCGATGAGATACAGAACGCCCGCCTCGCCGAGACCGACGGTCAGGGCGTTGAAGCCGTAGGAGGCCAGGGGATCGTTCGGAAATTCCTGGAACTGATAGCCCCAGGTGAGCACCGCGCCGACGATGACGGCGTTGAAGAGCACCGGCATCAGGCAGCCCAGCAGTCTGTTCCTGACCGTGTTGCCCCTCTTGCCGAACCAGGCGGTGAGCAGCGCGGCCAGCAGGGTGGCCAGGGAGCCGAAGACAATGTCCAGGACGCTGCCGGTGTAGAGATTTGCGAGAATGCAGCCGGCAAAGACGGCCCAGACGGTGCCGGGCATCAGGAAAGGCAGGGCTGTGAGCGCTTCGCTGACGCGGAATTGGACGGGACCGTAGCTGATGGGAGCCAGGACGACGGTGAGGGCCGCGTAGGCGGCGGCGACCACGGCCATAACGGTCAGACGAAATGCGGTGCTGGATTTTTGCTTGTTCATGTTGGGGGTGACCTCCATTTTTTATTTTGCCAACGGAGGAAACCACCGGAATGCAAGCCGCATGAGCGGCTCCATTTTTTGGTTCGACCGTTGGGTCAAAGCTGGGTGTGGAAACCAGCTTTTATACAGTTTTATCGCGCGGCGGTTCCTCAGGGCGTTTCCGCCGGCTCTTTTTCCTCCCGCTTGTGCAGGGAATACTCGCAGCCGCAGTAGAGCTGCTGATAGATGCCGTGCTCGTTTGCCAGGTCCCGGGAGCGCATCTCCCGCCCCTGCTTTTTGAAATCCGACGGAAGCCAGGCGACGCCCGCCGCACGGCCGATCTCCTCGCCCAGGGCGTTGATGCGCTTTTCGTCCTTGTGCCGGGAGAGGGTCAGGGTGGTGCAGAAATACTCGTAGCCGTAGTGCGCGGCGAGCCGCGCCGTCTCCAGCAGGCGCAGGCGGAAGCATTCGGTGCAGCGCGCGCCGCCCTCCGGTTCCTGCTCAAGACCCTTGACGCGCTTGTCGTAGTCCTCGTGCTTCCAGGGCTCGGCCAGGACTTCGACCCGGTCGGCAAGCCCCATCTTCTCGATCATCTCCACCAGCGCACGGAAGCGGCGGTCAAATTCCGCCTGCGGGTAGAGATTGGGGTTATACCACAGCACCGTCACGTCGAAATACTGCGTCAGATACTCCAGCACCGCGCCGGAGCAGACGCCGCAGCAGGCGTGCAGCAGCACGCGAGGGCGTCTGCCGCCCGCTTTCTGGATGATACGGTCCAGTTCCTTCTGATAATTCCGATTCATAGTACTATTGAATATACCATAGACGCGAAGCATCTATGGTATAATTTGTCATGTTTTTCGGTTGCCGCGCCAGCGGCGAGAAAAACGACTGAAATAAAGTATAATAACCACCTTACGGTTATTATACCATAGTCTTTCAGAAAAAGCTACAGGGATTGGAAGCAAATCTGCGGCGGGGGACAAAAAAAGATGCTCCTCCTCCGCCTTGACGGAGCGGCGGCGCTGTACTATTATATTATTATTGAAATTCTGAAAACACCGGATCACAGGGGAGGACACCATGGACAACCGCACCAATAAACAGAATTACTACCTGGATATCGCCGATTCCGTGCTCGAGCGCTCCACCTGTCTGCGCCGGAAGTACGGCGCCATCATCGTGCGCAACGACGAGATCATCTCCACCGGCTACAACGGCGCGCCGCGCGGCCGCCGCAACTGCTCCGATCTCGGCTACTGCACGCGCGAGAACCTCCACGTGCCCCGCGGCGAGCGCTATGAGCTCTGCCGCAGCGTCCACGCCGAGGCCAACGCCATCATCTCCGCCCCCCGGCGCGACATGATCGGCGCGACCATCTACCTCGTCGGGCGCGATGCGAAGACCAACGAGCTGCTCTCCGACGCCATGAGCTGCTCGATGTGCAAGCGGCAGATCATCAACGCCGGCATCGACCGCGTGGTGATCCGCGTCTCTCCCAGCGAGTACCGCACCATCCCGGTCTCGGACTGGGTCGAGAACGACGATTCCATCATTGTTGACCCCTCCCTGCTGAGCTGATTGCTGAATCATCTATTTTTATAAGTTTTATAAGGAAAAGGAGCGAAAAACCGTGAGCAAGAACGTGATCTTCTGTTTTTCCGGTACCGGCAACTGCCTTGACATCGCCAAGAACATCGCAAAAGAACTCGGCGACACCGACATCATCAGCATGCGCTCCAAACCCGCCGTCATCGACGTGCGGGACGCTGAGCGCGTCGGCTTCGTGTTCCCCTGCTACGCGGGCGGTCTGCCCGGACATGTGGAGGAGTTCGTCAAGCGCATCACCGTCGGCGAGACGGCCTACAAGTTCGGCGTCGTGAGCTGCGCGGGCTATCCGGGCATCGGCCTCGGCGTGATCGACCGCATTATGAGCCTGCACTACGCTGCCGTCATCTCCCACCAGAGCGCCTGCATCTGGCTCATGCCGCACACCCTCATGATCCCCCCAATGGACGCCGACAAGGCGCAGAATCGCTCCGAGCAGCTCGCCGCCAAGATCGGCAAGGACGTGAAGAACAAGCTCCGCAGCGACCGCAAGCCCGGCGGCATCAACCCCATCAACAGCGCCGAGAGCGCCGCCTGGAAGCTGCTCTGCGCCCAGAAGGCCTCCCAGCTGCGCGTGACGGAGGACTGCATCGGCTGCGGCCAGTGCGAAAAGCTCTGTCCCGCCGGCAACATTCACATGATCGACGGCAGACCCGTCTTCGGCGTGGCAAACTGCGTCGGCTGCCTGGGCTGCCTGCAGTTCTGTCCGCAGCAGGCCATCCACATGGGCGGCGCCACGAGGACGCGCGAGCGCTACCACAACCCGAATATCACGCCCGCAGAGCTCATGAAGCCCATCATCCATATCGACTGAGAGGAGAGGCCCGATGGACGCCAGGGAATTCCTTTCCGCGCTGCACGTGGCCGAACGCCTCAAGGACGCCACGCGGCACTCCTATACCTCCGGCGGGCGGCATGAGAGCGTCGCCGAGCACAGCTGGCGCATCTCGCTGATGGCCTTCTGGCTGCGCGGTGAGTTCCCCGAGGCGGACATGGACAAGGTCATCCGCATGTGCCTCATCCATGACCTTGGCGAGGCCTTCACCGGCGATATCCCGAGCTTCCTCAAGACCGCCGCGGACGAGCGGCGCGAGGAGGAGCTGCTCTCCGCCTGGGTGGACACGCTGCCGGAGGGCATACGCGGCGAAATGCGCGCGCTCTATGCCGAGATGGAGGCGCGCGAGACCCTGGAGGCGAAGATATACAAGGCGCTCGACAGTATGGAGGCCGTCATCTCCCACAACGAGGCGGATCTGGCCACCTGGACGGAGAATGAGTATGAGCTCAACCTCCGCTACGGCTATGACAAGGCCGCCTTCTCCCCGCTGCTCACCGCCATCCGCGACGCTGTGCGCGACGAGACCCTCGCCAAGCTCGAGGCAGGGAAATAACAGGGAGACCGCCTAAATGCAAAAGGGCTGCACCGTTCGGTGCAGCCCTTTTGCATACAGCATATGATAGGAATCGCTTATTTCACTTCCGCGGGGTCATCCAGCCATTTGGCGATCCGCTCCGGCTCGATGCTCAGCTTGCCGGACAGGAAAGCCACCATTTCGTTGAAGTTCAAGGTCTTCAGATGCTCATAGTTGGTCGTTTGCTTCGTAAGGGGGACGACGCTGCGGCCCTCGATATAACCGCAGTTGTAACACATCTGCAGGGGGATCTTCCGATGGGAATCAAGGGTCATCTCATTTCCGCACTGGGGACACTTCATATCAGACACCTCCCGGTCAACTTCGGCGATCACGCACAGGACTTGCAGTTCCATGTTACCGCAGCGCGGCGGATTTTGCAAGGGAAAAAGCCTGCCTTCGCGCGATTTTTTGCCGCTTTCCGCCGGAAAACCAACAAAAGGGAAAGCTCTCCGGAGCTTTCCCTTTTGACAGATTACCGTTTGCGGAATTGTATGCGGCTGCGGGGGGGCCTTATTCGCCGTCGTCGCAAATCAGGCCGTAGCCGCCCTGCTTGCGCTTGTACACGACCGCGATGGCGTCTTCCGCGTCCATGTTGCGGAACACGAAGAACTCATGCCCCAGCAGGTTCATCTGCAGGATGGCCTCCTCGGGGGACATGGGCTTGATGGAGAAGCGCTTGCTGCGGACGATCTTGAATTCCTCATCCTCCTCCTCAAGAGGAGCAAAGGCAGGCACGGCATCACGCTCCTGCAAAGAACCCTCCCGAAGCTTCTTCGACAGGCGGGTCTTGTTCCGGCGGATCTGACGCTCGATCGCGGCGACGCCGGAGTCAACGGATGCATACATGTCATTGGTAAGTTCGCTTGCCCGGTAGAACAGGCCGTTGTTGTGGATGGTGATCTCAGCGAGGAAGCGACCGCGCTCGATGCTGAAGGTCACGAAAGCCTCCGCCTCTGTCTTGAAGAACTTGTCCAGCTTGCTGATCTTGCGCTGGGCATAGTCCCGCAGGTTCTCGGAGGAGTCCATCCGTTTTTCGGTGAAAGTGAACTTCATTTGTGCCAACTCCTTTCAGTGATGCCCGGACAGGCGGGGATCCGCCCATCCTCTGCACGCATTATAGCACAATATGAAACAGAATAAAAGACCAATTTGCGTCTTTACGCAAATTGGTCCCGGACTGCAGACAAAGCGGTGCTGCAAGGTTTCGGCTCGCATGGGGGGATTGTGAAGGGAGATGGGAGTTCCCCCCCCTTCAGGCTCATGCTGCATAAATTGGTCTTGCGGGACGGCGCGGGCTACACATCGTAGCGGAAATATTCCGCCTCCCGCTCTTTTTCCCGCCGCTCACGCTCCATCTCGTCGAGCCAGGGCGTCGCCGGCGTGGGGCCGCCCTCGTCGCGCGTCGGGCAGAGGGCGGTGCAGCCGCGCGGGCAGGCTCCGTCCTTTTTCAGCGCTGCGAGACACTGGTGGCTGAGCCGCCGCCCGTAGCGGCGGTGGATGAGCGCGAGGATCAGAGCCGGCTTCCAGCCCGAGGCGGTATAGCGCTCGATATCCCGCTGTATGGCCAGCGGCAGACGCTCGCGGGGAGAAGACATGGACCGTGCCTCCCTGTTATTCATACTCGCCAGGCAGTGAAATCATTCGAATCATCGACTGCTTTTGCTATCTGAGAATCAGTATAACATCCGGCGGCGGGAAAAACAATGAGCTGGCTGCGCCGGGTCGCGTATTATTTTTGCCTCAGAGCCCCACCATGCTCCCCGCGAGGCGCAGCAGCAGACCGAAATAGCCAAGCCGCTCCACGCTCTCCGCCGCCGCGACGGGGATTTCGGCGAGCAGCTCGCCGTCGAGCGTGACGAGCAGCTTCCCGAGCTCCTCACCCTCGCTGACCGGCGCGGCGACGCCCTCCGGGAGCACCAGGCGGTATTCCGGCTCCGGCGCCGAGCGCTCCGTCACGGCGCAGGCGGGCCCGGCCAGGCGCAGCGGCAGACGCGCCTGCCGCCCGAGATCGACCGTCAGCTCCGGCAGCGCCTCCGCGGGGATCAGCGGACAGAGGCGGTAGTTGGCAAAGGCGTAGTTGAGCAGCGCGGCAGCGTCGGCGTTGCGCTTCTCGCTGCTCTGCTCGTGCAGCACGACGGCCACATACTCCACGCCATCCCGCTCTGCGGAGGCGGCCAGGCAGTACATCGCGGTGTTGGTGAAGCCGGTCTTGAGCCCGGTGCAGCCGTCGAGGGTCTGCAGTAGGCGATTGGTGTTCGCCAGCTCGAAATCCCCGCCGCGGATGCTGTCCGTCCAGATGGTGCTGTAGGCCTTGATGCGCTCATGCGCAAGCAGGCGGCAGGACATGAGCGCGATGTCCCGCGCGGTGGTGTAGTGCGCGTCGTCGTCGAAGAGCCCGGTGCAGTTGGTGAAATTCGTGTTGACCATGCCGAGCTCGCCGGCGCGCTCGTTCATGCGCTGCACGAAGCGCGCCTCCGTCCCGCACAGATGCTCCGCCATGGCGACGGCGCAGTCGTTCGCGGAGACGACGGCGATGCACTTGAGCATCTCGTCCACACTCATTTTCTCGCCTTCCTCGAGGTAGACGCAGCTGCCCCCGAAGGAGGCAGCGCGCTTGCTCGCGGTGACGATCTCCTCCGGCTTGAGCCGCCCTTCGTCGAGCGCCTCCACGATCAGCAGCATCGTCATCACCTTGGTGACGCTCGCAGGGGCCATACGGCGGTCGGCGTCCTTCTCGTAGAGGACGGTGCCGGTCTCCCGCTCCATGAGGATGGCGGAGGGCGCATCGATGGGGATGTCCCCGCCGCGCAGCGTCTCGAGCGCGTGGGCCCGGCCGCCGCCCAGCAGCGGCAGGATCAGCAATAGGCAAAGGATCTTCTTCATGTCCGATTTTCCTCCTGTGCGGCAATTGATTCTGTCGGAGTCTATGCGCCGTGGTGCGCGGGAATACCGCGGTTGACGGAATCTTACGGTTTTTGACGCGCTTTTTCCCGCTTCGATTTTAGCCAAAAGGCTCGGGAAATGCCTCGCAAAGGAGAGTTTTGAACAATTTCAACAGAGTTTTCCACAAGAAAGTGATGAACAAAGTGTTACATTTCATTTCAAAAAGTTGACATAATCCAAAAACCGCGTGCGTTATGCCAAATTTGATGTTGACGGAAAAATCGCGCAATAGTAAAATGATATGCAGGAAGGCCGCAACGGCCTGCGAAAGGAGCCCGCTATGAGACGGCAGTTTCACTGGGACAAAAAATATCTGTACTGGGGCATGACGGCGTTCTTTGTGATCGCCGCAGCGATCCTCTTTTATATGGCGCTCAACTACATCACCCTGCTCGGCAAGGCGCTGAAGAAGATCGTGGGTATTCTCAGCCCCTTCATCTGGGGCCTGGTACTGACCTACCTGCTGCTGCCGCTGATGCGCCTGCTGGACGGGAAGGTTTTCGGCCCTCTGTGCAGGAAACTCTTTGCCAAAAACAAACGCAGCGACGGGCGCAAGCTCTCCCGGGCGCTCGCGGTGCTGATCTCGGTGCTGGTGCTGCTCGCGGTGCTGGTCGCCCTGGTATATATGATCCTGCCGCAGTTGTACGACAGCATCAAGACCATCGTGGAGAAATCGCCTGCCTATGCGAAAAATCTCTCCGAGTGGGTCTCCAGTCTGCTGGTCAACTATCCGGAGGTCAACGCCTATATCAGCAGCACACTCGATACCCTGAATGCGGACATCGTCTCCTGGATCAGCAACAAACTCCTGCCGAGCTTCGGCAGCCTGATCACCAACATCTCCTCGGGCGTGTACTCCGTGTTCCGCGGCGTGTACAACCTCGTGATCGGCATCATCGTATCGATCTACCTGCTGAGCGACTTTGAGCATTTCAAGGCGGCCTCCAAGCGCCTGCTCTACAGCGTTTTCTCCCTGGAGAGCGCAGAGAAGATCCGCAGCGTCATGGCCTTCACGGACAAGACCTTCATGGGCTTCATTACCGGCAAGCTCATGGACTCGGCCATCATCGGCGTGATCTGCTACATCGTCTGCGCGATCCTGAAGATGCCCTATGCGCTGCTGGTCAGCGTGATCGTGGGCGTGACGAACATCATCCCCTTCTTCGGCCCGCTGATCGGTGCGATCCCCGCCACGATCATCATCCTGATGGTCTCGCCCCTCAAGGCCTTCATTTTCGTCGTGTTCGTCATCATCCTCCAGCAGGTGGATGGCAATTTCATCGGCCCCAAGATCCTCGGCAACTCCGTGGGCATCAGCGGCTTCTGGGTGATGTTCTCGATCATCGTTGGCGCAGGCCTCTTCGGCTTCTGGGGCATGCTCCTGGGCGTGCCGATCTTCGTGGTGATCCAGGCGCTGGTCGATCAGTCTGTGGCGCGCAGGCTCAAGCGCAGCGATCTGCCGGTGGAGGCGGAGGCCTATACCGATATCCAGCACATCGACCCCGTGACGCGGGAAATCATCCGCACGCCGAAAAAAACCGCGCGGACGGGGAAGGCGGCGTCTCCGAAGCCGGAAGCGCCGCGGGATTCCTCCCGGGCGGAAAGCAAGGAATAAGAAAAAAACAGGAGCTTGAAAAAGCTCCTGTTTTTTGCGGTCGGAGGGTACAGTCCGGTTCTCAGCGGTGCGCGAGGCGGTCGTGCGCCTCCTTGAGCGAGCGGCAGAGCGCCTCGGCGTCCTCCTCGCTGCTCATGCGGGACAGGCCGATGCGGATCGCCCCGTCGATGGTCTTCGCGTCGAGGCCGACGGCCTCGAGCACATGGCTGCGCGCGCCCTTTTTGCAGGCCGAGCTCTTGGACACGCAGACGCCCTGTGCCTCGAGATAGTTCATCAGCACCTCGCTGCGCCAGCCCGGCAGAGAGACGGAGAGAATGTGCGGCGCGGCGGCCTCGATCCAGCGCAGCTCCGGGATGTCCTGCCGCAGCGTCGCGAGGATCTGCTCCTTCAGCGCGCGCATGCGCTCGACGTTCTCCGCCATGCCCGCCTTGCCGATCTCGGCTGCCGCGGCGAAGGCGGCAATCTGCGGCAGGGCCTCGGTGCCCGCGCGTCTGCCGGATTCCTGGCTGCCGCCGAGAAGAAAAGGCTTGAGCCGGAGGGCGCTGTTGATGTATAATGCCCCTATCCCCTTCGGCGCGTGGATCTTGTGCCCGCTGAGACTGATGAGATCCGCCCCCAGCGTTTTGGCCGAGAAGGGGACCTTGAGAAAGGCCTGCACCGCGTCGGTATGCAGCAGCGCCTCGGAATGCGCCGCCTTCAGCACGCGGGAGACGCCCGCGATGTCGGTCACGCCGCCGGTCTCGTTGTTGACGAGCATGAGCGACACGAGCACAGTGTCCTCCCGCAGCGCCGCCGCGACGGCGGCGGGGGAGACGGAGCCGTCCTTCTCGGGCTTGAGCCGCGTGACCTCGAAGCCGCGCGCCTCCAGCTCGTCGAGGCTTTTGCGCACAGCGTCGTGCTCCACGAGGGAGCTGATGACGTGCCGGCCCCTGCGCTTTTTGCTCTCCGCCCCGGCGAGAATGGCCCAGTTGTCGCTCTCCGAGCCGCAGGAGGTGAAGACCAGCTCCTGCGCCTGGCAGCCCAGCGCGTCCGCAACTTGTTTGCGGCTTTGCTCCAGCAGCTTTTTCGCCTCGCGCCCGAGCGTGTGGGTCGAGCTGGGGTTGCCGTAGACCTCCGTCATGGCCTTGAGCGCGGCCGCAGCCGCCTCGGGGCAGACCCGTGTCGTCGCGGCGTTATCCAGATAGTGCATTGCTGCACCCCCGTATCATCAGAATCAATCTCTGTCAAAGGAACGAACAGATGAAATATATTATATCCACTCTCGGCTGCAAGGTCAACCAGTTTGAAACGCAGGCCATGGAGAGCGCGCTGCTGCAGCGCGGGCATATGCCCGCCGCCCCCGGCGAACTCGCGGACGCGGTGCTCGTCAACACCTGCGCCGTCACCGCGGAGAGCGGGCGCAAATCCCGCCAGCTTATCCGCCGCCTGCGCGACGAGAACCCCGGCGCCGTCGTGGCCGTCTGTGGCTGCTATTCGCAGATCGCCGAGAAGGACGTGGCGGAGCTTGGCGCGAAGGTCGTCTTCGGCGCGGCCGACCGCATGGCCTTCGTCGACGCGGTGGAGAAGGCCGTCCGGGAAGGGGAGGGCGAGACGCGCATCGACGCGCCCTTCCAGCGCCGCGTGCTGGAAAAGCTCCCCGCCGGGGCCATCTCCGGCCGCACCCGCGCCATGCTCAAGATCCAGGACGGCTGCGTGAACTTCTGCAGCTACTGCATCATCCCCTATACCCGCGGCCGCCTGCGCTCCCTCCCCCTGGACGACGCCGCGGCGGAGACCGCGCGCATCCGCGCCGAGGGCTACCGCGAGCTCGTGCTCACGGGCATCGAGGTCGCCTCCTACGGGGTGGACCTGCCCGGCAGACCGGGCCTTGCCGACTGTATCGAGGCCGTCGCCCGCGAGGCGGGGGACATGCGTATCCGCCTCGGCTCGCTCGAGCCCACGGTCATCACGGAGGATTTCTGCCGCCGCGCCGCAGCGACGGGGAAGCTCTGCCGACATTTTCACCTCTCGCTGCAGTCCGGCTGCGACCGTACGCTCAGGGCCATGAACCGCAAGTACGACACCGCGCGCTTCTTCGAAGCGACGGAGCTGCTGCGGCGCTATTTCCCCGGCTGCGCCCTGACCTGCGACCTCATCACCGGCTTCCCCGGCGAGACGGACGCGGACCAGGCCGAGACGCTCGCCTTTATCGAGCGCTGCGCCTTTGCCGAGATGCACATTTTCCCCTATTCCCGCCGCCCCGGCACGCCGGCGGACGCCATGCCGGAGCAGTGCCCCAACGCGCTCAAGGCTGCGCGCGCCCACGAGGCGCAGCAGGTGGAGCGGCGGATGCACCGCGCCTTCCTCGAGGGGAGCGTCGGGCAGCTGCTGCCGGTGCTGTTTGAGACCTCGGAGGAGGGCAGCGTCGGCCACAGCGACACCTATATGCTCGTCAAGGTCCCCGGCCGCGATCTGCGCGGGGAGCTCAGGAACGTGCGAATCCTCTCCGTCGAGGGGGAGCGGCTGATCGGCGAGCTCGCGGAGGAATGAGCCAAAGCATGAAGGAGGGAGCGACCCGTGTTTGACGGTGAAGAGCTCCGGCTGGAGCTGCAGGATACGCAGTGGCCTTTTTCCGCTGTCGATCACGACCGGCTGATCGCCAGAGCCGTGGCCGTCGATGATGAGGGCTTCTTCTATTTCGTCAGAGCGCAGCGCGACGATGAATTCGGTCGTGCAACGCTGATCGAGACCTCCGGCGGGGGCGTAGAGGAAGGCGAGGAACTGGAGGCCGCGATCCGCCGGGAGCTGCGGGAGGAACTTGGCGCGGAGGTCGAGATCCTCTGCCGGATCGGCACGGTGAGCGACTATTACAATCTGATCCGCCGCCACAACCTCAACCACTATTTTCTCTGCCGTGTCAGATCCGTCGGCGAGAAAAAGCTGACGCGGGACGAGATCGAGAGCTACCATCTCTCCACCCTGCGCCTGCGTTTCGGGGAGGCGGTCGCCGCGTATGACAAATGCGCCTGCACGCCGCTGGGCAGGCTGATAGCGAACCGGGAGCTGCCCGTTCTGAGACGGGCGAAGGAGCTGCTGGATCGGATCGAAGCGGAACGGGAGCGGACGAAGAAACCGGAAACAAGGGTCGCGGATCACACTGACAGGGGATGAAGGAAGTCACGGCGAAGATCTGCCCGTTCAACACGCAGAGCCGGCACATGTTTGAAGCCGTGGGCTTCAAAAGCGTCTCGGAGGATCGCTTCGTCTGCCCGATCGCCTGCGGCTGACGTCTTTCAGATTGCTGAAAATACACAGAGGCGCGGGCGCCTGCGCAGATCAGGCCCCCACCCTGAAAGGAGATAACAGATGAAAACCATCGGAATGCTCGTTGCCGTGGAGATGGACGCGGTGCTGCGCCGCTACGGCAAGCCCGCTGCCGTGGAAACGCGCTGCGGCTTCACCGTGCACAGCTACGACATGTGGGCCTACACCCTGCATGTCATCCACTCCGGCGCCGGGGAGCTCTCGGCCGCCGCGGCCACCGCCCTGCTCATCGACCGCTACGGCGCGGAGCTCATCGTGAACTTCGGCGTCGTCGGCGGGCTCACCGAGGAGATGGCGCAGACGAAGACCTGCGTGGTCGAGCGCGTGGTGCACTACGATTTCGATACCTCCGCCTACGATCTCGACACCGTGCCCGGCCAGTACGGCGGCTTCGAGGACGTGTGGCTCTGCCCGACGCCCGCGCTGGTCGAGCGCGCCGTGGAGCTTGAACCGGGGCTCAAGCGCGTGACCTGCGCCTCGGCGGACAAATTTGTAGACGGCGCGGCGGCCAAATCCGCTCTGCACGAGCGCTGGGGCGCGGATATCTGCGAGATGGAGGCCGCCGCCGTGGTGCTGACCTGCCTGAGGAGTGGGGTGGAATGCCTGCTCATCAAAACCGTCTCCGACGGGCTGACCCAGGGCGGCGCGGACTTCGGCACGGCTCTGGCCGAAACCTCGGAGATCGCCCTCTCCGTCGCAGACCGCCTGATAAGGGAGCTGTGAGGAGCGCGCCATGACCAGGGAGCTTTACTACGAGGACAGCCATCTCTTCGCCTTCCGCGCGCGGGTGATCGCCTGCGAGGAGCGCAAGGGCGGCTTCGCCGTCGAGCTGGACGAGACGGCCTTCTTCCCCGAGGGCGGCGGCCAGCCGGCCGACACCGGCCGGATCGGAGAGGCCAGGGTGCTCGACGCGCACAAGCAGAACGGCCGCATCCTCCACTATACCGACCGCGCCCTCCCCGTCGGCGAGACGCTGGACTGCGAGGTCGACCGGGAGCAGCGCCTGAGAAGGATGCAGAATCACTCCGGCGAGCACATCGTCTCCGGCCTCATCTTCCGCAAGTTCGGCTTTGACAACGTGGGCTTCCACATGGGGGCCGACTGCATGACCATGGACTATTCCGGCGAGCTGAGCTGGGAGCAGCTGGGCGAGATCGAGCGGCTGGCCAACGAGGCCGTGCGCGCGGATCTCCCGCTGAAGATCTGGTTTCCGGAGAGCGGGGAGCTGCGGAGCCTCGTCTACCGCAGCAAGCTCGAGCTGACGGAGAACGTCCGCATCGTGGAGATCCCGGGCATCGACCGCTGCGCCTGCTGCGCCCCGCACGTGACGCGCACGGGCGAGGTCGGCGCGGTGAAGATCCTCTCGGCCGAGCGGCACCGCGGCGGCGTGCGCATCACGGCGCTCTGCGGGCTCGACGCCGCAGAGGAGAGCCGCCGCCAGCAGGCGGAGCTCACGGCCGCGGCGCAGCTGCTCTCGGCCAAGCGCGGCGCCCTGCCCGCGGCGGTGGAGCGCCTGCTCGCAGCCGAGGCCGGGCAGAAGGAGCGCATCGCGGTGCTGAGCCTGGAGCTTGCCCGTCTGCGCGCAGAGGCTGCGGAGGAGACGGAGGGCAATCTCTGCCTCTTTGACGAGGTGCTTGACGAGGTCGGCGCGCGGGAGCTCGTGAACCTCCTGATGCCAAAATGCCGCGTCGCGGCGGTCTTTCTCGGCGAGGAGAAGCAGGGCTTCCGCTATGTGGTCGGCAGCCGCACGGTCGATCTGCGCAGGGCGGCCAGAACCTTCAACGCCGCCGTCTCCGGCCGCGGGGGCGGAAAACCCGAGATGATCCAGGGCAGCGCCGCCGCCTCCGCGGAGGCCATCCGCCGCGCCGTGGCGGAGCTGAAATAAGCAGAGCCTGCATACCCGCCCCTTCCGGGCGGGTATTTCGCGCTGCAGACAGCGTGAAAGCGGCAGGGTCTGCTGCAAAATAAGGACGAGCGCGTAAATGCGCACCTGCGTTCGCAGGGGCGGCGGCTCTGCCCGCCCGGCGGCGCAACAGTCTCTTTGCGTGGATTGAACGTGAAGAGGGGAAGCCCATCCTCCCGTTACAGTTTCTCCCCTGCGCGCCCGGCTTGCTTTGCATGGGTTTGCCTGCGGTCCATTATTTTGCCGCCTCCGGAGCCTGCCAAAAAAGCGGACGGCTTTTTGTGCACAATTGACATTTCTTATACATTTGCATGTGCAATGTATAAGAAAACACTGAGAAATCGGAACCTTTTTAAGCGGTTTTGCCGAAATAAAATTTGACAAGAATCTGACGCTCCGATATAATAACGATTGTGAAAGTGGGGGTCTATCGCCGCTGGCAAAGCCCCTGAATAGGAAAAAATGGAGGGTTATCTGTGAGAGATCTCAAGCATTTGATCTACTTTGAGAATCTGCTTCAGGAAGCCAATAACGATCTTGTCAAGCAGGCCAAGGCCGAGGGCAAGAGAGCGATCGGCTACACCTGTTATTTCATGCCTGAAGTACTTCTCGACCTGCCCGGCTGCTTCTCCGTCCGTCTGAGAGCGCCGCGCTGCACTTCCCCCGACATCGCGACCTACTACATGTCCGGCCGTGTCTGCCACTACGCCCGCAGCCTGATGGAGCGCGCCCTCGAGGGCGGCTACAACTTCCTCGACGCGCAGATGGCGACCGAAACCTGCACTGCCACCTGCCGCTTCCAGGAGCACCTGGAGCAGAAGCACCTTGACTCTGTCAAGGACATGCGCATCATCGACAACGACGATTTCTTCTGCTCGTTCTCCGACGTTCCGTTCAAAAACAATGAGATCGCCTACGAGCATTTCACCGACCAGCTGCGCGTGCACGTCCTCAAGGAGCTGCACGATCACTTCGGGATCGACACCTCCGAGGCCGCCATCCGCGAGGCTGTTGAGCAGCACAACGAGGTCTGCCGCCTCATCAACGAGATCGGCGATTACCGTAAGCTCGACAACCCCACCATCACCGGCTATGAGTTCCATGTCATCCAGCTCGTGTCCCTCGTATGTCCCAAGCAGCTCATCCTCCCCTATCTGCGCGAGACCGCCGAGGAGATGAAGACCCGCGAGCCCGACATGAAGAAGGAGTTCCGCTGCAAGGTCGTCCTTGCCGGCTCCGAGAACGACGACCCCGACTTCACCAAGCTCATCGAGAGCTGCGGCGCCCGCGTCGTCTGCGACCGTCACTGCTACGGCGCCGTCGAGAGCCGCGTGCCCATCGAGCTTAAGGAAGGCGAGGATCCCGTCTACACCATCGCCAAGCACTATCTCGTCACCTCCAACTGCCCGCGCTTCATGCCGCAGGACGAGATGCGCGCCCGCAAGCAGCGCATCGCCGATCTCGCCAAGCAGTACCATGCCGACGGCGTCATCGTCGTCTCCAACAAGTTCTGCGAGTACTGGAGCTATGAGCGCGTGATCGACACCGTCATCCTCCGCCGCGACTTCGGCCTGCCCGTCTGCTCCATCGAGAAGGAGTACATCAACTCCGCCTCCGGTCAGCTGCGTACGCGCTTCCAGGCCTTCGTCGAGAGCGTCGAAATCAAGCAAATCCAGGAGGGCAAGTAAATGAACATCAAAAAGACCCTGAAGGACTTCTGGTACGGCAAGCCGCATTCCGCTGAAGAGGGCGGCCGCCGCCTGGGTGACATCATGGAGGACAAGACCGGCCTGTATAAGCACAGAGAATGGCGCGGCGTGCCCGACACGATGTACTACTTCTACAATATCTGGCTGTACAACTACATCCACATGGTGATGGACATCATGCAGATGGGCGGCCTGGTGAACTTCGTCAAGGGCGTCCTGCGTTACCGCTGGGTCGGCCAGACCTACCTGCCGGTTATGCATTGGTTCGACCGCGGCCTGCAGGGCATGCGCGGCGCCGCCCTGCGCGGCTCCGCCTGGCACTACCGCGGCATGGTCTCCACGACCATCCGCCAGTTCCAGCGCATGTTCGCCGCTGACACCCGCCTGCACGGCGGCGTGCAGAACGACGTCTACAAGCACACCATCGCCTCCAACGAGACGGTCTGGGGCGGCATGTTCTACCCCTGGTCCGACAAGTTCATGTATGTCCCGATGGAGATGATCCCGTACTTCGTCACCTGCCACGTCAACTCCCACACCGTCCTCAACTACATCGACGCCGTCCAGTCCATCGGCCTGCCCGGCGACCCCTGCCCGATGTGCCAGGCCGAGGCCGGCATCTTCGTCCTCGACGACGTGCCCGATTACGCCCCCATGGTCGTCACCTGCAACGAGGCCTGCGACGCTTCCGTCTCCACCTCCACCCTGCAGGACTGGTTCTTCGACAAGCCGCTCTACTCCCTGCCCATGCCCATGCAGTTCGACGACCCGCTGGTCAAGAAGTACTGCATGCGTGAGATCGAGAACTGCTGGAAGTTCATCGAGGATCAGACCGGCGTGCCCTTCAACTGGGATCAGATGGTCAAGAAGCTCGAGGCTCAGAACGAGCTGCAGCGCTTTGAGTGGGAGAAGTGGGAAGTCGCCGCGAACACCAACTCCTACCCCATCAACGGCGTCGCCCAGGCCCTGTACCGTATCTACCAGACGCAGTACGGCGATTGGGAGATCTGGCACTTCTGCGACAAGAAGGTCCGCAAGATCATGGAGAAGTGCGTTGCCAAGAAGATCAACACCTTCCCCCAGACCCGCCACCGCGTGATCGCCTGGTCCTGCGCCCCGCTGTATTACTCCAACTGGTGCACCTGGGCTTACAACTGCTGGGGCCTGAACGTCATCATCAATATGGACTCGCTCATGTTCAACATGACCATGCGCACCGACACCTACGAGCACGCCCTCGAGGACTGCGCGCAGTACCACATGTGGGCTCCGATGCGCCGCATGGCCGTCGGCGGCATGAAGCACATGTTCGAGCTCTGGGAGTACATGGAGAAGTTCAACTGCGACATGGTCGCCATGTACGACCAGCTGCAGTGCAAGGGCGTCCAGGGTCTGCACGGCCTGTTTGAGGACGAGTTCCGTGACCGCAACGTGCACGCCTTCTGGATCCCCCACGCCCTGCCCGACAGCCGCACCGTCTCCCGCGCGGAGATCCGCCGCCTCATCAATGACTACATGTCCACCGTCATGCATGAAGAGCCGCTGGATCCGTCTCTGCTCGACTTTGACGACTCCATGACCTGGTAATAGGAGGAAACAAGATGTCTAAATTTGCTAAATTTCTGTTCAAGCTCTGCGGCATCGTCCTGGTGCTGAACGTCGCGCTCTTCGCCGTCTTCTTCTTCGACCTCGACGGCAAGCTGCTCTTCAACGTGGTGGAGCCCTTCCTCAAGAACCACTATGACAACATGGAGCGCCGCGACACGCTGCAGACCCCGTACGACATGGACAAGTTCCCCAAGTACGACTACAACACCTGAGCCTCTCAAGCTGAAACATAATCCACAAACAAAGGAGTAACGACAATATGAAATACTTTGGCGGCTGCGACGTGGGCTCCACCTACACGAAGGCAGTTATCATGGACGAGACCGGCAAGATGGTAGCCGACACCACCATTCGCAGCAAGATCAACTCCGAGCAGAGCGCGATCGCGGCGATGGACGAGGTGCTCAAGAAGGTCGGTCTGACGAGCTCCGAGCAGCTCGAGTACCTCATCGGCACCGGCTACGGCCGCAACAAGGTTCCCTTCGCCGACGAGAACATCTCCGAGATCTCCTGCCACGCCATGGGCGTGCACATCACCGACCCGAGCGTGAAGGCCATCATCGACATCGGCGGCCAGGACGTCAAGGGCATCAGCATCGACACGGACGGCACGGTGAAGAACTTTGCGATGAACGACAAGTGCGCCGCCGGTACGGGCCGCTTCTTTGAGGCGATGGCGCGCTCCTTCGAGCTGAGCCTGCCCGAGTTCTCCAAGCTGTCCCTGACGGCGAAGAACGTCATCCCCATCACCGCGCAGTGCACGGTGTTTGCCGAGTCCGAGGTCATCACCCTCGTGGGCGAAGGCAAGCCGACCGATGAGATCGCCGCGGGCATCGAGATGGCGGTTGCCAAGCGCTGCTTCGTCATGGCCAAGAAGGCCGGCGCGACCGACAGCATCACGCTGACGGGCGGCTGCGCGAAGAACGACGGTCTGAAGGAAGCCATTGAGAAGGTTCTGAAGCTGAAGGTCGTCAACCTCAAGACCGACCCGCAGCTGATGGGCGCTCTGGGCGCTGCCGAGTATGCCCGCCAGAAGGGCCTCGCCAAGAAGTAATCC
>DFGE01000026.1:0-18094 GCA_002371675.1 Clostridiales bacterium UBA3758
AAAAGGCCGCTGAGAGGCGTGTTCGAATTGGCGCCGTCAGGCTATGGGAGCGCAGCGGCGCTCCGGCGGGAAGATTCCGCAGAAAGATCGCGCGCAGCGTGAGAAAGGGACAGAAAAAGCGGATAGGATGCTGCTATCATACTGCATAACCGAGAAAATGTCAATATGGTTACAGAAACTTACAAATAATTCATTTCTTCCCCACCCTTCCCCCAAATCCGCCCTCGATTCTGCTCCGCTTACCCCACCTGGCCCGCTGCGCTCCCGGTTGCAGGGGAGGCGCGCAGAAGACGTTTTCCGACGCGCCGGGCTTGGGGAGGGGCACAGGCGGCGCGAATGAATATTCATCCGCAATATTCAGCTTCTTCGGTGAAATATACAAAAACCAATGCATGAATATGGAAAAATTCCCTATAGATCCGAAAAGAATATGCTTGAAGAATTCAGAAAAGCAGCGTATAATCACTCATGATATAATATGGGATCCATATAACGATCCGGTATCCGGCCTTCCGCTCAGCGCGGAAGCTGAAATATTCACGCGCGCGTGATACGGTTCCGCGCAGCAGAAGGAGGAACCCTATGGGCAAAAAGTGGAAACAGCTGCTCTCGCTCCTGCTGATCGCCGCCATGATCCTCTCGCTCGGCGTTTCCGGCTTTGCAGCCGGGCTGGCCGATGAGAGTGCGGAGGAGCAGCTCGAGGAAGGGGAGACCCCCATCCTCAACGACGAGTACGAAGAGGGCGAAGACAGCCAGACTCTCCCGATGGAAGAGTACGACCCGGCTGCGCTCGGCGTCCAGAAGCTCGGTTTGATCGAGGAAGACGCCGAAGAGCTCACCCCCATGGACGAGGTGAATCTGAACAAGGTCGTCCGCGTGTCCATCTTCTTGGACGCGCCGTCCACGCTGGACGCGGGCTTCGCGCAAAAAGGCATCGCCAATAACCAGGCAGCCATCGCCTACCGTGACAGCCTGCTCAGCGAGCAGGATCTGATGACGGCCGAGATCGAGGCCGTGATCGGCCATGCGCTCAACGTGCACTGGAACCTGACGCTCGCGGTCAACGCTATTTCCGCGGAGTTGAGCCTCGCGGAGATGGTCATGGTCGAGGCGCTCCCCGGCGTCGCCTCCGTCAAGCGCGAGAACCTCTATCTTGCGCAGGAGGACAGCGCCGCAGACCCCAACACGGCCAATACCAGTCGATACATGGTCGGAGCGACGGCGGCCTGGGCCGCCGGCTATACCGGCGCGGGCAGCCGCATCGCCATCATCGACACCGGCCTGGACACCGACCACCAGTCCTTTGACGAGGACGCGTTCAACCATGCGATCAGCGAGGTCAACGCGCAGCGCGCCGAGAACGGCCTTGACCCCGTCGAGCTCATGGAGACCATTCCGACCGGCCTGCAGGGCAATGGCGTGCGCATCAGCGCGAAGATCCCTTATGCGTACAACTATGTCGATGGGAACACCACGGTTACCCATATGAACGACACGCAGGGCGAGCATGGCTCTCACGTCGCGGGCATCGCGGCGGCCAACCGCTATATCAAGAGCGGCTCGAGCTACAATGACGCAGCCTCCTCGGTCTATGCCGTCGGCATGGCGCCGGACGCCCAGCTGCTCGTCATGAAGGTCTTCGGCGAGAACGGCGGCGCCTACGACTCCGATTACATGGTAGCACTCGAGGACGCGATCCTGCTCGACGCGGATTCTGCGAACCTCTCCCTCGGCTCCGGGGCTCCCGGCTTCACCTATGACAGCGGCTACCAGGAAGTGCTCAATAAGCTCGCCGCGCGCGCGGATAACGAGGGCATGGTCGTCTCGATCTCCGCGGGCAACTCCGGCGCCTTTACCGATAATACGCCCACGGAGCTCTACGCCGAGGACATCAGCTGGCACACCGGCGGTACCCCCGGTACCTTCGTCAACAGCCTCTGCGTGGCCTCCGCCGACAACATCGGCAACACCGGCATGCCGCTGGTCTTCAACGGCAGTCAGAACGTCTTCTATACCGACGGCGACAGCGGCCCCGCGATGTCCTCTGTCGCAGGGAGCTATAGCTATGTCTATATCGACGCGGTGGGCGACGAGAGCGACTACAGTACGGTCGACAGCGCCGTGGGCCTCTCCGGCAAGATCGTCATCGTCAACCGCGGCAGTATCAACTTCTCGGATAAGGGCAACAATGCGATCGATTTCAGCCCCAAGGGCCTGATCGTGGCCAACAATCAGGGCGGGACGATCGGCATGAACCTGGATGACTTCGAGGGCGAATTCCCGATGGTCTCCATCACGCTGGCTGACGCCGAGACGATCAAGGCCAACTCCACGAGCGGGACCACCGGCGGCATCACCTATTACACCGGCACCGTGCAGGTGACGGATACGGTATCCTCCGGCGGGAACGGTTCGCGCGAGAATGCCGCGATCAGCGACTTCAGCTCCTGGGGCGTTCCCGGCTCGCTCGTCATGAAGCCGGAGATCACCGCGCCCGGCGGCAGCATCTACTCCGTATACGGCACCAATAAGGACTCCAAGGGCAATACAAACGGCGGCTCCGATCAGTATGAGCTCATGAGCGGCACCTCCATGGCTGCGCCGCATGTGGCAGGTCTCGCGGCAGTCGTAGCGCAGTATCTGCGCGATAACGACCTCTCCGCCGCGAACAGCGCGCTGACCGCGAACTACTCCACGCGCGCCATTATCCAGAGCCTGCTGATGTCCACGGCGACGCCGATGAAGAACGGCGGTCTCTATCTGCCCATCCTTCAGCAGGGCGCGGGTCTCGCGGAGGTCTGCAAGGCCGTCACCGCCTCCACCGTGCTGATGATGAACAACGCCGGCATGACCACCGAGCTCGGCTCCGCTGCCGACGGCAAGGTCAAGGTCGAGCTGGGCGACGATCCCGGCCGCGTCGGGCAGTACAGCTTCAGCTACACGCTCTATAACATCACCGATACCGATCTGCGCTTTGAGCTGCGGACCGATCTCTTCACGCAGGCGATCGACGGCGAGAACCTCTCCCGCCTCACCGCACCTCTTGCCGCCAATGTCAGCTACGTCTGGAACGGCTCCGGCTCTCAGCCGGCGGGACACGACGTTAACCGTGACGGCGCAACCAACAATTCCGACGTCCAGGCCATCCTCGACTATCTCAGCGGCGAGAACGACGGCAGCGGTCTCGATCTCGCAGCAGGCGAGATGGACGGCGACGGCACGCTCACCACGCAGGACGCCCAGCAGCTGATCGACTGGCAGGCGCAGGCGCCCGCGGGCGGCTATGTCGTCGCGGCACATGGCAGCGCGCAGGTCACGGTCAACATCTCGATCCCCGAAGGTGCACTGAGCGACCGTCCCAACGGCGCTTACATCGAGGGCTTCTCCTACGCCGAGTGCGTCACCTCGGACGGCGAGGGCGTGAGCTATGCGCACACGCACAGCATCCCCATCCTGGGCTACTACGGCTCCTGGACGGATCCCTCCATGTTCGACACCAAATCCTACACCGAAAAGCTCTACGGCAGCGAGCAGGAGAACTATTCCGGCGTTGAGGATACCAACTATCTGACCCTGGATTACAACGGCGTGACCGCCAAGTTCAGCGGCAACCCCTATATGGTCGAGGACGAGTTCCCCGCCGACCGCCTGGCTGTCAACAGCAATTCCCAGTTCCGCAACATCTTCTACAATCTGATCCGCTCCGCGGGCACCACGGGCTTTGCCGTCTCGAAGCTGGATGCTTCCGGCGACGTGAGCGAGGTCCTGAACGCCTCTGTTGTCGGATCCTTTGTCGACGGCATGTGGTACTATGCCAACCAGGGCACCTGGCAGAACACCGGCACGAAGTTCTACAGCGTGAACAAGAACGCCGCATCCTACGAACTCCAGAACGGCGACGTGTTCCGCATCGGCTTCTACGCCATCCCCGAGTATAACGCCATGCGCATTGCGGACGATGTGACCGCGAGCGGGATCGGGACGCTCCGTGCGCAGGACTTCGAGAGCGTGATCGAGAGCAACGACCTCGGCTCCGGCGCCTATGTCGGCTTTGATTTCACCGTTGACGACGTCGACCCGTCGATCACGGGGGCGACGCTCAGCGGCAGCACCCTCAGCGTCACGGCGAGCGACAACCTGAACCTCGCCTACGTGGCCGTCCTGTCCCTGGACGGCGAGACCAAGTACGCCGAGCAGGCGCCCGGCCAGAGCACCTGCACCATCTCGCTCGACGCCTCCGACGCCATTGCCAACGCACAGGGCTATGTGGCGGTCTTCGCCGCCGACTACGCCGGCAACGAGGTCGCCAGGGCTGTCCGGGTCAACGACAACGCCTATGCCGACAAGGTGGTCTACGTCCTCTCCGACGGGCCTGCTGCGGGCAATGATTATGTCGTCGCCAACATCAACGCCGCCGGCAGCGGGTACATCGTCGGCCATTCCGGTACGACGGTGAACAGCCAGCTTGTAACGGTGCGCCCCGCAGCGAACGGCATTGACGCCCCCTACATTGACAGCGCCGATGTCAACGCCACCTCCGTGTGGACGGCGTCTACCAGCGGCAGCAGCTATTTGCTTAAGAATGGCAGCAATTACCTGGGCCGTAACTCTAATACCGGGACGACCCTTTACGCGCCGACCAGTACCCGCTATGCTGCCTGGACTTACAGCAGCAACAGGCTGACTATGACTGTCAGCAATCGCACCTACTATCTCCGCTGCTCCGGCGGCACCTATTCTCTCAACACTACGGCCTCCAACACTTACTTCTTTGTGAAGACCACCGTCCGCGCTGAGATCGATCCCTATGTTCCTACCAATATCAGGCTGACGCCGGAGTCCCTGGATCTCTACAAGGGCAACACCGCTTCGCTTGTCGCCAAGGTGCTCCCGCTCACCGCGGTGGATCGCACGGTCTCCTGGTCGAGCAGCAACAACAGCGTTGCGGCCGTCGATGAATTCGGCAATGTCACTGCGGTCGGCGCCGGCAGCTGCACCATCACGGCGACTTCCAACGCCGATCCCGGCGTGAGCAAATCCGTGGATGTGAATGTCCTCGCCGTCAACAAGACCTTGAACGGCATCATCTGGGACGAGCAGGGCGGGGTCTACTTCTCCTCCTTCAACGCCAACTCGCTGCCGACCTGGACCAAGAGCAGCAATACGGACAAGGAGCTTCCGCTGACCTCCGCCTTTATGCAGAGCAGCACCAAGCTCTACGCCGGCACGCTCGACACCAACACTGCCGAGACCACACTCTACACGGTGAATCGGAGCAGCTACGCGCTCACGGAGGTCGGCCAGAACTTTGTCTACGCTGCCGACATGGCCGTCGGCGCAACCACGTATTCTGACTACGTCGGCTTCGCCTACACCTTTGGCTATTACCTGATTGCCGGCCCGCTGACGGCGGAGGACGACGGTGAAGGCGGCACTTATACCGGTCTTCCTTACGCTGCTCTTGACTGCAGCGAGACCACCGGCGGCGCGTTCTTTGCCGGTATCGCCTGCAAGTCCCGCAGTGCAGAAGGCGGTACCTATTATGTGCTTGACGAGAACGGCGTCATCTGGACGACGACGCTCAGTTTGAACAGCGCTGGCAACGGCTTTGAGTTCTCTACGCCGACCAAGTTCGTCGAGACCGGCATCTCCACCTCCTTCCTGTACCAGAACCTCTACTACGACGGCACCTACCTGTACTGGACGCACACCGACGGCGAATTTGCCGAGCTCATCATCATCCGTGTGAGCGACAAGAAGATCTACCATGCCGGCAACTTCGGCTCCAACGTCTGGCCCGCGACCGGTCTGTATGTCAACGGCAGCGTCGCCCCCGCCTCTGTTGAGGAGCCTGCCGAGCTCGCGGCCGATCTGAGCGGCCTGCAGCCTCTCGCCACGCGCGAAGAGCTGCTGACGGAGGACATCGTCGAGCGCATGACACTCATGGGCTTTGACCTCTCCGGCTATTTCACGGATGCGTCGGAGAAGGAGGAAGTCCTCGACGAGAACGAGCTGCCTCTGGACGAGGAGCCCGTTGAAACCGAGGAGCCCGTCGAGACCGAGGAGCCTGCCGAGACCGAGGAGCCTGTCGAGACCGAGGAGCCCGCTCCCGTAGCGGAGGAGGGTGAGGGCGGCCAGAGCGCGTTCGGTTCGCTCACCGCTTTCCGCGGCGCATACGCCCCGGCTTCGGCCGAGCCCAACGCCTCCGGCGAGGCCGAGACCTCCGACGACAATACGGTGACGATCACGCTCAGCGAGAGCGTCCTGTCCAAAAACGGCCTCTTCACCGTGACCTACGATCCCGCTGTGCTGACTTACGTCAGCTGCGAGAGCAGCCTCAGCTACAAGTCCGTCCACGCGGATAACGGCACGATCACCTTCGCCTATGCCGACAGGGACGGCGTTGCGGCGAACAGCCCCATCGCCGCGCTGCACTTCACCACCACCGGCGCGAAGACGACAGCCACCATCAGCACCACCCAGCGCAACGGCGAGCTGAATCTGACCGAGTCCGAGACCGTCACGGTCGGCGAGAGCTCGTATGTTCACGGCAACACTGCGGACCTTCAGGGACAGATCGAACTTCGTTTCTATGTGCATATCAGCGATCTCGCTCTTACGGATCCGAACGCTTATGCGGTGCTTACGCTGAACGACCGTGAGGTGACAACGCTGATCAGCGCAGCGCCTACCAGCACGAGAAGCGGTGTGGTCCGTCGCCTGTTCAAGATCCCGATCTATTCGACCGAGATGCGTGACGAAGTCGTACTGCGGCTGTACGACGGAAACGGTAATCTGCTCCCGCTTGAGGACAAAGACGGCGCAGATGTGACTTCCACCGGCTTTAAGTATTCCATGATGCAGTATCTCAAGGTGTTGCAGCAAAGGGATGAGGCTGCGTTGAAGGCGCTGGCCGTGGCGGCGGAAAACTTCGGCACAGCGGCACAGCTGTATTTCGACCACAATGCTGACGGCCTGGTGCTTGCGGACGCAGTGACGGAAGTCACGCTGGCGGATCTTGCACCTTTCGCAGCGGTGTACGAGGGCACGCTTCCCGAAGCCGTGACAAGGAATTCGAATACGCTTGCGCTCGATGCGGATAATACCGTTCGGCAGTACTTCTACCTCGAGAGCGGGACGGATCTCTCCACGCTGACCTTCACGGTGGACGGGAAGACCGTGACGCCTTTGAAGCGGGGCGATCGCTACTATACCGAGGTCGCCAACATATTCGCTGACATGCTGGACGAGGCGCATGTGTTTACGGTATCGGACGGCGTGAACACATACACGATCACGTTCAGCGCGCTGAGCTACGGATACCGGATTCTTAACGACGGTACTGCCGGTGACGACATCAAGAATCTTGTCAAAGCGCTGTATCTCTACAATCAGGCAGCGAACGCATACTTTGACTGAACGCAGTTCCCAAATCGGAGCGCGGGCAGAACCTGCGCTCCGACAAAAAAGACTTGCAATTCCAAGAGACCTGAGATAGAATAGAAAAGAAGAAGCGATTTCTACGCATAAGATTCCGCGGAAAAGGAGGAAAACATGATTTATACAGATCCGAAGATCGAGTTCATTCGTTTCAGCGGAGAATGCGACATCATCACCAGCTCCTGCACGGACGACTCTTTCTGCCCAAGAGAGCTCCCGGAGTAATGATCACTCGCATTTCGTGAAACGATAATAATGAAGCAGACAAGCCTCGGGCTCAGCCCGAGGCCTGTCTGCTATATATTGTCCTCCGAGTTGCGGACGGACAGGGGAGCGTGTCGGCGGGCGCTTCGTGAAGCGCCCCTGCGGGGTCGCGTGCCTGGGTGCGGAACGTACAGCGGGACGTCGGGGACGCCGTCCCCTACGGGCTTGTGCGGAACGTACAGCGGGACGTCAGGGACGCCGTCCCCTACGGGGATGTGCGGAATCGCAGGCGCGGTGCGGGGATACGGCGGGCGGCAGCCCTGCGACAAACCCGGATCGCGTGCGCGCCTTCTTTTCAAAAAAATAGGGCTTGCAATGGGGCGGGCGCATAGTGTATAATGTATTGGACTTTCTTTAGAGACAAAAACAGTCTGACATATACTGACAGAGAGGAAGCATTCAATGGAAACCAAAAACATTCGCAACATCGCCCTCCTGGGCCACGGCAACAGCGGTAAGACCAGCCTTGCCGAGAGCATGCTCTTCGTCACCGGCGCGATCGACCGCCAGGGCAAAGTCTCCGACGGCAACACCGTCTGCGACTACGACCCCGAAGAGATCAAGCGCCAGATCACCATCGCCGCCTCCCTCGCTCCCGTGAGCTTCGCCGGCAGGAAGATCAACGTGCTGGACTGCCCGGGTTACTTTGACTTCGTCGGCGAGGTCCTCTGCGCCCTGCGCGCGGTGGAAGTCGGCGCGATCGTGCTGACCGCCAAGGACGGCATTTCCGTTGGCGCCGAGCGCAGCTGGAAATACCTCAAGGCCGCCAATCTGCCCACCCTCTTCATCGTCTCCAAGACCGATGAGGAGCACGGCGATTACTTTGCCGTGGTCGATGCTCTGCGCGAGAAGTACGGCTCCATCGTCGCCCCGGTCACCATCCCCACCTCCGATGGCACGGGCGTGATCGACCTCGTGAACAATGTCGCCTACGTCACCAAGAACGGCAAGACCAGCAAGGTCGAAGTCCCCGCCGCCGACGCCGGCCGCGTGGAAGACCTGCGCATGGAGCTCATGGAGACCGCCGCCGGCGCGAACGACGAGCTCATGGAGAAGTTCTTTGAAGAGATGGAGCTCTCCGAGGAAGACATGATCGCCGGCATCAAGGCCGGTCTCGCGGGCCGCAGCGTCGTCCCCGTGTTCGCCAGCGCCGCCATGCAGAACATCGGCACCGAGGCTCTCCTGCAGGGCATCGTCGATTACGTTCCCTCTCCCGACGAGGTCGAGGGCGTCGATCCCGCCGCCCCGGTTCAGGGCTTTGTGTTCAAGACCGTGTCCGATCAGTTCGGCAAGTACAGCTTCGTGAAGGTCCTCAAGGGCGCCATCACCTCCGACCTGTCCCTGCGCAACCTGCGCGCGTCCAGCACCGATAAGCTCGGCCGCCTCTACACCGCCACCGGCAAGAAGATGACTGAGGTCAAGGACTGCTGCTGCGGCGACATCGTTGCCATCGGCAAGATGGATTGGAAGACCGGCGACACGGTCTGCGATCCCAGGAACGAGGCCGAGCTGCCCGGCATCGAGATGCCCGAGCCCTGCTACTCCATGGCCATCTCCCCGAAGACCAAGGGCCAGGACGACAAGGTCGCCGGCGGTCTCGCCCGCCTCAACGAGGAGGACATCTCCTTCACGCTGGTCAACAACGCCGAGACCCACCAGATGGTCATCTCCGGCCAGGGCGATATTCAGGTTGACGTGCTCTGCGCCAAGCTCAAGAGCCGCTTCGGCGTCGATACCGAGCTCACGCCCGCCCGTGTCGCTTACCGCGAGAAGATCAAGGGCAAGGTTGAGGCTCACGGCCGCCACAAGAAGCAGTCCGGCGGTTCCGGCCAGTTCGGCGACGTGTGGATCCGCTTCGAGCCCCAGGAGGAGCAGGACGACATGATCTTCGCCGAGGAAGTCTTCGGCGGCTCCGTGCCCAAAAACTTCTTCCCCTCTGTCGAAAAGGGTCTGCGCAACGCGGTCGTCAAGGGCGTGCTGGCGGGCTACCCGCTGGTCGGCCTGAAGGCCACCCTCTATGACGGCTCCTACCACCCGGTCGACTCCAACGATATGGCCTTCCAGACGGCTGCCCGCCTCGCTTACCAGGACGGCATCCCCAAGGCCAAGCCGACCATCCTCGAGCCCATCGGCCTGCTGAAGGTCACCATCCCCGACGAGAACCTCGGCGACATCATGAGCGACATCAGCTCCAAGCGCCGCGGCACCGTGCTCGGCATGACCGCCGAGGACGGCATGCAGACCGTCGAGGCCGAGGTCCCCATGGCCGAGATGAGCTCCTACACCATCGACCTGCGCTCCATGACCCAGGGCCGCGGCTCCTTCACCTGCAAGTTCGTGCGCTATGAGGAAGCCCCCGGCAACGTCCAGCAGAAGGTCATTGAAGAGGCCAAGGCCCTCGCCGAGCAGGAGTAATGCTCACTGTCCTTCCCTCCCCCAAAGCGGGGAGGGGAGGAGTGCATGCACAGGCTGTTCCTTTTGCGGGGGCGGCCTCTGCGTCTTTTACCGATCCGTATCGGCGGCTCGCATCGGGTCGCCGTGTTTTGCAAGCGGGATGTGACGACGATGAAGCAGAATTTTTCAGCGTTCAAGAATATCGGCTGGGCGGCTTCGGTCTTTCTCTGCCTGCTCGCCCTCCTTGTGGGGCTCGCTTTTGCCGCCTTCACGCCCTATTCCGGGCCGATCGTCCGCGGCGGCGTGCAGCTTGACGCGGCGCCGGCCACGCCTGCGCCCACGGCAGATCCCATGGCGCAGGTCGGCGGCTCGGGCGAGCTTGTCACGCTCGGGGAGACCGACGACGCCGGGCAGAGCTATATCGACTCGCTGACCTTCCTGTGCGACAGCAGCATGATCGGCATCCGCGACTACGCCATCCTCGGCGAGCAGGGCAGCATGCAGATCTGGGGCACCAGCGCAGGCAACCTCTCCGTGGCGGATCTGCCGAGCTGCACGATCCGCTACCCGGGCGACGGCTCGGAGATCAGCCCAGTCGACGCCGCCATGGTCGCCAAGCCCGCGCGCCTGGTGATCTTCCTCGGCAGCGACGGCGCGATGCTGACGGATGAGGAGACCTTTGTCCGCAACTATTCCGATATGATCCGCGCCATCCGCGAGGTCAGCCCCTACACGCTGGTGATCTGCTGCTCGGCGAGCTCGGTTGCCAACTCCTACGCCGGCTCCGACGGGCTGACGCCCAACGTGATCACCACGGTCAACCAGTGGATCAGGCGCGTGGCGGCCGAGACCGGGAGCTACTTTGCCGACACGGCCTCCGCCGTGGACGACAAGGCCAACTGGCTCATCGGGGACTATGCCTCCTCCAACGGCAAGTCGCTCAACTCCCTGGGCATCAACCAGGTGCTGTCCTATCTGCGGACGCATGCGGTGCAGTAATCGCCCCATCCGCTGAAATAATCCTCCCGTATCGTGTCCGCGACAGACATGGTACGGGAGCTTTTTTGCGCCGGAGCCGGGAGCGAGGCGGCGGGGGAGCGGCGCGCCGCGGGCTTTGCAGAGCTCGAAACGCGCAAGCCGAGGTTGACCGCGTGGGAAATCCGTGATACAATACTTAAACTATACTGGGGTACGTATGGAGTTTAGCTATGTGGATCGCCGATCAATGGAAAGATTTTGAAGTCCTCGACTGCTCGAAGGGCGAAAAGCTCGAGCGTTGGGGGGACTATGTGCTTGTGCGCCCGGACCCGCAGGCGATCTGGGACACGCCGCGCCGCGACCCGCGCTGGAACGCGCGCGACGCCAGATATCGCCGCAGCGAATCCGGCGGCGGCAGCTGGGACAAGGGCGCGCTGCCCGAGGCCTGGGAGATCGGCTATAAGGAGCTGCGCTTCCGCGTCAAGCCCATGAATTTCAAGCACACCGGCCTCTTCCCCGAGCAGGCCGCGAACTGGGACTGGGCCATGGAGAAGATCCGCGCCGCGGGGAGGGAGATTAGCGTGCTGAACCTCTTTGCCTATACCGGCGCCGCGACGGTAGCCTGTGCCAAAGCCGGCGCGAAGGTCTGCCATGTGGACGCTGCGAAGGGCATGGTCGCCTGGGGCAAGGAAAACGCCGCCGTCTCCGGCCTCTCCGAGGCGCCGATCCGCTGGATCGTGGACGACTGCGCGAAATTCGTCGAGCGTGAGATCCGCCGCGGCCACCGCTACGACGCCATCATTATGGACCCGCCCTCCTACGGGCGCGGCCCGGGCGGCGAGGTCTGGAAGCTCGAGCAGAATCTCTGGCCCTTCGTGTCCCTCTGCGCGGGTGTGCTGAGCGAGGAGCCGCTCTTCGTGCTCATCAACTCCTACACCACCGGCCTCTCGCCCTCGGTGCTCAGCTATGTGACCGAGAGCATCTTTACCAAAAAGTTCGGCGGCCGCAGTGAGAGCCGGGAGCTCGCGCTCCCCGTTACCGACAGCGGCCTCTATCTGCCCTGCGGCGCGAGCTGCCGCTGGGAGAGATAAATACAGATCGGAGCGTATCAAATTGTCGATCATCCGTTTTGAAAACGTACACTATACCTATTCCGATGAGGAGGAAGAGACCCTCAGGGGCGTTGACCTCGAGATCGAAAAGGGGAGCTTCGTGGCGGTGCTGGGGCATAACGGCTCCGGCAAATCCACCCTCGCCAAGCACATGAACGCTATCCTTATCCCCACGGAGGGCAAGGTTTGGGTCAAGGACATGGACACGGCCGACGAGGAGCAGCTGATCCCCATCCGCCGCACCGTGGGCATGGTCTTCCAGAACCCGGACAACCAGATCGTCGCCAACGTAGTGGAGGACGACGTTGCCTTCGCCCCGGAGAACCTCGGCGTGCCGAGCGCGGAGATCCGCGAGCGGGTCGACGCGGCGCTCAGGCAGGTCGGCATGTATGAATACCGCATGCACGCCCCGCACCTGCTCTCCGGCGGACAGAAGCAGCGCGTCGCCATCGCCGGCGTCATCGCCATGCAGCCGGAGATCATCGTCCTCGACGAGCCCACCGCCATGCTCGACCCGCAGGGGCGGCAGGAGGTCATCGCCACGGTGACACGGCTCTGCCGCGAGCGGGGCATGACCGTCGTGCTCATCACGCACCACATGGAGGAGTGCATCGGCGCGGACCGCCTCATCATCATGTCCAACGGCAGGATCGTCGCCGACGGCAGCCCCGTGGAGGTCTTTTCGCAGGTGGAGCTGATGGAGCGCGAGGGCCTCAGCGTCCCGGAGACGACGCGGCTGCTGCATGATCTTGGCCTGGAGACGGACGTGCTCGCCCCGGCCGAGGCCGCCGCGCGCATCGCCGCCGCGCTGGAACGCGGCCATAAGAACTCTTAGAAAATATCTTATTCTTCCAACAGGAAGCCGGAGAAGATATGTCAGAAATCATCGTCGAAGAGCTCCGACACGTCTACAGTGCGGGGACTCCCTTTGAAAAAACCGCCATCGAGAACATCTCCCTCAGGATCCCGCAGGGGCAGTTCGTGGGGCTGCTCGGCCATACCGGCTCGGGCAAATCCACCTTCGTGCAGCATCTCAACGCCCTCCTGCAGCCCAGCTCCGGGCGCGTCCTCGTCGGCGGCACAGACATCAACAAGGATAAAAAAACCAGGCACGACGTCAAATGGCAGGTCGGGCTGGTCTTTCAATACCCCGAATACCAGCTCTTTGAGGAGACGGTGTTCGCGGATATCGCCTTCGGGCCGAAGAACATGGGTCTCGGCAGGGAGGAGATCGAGGAGCGCGTGCGCGAGGCCGCGGGCTTCGTGGGCATCGAGGAGAAGCTCTTCAACGAGTCGCCCCTGGAGCTCTCCGGCGGGCAGAAGCGCCGCGTGGCCATCGCCGGCGTCATCGCCATGCGCCCCGGCGTGCTGATCCTCGACGAGCCCACCGCGGGTCTCGATCCCGCGGGCTGCCGGCAGATCATGGAGAATATCCGCGCCTATCAGCGCCAGAGCGGCGCCACGGTGCTGATCGTGAGCCACAACATGGACGACGCCGCCCGCAGCTGCGGGCGCCTGATCGTCTTCGATCATGGCCGCGTCGCCATGGACGGCACGCCCGAGGAGGTCTTCTCGCGCCCCCGGGAGCTCATTTCCATCGGCCTCGCCGTCCCGCAGGCCACCGCACTCGCCATGGAGCTGCGCGCGCTGGGCGTGAAGCTCCCCGAGGCCATCTACACCCATGAGCAGCTGCTCGCCGCCGTAAAGGAGGTGCGCGGATGCTGAAAGACATCACGCTCGGCCAGTATTTCCCGGGCAATACCGTCATCCACCGCCTCGATCCCCGCACGAAGCTGCTGTGGGTCGTGCTGTTCATCGTGGGGCTCTTCCAGGCCAACGGCTGGGCGGGCTACGCGCTCGTGCTGCTCGTCACGGCGCTCGTCATGGCGCTGGGGCATATCAGGCCGAAGAACATCTTCAAGGGCCTCAGACCCATGCTCTTCATCATCATCCTCACCGCCGCGCTCAACCTCTTCTACACCAGCGGCACGCCCGTGCGCCCCGGCTGGATCGTCACCTGGGAGGGCATTGCGCGCGCGGTCAAGATGATCCTGCGCATCGTGCTGCTCATCGCCGGCACCTTCCTGCTCACCTATACCACCAGCCCCATGGCGCTCACCGACGGCATGGAGCGGCTGCTGAGTCCGCTCAAGAAGCTGCATTTCCCCGTGCACGAGATGACGCTCATGATGTCCATGGCGCTGCGCTTCATCCCCACGCTCATCGAGGAGACGGACAAGATCATGTCCGCGCAGAAGGCCCGCGGCGCGGACTTTGAAAACGGCAGCCTGATCCAGCGCGCCAAGGCTCTGCTGCCGATCCTGGTGCCGCTCTTCGTCTCCGCCTTCCGGCGCGCGGACGAGCTCGCGGTGGCCATGGAGAGCCGCTGCTATCACGGCGGCGAGGGGCGCACGCGCCTCAAGCAGCTCGTCATGGCGCGGCGGGATTGGATCGCCCTCGCGCTGGGCCTGCTGTTCCTCGCTGCGATCAACGTGCTGAGGCACTTCGGCCTATGAGAAACATTGCCCTGCGCCTGAGCTATGACGGCTCGCGCTACCACGGCTGGCAGGTGCAGAAGACCGAGATCACCGTCGCCGAGACGATGGAGGAGGCGCTGACGAAGGTCTGCGGCCACGGCGTGAAGCTCGTCGGCTGCGGGCGGACGGACGCGGGCGTGCACGCCCTGCGCTACTGCGCCAATTTCCGTACCGACTGCCGCATCCCCCTCGAGCGTATGCCCCTGGCCTTCAACTCCCGGCTGCCGGAGGATATCGCGGTACAGGAGGCCGTCGAGGCGCCGGAGGACTTCAACGCCATCGGCTCCTGCATAAAAAAGGAATATATCTATAAAATATGGAACAGTCCGATCCGCGATCCCTTCCTTGAGCGCCGCGCCTGCTTCTATCCGCAGACGCTCGATCTCGAGGCCATGCGCCGCGGGGCGGCTGCCTTTGAGGGCACGCACGATTTTCGCGCCGTGCGCAGCGTCGGCACCGAGACGAAGACCACCGTGCGCACCGTGCACTGGTGCCGCTGCGAGCGGGAAGGGGAGCTGATCACGGTCTCCGTGTGCGCGGACGGCTTCCTGTACAACATGTGCCGCGCCATCGTCGGCACGCTGATCTACGCCTCCTACGGCAAGCTGCAGCCGGAGGAGATCCCCGCGCTGCTCGAGAAGGGCGACCGGCGTCTCACCGGCCCCACGATGCCGCCGCAGGGGCTCTACCTCAACCGCCTCTGGTACGAGGGCGCGGTGGGGGAGATGATGCTCCGCGCGGACGAGCGCGGCTGAGCGCCAGCCGGGGATGCGGGCCGCTCCCGCAGATCCCCGCTGTTTATTTGTTCATAATTATTTGATATACTGCTCGATATACGAGCAAAGCAAAGGATGCGTGAACTCTTATGCGACTGATCGTGGATATTCTGCTGCTGATTATCGTGGTGCTGTGCACCTGGAACGGCTACAAGAAAGGCGTGATCGCGAGTGTGGCGGGCCTGCTCGTCATCGTGATCGCGCTCTTCGGCGGGAGCCTGCTCTCCTCGGCCTACTCGCACGAGGTCGTGCCCGCGCTGGAGCCCTTTGTGGACGGCTATATCGACTCCGCCGCCACCCGCGACAGCATTCTCGACACCATGGGCTACGCCAGCAGCGACCTCTCGCTGGACGATCTGCTCGCGCGCGACAGCTCCCTGCGCTATGACTATGCCTACGAGTGCATGCGCACGGTCGGCTTCCACGAGGATCGCGCGCAGGAGCTGGCCAACAAGGCCGTGGACTATTCCGCCGCCAACGGCACGACCATGACGGACGCCGTGGTCGCCGTGCTCTGCGACACGATCACCTATGTCGGCGGCCTGGTCATCGGCTTTCTGATGATCCTGATCCTGCTTGTGGCGGTGGCGAACATCTTCAATCTCTCCTTCCGCCTGCCGAACCTCGAGCTGTTTGACGAGCTCGGCGGCGCCTTCCTGGGCTTCCTGGAGGGCATTGTCTACTGTGTGCTGCTGTGCTGGCTGCTGAGCTTCTTCGGCCTGGTGCTGGGCAAGGAGACCCTGGGCGGCACCGTACTCGGCAACTTTTTCCTGCAGTTCCGCTTCCTGACGCGCGGACTGATCTGATTTTCGGAGGATACTATGCAAACTCCCCTTTGTTCCCGCTGCGGCAAGAACCCGGCGGTCGTCTTCATCACAAGACTTGAGGCAGGCCAGCAGAAAAACGAGGGCCTGTGCATCAAGTGCGCCCGCGAGCTGCATATCAAGCCCGTGGACGACATCATGAATAAAATGGGCATCTCCGACGACGATCTGGACATGATCTCCGAGGAGATGAAGAACGCGCTCAGCGGCGTGGAGGATCTGGCCAACCTCGGCGATGCCGAAGGCGAGAGCGATGGCGGCGAGGACGACGACGGCAAGACCGCCACCTTCCCCTTCCTCAACCGGCTTTTCGGCGGCCCGAACGGCCCCGGCGCGCAGAATGCGCCGACCCCGCAGGGCGGTGAGCGCCCCGCCTCCGGCGGCGAGCGCAAGGCGCCCAAGCACAAGTTCCTCGACGCCTACTGCATCGACCTCACCGGCCGCGCCGAGCAGCACAAGCTCGACGCCATGATCGGCCGCGAGGAGGAGCTGGAGCGCGTGATCCAGATCCTCAACCGCCGCCAGAAGAACAATCCCTGCCTCATCGGCGAGCCCGGCGTGGGCAAGACGGCAATCGCCGAGGGGCTCGCGCAGCGCATCGCCGCGGGGAACGTGCCCTTCAAGCTGCAGAACAAGCGCGTCTACCTGCTCGACCTCACCGCCCTCGTAGCGGGCACGCAGTTCCGCGGCCAGTTTGAGAGCCGCATGAAGGGGCTTATCGAGGAGATCCGCCGCGAGGGGAACATCATCCTCGTGATCGACGAGGTGCACAACATCGTCGGCGCGGGCGACGCCGAGGGCAGCATGAACGCCGCCAACATCCTCAAGCCCGCCCTCAGCCGGGGCGAGATCCAGGTCATCGGCGCCACGACCTTCACCGAGTACCGCAAGCACATCGAGAAGGATTCCGCGCTCGAGCGGCGCTTCCAGCCCGTCACGGTCAACGAGCCCTCCCTGGAGGACAGCATCAAGATCCTCGAGGGCATCGCGCATTATTATGAGGACTATCACGGCGTGGAGATCTCTCCGGAGATGTGCCGCCAGGCGGTGATCCTCTCCGAACGCTACATCACCGACCGTTTCCTGCCCGACAAGGCAATCGACCTGCTCGACGAGGCCTGCTCGGACGTCAACCTCAAGGACGAGAGCATCCGCCGCAGGGCTCTGGCCTCCAAGGAGCTCGACGACCTGCGCTTCGAGCGCGAGGGTCTCATGTCCGACACGAGCATGAGCGATCCCGCCCTGCTCGACAAGCGCTATGAGCGCATCGCCTACCTGCGCAGCCGCGAGATGCAGCTGGAGAGCGAGCTCGAGCAGCTCAAGGCCGTCGGACGGCCGCGCCTCACGGTCGATAACCTCGCCCGCATCATCGAGCTCTGGACGAAGATCCCCGCCTCCAGCATCCGCGAGGATGAGCTGGAGCGTCTGGCCAAACTCGACGAACGCCTCAAGGCGCATATCGTGGGGCAGGACGAGGCAGTTGACGCCGTCTGCGCAGCCATACGCCGCAGCCGCGTCGGCCTCAAGGTCAAGCGCAAGCCCGTCAGCTTCATTTTTGTCGGCGGCACGGGCGTGGGCAAGACGGAGCTCGTCAAGCGCCTCGCGGCCGATATGTTCTCCAGCCCCGAGTCTCTGATCCGGCTGGATATGTCCGAGTTCATGGAGAAGTTCTCCGTCTCGCGCATCATCGGCTCGCCCCCGGGCTATGTAGGCTACGACGAGGCCGGGCAGCTCACCGAGAAGATCCGCCGCAAGCCCTACAGCGTGGT
>DFGE01000026.1:18146-20286 GCA_002371675.1 Clostridiales bacterium UBA3758
CCCTACAGCGTGGTGCTCTTCGATGAGATCGAGAAGGCGCATCCCGACGTGATGAACATCCTCCTGCAGATCCTCGACGACGGCCGCATCACCGACGCCCAGGGCCGCACGGTGAACTTCGAGAACACCATCATCATCATGACCACCAACGCCGGCAGCAACAGCAAGACCGGCAGCGTCGGCTTCGGCGGCACGGTCACGGACATGACCCGCGAGCGCGCCATGAAGGCCCTCAACGAGTTCCTGCGGCCGGAGTTTATCAACCGCGTCGATGAGGTCGTCTGCTTCAACCAGCTCTCGGAGGAGAATTTCCGCGCCATCGCCGCGCTCATGCTCGGCGAGGTGCGCGACCTGCTCTCCGAGAAGAACGTCAGCCTCAGCTGGGAGGACAGCCTGCTCGACTACCTCGTCAGGAAGGGCTATTCCGTCACCTACGGCGCGCGGAACCTCCGCCGCCTCATCCAGAAGGAGATCGAGGACCGTCTGGCCGCCGAAATGATCGCGCGCCGCGGTACGCCGATCGCCTCCGTCAGCCTCTCCGCCTCGGAGAGCGGCGTGCAGATCGTCTGCGGGGAGTGAGAGATGGAGAGATTTGCCATCATCCAGGGCGATATCACCCGCCAGAGCGTGGACGCCATCGTGAACGCCGCGAACTGCTCCCTGCTGGGGGGCGGCGGCGTGGACGGCGCGATCCACCGCGCGGCCGGCCCCGAGCTGCTGGCCGAGTGCCGCACGCTCAACGGCTGCGAGACCGGTCAGGCCAAGCTCACCCGCGGCTACCGGCTGCCCGCGAAGTACGTGATCCACACCCCCGGCCCGCGCTGGCGCGGCGGGGATCACAACGAGGCTGAGCTGCTGCGCTCCTGCTACCGCTCCTGCCTGCGCATCGCGGCGGAGCAGGGCTGCGAGACTGTGGATTTCCCTTCCATCAGCACCGGCATATACGCCTTCCCCCTCGACCAGGCCGCGCGGATCGCCGTCTCGGAGATCGCAGCCTGCCTGCGGGACTATCCCGTGCTGCGGCGCGTGCGCATGGTCTGTTTCGATTCGCGCACGATGCGCGCCTATGAGGATGCGCTGCGCAGCCTGGAGGCCTGAGGGATGGAGCCGCTGCTGGTAAGCGCCTGTCTGCTCGGCCGCCGCTGCAAGTACGACGGCGGGCATAACGCGCTGGGGGAGGAGAGCCTCGCCGCGCTGCGCGCCCGTTACGAGCTGCTGCCGGTCTGCCCGGAGGCGGACGGCGGCCTGCCCACGCCCCGCGTACCCGCTGAGCGGGTAGGGGAGCGGGTGCTGACGCAGACGGGGCAGGACGTCACCGAGGCCTATCGCCGCGGCGCGCAGCTCGCGCTGGAGACGGCGCGCGCGCACGGCTGCCGCCTGGCGCTGCTCAAGTCCCGCAGCCCCTCCTGCGGCGCGGGCGTGATCTACGACGGCACGTTCACCCACACGCGCATCCCCGGCGACGGCGTGGCCGCTGAGCTTCTCCGCAGTGCCGGCCTCCGGCTCTATACCGAGCAGGAGCTCTCCACCCTGCTGGGTGGGGATATGCCGCCCCGGAGCGAATAAGCGGCGTTGTTAAGAATCCGCCTCTTCCGGCAACAAACAGGAAAGCACGAAAGCGCAAGGGCTTGCCCGCCCCGCGCTTTCGTGCTGTTTTTATGCCATTGAACATCGTAAGCCCTCGCACTGTAGGGGAGGGGCTTGCCCCTCCCGTTTTCGGACAAGGAATCAGGATAAACGAAGCGCGAAAACCCCGGTGCCTCCGTAGGGGCGGCTATCAGCCGCCCGCAGATTCGCACCCGCCTCACGTCTTCGCACCATCCCGTAGGGGAGGGGCTTGCCCCTCCCGCGGTTTACGCACCACGCCCGATATTTGCACTATCCCGCAGGGGACGGCGTCCTCGACGTCCCGCGGATTCGCACCAACCTCACGGCTTCGCACCATCCCGTAGGGGAGGGGCTTGCCCCTCCCGCGGTTTACGCACCACGCGCGATATTTGCACCACCCCGTAGGGGACGGCGTCCTCGACGTCCCGCAGATTCGCACCCAAACCCACGGGCTCACACCCGTAGCGGCCGGCGCCCCCGGCGGCCCGTTTGCCCGACATTCTACCATGTCCGCGGGCGGCCGAGGGCGGCC
>DFGE01000026.1:20351-20516 GCA_002371675.1 Clostridiales bacterium UBA3758
GCCCCTACGACGGAAACGAACGACCCTTCACAACCCCGTAGGGGACGGCGTCCTCGACGTCCCGCAGATTCGCACCCGAACCCACGGCCTCACACCCGTAGGGGCCGACGCCCCCGGCGGCCCGTCTGTCCGACATTCTACCATGTCCGCGGGCGGCCGAGGGCG
>DFGE01000026.1:20580-68970 GCA_002371675.1 Clostridiales bacterium UBA3758
GCCCCTACGACGGAAACGAACGGCCCTGCGCCCACCCGTAGGGGACGGCGTCCTCGACGTCCCGCGGATACGCACCCGAACTCACGGCCTTACAGCCGTAGGGGCCGACGCCCCCGGCGGCCCGTTTGTCCAACCTTCCTCCATGTCTGCGGGCGGCCGAGGGCGGCCGCCCCTGCGACGAAAACGAACGGCTTCGCACCACCCCGTAGGGGACGGCGTCCTCGACGTCCCGCAGATTCGCACCCAAACCCACGGCCTTACAGCCGTAGGGGCCGGCGTCCTCGACGTCCCGCAGATCCGCACCCGCCCCACGGCTTCGCACCATCCCGTAGGGGAGGGGCTTGCCCCTCCCGCGGTTTACGCACCACGCCCGATATTTGCACCATCCCGTAGGGGACGGCGTCCTCGACGTCCCGCAGATCCGCACCCGCCTCACGGCTTCGCACCATCCCGTAGGGGAGGGGCTTGCCCCTCCCGCGGTTTACGCACCACGCCCTATATTTGCACCACCCCGCAGGGGACGGCGTCCTCGGCGTCCCGCTTGCCTTCCCCTTGAGGGGAAGGTGCCCCAGTGCGTACACTGGGGCGGATGAGGTGTCTCCCGTCCCCGCACCTGCGTTCGTCCGTCTCCGTAGGGGAGGGGCTTGCCCCTCCCGCGGTTTACGCACCACGCCCGATATTTGCACTATCCGGTAGGGGCCGACGCCCCCGGCGGCCCGTTTGTCCGACATTCTACCATGTCCGCGGGCGGCCGGGGGCGGCCGCCCCTACGACGAAAACGAACGGCCTGGCGCCCACCTGTAGGGGACGGCGTCCTCGACGTCCCGTAGATTCGCACCCACCTCACGGCCTCACACCCGTAGGGGCCGATGCCCCCGGCGGCGCGTTTGTCCGACATTCTACCATGTCCGCGGGCGGCCGAGGGCGGCCGCCCCTACGACGAAATCGAACGGCCCGGCGCCCACCCGTAGGGGCCGACGCCCCCGGCGGCGCGTGAGGGCGGTCACGCACATACCCCCCTGTTTCGCCGCAGTGAATTTTCCACGAAAATGTTAATTTGAACTTGACAAAACTAAAATCTCGTTGTAAGATAGTATTTAAGAAATACTATCTTATGGGGAGATCCTATGAACAATTCCAAACGCAGACCGGGCTTTATGCTGTACTACAAGGACTTCGAGGGGATCGAGGAATTCAGCGTCGAGGAATGCGGCATGCTGATGCTTGCGATCCTGGAATACGCGACGACGGGGGAGTCGCCGTCCTTCAGCGACCGCGGCATGCGGCAGCTCTGGCGCAGGATTCGCGAGACGCTCGACCGCGACGGGGAGCGCTACGCCGAAAAATGCGAGGCCAACCGCCTGCGCGGACAATACAAGGCCTATATCGACCGCACAGACGCGCCTGTGAGCTTTGAGCAATGGCGGAGGGCGCAGCTTGCAGACGCGGCGGATCGGGCGGACAGCACGGCTCCGGCTTCCTCTGCCTGTCAGGACAAGGCGAACAGCCCGGGCGAGGGCACGCCTGCGCAAGCGGACGCAAGCGAACGCTTCCCTGCTCTGGCGGACGCCAGCCAACTCCAAGCCCAAGCCCAACAACAAACACAGTCTCAACTCCAACCCGAAGGCCCGCAGCGGCCCGCCCAGCCGCAGGCGAAGCCAAATGAGGAAGAAGATTTTGCCGCGCTCCTGAAGAGCGTCAGGGAGGACGCGCGTCGGATTGCCTGCGCCAAAGCGGCGCAAAAATCCGCCGCGCCGCCCGGACGCTCTTACAGGCAATCCAGGCGCGGCTGAAAGAGAGAAGGATTGTTATATCAGACTGTAGACAAACCTATGCGGCCAAGCTTGGACACGCATGGGGGGATTGTGAAGGGGGGAGGGTATGCCCCCCTTCACGTTCAATCCTTGCCAAAATGGGAACTTTTTCGGGAGTTTCCATTTTGGCGATTCAAGCTGTCGACACTTTGTCGACAGCTTGTTATATTCTTTGCTTGTCCGCACAGGCTGCGCACATACATAAAATGCTCCGGCGGAGACGCGCCTCTGTGCGCCTTCGCCGGAGAGGGTCAGAATATTCGCTTTGTCCCGCGACAAGCCGTCCCCTGCGGCGGGCAGGGCGCGCGCGGCGATCACGCGTTTCTGCGGATGACGGCCTTGTAGAAATCCACCGCGCCGGGCAGGGAGAAGACGTCGATATTCTCGTTGAGGCCGTGCATGCCCTTCATCTGCGCCGGGCCGTAGATCACGGGGGAGAAGCGGATACAGGCGTCGCAGATCTCCTGATAGAAGCGCGCGTCCGTGCCGCCGGTCATGACATAGGGGCAGGTCGGCAGCTCCGGGAAGACCTCGTGCACGACGCTCTCGACCAGGGCGTAGGCCTCGCTGTCGATGCGCACGGGCTCGCAGGCGTCGTAGGCGCGCAGGACCTCCACCTCAAGGCCGTGCTTAGCCGCAAGGCGGCGGATCACGGCGTTGCTCGCCTCCATGCCCTGATGCGGGATATAGCGCAGGTTGAGCGTGAGCGTGGCCTCCTGGGGAAGCACGTTGGCGGCGTCCGAGCCGGACTGCATCGTGAAGGCCACGGTGGTGCGCAGCAGGGCGCCCGCCTGGTTGGAGATCTTCGGAAGGAGCTTGCGCAGCAGCGGCGCGAAGAGCCAGAGATTGCCGAAGAGCCAGCGGAAATAGAAGGGGCCGTAGGGCGAGAGGGTCTTGAACATGGCCTTGACCTCCGGCTCGAAGGAGACGAGCATGGGGTCATGCCGCTCGAGCTCCTGCACAAAGGCCGCCAGGCGCGCGATGGGGGAGCCCTTCGGGGGATAGCTCGAATGCCCGCCGCCGGATCTGGCCGAAACGCGCAGGTTGCCCATGCCCTTTTCCAGTACGCCGATCATCGCGTAATAGCCCTTCACGCCGCCGATCGGCTCCCGCACGATGGCGCCGCCCTCATCGCACACGAGGAAGGGCTTCACGCCGCGGCGTTTGAGCTCGGCGACGAGCTTGGGGCAGCCGTCCCCGCCGACCTCCTCGGTGCAGGAGGAGGAGAGGTAGACGTCCTGCTCGGGGACATAGCCCGCCTGCAGCAGCTCCTCAACGGCCTGGAAGAAGGCCATGACGGAGCACTTGGTATCCGCGCTGCCGCGGCCCCAGACCTTGCCGTCGGCGATCTCGCCGGAGAAGGGCGGATGCAGCCATTCGCCCTCCGCGGGGACGACGTCCTGATGGCTCATGAGCACCAGCGGCCTGTCCGCGTGCCTGCCCTTCCAAAAGAAGAGCAGATTCCCGTCGATCTCGGTCTTTTCGAGTTTCTCATGCACCAGCGGGAAGAGCGCCTCGAGCTCCCGGTGGAAGGCGAGGAACTTTTCGCGCTGCTCGCGGTCGGGGTAGGACACGGTTTCGCAGCGCACCATGCGCGAGAGCTTTTCGGCGTAGACCGCCTCGCGCTGCGGCTCGCGTTTCGCCTCCCAGCGGGAGACCTTCGCGCCGCCGAGCAGTGTGCGGAGGAGGGAGACGAGCAGCAGCGCCGCGAGCAGACCCAGCGCCGCAAGCAGCAGGATCCCGATCAGCTTCATTTCAGCGCCTCCTGTTCCCTCTGCTCCCTGCGGTAACAGAGCCAGGCGAGGCCGATGGCCACCGCGCCGCTGGGGATAATCATGAAGCTCGTCGAGCCCGTAAGCGAGGGGACGAGCGTGAACAGCAGCGCCATCAGCAGCAGCGGCACCGCGGCGATCCTGAGGTTGCCGCGGTAGTACTTGCAGGCCATGGCCCCGAAGAGCGCGGGCACCACGTTGTCAAAGGCCGGCTGCAGAGTGGGCGACTGCAGGAAGGGCTGCAGCGGGATCAGCAGCAGCACGCCCAGCGCCAGCACCAGGATCGTCACCAGCGAGGAGACGGCGATGGAGAGCGTGGAGATGATCTCGTTCTCCGGCGTGCCGGACTTCACGCCCACGATATCGCGCGCGGTGACGGCGCAGGGAATTTTCATGTTGATGAGGTTGCCGGTGATGAAGGCGAGGTAGGTGCCGCCCGCGCCGAGCATCGGCACGTAAATGAGGTATTCCGCCACGCAGCTGACGAAATACACCAGTCCAATGCTCAGAAAGCCCTTGAGGAAGGCGCCGAGGTCGGGCGGGGCCTGCAGGTAAGCGCCGATCAGGAAGGGCGCGCCGAGGAGAAGCGCGAGCGTGATGACGACGGAGATGCGGCCGAGGCGGTGCGTGCGCTCGAGATAGCTCTCGTAGATGCGCTGTTTGTTCTGTTCGTTCATGCTGCCGCCTCCTTTACATCAGCTTGCCGAGGAAGATCGCGGCGCTCATGGCCGCGAGCATGCTCCCGGCGATGGAGAAGCTCTCCACCCAGTCGGCCTTGCCCTTTTCCTTGATGAGCAGAAAGACTGCCATGGCCGCCGCGCCGACGAGCGCCACCGCGAGCGGCAGCCAGCTCCCGGCGAAGGAGAAGAGCCCCCCGCCGGAGACGAAAGTGCCGATATAGCTGCCGATGTAGGCCGAGACGAGGCCGATGAACATGGCGGTCATGGCGCGGTCCCCGAAGCCGGCGAGCGCGGAGGGCCTGCCGTCCTTTTTGACGGCGCCGCCGCTGAGCCGGCGGGTGTAGCTCTTGCAGTTGAAAAGGCTGAAGACCATGCCCCAGATGATGCACACGCTCATCAGCAGCGCGATGGTGGAGAAGGCGGTGGCGGTCATGGAGGAGGCCGAGAGCCCCGGCAGACCGGCGGCCTCCGCGGCAGCCTCCGCAACCTGGGTCTCGTAGTGCAGCGCCCCGATCACCGACAGGCGCAGCCAGGGCCAGGGCGTGCCGAGGCTGCCGGAGAGCGCAATGACGCCCAGCAGGATGCCGACGCTGGGCAGCACGGCGAAGGTAGCGCTCGAGACGATGGCGCGGCGCATTTTCGCCGTATCCATGCCGACGGCCTTGCCGGCCCGCCAGGCGCGCACGGCGAACACCACGCACATCACGGCCACGAAGAGGATGACCGCGCCGCAGATGAGGTAGAGCATGCCGCTGTTGAGCTGAGAGAGAATGTTCATGGCTTCGCTCCTTTCCGATCTTAAAGGATTGTCGCGGGAAGGGGAATGCGGAGGAAACATGCAGAAAAGGGAAGTGCGGAAACAGCGCAGCGCGTGCAGGTGCAGCAAAGCGGAGAAACGGGAAATGAATGCTTATACTACTTTCAAATAGAAATCTTTAAAGTCTTGCGGCCAGAATTGTGCCATACTTCGTTGAAGCCCTTGCAAATATATCTCCATTATTCGCTGCGGTCTTCGCCTCGTCTGGCGCAATTCTGCCTCGCAATCCTTTTTAAAGCTTCTTATTTGAAAGTAGTATTATACTGCGCAAGCTGTATTTTATTCCAGTATACCCCCCGCCCCGCGCGTTTTCAACCGTCCCGGCCGAAAAAGAATGCGGAATTTGCCGTAGGGGACGGCGTCCTCGACGTCCCGCGGATACGCACCCAAACCCTCGGCCTCACACCCGTAGGGGACGGCGTCCTCGACGTCCCGCTTGCCTTCCCCTTGAGGGGAAGGTGCCCCAGTGCGTACACTGGGGCGGATGAGGTGTCTCCCGTCTCCGCACCTGCGTTCGTCCGTCTCCGTAGGGGAGGGGCTTGCCCCTCCCGCGGTTTACGCACCACGCCCGATATTTGCACAATCCCGCAGGGGACGGCGTCCTCGACGTCCCGCGGATACGCACCCACCTCACGGCTTCGCACCATCCCGTAGGGGAGGGGCTTGCCCCTCCCGCGGTTTACGCACCACGCCCGATATTTGCACTATCCCGTAGGGGCCGACGCCCCCGGCGGCCCGTTTCTCCAACCTTCCTCCATGTCCGCGGACGGCCGAGGGCGGCCGCCCCTACGACGGAAACGAACGACCTTTCACAATCCCGTAGGGGACGGCGCCCCCGACGTCCCGCAGATCCGCACCCACCTCACGGCTTCGCACCATCCCGTAGGGGAGGGGCTTGCCCCTCCCGCGGTTTACGCACCACGCCCGATATATGCACAATCCCGTAGGGGCCGACGCCCCCGGCGGCCCGTTTGTCCAACCATCATCCATGTCCGCGGGCGGCCGAGGGCGGCCGCCCCTACGACGGAAACGAACGGCCTTTCACAATCCCGTACGGGACGGCGTCCCCGTCGTCCCGCGGATTCGCACCCACCTCACGGCTTCGCACCATCCCGTAGGGGAGGGGCTTGCCCCTCCCGCGGTTTACGCACCACGCCCGATATTTGCACTATCCCGTAGGGGCCGACGCCCCCGGCGGCCCGTTTGCCCGACATTCTACCATGTCCGCGGGCGGCCGAGGGCGGCCGCCCCTACGATGAAAACGAACGGCCTTTCACTATCCCGTAGGGGACGGCGTCCTCGACGTCCCGCAGATTCGCACCGCGTCCGATATTCCGCACCCACCCGCAGGGGCGGCTGTCATCCGGCCGCCGTATGTCCCGCACCCGGTCACATGCAATACGGAAATGCCGGTCGGGGCTTGGATTTCCGCCTCTTGTCAGGGGGCGGAAATTGTGTTACAATGCTCTGTACGATCAAAATGGGGGTGTATGCCATGAGTTATTGGAGCGCGATCCTGATGGGCATTGTGCAGGGGCTGACCGAGTTTCTGCCGCTGTCCAGCTCCGGGCATCTGACGATCCTTGACAATCTCTTCGGCCTCAACCTCATGGAGGAGGGGCACGCGCTGTTCTTTGTGCTGCTGCATATCGGCACGCTGCTGTCCATCCTCATCGCCTATTGGGAGGACATCTCGCGCATCATCCTCGAGAGCCTCACGCTGCTCGGCCTCTCCGCCGGCCCCAAACAGAGCCGCTATCCCGCGGCGCGCGTGGGTCTGATGCTGCTGATCTCCACGCTGCCGCTTTTCCTGCTGCTGCCCCTGCGGCGGCAGATCAACGCCCTCGCAGAGAACAACTACTTTGTCGCTATCTCGCTGATCCTCACCGGCTGCATGCTGGTGCTGATCGGCAAGATGACCGAGGGAAAGAAAATCGGCTCGACGATGACGGTCTTCGACGCGCTGCTCATCGGCATCTGCCAGCTTGTCTCCGCGCTGCCGGGCATCTCCCGCGTGGGCACCACGCTCACGGCCGGGGTGTCCCTCGGGCTGCGCAAGGAGTTTGCCGCGAACTACGCCCTGCTGCTCTCGATCCCCGCGCTCCTCGGCTCGCAGCTTCTCGGCCTCGTTGACGCGCTCAACGCCGGTGTGGAGCTCGGCGCGGTGCCGATGTACCTCGCAGGGATGGCCACGGCCATGCTCGTCGGCCTCGGGGCGATCATGCTGCTGCGCCTGGCCGCCAAGCGCGGCAAATTCGGCGGCTTCGCCTATTACTGCTGGGTCGCCGGCGTCCTCACGATCATACTCACGCTGATCTTCTGATCCGGCGTTTCTCCATCATTTTGTGATTATTGGCTCGGAAAGGAATTGTCATGGCAAAAGCAAAATCGACTACCAGGAAAAAATCCGCCCCCGCGAAGAAGACGACGCGCACCGCGCCGCCTCCCGCACCGGCGGAGCGCGAGCCGCGCCCCTCGCACGCGCGGGAATGGACCGGCGCGATCTTCGCCGTGCTGGCCTTCCTGCTGCTGCTGAGCTACTTCAACGCCGAGGGCAGCGTGCTCTCGCATATCAAGGTGCTCTTTGAGGGTCTGCTCGGCTGGGGCTACTGGCTGCTCGCGCCGGCCTTCGCCTTTGCGGCTGTCGTGCTCTTCCTGCACCACGGCCGCCCAGTGGAATACCGCGTCGTCTGCCTGCTGCTGCTCCCGCTGCTTTTCTCCGCCCTCGCGCACGCGCTGCTCGGCGCGCCGCGCGACGAGCTGCTCTCCTTCCGCGAATATGCGGATCAGCTCTTCCGCGACGGGCAGGACGGTCTCTCCGGCGGCGTGCTCGGCGGTCTGATCGGCGGCTCGCTCGTGCAGCTCATCAGCATGGCCGGCACGGTCATCCTCACGGGCATCGCCTTCCTCGTGGCCTTTGTGCTCGGCGTGCGCGGCAGCTTCAGCGGCATGCTGCAGCCGAGACCCCGCGCCGAAAAGCCCGCCCCTGCGGAGAGCGAAGCCGTCAAAACCGTCGAGGCCGCGGCTGCGCCCGCCAAAAAGCCCGTCGTGATCCAGAACGCCGTCGAGCCCGCGAGACCCCAGAGCGCCCCGCGCAAGCCGCAGAGCGCCGCGGAGATGGACATTCCGCTCGGCCCGGACGAGGAGGAGCTGCCCCTCGCCGGCCTCAAGGATCTCCTGGGCGACAGCTACAGCGCCCCCGTCAAGCCCCGCCGCGCCACGGCGAAGAAAAAGCCCGATCCCTCCGTCCCCAGCAAGCCCGACGTGACGAAGGAGGACAAGATCCGCGAGGAGCTGCCGCTCGACCTGGAGGACAGCTTCCGCCCGCTGGAGGTCTCCAAGACCCCCGCCGCGCCAGCCAAGAGCGCGCGCAAGCCCATCGCCGTCGCCGCCGTGAGCGACCCGCCGAAGCAGGAGGTCCTGCCCAGGCTCGAGAAGCCCGAGACGAAGAAGCAGAAGCGCGAGGAGGTGGCCGCGCAGGCCAAGGCGGTGGAGAACGCCGTCGCCTCCGCCGACGAGCACCCCGAATACGCCTTCCCGCCCACCGAGCTGCTGCGCGCCGGCAGCGGCGTCGTCAGCGACGCGCGCGACGAGATCGCCCTCAACAAGGAGCGCCTCGAGGGCGCGATCCACAGCTTCGGCATCAATGCCGACGTCGTGGCCATCACCCGCGGCCCCACGGTCACGCGCTATGATATTGAGCTCGAGCAGGGCGTGAAGCTCGCCCGCGTCACCAATCTGGCCGGCGATCTCGCGCTGGCTCTCGGCGTAGTGAACGTGCGCATCGCGCCGATCCCCGACAAGATCTCCACCGTGGGCATCGAGGTGCCGAACAAGCTCGTCAGCACCGTCTACCTGCGGGATATCATCGAGTCCCCGCGCTTCCAGAACGCCAAGTCCCGCCTGAGCTTCGCCATCGGCAAGGACATCGGCGGCGAGTGCATCGTCGGCAACATCGCCAAGCTCCCGCATATGCTCATCGCCGGCACCACCGGCTCGGGCAAATCCGTCTGCATGAACTCGCTGATCCTGAGCCTGCTGTACAAGGCGCGGCCGGACGAGGTGCGCCTCATCATGATCGACCCCAAGATGGTCGAGCTCGGGATCTACAACGGCATCCCGCATCTCTACGTCCCCGTCGTGACCGACCCCAAGAAGGCGGCCGGCGCGCTGCAGTGGTCCGTGGTCGAGATGCTCAAGCGCTACCGTCTCTTCTCCGAGGTCGGCGTGCGCGATATCGACAGCTACAACAAGCACTGCCAGAGTACCGGCGAGAGCACCATCCCCAAGGTCGTCATCGTCATCGACGAGCTGGCGGACCTGATGCTCGTGGCCTCCAAGGAGGTCGAGGAGAGCATCTGCCGCGTCGCCCAGATGGGCCGCGCCGCCGGCATGCACCTCATCATCGCCACGCAGCGTCCCTCCGCGGACGTCATCACCGGCCTCATGAAGGCCAACATTCCCAGCCGCATCGCCTTCGCGGTCTCCTCCGCGATGGAGAGCCGCATCATCCTCGACCAGGGCGGCGCGGAGAAGCTCATCGGCATGGGCGACATGCTCTTCTCTCCCGTCGGCTCCGGCAAGCCCACGCGCATTCAGGGCGCTTTCGTCTCCGACGAGGAGCGCGAGGAGGTCATCCAGTTCATCAAGGAGAGCGCCTCCGCCAGCGGCGAGAATGAGGACATCGTGGCCTTCATGAACAAGGCCAGCGAGGACAGCAAGGGCGGTTCCGATTCCGGCAAGGGCGGCGGCAAGGAGGAGCCCGCCTCCGAGAGCGGCTATGACGAGATGCTGCCCCAGGCGGTCGAATGCGTGCTGGAGAGCGGCTCCTGCTCGGTCTCCATGCTGCAGCGCCGCGTCAAGCTCGGCTACTCCCGCGCTGCGCGCATCGTCGACCAGATGGAGGAGCTCGGCGTCGTCGGCCCCTACGAGGGTGCCAAGCCCCGCTCCGTGGTCATCGACCGCGCGGGCTGGCAGCAGCTGCAGGTGCAGCTCGGCCTCGCCAGCGCCGATGATCTCGGCCTCGCCGCCGAGCTGAGCGACGCCGCCGACAGCGAAGCGGAAGAGTAAAGAATACAAAAACGGGCGCGCTGCTGCGCCCGTTTTTTGAGGTAGACTATGAACTATTTTGAAATGGACATGGACCCCCAGGCCCTGCAGGGGATCGGCGTGCTGGGCCTCGCGCATGTGGGCGACGCGGTCTACGACCTGCTCGTGCGCACGATGCTCGTCAGCCGCGGCCACGGCGCCGTGGGCGATCTGCACCGCCGCACCGTGAGCTTCGTCAAGGCCGAGGCGCAGGCCGCCGCCGCGCAGAAGCTCCTGCCGCTGCTCACGGAGGAGGAGCTCGCCGTCTATAAGCGCGGACGCAACGCCCACGTCAACACCGTGCCGCATCACGCCGCGGTGGGGGACTACCACGCCGCGACCGGGCTGGAGACCCTCTTTGGGCATCTCTATCTGCGCGGCGAGCGTGAACGGCTCCTGGCGCTCTTCGCCGCCGTGACGGAGGCTTGAGTATGCCGCTGGACGCCGTATGTATTAAGGCCCTGGAACGCGAGCTGGCAGAGAGCGTCGTGGGCGGGAAAATCGACAAGGTGCAGCAGCCCGAGCGGGACATGCTGCTTCTCTCGCTGCGCGCCAACGGCCGCAGCCTCCGTCTGCTCCTCGCCGCCGGCACGGGCAACGCCCGCGTACACATCACCCAGGCCTCTTTTGAAAACCCCGGCGAGCCGCCGATGTTCTGTATGCTGCTGCGCAAGCACCTCGTCGGCGCGCGCATCCTCGCGCTGCGCCAGCCGGATTTCGAGCGCATGCTGATCCTCGATCTCGAGACGCATGACGAGCTCGGCGTCACGGCGCGCAAGCAGCTCGTGGCGGAGATGATCGGCCGCAGCGCGAATGTCATCCTCGTCGGCGCGGACGGGCGGATCATCGACTGTATGCGCCGGGTGGACTTCGCGGGCGACGCACAGCGCAGCCTCCTGCCCGGCATGATCTACCGCCTGCCGCCGAGGCAGGAGAAGACTGCCTTTTTCCTCGCCTCGAGCGCGGAGCGCGCCGCGGCGCTCGCCGGGGCGGATCGGGACGCCCCGATGGACAAGACGCTGCTGGAGCGTTTTTCCGGTCTCTCTCCGCTCATCTGCCGGGAGCTCAGCTTCCGCTGCCGCGGGGATTGGGACAGCCTCCCGCTGCAGCTCGATGCGCTGGCGGAAGCCGTGGCGGCGGGGGAGACGGAGCCCGTGATGCTCCTGCGCGAGGGCAGGCCCATGAATCTGAGCTTCATGGCCATCTCGCAGTACGGCGCGGAGGTCTCTGCGGAGCGCTTTGAGAGCTTTTCCGCCCTGCTGGACGCCTTCTACTCCCGGCGCGACCGGCTCGAGCAGCAAAACCGCCGCTCCCGCGAGCTCAAGCGCAGCGTGAAGACTGCGCGCGACCGCACCGCCAGGAAGCTCCTCAACCAGCGTCAGGAGCTGCAGAAGACCGACGAGCGCGAGCAGGTGCGCCGCCGCGCCGAGCTCATCACCGCGAATATCTATCGCCTCAGGCGCGGAGACAGCGTCCTGCGCTGCGAGGATTTCTACGAGGAGGGCTGCCCGCAGATCGAGATCCCGCTCGACCCGCTCAAAAGCCCGCAGCAGAACGCCGCCGCGCTCTATAAGGAGTACAACAAGCTCAAGGGCGCGCGCGAGCATCTCACGCTGCTTGTCGCCGAGAATGCGAAGCTGCTGGAATACCTCGAGAGCGTGCTGGAGGAGATCGAGCTGGCCGAAACGGAGCGCGACCTCGGGGAGATCCGCCGCGAGCTCGCCGCGTCCGGCCTGCTGCGCGTATCGAGGAGCAAAAAGACTGCGCGCGAGAAGCCGCAGGCGCCGCTGCGCTTCGTGACCAGCGCGGGGCTGGAGGTGCTCGTCGGCCGCAGCAATACGCAGAACGACGAGCTCACGACCAAAACCGCCCGCCGCACGGACTATTGGCTGCACGCACAGAAGATCCACGGCAGTCATGTGATCCTGCGCTGCGACGGTCTCGAGCCGGACGAGCAGAGTCTGCGTGAGGCGGCCTCCCTCGCCGCCCGGTATTCCCAGGGGCGCGGCGCGGGGAAGATCCCGGTGGATTACACCATGGTGCGCAATGTCCGCAAGCCCTCCGGAGCCCTGCCGGGGAAGGTGGTCTACACCGAGTATGCCACGCTCTACGCCGAGGCCGACGAGGCCCTGGCAGAGAAGCTGAGGAAATAATAAAAGGAACGGCCGCGCTCTGCGTCCGTTCCTTTTCGTACTCCCGCACCACGCTTAGCTGCGCCCGCAGGAGCTGTATGGTGCTTGAGAGACAGCAGGCGGCTGCCAGCCGCCCCTGCGAGTGCAGGATTGCGGAACGTCGAGGGCGTCGGCCCCTACATAGACACGTCCTCATAGTAGCGATCCTCGGCCCATTTGGCCGGGTTTTGGTCGATGTAGTCCCAGATTTCACGGTAGTCGTGCTCATTACGGATCACGTGTTCATGAAAAGAGCGCTGCCAAATGTTATGGCCCAGTCTCCGATTTACGAGCCGCTTCAACGCGCCGACCGCATCAGAAACCGTAGGGGCCGACGCCCTCGGCGGCCCGTTATCAGGTGATGCGGCTTCGCTGTCGATCCGCAGGATCATGTGTATATGGTTGGGCATGATCACATATTTGTCTACATGAAAACCGGGTATGTGATCCGTAGACAGGATATGCTGTTCAACAACAATTCCTGTGTCTGTCAATTGAAGATTCGGGCCGCCGAGGGCGTCGGCCCCTACGCTGACCCGGGATAAGATGCACTGTCGGTCGTGGGTACAGATCGTAATAAAATAGGCGCCGGGAGAGGAATAATCATAATCCGACAAACGAATTGGTTTTCGTTTGGGTAACTCCATGGCAGAAAGCCTCTTTTTACGTTATTTGGGGGAGGCGTAAGTGCATCCTCCCGAATCCATACTACCAAAGTAATCTTGGAATGACAAGCGCAAGAGCGCACTTACTCACCACCGTTCGGCGGTGTAAGTGCGCTCTTGGTTATTTGTGGGAAAGAGGAATATACGCCGTAGGGGCCGACGCCCTCGGCGGCCCGCCGGGTCTTATGAGGATCGGTAATGCTGTACTGAGGATCGGCAATGCGGCTGTACAGGAGCTGCGCTTACGCGAAGGCCTCCGGCCAGAAGACGCCGGCCAGCGAGGCCATGAAACGCGGGAAGGCGCCGTGCTTCGCCGCGAAGCTCTTGACGGAGGAATTGTAGGGCGCGGTGGCGATGGCGGCGTTGAGCGCGGTGGCCTCCGAGACGGCCGCGGCATAGGCCGCGGAATCCCGCTGCCCGAGCGTCAGCTCCGCGAGCTCGGCGTTCACGGCGTCAAAGGCGCCCTTGAGCTGCACATAGCGCTCGTAGGCTTCGCTCACGTCGGCCTCGACGCCCAGCTCCCCGCGCAGCGCGACGGCGGCGGCGCGCAGCCGGTCGGCGTTCACGTCGTTTGCCTCGGCAACGTCCGCTAGGTTCTCCGCCTTGTCGCAGAGGCTCAGCAGCGAGGGCGCGAGTGTGGAATCAAACTCGTCCGCCAGCGCTTCGGTCTTCCGTCCGAGCTTCGCGCTGACGTTCAGCAGCGTGGAGCCGAGCACGAGCAGCGCGGCCAGCAGCAGGGCGAACCATTTTTTCCCAAACAGCTTCATCGCATCAGCCCTTCATGTCAAGCAGCTTCTGGTTGAGCTCGTCCTCGATCCTGGCCAGCTCGGCCTCGGCCTTGGCGCGCTGCACGCGGCCGTCGTCCTGGATCTGGCGGACTTCCTCGAGCGTGTCGATCAGCTCCTGGTTGGTCTTGATGAGCGTCTCCATATCGACGATGCCGCGTTCGTTCTCCTTGGCGATGTTCACGCTCGCCTGGTGCAGCGTCTCGGCATTGTGCTGCAGCAGCTGGTTGGTGACCTCGGTGACCTCATGCTGCGCGTGCATGGCCTCCTCGGAGTGATGCAGGGAGAGGGCGAGCACCATCTGGTTCTTCCAGAGGGGGATGGTATTGTCGATGGAGGAGCGGATCTTTTCAGCCATCAGCTGGTCGTTGTTCTGGATCATGCGGATCTGCGGCGCCATCTGAATGGAGATCATGCGCGTCAGCTCCAGATCGTGCAGCTTCTTCTCGAAGCGGCCGATGAGGCTGGCGAAATCGTTGGCGGCCTGCGCGTCCTCGGGGAGGCCGGACTCCTTGGCCTTGGCGACGAGCTTGGGCAGCTCTGTCTCACGCAGCTCCTGCACCTTGAGCTTGCCGGCCAGAATGTACATGGTCAGCTCCTTGAGGTACTCGGCGTTGCGCTCATACATCTTGTCCATCAGGGCGACGTCCTTGAGCAGAGTGATCTCGTGCTTCTCCAGCGCCTCGACGATGCGCTGGACGTTGAGCTCGGCCTTGTCGAACTGCGCCTTGAGCTCGGCCATGTTCTGATTGGCCTTCTTGAACAGACCCAGGAAGCCCTTCTTTTCCTCGCTCTTGAAGTTCATGCCCTTGAGCTCAACGACCAGGTCGCCCAGCATATCGCCGACCTCGCCGAGATCCTTGGTGCGCACGGAGTCCAGCGCGGCGTCGGAGAACTCGGAGATGTTCTTCTGCGCGGAGGAGCCGTAGCTCATGACCTGCTCGGTGTTGGTCACGTCGATCTTCTCGGCGAAGGCGCGGACAGCAGCCTGCTCGGCCTCGCTCAGCCCGGAGAGATCCACTTCCTTGGGCTTGGCGGGCTGCACTTCTTCTTCGACCTGCGGGGCCTCCTGCACGGCGGCCTGGGTCTGCGCGGCGTTGGGATCCAGCGTCAGGAAGGAAAAATCATTCTTGGTTTCGCTCATGTCGTTACGTCCTTTCGTTTATAAGTCGATAGTGTTCAGACGGCTGCATCAGTTGGCGGTGCGCGTTTCGCCCGCGCCGGCCGCCTGGGCGGCGGCGCCGCCGGTGGGCTTGATCTCGAAGTCTTTCCCGCCGGCGAGACCCTCACGGGCCAGCATCGTGTTCATGACCTGGATTTCGGTCTCGATATCCAGGGCCTGGTTGGCAAAGAGCGAGTCAAGCTGCTTTTTGAAGGCGGCGATGGCCGCGTCGAGCATTTCGTTGATGCTCTTCATGCTCTTGTCCAGATTCTCGCCCTGGATGCCCTGCGCATCCATCCGGTCGTAGGCGTTGAGGAGCTTGATGGTGGTGGGCAGGTAGTAGTTGAGGAATTTCCTGATCTTGGGGATGTCGCTCGGGTCGGCGATGGCGTCCTGGGTGATCTTGTCGGTCACGCGCATGAGCTCGTTGATCTTCCCGCGCACCTCCGGGTCCTTGATGGACTGGTACAGCCTTCCCATCTCGGCCAGTGCCCGGTTGCCCTCCTCGATGATCGGGTCGATCTCGGGGCCGTAGCTCTTTTTGGGCGCGGCGGGGGAGACGGAGGCCTGCTCCTGCTTGAGCTCGTCCGTCTTTACAACGCGGGGCGCCTTCTTTTCGCTCTGCTCCCGGCGCTCTCTTTTGTTCTTTTCCGCCGCGGCTGCATTCTTTCCGCTGAGGCGGCCGAAGAGCCAGGCCATGCCCAGCGCCGCGCCGCCCGCGAAGAACAGCCCCCACACGCGGTAGAGCGGCAGGAACATGGACAGCACGAGCCAGGTGACGATGAAGCTGTAGATCGACCCGACGCCTCCGGGTCTGCGGTTTCTTCGAGGCAAGACAGTCTCCTCCATCTTCTTATTTCAATTTGATATTTTATCGCTATTTTTTCTTTCAGTCAAGAGTATTGCAAAGAGAAGTGGTTTTGTAGTATAATACATACTTGAGATTTTGCGTGCGGAGGTATGCGGCCATGGTCAAAATCGCTCCCTCGATCCTTTCCGCGGATTTCAACCGCCTCGGAGACGAGATCCGGGACGTGCTGCGCGGCGGCGCGGACTGGATTCATTTTGACGTAATGGACGGCGCCTTCGTGCCGAACATCTCCTTCGGCGTGCCGGTGCTCAAGTCTGTCCGCAAGGGGACGGACGCCTTCCTGGACGTGCACCTGATGATCGAAAAGCCGGTTCGCTATGTGGCCCCCTTCTGCGAGGCGGGCGCGGATCTCGTGAACTTCCACGTCGAGGCGGACACGGAGGAGCAGCTCCTCGCCGCGATCCGCGCGGCCAGGGCGCTGGGGAAGAAGACCGGCGTCACGCTCAAGCCCCATACCCCGGCCGAGGCCGCGCTGCCTTATCTGGAGCTGGTCGATCTCGTGCTGGTGATGACGGTGGAGCCGGGCTTCGGCGGCCAGCGCTTCATGGCGGACATGATGCCGAAGCTGCGCACGCTGCGCGGCTGGATCGACGAGCGGGGACTTGCTGCGGAGCTGGAGGTCGACGGCGGCGTGGACGCCGGGACCGCCCCCGTCTGCATCGAAAACGGTGCGACGGTGCTGGTCGCGGGCAGCGCTGTCTTCAAGGCTGCCGATCGCGCGGCGGCCATCGCTGCGCTCCGCGGCGAAAATCTTTGAATCCCGGAGGATCCTTATGTCCTTTTTTCCTGCCTCTCTGGAGAACCTGATCGATAAATTTGCCTCCCTGCCCGGGGTCGGCCGCAAGAGCGCGCAGCGCCTGGCCTTCCACCTGCTCGGCCTGCCCGACGCGGAGGCCATCTCCTTTGCCGACGCCATCCTCGACGCGAAGAAGAACGTCCACACCTGCCGCGTCTGCCAGAACCTCACGGAAGGGGAGCTCTGTGCCATCTGCGCGAGCGATCGGCGCGACAGGGGCACGATCTGCGTCGTCTCCGAGCCGCGCGACGTGCTCTCCATCGAGCGCGGCCGCGAGTACAACGGCACTTATCATGTGCTGCACGGCGTGCTCTCCCCGATGAACCACATCGGGCCGGACGATCTGCGCATCAAGGAGCTGCTCAAGCGCGTCGCGGAGGAGGACGTGCAGGAGGTCATCATGGCCACCAATCCCGACACGGAGGGCGAGGCCACGGCCATGTACCTCTCCCGCCTGCTCAAGCCCTTCGGCGTGCGGGTCACCCGCCTCGCCTACGGCATTCCCGTCGGCGCGAACCTGGAGTTCACGGACGACGCTACGCTCTCCCGCGCCCTGGAAGGCCGCACGGAGCTCTGAAAAGCCGGTATATTTCCGGCAAATCCAGGCGATACTGCCTGTATACATATATTTTTGCGAAATGGAGAATCTATGGTATCTAAGTTAAAAATCATCCCTCTCGGCGGTCTCGGTGAGATCGGCAAAAACATGACGGCATTTGAGTACGGCAACGACATCATCGTGGTGGATTGCGGCATGGGCTTCCCGGATGAAGACATGTACGGCATTGATATCGTTCTGCCCGACATCACCTATCTGAAAAACAACGCCTCCCGTGTGCGCGGCATCATCCTCACGCACGGGCACGAAGACCATATCGGCGGTGTCCCCTATGTCCTGCGCGAGCTGGACGTGCCTCTTTACACGACGCCGCTCACGGCTGCTCTGGTCGAGCTCAAGCTCGAGGAGCACGGTCTGCTGGAAAACTCCCAGATCTTCACCAAGAAGGCGGGCTCCGTGTTCCGCCTCGGCTGCTTCACGGTGGAGTTCATCCACGTCAACCACTCCATCCCCGACTCGGTGGCTCTCGCCATCAAGACCCCCATCGGCACTGTCATCCACACGGGGGACTTCAAGATCGACGTGACCCCCATTTCCGGCGGCATGATCGACCTCACGCGCTTCGGCGAGCTCGGCAGGGAGGGCGTCCTCGCATTGCTGATGGACTCCACGAACGTCGAAAAGCCCGGCCATTCGGACTCCGAGCGCAAGGTCGGCGCGAGCTTTGACAAGCTCTTCCTGGGCTGCGACAAGCGCATCATCATCACCACCTTCGCCTCCAATGTCCACCGCCTGCAGCAGATCATCGACGTGGCCGCAAAGTACGGCCGCAAGGTCGCCGTCTCCGGGCGCAGCATGGAGAACGTCCTGCGCGTGGCCACCGTCCTCGGCTATATGGACATCCCCGAGAACGTCGTTGTCGATCTCGACCAGATCAACAAGCTGCCGCGCAGCAAAAGCGTCATCATCTCCACCGGCAGCCAGGGCGAGAGCATGTCCGCCCTCTACCGCATGGCCTATTCCGAGCACAAGCAGATCAAGGTCGATGCGGGCGACCGCATCATCATCTCCGCCTCGGCCATCCCCGGCAACGAGAACATGATCAGCCGCGTGATCGACGAGCTGTTCCACAAGGGCGCCGAGGTCATCTACGACCGGCACACCGATCTGCACGTCTCCGGCCACGCCTCCCAGGAGGAGCAGAAGATGATGCTCGCGCTCATCCGCCCGAAGTACTTCATCCCCGTGCACGGCGAGTACCGCATGCTCGTCAAGCACGCGGAGCTGGGGCGCGAGATGGGCGTGCAGCCGAAGAACATCGTCATTGCCGAAAACGGCAGCGTCATTGAGCTCAGCAAGAAGGGGATCTCCTGCGAGGAGACCGTGCCCGCGGGCGCCCTGCTGCTTGACGGCAGCCGCTCCGGCTCGGTGGACAGCGTCGTCCTGCGCGACCGGCACCGTCTCGCCGAGGACGGCATGATCGTCGTGATCCTGCCTTATTCCTCCTACGACCGCAGGCTCATCGCCGAGCCCGAGATCGTCACCCGCGGCTTCATCTATGTCAAGGAGGCCGAGGAGCTGATGGAGGAGCTCAAGCGCGTGACGCTTGAATCCGTTGATGCCTGCGCGCAGCAGAAGCTGCATGACTGGAATTCCATCAAGCTCAAGGTCAAGAACAACCTCGCCGGCTATCTGTACAAGACTACCCGGCGCAACCCGATGATCCTCCCGGTCATCTCTGAAATATGAACATTCAGATCTTCGGCAAGAACAAGTGCTTTGACACGAAAAAGGCGCAGCGCTGGTTCAAGGAGCGGCGCATCAAGGTGCAGTACGTGGATGTGATGCGCTACGGCATGAGCCGCGGGGAGCTGCAGTCCGTGAAGAACGCCGTCGGCCTCATGAACATGGCCGACGAGAAGGATGCGGATTACGCGCTTTTTACCTACCTCGCCTCGGACGAGGCGCGGCTGGACAAGCTCTATGAGATCCCAGAGCTGCTGCGCACGCCCATCGTGCGCAACGGCAGACAGGCCACCGTAGGCTATTGCCCGGAGGTCTGGGAGACCTGGAAGTAATCGGGGGAGTTCTCCCGCCGTCATAGGAAAATGCTGATATTTGTTAAACAGGGACAGAGGCGGCTTTACCGCCTCTGTCCCTGTGCCTGCTATATAAAGGGCAGGCTGGGATACGCTTGTTTTTTCACGGGACAAGGCGTATAATGATTTTCAACGCTGTACGCAGCATCAAACGATCATCCGCCTTGTTCGCAGGTGCCCGGAATGGGAGGCCATTTCATGCTCACGATCGACGAAAAATTCAAAGACGCCTCACCCGTGCAGACAGTGGAGCGCATCCGCGGCATCCTCGCGGAAAACGGTCTCGCAGCCTCGGAGCGCTGGATGGAATCCGGGGTGGCGGACTGCTTCAGCGTCCGCGTGACCATCGACGGGACAGACTGCGGAAGCTACGGAAAGGGCGTCACGCGTGAGCTCGCGCGGGCAAGCGGCTATGCGGAACTCATGGAGCGGCTGGAAAACGGCCTCCTCTGCCTCCGCCCGCTCAAGCGCCCGGACAGCCTCCGCCTGACGAAAGAGGAGCTCCTTGAGCGCAGCGGCGCGCTTCTCGGCCGCATCGCGGCGCTGCTCTCCGAAAAGGAGCATACGGCGCTCAGCGCCGGAAAGCTCGCGGAGTTCGCCGCGATCCTCGAGCCCTCTGACGGGATCGACTGCACGATGTTCTACAGCATGAACGAGGATCGGCAGCTCCCGCTCCCGCAGGCGCTGCTCCTGCAGCTGAACGGCTCCAACGGGCTCGCAGCCGGCAACTCGCCGGAGGAGGCCCTGGTCCAGGCCTTCAGCGAGATCCAGGAGCGGCATTGCCAGTACCGCATATTGAGCGAAGGCCTGACGCCTCCCACCGTGCCGGAAGAGATCCTCGGGCAGTATGCCGCCGCCTCGTCCGTGATCCGCGCCATGCGCGGCGCGGGTTACGAGGTGTCGATTCGGGACTGCTCTCTCGGCGAGGGCTACCCGGTCGTCGGCACCGTGGTGATCGACCGCAGGACGCACCGTTACCACGTGCACCTGGGAGCAAGCCCCGTCTTTGAGATCGCCCTGGAGCGCAGCCTCACGGAGACCTTTCAGGGACGCCATCTCTCCGGCCTCGCGCTCGACCGGGGCTTCGCCCTCGGCAGCGGGCCGGACAAGGATGCGCTTTTCCTCTCCTTCGGTCAGGGGCACAGCTTTTATCCGCCTGCGTTCTTCCTCGATTCGCCCTCCTATCCCTTCGCTCCCTTCACGGATCGCAGCGCGCTGGACAACCGAGGACTTCTGCGTTTCGTTGTGGATTTCGTGCGCGCCCGGGGGCTGGAGCTGCTGGTGCGCAGCGAATCCTATCTGGGCTTTGACGCCTTCCGGCTCTATGTGCCGGGCAGAACGGAGATGTCCTCCCGCTCGCTGACGGGCGAGCCGCCGCTTCTCATGCTGCGTCAGGAGGCGCGCCGGATAGCCCGTGATCTGCGCGCAGCCCCGGCCGAGGCCTGCCTCCGCTATCTGGCATACTTCCGCAGTATCCCCAAGCCCGATCGCATCCCGCCCTCCTATGCCCGCATCAGCGGACTCGGCCTGCGTCTGTCCAAGGACAGCAACGCCTGCTATGCGTATCTCAGCGCCGCCTATGCCGCCTGGAAATGCGGCGAAGCTGCGCTCTGCCTTGACTATCTCAGCCGCGCGCTGGGCCATTATGAGGGCTCTGAGCGGATGCGCGGCTATCTTGAGGCTCTGCAGTGCGTGCTGGAGCTCGAGCAGAGCGGCCTGGAGCGGGACAAGATCCGCGCGCTCGTGGGTCGCTTTTATCCGCCCGAGGCGGCGTCGATGCTGCTCGCGCTGCTGCAGGCGGGGCAGAATCCCCTCGAGAACCTGCTCCCGCGCTGCACGGGCGGCTGCGAACACTGCCCGCTCCTCAAGATCTGCGTGACGAAGGAGCAGGAGGAGCTCGTCGCCGTCGTCAACCGCCGCGCAGAGCACTTCGACGCGGCCGCCGCCATGGCGCAGCTGCGAGCGATCTTCCGGGACGCGAAGAACTGAGCTCCTTCTCTGTGCACCGCAGAAAGCCGACAATACGACGACAACACCAGGGACGGAGGCGGCCTTGCCGCCTCTGTCCCTGTGCCGTTATATCCCCGCCGTCCCCCATCACCCCGTAGGGGCGGCTATCAGCCGCCCGCAGACAAATCCAGGCAAAACAGGGAACTATTTCAAATAATCCCGCATCGTTCACAATTTATCTCTGGATTTCGCGCCGCCGCAGGCTGTAAAATAACACGAATAACACGCCGCGCGTTCCGCGCAAAAAAGCGACCCGGTCATCCGACCGGGCCGCCGCTGGCACCCACGAGAGGATTCGAACCTCCGACCCCTCGCTTAGGAGGCGAGTGCTCTATCCTGCTGAGCTACGTGGGCATTTCGCGCTTTGGTATTGTAACGCAATTCGGCTTTCCTGTCAACAATCATCCTCCGGAGTGAATGCTATGCTCAAACTGATCGACATCAAAAAGGACTATACGGCGGGCGACTCTGTCGTGCACGCGCTCAAGGGCGTGAGCCTGAGCTTCCGCAGGAACGAGTTCGTGGCCATTCTCGGTCACTCCGGCTGCGGCAAGACGACGCTGCTGAACATCATAGGCGGCCTCGACCAGTACAGCTCCGGTGACCTCGTTATCAACGGCAAGTCCACCAAAAACTTCAGCGACGGCGACTGGGACACCTACCGCAACCACTCCGTCGGCTTCGTCTTCCAGTCCTATAACCTCATCCCGCACCAGAGCGTGCTCTCCAACGTCGAGCTCGCGCTGACACTCTCGGGCGTCGCCCCCGCGGAGCGCCGCCGCCGCGCCGCGCAGGCGCTGGAGAAGGTCGGCCTCGCCGATCAGCTCAACAAGAAGCCCAATCAGATGTCCGGCGGCCAGATGCAGCGCGTGGCCATTGCCCGCGCCCTGGTCAACGACCCGGACATCCTCCTTGCCGACGAGCCCACCGGCGCGCTGGACTCCGAGACCTCCGTGCAGATCATGGAGATCCTCAAGGAGATCTCCAAAGACAAGCTCATCGTCATGGTCACGCACAATCCCGAGCTGGCCGACGGCTATGCCAGCCGCATCATCCGCCTCAAGGACGGCCTCATCACCTCCGACAGCGCCCCCTATGAGGACGAGGACGAGGAGAGCACCGCTCCGCTCGGCAGGAAGACCTCCATGAGCTTTCTCACGGCGCTGGCGCTGTCGATGAACAACCTCATGACCAAGAAGGCGCGCACCCTGCTCACGGCCTTTGCCGGCAGCATCGGCATCATCGGCATCGCGCTCATCATGTCGCTCTCCAACGGCATCCAGAACTATATCGACAAGGTGCAGGAGGACACGCTCTCCAGCTATCCCATCACGATCCGCGCCGAGAGCGTGGACATGACCACGATGATGACCTCCATGATGGGCGCACGCTCTGAGGAGTCCGGCAACATCCACGACACCGACGCGGTCTATTCCTCGGCGGTGCTCTACGATATGATCAACTCCTTCGTCGCGGCAGATACGGAAAAGAATAACCTCAAGGCCTTCCGCGCCTACCTCGAGGATCCAAACAGCGAGATCGCGCCCTATATCAGCAGCCTGCAGTACGCCTACGACGCGGACATGATCCCCTACGCGGAGGACCCCAACGGGAAGATCACGAAGACCGACGCTGCCGAGATCGTGCAGACGGCCATGTCCGTGACCTTCGGCGGGGACTACAGCAACTATTTCTCCACCTACGGGCAGATGTTCAAAACCATGGACGTCTGGCAGGAGATGCTGCCGGGCGAGCACGGCGAGCTCATCAACCCCCTGCTCATGCAGCAGTACGACGTGCTCTATGGACGCTGGCCGGAGAGCTATGACGAGGTCGTGCTGATCGTCAGCGAGAACAACGAGATCTCCGACCTTGTGCTCTATTCCCTCGGCCTCAAGAGCACCGACACCATTGCCGAGAACATGCAGGCCATCGTGGACGCCACGGAGATGGACACCTCGCTCGAGAGCTGGAGCTACGAGGAGATCTGCGACAAGTCCTTCCGCTATATCTTCCCGGCGGACACCTTCCGCTACGACGAGGAGAGCGGGGAATATCTCGATCTCACCACGGAGGAGCTCACCCTGCGCACGCTCTACAACAACGGCCTCGAGATCCGCATTTCGGGCATCGTGCGCCAGAACAGCGACGCGCTCTCCGGCATGCTCACCGGCGCCGTGGGCTATACGCACGCCCTGGTCGAGCAGGTCGCGCACGAGGCGGAGCAGAAGGAGCTCATCCGCAAACAGCTTGAGGACCCCGAGCACGACGTGTTCAGCGGCCTGCCCTTCCTGGCGGGCGACGAGCTGCTCACCAACGCCCGCAAGACGGAGGCCGCAAAGGACTACATCGCCGCGGCCGACACCGCGGACATCGCCGAGCTCTACGTCACTTTCATGTGCAACCCCAGCGACGAGACGCTGCAGAGCATGATCGACGAGCAGATGGCGGACATGACGCGCGAGGACATCGAGCAGATGGTCCTCAGCTACAGCCCTGCCTATGCCTCCATGCTCTCCGAGATGGACGACGACACGCTCTTCAGCTACATGCGCCAGATGATGGGCGACCAGGTGAAGGAGCAGTACGCCGCGCAGATGAAGGCGCTCTACGCCGAGCTCACAGACGAGGAGCTGGAGGAGGACTTCGCCCTGCTCGACCTCTCGGACAGCGACTATCTCTGGATCTACGAGCACGCCATGCCCCCGGTGTACTCCACAAGCAGCTGCAGCGACGTGCTCCGGCAGCTCGGCTACATCGACCTCGAGACCCCCAGCGTCATCAACATCTATGCCTCCACCTTCGAGAACAAGGACGCCATCGGCGAGGCCATCGAGCACTATAACGACAGCGTGGATAAGGAAGACCAGATCAGCTACACGGACGTCGTGGCGCTGCTCATGAGCTCCATCACCTCCATCATCAACGTCATCAGCTATGTGCTCATCGCCTTCGTGGCCATCTCTCTCGTGGTGTCCTCCATCATGATCGGCATCATCACCTATATCAGCGTCCTCGAGCGCACCAAGGAGATCGGCATTCTGCGCGCCATCGGCGCCTCGAAGAAGGACGTGTCGCGCGTCTTCAACGCCGAGACCTTCATCATCGGCCTCAGCTCCGGCGTGATCGGCATTGTGCTGACGCTGCTGCTGAACATCCCGATCAACATCATCGTCCACGATCTGACCGGCATCATGGCGCTCAACTCCACGCTCCCGGCCGTCGGCGGCGCGGTGCTGGTGCTCATCAGCGTCTTCCTCACCTTCATTGCCGGCCTGATCCCCTCCGGCCTCGCCGCGAAGAAGGACCCGGTCGAGGCGTTGAGAACGGAATAAAGTCCCGCAAAGGGACTGTTGCATTACGCGAAAACCCTGGCTGCACTGTAGGGGAGGGCCTTGTGCCCTCCCGGCAGCAGCAAGCTGCGTCAATGGCAAACATGTTCGGCGTATTCGAATAATCTGCGAATTCGCCGAACATTTTTTCAGGTATACTGTTGCGCCGCCGGGCGGGGCAGAGCCGCCGCCCCTACGAACTTGTTTAAGCACCCATCCTTATTTTGCAGCAGACCCTTTGCCATCCCTTGCCAAGAGCGTCGTTCTGTCGTATGGTAGGGGAGAAAAAAGAGGGGTGACACGCATGAGAGAGGTCTGTCCGGAATTTTATACCCGCTTCGCCTGCAAGGCTTCCGCCTGCCGCCACAGCTGCTGCCGCGGCTGGGAGATCGACGTGGACGGGGAGAGCGCCGCGCTTTATGGCGCGCTGCCCGGCACACTCGGGGAGGAGCTGCGCGCCGCCCTGGTCGAGGACAGCGCCGGCTTTCACTTCCGCCTGGATGCGGAAAAGCGCTGCCCCTTCCTGCGCCCGGACGGGCTCTGCCGCCTGATCCTCTCCCTCGGGGAGGACGCGCTCTGCGACATCTGCGCCCTGCATCCGCGCTTTTTCGGCGAGCTGGGGGATTTTACTTTCGCCGGGCTTGGCCTGAGCTGCGAGCGCGTGTGCGAGCTGCTGCTGGAGGACGAAGCGCCCCTGCGCTTTCTCTGCGGCGGCGAGGCGCTCACGCTCGCGGAGCTGCTTGCCCGCCTCGGCGTACCGGTGGAGGAGGAACGCCTGCGCTTCGCCCCGCCGCGGGATGCGGCGTCGCTTGCGGCGATGCTCGCACGCTACGGGAAGACTGAGCCCATCGACGAGGCATGGCAGGAGGAAGTTGCCCTTCTGGAAAAGTCCCTGCCCGCGCTCGTCCCCGCAGAGGCAGCGGCTCCGCGCTTTGACCGCATCCTCGCCTATATCCTTTTCCGTCAACTGCCGCGCCTCGCGGATACGCCTGCGGAGCGGCTGTTCGCCTTCGCGCAGGAGGCGGCGCAGTTCGTCTGCCTCCGCGCCGCGCAGAGCGGCGATCTGGCCGAGGCTCTCCGCCGCTGGTCGGAGCAGATCGAGTACGACACGGACAATGTGGATATCCTGCTGAGGGATCTCTGACTGTCACCCGATAGCCCAACAGATAAAAGGGACTGTTGCAAAATGCGAAAACCCTGGCTGCATCGTAGGGGAGGGCCTTGGCCCTCCCGGCAGCAGCAAGCTGCATGAATGGCAAAAATGTTCGGCGAATTCGTACAGACTGCGAATTCGCCGAACATTTTTATGTGTATACTGTTGCGCCGCCGGGCGGGGCAGAGCCGCCGCCCCTACGAAATCAGGCGCACATTTTCGCGCTCATCCTTATATTGCAACAGACCCTTTGGTGGTATTCATATTCATCCTGAAACCTGATAAGATTTCAATATCAGGTCTCCGGCGCGGTCTTCGGCTTGCGCGCGCCGTGGGCGCGGCGGCGGCGGGCCTGACTGGCCTTGACGCGGTAGAAGCTCTGCATTTCGGCGTCGGCCTCATAGATCAGCTTGTTGGCTGCCCAGCTTTCGTTCTCCGGCTCGCGGCGGAAGCGCACGCGCGCGAGATAGGCGCCGTGCTCCGGGCAGAAGAACAGGTTCATGTAGCGCATATCGCCCTGGTTGACCCAGCGCTGCCCCGCAAGCGTCTCCCCGCACACGGGGCAGGCGAGCCCGTCCACGCGCGGATCGGCGAAGGCCGCGGCCTTGCTGCCGAAGTCCCCGTAATACTCGTGCGCCAGCGCGTCGGGCGCGTTGTTTTCCACAGGCGGTTTGAAGTTCGGCATGCGGCTGGCGAGGATCTCGCCGGCGTGGGGATAGAGGCGCAGCCCCTCGCGCATGTCGAGGTGCGTACAGACGAGGGCGGTGTTATAGGCGTCGCCCAGCGCGTCGTGCGCCACGCGGGTCTGTTCGATCTCGAAGTGCTCCATCGCGCTGGCGAGGGATTTCTGGTTCTTGTCCCCGCCGGTCTGCAGGTTGTAGATGAGCTGGAGATTGATCCACCCGGCGATCCAGTCCCAATCCAGGTCGTGGATGATGATGTTCTGCTCCAGGATGCCCTGGTCGTCACAGCCCCAGGTGATGAAGGTCACATCCTCACCGCACCAGGCGCGGAAGCGCTCCATGGCCTCGGGGAAGCTGACGCCTTGAGCCAGACGGTCCTTGTCAAAGCCGGTGATTTTTTTGACTTTGTAATGCATGCGGCGGAAGTAGACGGGCTTGACGTCGATCGTGAATTCTTCGCCCGGCTTCATGTCCTCGTCGAGCTTCACCGCGCCGATCTCAATGATCTCTCCCCGCAGATGGATGGGGAGTTTATTGAAGACGGAGGATTTGGAGCTCATCGCCTGATTCCACTCCAGATCCACCACAACGTAATTCATGGCAAATTCCTCTTTATATAAAATGTACCGTAGCATTATAACACAGCCCGCCCCGTATTGCACGCCTTTTTTTCGTCGATAAGCACTTTTCTGCGATTTTCCTGCCGCGGCGGCGAAAGCGCGCGCACTTTGCTTTGCATACGCGCCGGTGCTGTGATATAATCATATAGAAAACCTACAGTCAGATCTCCGCAGGGAGGAACAAGCATGAAGAACATGACGATCTCGCGCGCGGCCGCGCTCTGTGAGGGGCGCGTCTGCGGCGCTTTGGAAGAGGATAAGGAGCTGCGCCATGTCGTGATCGACAGCCGCGCCGTGCAGCCGGGCGATCTCTTCATTGCCTACCGCGGCGAAAACGCAGACGGACACGATTACATCGGCGCCGCCTTCTCGCGCGGCGCGGCCTGCTGCCTCTGCGAGCGCGTGCCTGCGGGGGAGACGAGGCCTCTGATCCTCGTGCCATCCGTGCAGACGGCGCTCGAGGCGATCGCCGCGGCCTACCGCGCCTCGCTCAGCCTGCCCGTCGTCGGCATCACGGGCAGCGTCGGCAAGACCTCCGCCAAGGAGATGATCGCCGCGGTGCTGCAGCAGCGCTTCTCCGTCCTCAAGACCGACGGCAATCTCAACAACCAGATCGGCGTGCCGATGACGCTCTCGCGCATCGAGGAGGGTCACGAGGCCGCGGTCGTGGAGATGGGCATTTCGGGCTTCGGGGAGATGACGGAGCTGGCGAAGATGGTGCGCCCGACGATCGGCGTCTTCACCGTGATCGGCCACGCGCACCTGGAGTTCCTGCACGATCTCGAGGGCGTGTTCCGCGCCAAGACCGAGATGCTCTCGGAGATGGACGCAAACGCCGCCGTCGTCGTCAACGGGGACGATCCCTGGCTGCAGCGCCTGAACTGCGCGCAGAAGAAATACACCGTCGGCCTGGGGGAGAGCTGCGACCTGCGCGCCGTGGAGCTGCGCCTCGACGAAAAGGGCTTCACGCGCTGCCGCCTCGTCGGCTGCGGGCGCAGCATCCCCGTCACCATCCCGGCCTTCGGCAAGCATATGGTCTACGCCGCGCTCGAGGGCGCCGCCGTGGGCATCCTGCTGGGGCTGAGCGACGGGGAGATCGCCCGCGGCGTCGCCTCGTACGAGACGGTGGGCCGCCGCTCCGCGGTCACGGAGACGGGCTTTGTCACCCTTGTGGACGACTGCTACAACGCCAACCCCGATTCCACGCGCTGCGCCATCGACTCGCTCTCGCGCCTCCCCGGGCGGCACATCTGCATCCTGGGCGACATGCTGGAGCTCGGCGAGAACGCCGCCCAGATGCATTTCGAGATCGGACGCTACGCCCGGGAGCAGGGCATGGACGCGGTCTATACCTGTGGGGAGCTCGGCCGGGAGATCGCCGCGGGAGCGGGGGAGAGCGGACGGCAATTTGAAAGCCGCGACGCGCTGATCGCCGCGCTTCCCACGCTGCTGCGCAGGGGCGACAGGGTGTTGGTGAAGGCCTCGCGCGGGATGCGCTTTGAGCTGATCGCCGAGGCGGTCAAGAGCCTGGGGGAGCGGACATGAGGGATACACGCCCCTGCCTCTTCCTCGACCTGGACGACACGATCCTGGATTTCCGCTGGGCGGAGCACCGCGCGCTCTCCCGCGCCATGCGCAGCGCCGGCATCGAGCCGACACAGACCGTACTCGACCGCTACAGCGAGATCAACATCGCCCAATGGCAGAAGCTCGAGCTCGGCCTCATCACCCGCGAGCAGGTCCTGCTCGAGCGCTTTGAGATCCTCTTTGAGGAGCTCGGCCTCGACGCGGACGCGGCTGCCATGCGCGACGCCTACGAGGGCAATCTCTGTGACGGACACCGGTTTCTCCCCGGCGCGGAGGAGACGCTGCGCGCGCTTGCCGGCAGCTGCCGCCTCTTCCTCGCTTCCAACGGCAGCGCAGCCGTGCAGGAGGCGCGTCTCGCCAGCTCCGGCATCGGCGCGCTCTTTGAGGATATCTTCATCTCCGAACTGCTCGGCTTCGACAAGCCCTCCCGCGCCTATTTCGAGGCCTGCTTTGCCCGCATCCCGCTCTTCGAGCCTGCCCGCGCGCTGATGGTGGGGGACAGTCTCAGCTCCGATATCCGCGGCGGCAAAAACGCCGGTCTGCTCACCTGCTGGTATAACCCGAAGGGCATAAGCGCCCCGCCGGATCTGCGCCCCGATCACGAGATCCGCGCCCTCCCGGAGCTTGTCGGCCTTGTCGAGCGGCTGTTCCCGCAGGAGTGATACAAAAACAGCAACGCCGCCGGCTGCGCGCCGACGGCGTTATTTCTTATTACATAATTACATAAAAACCTGATACAGCACCAGCAGGATGACGCCCGGAATGCCGAGGATGCCGGTGATGATGGCGTTGAGGAGATTGATCTCGATGTGAATGCCGACCGGGTCTCCGAAGAAGTTCACAACAAAGAGCAGCGCGTAGCCGAAAACCGCGTTGAGCAGGAGCTTGAGGATCTTCTGCAGAGGCTTGCCGAGCAGACGGATCAGCACGATCCCGAGGATCACAGCCGCTGCGATGATGATAACGGTCGGTAATGAGTCCATAGCGGTTCCTTTCGCATGATTAACGCATAATCGCGTCCGGCCTGCGCACACTAAGAGCGGACAAGGCCGCGCCTCAGAGAGAGAAAGCACAGGCGGATGTATCGTTTTATTGATACATCGAAAACGGTTTTTTGTCAAGTGGCGGCGTCTGCGGCCGGATATGCCCTGCGTGTCCGTCGACGCGGAAGGCCGTCTGCGGGAGCGGGGGAGCGATCCCCCGCTTCTTCGCGTGCATGGGAAACAGGGCGCGGGCGGGAATATGCAGCAAGTGTTTTTGATTTTAGTAAAGGTTTTGCTTGACAAATCAAAAAACTGTGGTAATATACATCATGCTGATGCGGCCATAGCTCATCTGGTAGAGCGCCACCTTGCCAAGGTGGAGGTAGCGAGTTCGAGCCTCGTTGGCCGCTCCACAAAGCCTATTGCGTATGCAGTAGGCTTTTTCCTTTATTAACCCGCGGGCATGGTGGAATTGGCAGACACGCTGGATTTAGGTTCCAGTGGGAAACCGTGCAGGTTCAAGTCCTGTTGCCCGCACCAGAAAAGGGGCATCCGAAAGGATGCCCCTTTTCTGGTGCCGCGCCTTCGGCGGGCAAAGATCCGCTTCGCTCAAATTCTTGGGAGGGAATAACCAATCCCCTCCCAAGCCCGCCCCATGCAAAACTGATCTCTGGTTCGGAGATGGATTGTCCCGGTGCAGCAAAAAGGGGCTTCCGAAAGGAAGCCCCCTTTTGCTGGTGCCGCGGCTTTGCCGCGGTATGATCCGCTTCGCTCCAATTTAGCGAGAGGGAATAACCCGTCTTATGCATCGTGATTGGATGAAAACCCCGGAAAACGGAAATGCAAGCTGCTCTGCAAGACAAACGCGGCGCGCCGAAACAAAAGCAGAATTCGGCGAAGCATTCCGACTCTTTCCTGATTTCGATACATATTTCAAATCTTCTTGTGCAACCTGTCATTCTGTTTTAATATTTAATACAGTTTTTCGTCATATTCGATAAAAATAGACAGATTGAACAAAAACGCGCGCCAGACAGCTTGAAAAAGCAGGAGAAATAAGGTAAAATGCACAAATGTAAAGGGCAAAACCTGATAGATAGAAGGAGGTATCCGTATGCAGTTATCCTGGATCATTCCCGTGCTTGCCGCCTGCGCGCTGCTGTTTGCCGCCTATAAGGCGCATTTTGTCAGCAGGCAGGATCCCGGCACGCGGAAAATGCAGGAAATCGCCGCGGCGATTTCCGAGGGCGCGCATGCCTTCCTTGTCTCGGAGTACAAGATCCTGGCGATCTTCATTATCGTGCTGTTTATGCTGATCGCGATCTTTATCAACATCGGCACCGCGGTCTGCTTCCTGCTCGGTGCGCTCTTCTCCATCCTCGCGGGCTTCTTCGGCATGAATGTCGCGACGCGCGCGAATGTCCGCACCGCTAATGCCGCGAAGGAGAGCGGCATGAACAAGGCGCTGGCCGTCGCCTTCTCCGGCGGCAGCGTGATGGGCATGTGCGTCGTCGGCCTCGGTCTGCTCGGCTGCAGCCTCATCTATATCGTCACCGGCAACTATCAGATCCTCTTCGGCTTCTCTCTCGGCGCATCCTCCATCGCGCTGTTCGCGCGTGTCGGCGGCGGCATCTACACCAAGGCGGCCGACGTAGGCGCGGACCTCGTCGGCAAGGTCGAGGCCGGCATCCCCGAGGACGACCCGCGCAACCCTGCCGTCATCGCGGATAATGTGGGCGACAACGTGGGCGATGTGGCGGGCATGGGCGCCGACCTCTTTGAGAGCTATGTCGGCGCGCTGGTCTCCGCGCTGACCCTCGGCGTCGCGCTGAAGGCCGGCAGCTTCACCGGCGCAGGCGCGCTTTTCCCGCTGGCGATCGCGGCGATCGGCATCGTCGCTGCCATCGTTGCCACCTTCTTCGTCCGCGGCAAGGACAACGCCAATCCCCACAAGGCGCTCAAAATGGGCTCCTATGTGTCCGCCGGTGTGGTCGCCGTGGCGTCCTATGTACTCAGCCGTGTTTTCTTCGGCCGCGCCTATTACTCTCTGGCTGTCATTGCCGGCCTCGTCGTCGGCCTCATCATCGGCTATGTCACCGAGGTCTACACCTCTGAGGACTATCGCTCCGTCAAGGCCATCGCCGACCAGGCGGAGACCGGCTCCGCCACCACCATCATCAGCGGCGTGGCTGTCGGCATGATGAGCACCTGGGTGCCGACGCTGCTGATCTGCATCGGCATCTTCATCTCCTACAAGGTCACCAATAACCTCTACGGCATCGCGTTGGCGGCGGTCGGCATGCTGTCCACGACGGGCATTACCGTAGCCGTAGACGCCTACGGCCCCATCGCCGACAACTCCGGCGGCATCGCGGAGATGTCCGGCCTCGACCCGCACGTGCGCGAGATCACCGACAAGCTGGACGCAGTGGGCAATACCACCGCGGCCATGGGCAAGGGCTTCGCCATCGGATCCGCCGCGCTGACCGCGCTTGCGCTCTTCGTATCCTATGCCGAGGAGGTGCAGCTGCCGAGCATCGATATCCTCACGCCCAATGTGGTCATCGGCCTGCTGCTGGGCGGCATGCTGCCCTTCGCCTTCTCCGCGCTCACGATGAACTCCGTCTCGAAGGCGGCCAACAAGATGATCGCCGAGGTGCGCCGCCAGTTCCGGGAGATCCCCGGCATCCTGGAGGGGAAGGCGAGGCCCGACTACAAGGCCTGCGTCTCCATCTCCACCAAGGCCGCCCTCAAGGAGATGGTCGTCCCCGGCCTGATCGCCGTCCTCGCGCCTCTGCTGGTCGGCATTCTGCTCGGCCCCGCCGCGCTGGGCGGCCTGCTCGCGGGCTCCCTCGTCACAGGCGTGCTGCTCGCCATCTACATGTCCAACTCCGGCGGCGCCTGGGACAACGCCAAGAAGTTCATCGAGGAGGGGCATCACGGCGGCAAGGGCTCCCTGGCGCACAAGGCCGCCGTCGTCGGCGACACCGTGGGCGACCCCTTCAAGGACACCTCCGGCCCCTCGCTCAACATCCTCATCAAGCTCATGACCGTTGTGGCGCTCGTCTTCGCCCCGCTCTTCATCCGGATCGGGGGCCTGCTGTAAAGCAAAGCAAATAGACGTATAGAAAAAAGACTGGCCGTATCTTGTACGGCCGGTCTTTTGCATGTGCATGGAACAGGAGGTTCATGTTGTCGGCTCCGGCGAGGGCGTGGCCACGGGGATAAAGAGCAGGTTCATGTCCGTCTCGCCCTCCACGCCAGGCACCGCCTCCGTGAAGCTGTACTGCCACATATCCATCGCGTAGTAGAAGCTCGGCCAGGGGCTCTCCGGCAGGGCGAACCACAGGAAGTAGTCCGTCAGGCGCGTGAGATCATAGCCGTAGTAGCCCAGATTGCGGTTGAAATAGACGCCCGGAGTGTAGCCCGCGGCCTTGATTTTTTCGCAGAAGGCAACGGCGCAGTCCGTACGGGTGGTCATGCTCAGGCCGTTGGTGCGCGCGCTCGCTTCTCCGGGGATCTTCTCCCAGTCATACACCACGGGGAGCGTCACGCGATAGCCCTGCAGCCGCTCCAGCACGAAGTCCGCCTCCTCGAGCGCCTCCTGCACGGAGACGGCCTGCGAGAAAAAGTACACGCCGACCTCCATCCCTGCTGCCAGCGCGCCGTCCATGTTGGGCTGGTACCAGGGGTCGTTGAAGAGGCCGCCCTCGGTGTAGCCCCGGCGGCCGATGCGGATGAACGCACCGTCCACACCCGAGGCTTTGACCTGCTGCCAGTCAATTCCGTACTGGTGCTCGGAAACGTCGATGCAGCGCCTGGTCTGGAAGAGGCTGCCGAGATAGACAGGCGCCGAGCCGGCAAGCGAGAAGTCCTCCTGCGTCATGGGGTTCGGCTCCACGCCCTCGAGCGGCGTCATCCAGATCCAGTCGAAGCCGTCATAGATATAGACCTGTCCCTCGTGCGGATCGAATTCCTCCTTGCCGCCTGTAATGATCCAGATCGCAAGGACGGCGACGGCGAGCAGCAGGATCAGCAGCGGCAGCAGGAGCTTGGGGCGCTCGGCAGTTTTCATCGTTTCTCTCTCCCGGACAAACAGCTTTCGCCCGTATCCTATCATATCCGCGCATCTTTTGCAACTGCGGCGCGAAGCGCGGCGAAGCCGAAAAAAATGCCGCAGCCCGATATCGTTACATATTTTTCACCATTCCCGCGAATTATTGGTGTATAATACATCGTCAAGTAAGAAGATAGACAAAGGATTCGTTTTGCAGGAGGAGCGACAGGGATTGAAGCATCCTGTTTTGACAAGAATGATCGCCGTGATGCTCGCGCTGCTCTGCGGCGTGATGCTCCTGGCCGGGCTCGGCATCGGCAGGAAGACGGCGCGCGAGTGGAAAAACGCGCAGGCCGACGTGCAGCGCCTCACGGAACGCACGCAGGAGTACCGCGCGGTGCTTGACGCACTCTCTGCGCGCGGCTTTGCGGGCGAAAACGGCGATGCGGTCTCCGCGGGGGAGCAGGCGCATGATTCCGCCTCCGCCAGGCACCGCGCCGCCCTCGCCGCCTATACGGCCACGCGCGGCGGCGTCCAGGCAGGCATGGCCGCCATGGATCAGGCAGAGAGCATGATGCAGATGGGCAAGCAGGCCTATGAGGAGGGGCGTCGGCAGTTTGATGAGCAGGCCGCCGCCTTCGAGGAGGGTTACCGGCAGTTTCAGGAGGGCAAGGAGAAGCTCGCCCTCGGCATGGAGCTGATGGGCGAGGCCGAGACGGCGCTGAGCGCCGCCGAGGCGCAGCTCGCCTCGCTCAGAGGAATGAGCGAGCTGCTGGACAGCGGGGAGGAGGACGCGCGTCTCGGCCTCAGCGTGGCGGCCTACGACCAGATGCTCTCCGCCTATGATGCGGCCTTCGGCCTGCTCGACAGGCTGGAGCAGCGCGGAGGACTCAGCGAGGAAGAGCTCTCGATGATCGTCAGTCTGATCGGGGAACAGACCGGCCAGGACGTCGGTGACCTTCAGCTTCCCGCGCTCACGCCGGAAATGCTGGAGCAGATCAGGCAGAGCATCCAGAGCGTCAGCGGCATGACGCCGGAGGAGCTGCGCGCGAAGATCCAGCAGGAGCGCGACGCGCTTGCCTCCCGCGAGGGGGAGGAGCCCCTGAGCGAGGAGGAGTTTGAGGCCGTTCGCGCGGCCTATCTTGCGAACCGCGCGGCCATCCTGCAGGCGCTCGCTGCAGCCGAGGAGCAGGTCGCCTCGCTCTCGGCGCAGGTGGCCGAGGCCAAAGCGCAGATGGAGCAGGCGCAGGCGCAGATGGCCGAGATGGACGAATATATGGAGCAGGCTAAGGCCGCCATCGAGCAGGGCCGCGCCGCGCTTGATCAGGCCGGCGTTCAGCTCGCCCAGGGCGAGGCGCAGATGCAGAGCGGGCGCGCGCAGCTCTATGAGCAGCAGCGAAAGCTCGAAGAGGAGCGGCTCAGGCTCGAGGGCGAAAAGGCCGCGCTGGAATCCGGCGCCGCCGTGCTGCGCAGGCTCGACGCCAACGCCAAGGCGCTGCAGGAGCTGCAGGATCAGAAGAACAGCCTGCGCCTCATGCTCCTCGGCTGGGACAGCGTGAAGCTGCGCGTCAGCGAGGGCGAGGAGCTGCTGCCGGCCGCCATGGCGGCAGGGGAGAGCTTGCTGGACGAGGCCAGAGAGCAGTACCATGGGCGCAGCCTCACGGCGCTGCTGATGCTGATTGCCGCCGTCTTCGGTCTGGCGACGATCCCGGCGGCCTTTGAAAAGACGAAGAGGCGCCTCTGGCTGTTCCTGCCCGCGTTCCTGTGCATGGCGCTCGCCGCTGCAGCGGAGGTACTTTGCGAGCGGCTGGGCCGCGGCAGCAGCTACTCCGCGCTCGCCGCAGCGGGCTTTGCCCTCGTGCTGCTTCTGATCGGCCTCCCGCGCGAGAAAAAATATAAAGCGCCGACGGCGTAACGGCGTTCCCAAAAGCGGGCGGTCTTTTGACCGCCCGCTTCAAGCTGTCGACAAAGTGTCGACAGCTTGAAGCGCCAAAATGGGAACTTCAGAAAAATTCCCATTTTGGCATGGATTGAACGTGAAGGGGGGCATACCCTCCCCCCTTCACAATCCCCCCATGCGAGTCCAAGCTTTGCCGCACAGGTTTGTCTACAGACTGAAGCGGGCGGTCTTTTGACCGCCCGCTTTGGTATGCCGAAAAATGGGACAGCTGCAAAATGTGAAAACCCTGGCCGCATCGTAGGGGAGGGCCTTGTGCCCTCCCGGCAGCATCAAGCATATTAATAGCAAAAAATGTTCGGCGTATTCGTACAATCTGCGAATTCGCCGAACATTTTTATGTGTATACGGTTGCGTCACCGGGCGGGGCAAAGCCGCCGCCCCTACGAACTCAGGTGTACAGTTACGCGTTCATCCTTGTTTTGCTACAGACCCATTTTCATGGATCTATAACTTCGATCAGCCGATCTTCAGCGTCTCCCAGAGGGAGTTGATGTAGCTGAGGGTGTCAGGGTCGAGGTTGCGGTAGGCGGAAGTGTTGTAGAGCTCGCGGAAGTTCTCAATGCCCGGATAGAGGATGGCAACGGTCTCCTCGCCGAGCTCCGCCAGATAGCCCTCGTCGTTGTACACAAGGGAGTTGGGGGAGGCGTAGTAGGTATACACCGCGTTGGCGACGGCGGGCTCGGAGGAGAGCATGAAGTTGATGAAGCTCTCGGCCAGCTCCTTGTTCTGGCAGCTGGAGGGGATGCACATCGCGTCCACATAGTAGTTGGTGCGCTCGGGGTAGTAGAACTGCAGGTCTACATCCTCGGCCTGGGCGTCGAGCATAGTGAAGTAGTCGCCCGCGTAGTAGGCGCCGACAGCGGCCTCGCCGCTCTCCATCATGTTGTAGATCTCATCCATCACGTAGCTCTTGACGAGCGGAGCCTGCGTCTGCAGCTCGGCGAGCGCCTGATCCCAGACGGCCTTATCGGTGCTGTTCACGTCGAGGCCGAGCTTGTACATGGCGGTGCCGAAGGCGTCGCGGGAGTTGTTGAACTGCAGGATGTTTCCGGCGTATTTGTCGTTCCACATCAGCTCCCAGCCCTGCGCGTCGGCCTCGTCAACGACATTGGCGTTGTAGATAACGCCCACGATGCCGTAGGTGTAGGGGACGGAGTAGAGATTGTCCGGGTCGTAATAGAGGCCGCGGAAGCTCTCGTCGATGTACTGGTAGTTGGGGATGTTGTCAAAATCCAGAGGCAGGAGCATATTTTCACTCGCCATGCGCGCGATCATGTAGTCGGAGGGGATGATCACGTCGTAGCTGACGGCGCCGCTGGAGATCTTGGCGTACATATCCTCGTTGCTGGCGAAGGTGGAGTAGTTGACCTTGACCTTCTGGCCGTACTCCTGCTGGTACCATTCCTCGAAGGCCTTGACGGTGTCGAGAGAGCCTTCGGAGCCGTCGGAGATGTATTCGCCCCAGTTGTAGACGTTGAGCGTCAGCGTGTCGGAAGAGGAGCCGCAGCCGGAGAGCGCGGCGAGGGAGAGCAGCATCAGCGCTGCGAGCAGCAGAGAGAGAAATCTTTTCATGTTTGTCCTCCTTGAAGATGTATTACGCGGCGGGCAGGCTTCCCTTGCGCGCCTTGGGGCGTTTGGAATCCTGCACGTTCTGGGCGTTGTTGGCGCCCATGAGGTTGGTGATGATCAAAAGCGCGAGGATTACAAAGAAGATCAGCGTCGCCAGAGCGTACATCTTCGGCGTCACGGTCTTTTTCGTCATGTTGTAGATGCGGATGGGCAGGGTCTGGAAGGTGGTGCCGCTGGTAAAGTAGCTGATGACAAAGTCGTCCAGCGAGAGGGTGAAGGCCATGATGAGGCCGGTGAGGATGCCCGGCGCGATCTCCGGGATCTCGACCTTGATGAAGGCCTTGAGCGGCGTGCAGCCGAGGTCCATGGCGGCCTCCGGCAGAGCCTGATCCATCTGCTGCAGCTTGGGCAGCACCTGCAGGATCACATAGGGCAGGCAGAAGGTCACGTGGGAGATGAGCATCGTGCCGAAGTTGAGGCTCGTATGCGCGCCGAAGAGCCGCCCGACGAACACGAACATCAGCATCAGCGAAATGCCGGTGATGATATCGGGGTTGATCATCGGGATGTTGGTCACGGTCTCGAGCGTGGAGCGCAGATAGCGGTTGCGCAGCCTGTAGATCCCGACGGCGGCGGCGGTTCCCATCACGGTGGAGATCAGAGAGGCGCTCACGGCGAGGATCAGCGTGTTCTTCACGGCGTCGATGGTCTCGCTGTCGCGCAGCAGCTCCTGATACCAGTGCAGCGAGAAGCCGGAGAACACCGAGAGGCTCTTGGCCTCGTTGAAGGAGAAGACCAGCAGGATGGCGATCGGCGCGAAGAGGAAGATCATCAGCAGCGCGGTATAAAACTTGGCGATCGGTTTCATTTTTCTTCCCCTCCTCTCAGGCGGCGACCCGCTTGTTGGCGGCGCGCTGGAGAAACGCCATGCCGATCAGAAGCACGATCATCAGCACAAAGGCGATGGCGGCGGCGAAATGCAGGTTGTTGGCGACGTATTGGCCCTCGATGGCGTCGCCGATCAGGTAGAACTTGCCGTTGCCGAGCTTCTGGGAGATGTAGAAGGTGGAGATCGAGGGGATCAGCACCATCTCGATCCCGGAGAGCACGCCGGGCAGGCTCAGGGGCCAGATCACGCGGCGGAACACGCCCGCTCCGTTGCAGCCGAGGTCGTAGGCGGCCTCGATCAGCCTCTCGTCCATCTTGGCCATGATGGAGTAGAGCGGGAGGATCATATAGGGCAGATAGTCGTACACCATGCCGATCACGACCGCGCTCTCGGTTCCGATGATGTGAACCTTGCCGAGATGCAGCATGCCGAGCAGGCCGTTGAGGATGCCGGTGTCCTGCAGGATCGTCATCCAGGCATAGGTGCGGATCAGGAAGTTCATCCACATGGGGATCATAATGAGCGTGATGAGTATGCTCTGCGTGCGGGGCTTGGCCTTGGTGAGCAGGAAGGCGAAGGGATAGGCCATCAGCAGGCAGATCGCCGTGGAGATGACGGCGAGCTTGAGCGAGCGCAGGAAGATCAGCACATAGGTGCGCACCTCGCGCGTGCCCTCACCGTCGGCCACCAGGGAGGTGGTGGTGAAGAAGCGGGTGATGTTCTCTGTCGTGAAATGATAATCCAGATCGGTGAAAGCGTAATAGGCGATGAAGATCAGCGGCACCACGATGAACAGCAGCGCCCACACCGAATACGGCGCGAGGGCGATGCGCTGGATCAGCGAGCGCTGCCCCTTGACAGAATTCGTTTTCTTCATTCCGCCGTCTCGCTTTCTGCCTCGGCCAGCTCCTCCCCGTCGATCTCGCCGATCTCGTCCATCTCGTCGGAGAAGGAGGAGTAGTCGCCGAACATGCCGGAGTACTTGGACTTCTTCATGATATGGATGGCGTCGGGGTCGATGGAAAGGCCGATGTGCTCGTTAACATCCACGAAGTCCGTCGTCTGGATCATCCACTTGAAGCCGCCGATGTCCACGATGATCTCATAGTGCACGCCGAGGAAGGTGACCGCCGTGACGACGCCCTTGAGCATGCCCTTTTCCTCGGGGACGATGTCCACGTCCTCGGGTCTCACGACCACGTCCACGGGCTCCTTGGGCTCAAAGCCCGCGTCCACGCAGTTGAAGATGTGTCCGGCGAAGCGCACCTTGTAGTCGGCGAGCATCACGCCGTCGAGGATATTGCTCTCGCCGATGAAGTCCGCCACGAAGGCGTTGGTCGGCTCGTTGTAGATGTCGATCGGCGTGCCGATCTGCTGGATGCGGCCCTCGGACATGACGACCACGGTATCGGACATCGACAGCGCCTCCTCCTGGTCATGCGTGACGAAGATGAAGGTGATGCCGGTGGCCTTCTGGATGTTCTTGAGCTCCTTCTGCATGTCCTTGCGGAGCTTCAGGTCGAGCGCGGCGAGCGGCTCGTCGAGCAGCAGGAGCTTGGGGTGGTTGACGAGGGCGCGGGCGATAGCCACGCGCTGCTGCTGGCCGCCGGAGAGCGAGGCGACGCTGCGCTTTTCAAAACCGGAGAGCGCAACGAGATGCAGCATCTCCGTGACCCGCTCGTTGATCTCGGCCTTGGGCACCTTTTTCTCACGCAGCGAGAAGGCCACGTTTTCAAACACGTTCAGGTGGGGGAAGAGCGCGTAGCGCTGGAAGACGGTGTTGACGTTGCGCTTGTGCGGGGGCATATCGTTGATACGCTCGCCCATGAAGATCACGTCGCCCTCGTCCGCGGTCTCAAAGCCGCCGATGATGCGCAGCGTCGTGGTCTTGCCGCAGCCCGAGGGGCCGAGCAGGGTGAGAAACTCATTGTCATAGATATCGAGATCGATATGGTCGAGCACTACTTCGCCGTCAAAAGCCTTGGTGACGTTCTTGAGCTCCACGATCTTTTTCATGCCGCTTTCCTCCAACAAAAAAGACGTATGCCGAAACAGCATACGTCCGTCTTGCAGCGATCAGAGTGCGCGCAGAACCCCGGGAGAGGGGACTGAACGCGGATCTTAATGGGTTTAGAGTCTATAAAGCAAAACACTTTTACTACTCTTATTGACCATTTCACAAGTTGTATGCTTCTCAGCACCGGTTTATAGTAACCAACTTATAAAACTTGCGCTCTTAACGCAATCAATAAGGCAACAGAAGTTGCCGCCGCACCTGCGGAATTCGGCATTCGACCTGGCTGTCCGTCTGGCCATGGACCGCTTCGGAAAAAGCGGCGGTCGCGATCTTGCTTCGGATAGACGCTATCCAATTGAGACTGCTTTATCTTATCAGTATTCGATATTGATGTCAATAGAAACATCGGCCGCCGGGTCGGATTTTGCCCAAAAAACGCGGCTCAGTTGGCTCTGCCGTCATAGCGCAGCTCCCAGAGGATGAGCCCTTTGGCAGGCGCGGTAGGTCCTGCGTTCTCGCGCGAGCGGGAGGCGAGGATTTCGCTCATGTCGTCCGCACTGCGCTGTCCCATGCCGACCTGGAGCAGCGTCCCGGTCAGGATGCGCACCATGTTGTAGAGGAAGCCGTCGCCGGTGAAAGAGAGGCGCAGCTCGTCTCCCTCGCGCGTGATCCCGATGCGCCGCAGCTCGCGCACGGTGGACTTCTTCGGGTGCTTGAGCGAGCAGAAGGCGGCGAAGTCATGCTCCCCGCAGAGAAGATCTGCGGCGCGGCGCATGGCGGCCTCGTCCAGCTGTTCGGGCAGGGCGAGGCGGTATTTTCGCTCGAACACGTCCGGCAGGGGAGAGTTCCAGATGCGGTAGACGTAGGTCTTCTCCGTGCAGCTCAGGCGGGCGTGAAAGCGCGGCGGCGCCTCCTCGAGCGCGAGCGCGCCCACATCCTCGGGCAGCACGGCGCGCAGCCGCGCAAGCAGCTCCTCCGGCGTGAGCGGGGTTTCGGCGCGGAAGGAGCAGACCTGCCTGCGCGCGTGTACCCCGGCGTCGGTACGTCCGCTGCCAGAGACCTCGATTTCCTGCTCCAGCAGCCGCGAGAGCGCGCGCTCCACGAGCGCCTGGATGCTGTTTTCACAGTTGCCCTGGCGCTGCCAGCCGCGGTAGCGGCTGCCGTCGTAGCAGAGCGTGAGCTTGTAATTTGTCATGTAGGCCTCCCGTCATTCCGCCGGCTCTCCGTTTCGCGGATCGCCGCGCTGACTTCTCCTGTGTGCCCTTTTTTTCCGAAAAGGGGCCTTCCCGAGAGCGGGAAAGCCCCTTTCGATGGAGGTTATGCCTTGACCCAGACGCCCGCAGCGCGCAGCTCGCCGCGCAGCCGCGTCATGTCCTCGAAGAACACGGCGCCCTGGATGCCGCAGAGAGAGGCTGCATCAACGTTGTAGGCGCTGTCGTCGATAAAGAAGCACTCCTCCGCCTTGAGCGAGAAGGTCTTCAGCATCAGCTCGTAGATCTCCGGCATGGGCTTGATGAGCTTGTGGAAGGCGGAGACGAGCGTGCCGTCGAAGAATTTTGCGGCGGGGACACGCTGCCAGTACTCGGGCTGGCGGGTGCTGGCGTTGGAGAGCAGGTAGATCCTGTATCCGTTCTCTTTGAGCTCCTCTATGAGCTCGTAGACCCCGGGGATCTCGACGATCGGGCGATCCCAGAAGGTGATGATCTTCCGCGCGGCGTCATGCAGCCGCTCCGGAATGCGCCGGCAGACGATCTCCACCGCCTCCTCGTCCGTGACGGTGCCGCGGTCCATCCGCGCCCACTCGAGAGAGAGGAAGACCTCGCGCAGCAGCAGCGCACGGTCGGCCGGGTCTGTGACGCCCGCGTGATCCATGATGAGGCCGCGGTCGAAGCGGATGACCACGTTGCCCATGTCAAAAAGGATGTTCTTGATCATGCTGTTATACCCGGATCTTGCCCTTGGTCACGCGCAGGGCGATGATGAGGATCACCGCGCTGGTGACGGTCAGGATGGCGGAGAGCGCAGCGCCCGAGCCGACGGAGTTGCGCACGATGTTGGTGTAGGCCTCGATGGTCAGCGTGTTGTTGCGGCCGGAGGAGAGCATGATCGAGCAGCTCAGCTCGTTGATACAGGTGACCCAGGAGAGGATCGCGCCGGAGAAGACGCCCGGCAGCATCAGCCGCGCCGTGACCTTCCAGAAGGTCTTCATGGGGGCGACGCCGAGGTTGATGGAGGCCTCCTCCACGCTCGGGTCCATCTGCTGCAGGAAGGCCGAGGAGGAACGCACGGTGTAGGGCAGCTTGCGGATGATGTAGGAGATGATGATGATCGCGCCGGTGCCGGTGAGGATCAGAGGCTTGACGTTGAAGGTGACGATGTAGCACAGGCCGAGCACCGAGCCGGGGATGACGTAGGGCGCCATCAGCAGCATATCCAGCAGCCCGCCGGTCTTGCCCTTCTTGCGCACGATCGCGTAGGACATCAGGATGCCGATGACCACGATGAAGACCATGGCGATCAGTGAGTAGGAGAAGGTGTTGCGCAGGCTGGACCAGAGACGCGTGCCGAGGTTCTGGTAGTTCTCGAAGGTGAAGCCGCCGATGAAGTTGGAGTAGTTGGTGTGCTGGAAGGAGCTGGCGCAGACGACGATCTGCGGCAGGAAGGAGATGAAGCTGATCAGGAACACGGGCAGCGTCACGAGGAAGCGCTTGAAGCCGTGCACCTCGATCTCCTTCGGCGGACGCAGGGCGCTCATGATGTAGTTGCGGCGGCTGACGTAGCCCTTCTGGACGGCCAGCATCGCGAGGGTGATGATGACGATGATGATGGAGATGGCGGAGGCGAGGTTGCCGTTGCCGCCGGTCTCGCTGAGGTACTCGTTATAGATCAGCACCGGCAGCGTGCGGAACTCCTGCCCGCCCAGCAGCATCGGCGTGCCGAAGTCGGCCAGTGCGCTCATGAACACCACCAGCGCGCCCGCGGTGATGGAGGGTGTGACCACGGGGAGCGTGACGGTCATGAGGCGGCGGAACTTGCCGCTGCCGAGGTTTTCCGCGCATTCCTCCAGCGAGGAGTCAATACTCTCCATGGCGCCGGAGGTATACATGTAGATGTAGGGGTAGAGCTTCAGGGCGAGCACGGTGCTGATGCCGCCGAAGCCGTAGATGGTCGGGATCGTGATGCCGAAGTTGGCAAGGAAAGTGGTGACGGAGCCCGAGCGGCCGAAGAGCATGATCCAGGCGTAGGCGCCCAGGAACGGGGGGCTCATCAGGGACAGGATCGCCAGCACGTGCCAGAGCTTTTTGCCCCAGACGTTGTAGCGCGTCATGAGATAGGCCATCGGTACGCCGAGGACGACGGAGAAGAGCGTCGGGACGAGGGAGATGCCGATGCTGTTCCAGAGCGCGCCGAAGTAATATTTCTTGGTGAAGAAACGCTGGAAGTTCGCCAGCGTGAACCCGTCTACCTTGGTGCTCTTGAAGGCGTTCGTGATGATCGAGGAGAAAGGCCACACGAGAAACAGAGCGAAAATCACGAACACGATCAGCTTGACCCAGAACCAGGGGTCCATGTAGAGGGGGATCGTGGTGTTTTTCCGTTTCAGCATGTGATGACCTCCTCGGATTCCGCCTCATAGATGCTGATGCGGTTCGGGTCGAAGTTGAGGAAGACCTTTTCACCGTCGGCATGGACCTCGCTGGTGTCCTTGGTGTACTCGTTGACGATCAGGTTCTGACCGTCGGCGAGGCGCACCTCGTACTCAATGAAGTCGCCCAGGAAGGTGGAGAACATGATCTCGCCGGGCAGGCCGCTCTCGGAGAAGAAGAGCTGCTCGGGACGGGCGGAGAGCTTTGCCGGCCCCTCATAGGCTTTCGCGAGGGGAGGCCGGATCTCCAGCTGCCCGTCGATATCCACCACGCCGTCCTTCTTTACGGTGCAGTCGAGGAAGTTGCTCACGCCGATAAAGCCGGCCACGAAGGGATTCTGGGGCTTGGCGTAGATCTCCGTCGGCGAGCCGATCTGCATGATGACGCCATCTTTCATGACGGCGATGCGGTCGGAGATGGCGAGCGCCTCCTCCTGGTCGTGCGTGACGTAGATCGTGGTGATGCCGAGCTTGCGCTGCAGCTTCTTGATGACGGTACGCATCTGCACGCGCAGCTTCGCGTCGAGGTTGGAAAGCGGCTCGTCCATGAGCAGCACGCTTGGCTCAATGACGAAGGCGCGCGCCAGGGCGACGCGCTGCTGCTGGCCGCCGGAGAGCTCATTGGGCTTGCGCTTGGCCAGGTGCGCGATCTGCACGAGCTCCAGCGCTTCCTTTACACGCGGGGCGATCTCCGCCTTGGGAACCTTGCGCGCCTTGAGGCCGTAGGCCACGTTTTCCTCCACGGTCAGATGCGGGAAGATCGCGTAGTTCTGGAAGACCATGCCGATGTCGCGCTTATGGGCGGGCACGGCGTTGATGAGCTTGTCCCCAAAGTAGAACTCGCCGCCCTCGATGGAGTTAAAGCCCGCGATCATGCGCAGCAGCGTGGTCTTGCCGCAGCCGGACGGGCCGAGAAGGGTGAAGAACTCGCCCTCCCTGATGTCCAGGGAGACGCCCTTGAGGGCGATAAAGTCCCCGTACTTCTTGACCGCATCCTTGATGATTACTTCATTGCTCATAAAAATCCCTCCGCGTTTTTGTAATTAAAAGCTCAAAGAAACCGGCGCGCCGCCGGCTTGTTTCAGCCTTCAATGCGATCGGGAGAGCCCGCCGCAGCGGGGAAGGGGCAGCGCTGCATCTGAAAAGGCAGGGGGAATCCGGGGATCCCCCCTGCCGAAAATGCGGGGAAATGAACTTATCCGACGAGGATATCCTGCCACATCTCCTTGATCTCGGGAGCGTTGTTGGCGGCATAGTCGAAGTTGTAGTTCATGAGGGTGATGTCGCCGAGGGGGCAGAGGCCCACGGGGGTGACGTCGGAGCGGATGGGACGGCGGCCCCAGTCGCTGTTCTGGGCGACCTGGCAGTCGTAACCCAGCACGAACTCGACAAACAGCTCGGCCAGCTCAGGATTCGGGCAGTTCTTGACGATGGCGACACCGTCGGGAACAGCGGAAGTACCGTCAGCGGGGTAGATGACCTTGATGTTTTCCTTGTCGTACTTGATGGCGGCCTTCTCAAGGGTGATGCCGACGGCGTTCTCACCGGCGTCGATGTCCTTGTGGGCCAGGGAAGAGGAGTTCTTGACCTCGAGCTTGCCGATGATGGACTTCACAAAGTCCCAGCCGGCGGCGTAGTCGTCGGACTCATCGCCGAACAGGAAGATCATCGTGCACAGCTGCGTGAAGGCGGAGCCGGAAGAGGTCGGGTCGGCGATGGCGATCTTGCCGTACTTCTCAGCGTCGTAGTTGGCGAGGTCGGCCCAGGACTGAGGAATGTCTTCCTCGGGGATCTTATCGGTGTTGGCGATGAAGACCATCGGCAGCGGGGACTCGCCGATCCAGTAGTACTCGGCGTCCACCAGGCTGGGATCGATCAGGTCGATGCAGCTGGGCTTGTAGGGCTGGAAGCAGTCCTTGTAAGCGGCCAGCGTGTCGGCGCCGCCGCCCCAGAGCACGTCGGCGATGGGGTTGGCAGACTCGGCGCTGATCTTGTTGACCAGGTTGGAGGTGCCGTCGGCAATGACCTCGACATGGACGTTGGGATACGCGGCCTCAAAGGCGGCGACACCGGCGTTCAGAGGGTCGGAGTCATGGGGGGAGTAGACGGTGAGGGTACCGGAGTAATCCTCCGCGGTCTTCTCAGCGGGTTCCTCCGCAGCGGGCTCTTCCGCAGCAGGAGCTTCCGCGGCGGGCTGCTCTTCAGCAGGAGCTTCCGCAGGGGCGGCCTGCTGTCCGCAGGCGGCGAGAGCGAAAACCATGGCCAGAGCCAGAAGCAATGCCAGGAACTTTTTCATTCTGTTGTCCTCCTTGTCTTATTCGGCGGCAGAGCCGCCGTCAATATGGATTTGTGGGTTGCCCACAGCTTGGAATTATACCTTTTTCCGTCCGGAATGTCAATAATTCACAAAAAGCCCCCTGCGCGGAGCATGCAGAATTGTCTATCCCGTCCTGCTGCGGGCAAAGTGGATAAAAAATTTGAATTAGCAGCAAAAATGCGCCGATTTGCGCCTCAAAAACCGCCTCGGAGAGACAAGCCGTTCGCAGCGGGCGATTCCGGCCTTTTCTGCGGGCGGAGAAAAATAATAAAAAACTGAAAGAAAAAACGCAATTAGGCGTTGATTTTACGGATGGAATCATCTAAAATAAGGTTACATAACACAGAAGAGGGGACAGCATATGAAAACCGTTCTTGTCACGCTTCCCGTAAACGATACGCATAAGGCGATCCTCGAGAAAGCGGGCGCTGGCTGCGCGATCTCGTATCTCGATCCCAAAGAATTGACAAAGGAACTCGTCGCTTCGGCGGACGTGATCATCGGTCCGGTCGACCCCGCGCTGATCTGCGCCTCTGAGAAGCTGGGGCTGCTGCAGCTCTTCTCTGCGGGAGCGGATCCCTATATCGTGCCGGGCGTCCTTTCGGACAAGACCTGGCTTGCCAATGCCACCGGCGCTTACGGCAAGGCAGTCTCGGAGCACGCCCTGGCGCTCACGCTCATGATGCTCAAGAAGCTCCATCTCTACCGGGACGAGCAGCGGCAGAACGCCTGGCGTGACCGCGGCACCGTCCGCTCGCTGACGGACTGCTGCGTTGTCGTGGTCGGTCTCGGCAACATCGGCCTGAGCTACGCGCGTCTGGTCAAGGCGCTCGGGGCAAAAAAAGTGATCGGCGTCAAGCGCCGCGCGGGGGACTGCCCCGAGGGCGTGGACGAGCTCTGCCTGACAAGCGAGATCGAGCGCGTTCTCCCGGAGGCGGACGTGCTGGTGTCCTTCCTGCCCGGCAACCGCGAGACCTTCCATTACTACACGGCCGAGCGCTTTGCCCTCATGAAGAGGGACGCGCTGTTCGTCAACTGCGGGCGCGGCGCTGCCGTCGCCAAAGAAGTGCTGCTGGACGTGCTGCAGAACGGCGTCATCGGCTGTGCCGCCTGCGACGTGACGGAGCTTGAGCCCCTCCCGGGCGACAGTCCGCTCTGGCAGCTTGAAAACCTCATGATCACCCCGCATGTCGCGGGCTACCTCCATCTGCCCGAGATCCTCGTCCGGATTGTGGACATCGCGGCGGAGAACCTCGCGCGCTTCCTCAGCGGTGAGGAGCCGCTCACGCTGGTCGATCGGAAGACCGGCTATAAACGATAATATTACATGGTCAATCAGGAATACTGTTTGGCTGCGCGGCAAAGCCGCGCGGCGAAAAGCTTTTTGGCTTTTCGCCATCATATAATCATTATCGTATAGTACTAATAAAAAAACACCAGCCCGGAGGCTGGCTTGGATAAAGAGAAACAGAGAGAAATAGAGTAGGAGAGCGAGAGCGTATGAAATGCCCGTTTTGTGCTTATTCCGAGAGTAAAGTTATTGATTCCCGTCCGGCGGAGGAGGGAGCGACCATCCGCCGCAGAAGAGAGTGCCTGGCCTGCCAGAAGCGCTTCACGACCTATGAGATCGTGGAGCGGCTGCCCCTCGTCGTCGTCAAGCGCGACGGGAGCCGCCAGTCCTTCGACAAGGTGAAGCTCATCAACGGCATGGTGCGCGCCTGTGAAAAGCGGCCCGTCCCGCTGCAGACGCTGGAGGGCATTGCGGACGACATCGAGCAGGAACTCCAGAGCGGGCTCGAGCGCGAGGTCAACACCGTGCAGATCGGCGAAATGGTCATGTCCCGCCTCAAGGATATCGACGAGGTGGCCTACGTGCGCTTTGCCTCCGTCTACCGCAGCTTCAAGGATATCAACACCTTTATGGAGGAGCTCTCCAAGCTCCTGACCGAGAAGAGCTAAAAAAGCGACTCCGGCAGCGGATGCTCCAGCCGCCGAAGCGTCTCCAGCCGGATGCGCAGCAGGCGGCAGGCCGCCGCTGCATCCTCTCCGGCGGAGAGCGCCTCGAACAGGGAGACGAAGGCCTCGTTGATCCCGTCGAGCTGCGGCTGCTGGAAGGCCATGCCGCAGCGCCGCTCCTCCCGTGTCCAGCGCGCGTAAGCCGCCTCCAGATCGCCCAGCGCCCGCGCGCTCTCTGCGTTTGCCGCGGCGCTCTCGATCCGCACGATGCTTTCGAGCAGCTCGTCCGCGAGGCGGTCTGTCGCCCGGAGATTGGCGAGCGCCGTCAGCAG
>DFGE01000013.1:0-8257 GCA_002371675.1 Clostridiales bacterium UBA3758
ACGCGTTTTACGCGTGGTTTTGATTGTTATACTAATACCTGATAAAAAGCTTTAGAAAGATTTCCGAGACAGAATTGCGCCAGACGAGGCGGCGACCGCAGAGCATAATGGAGATATATGGTCAAGGCCGCCAACGCAGTATGGTACAATTCTGGCCGGAAAGAATCAAAGGTTTTTATTAGGTGTTAGTATCAGGATCTCAGCTCGAGAAAGCCGGGCAGCGGCTCCGCGTCGATCTGCTCATGGCAGTCGGCAAATTCGCCGTCCACCGTCCACTCCAGGTCGGCGGGCGCCTCAATGTGGATGCGACTGGCGTGGAAGAATTCCAGGTTCGGTACGTCGTAATTCTGGGAAAGCAAGCCGCGGATGGTCTCCTCCAGATCGGGAAGCGTTTTGGGCTCGCGGATGAGGAGCACCTCGAAGACCCCGTCGCAGGTGTCCACCTGCTCGGCGGGAAGCGCGAGCGTGCCGGCTATGGAGGTGGAATTGCAGATCGCGCCGAAGAGAAAATCCCCCTCGATAACGCTGCCGTCGGCGGAGAGCTTGAGATGCCAGGGCTTGACCTTCGAGAGATCCTTGACTGCGTCGAGCAGATAAGCGGTGTGTCCAAGCACGTTTTTCATGTTCTGATCCGTCGTGTAGCTCAGCCAGGAGAAGGCGCCGAAGGCGGCGACATAGGAGAAGCAGAAGTCACCGAAGCGGCCGACGTCATAGCGCTTGAGCTGCCCGGAGGCGGCAGCTTCGGCGGCGCTGAGGATATCGGACGAGAGGCCGCGTGATACGGCGAAATCGTTGGTGCTGCCGCAGGGAATGTAGCCGACCGGAATGTGGATATCCTCGGCGACCAGACCGCTGAGCACCTCGTTGAGCGTCCCGTCCCCGCCGCAGCAAACCAGCTGATCATATTCGCGTGCATAGCGCGCTGCAAACTCCGTTGCCTCGCCTTTACGGGCGGTGACCATCGTGGTGACGAGGCAGCCCGCGTCCATAAAAGTGCGGATGACCTGCGGCAGATAGCGCAGGATCGCCTTTTTCCCGGATACGGGGTTTATGATCAGCAGCAGACGCTTGTGTTCCATGAAGAGGCCTCCTCAGACGCCGATCCCGGCGATATGCAGGCAGATGTAGGCGGTGGGAATGGCGAAAAGCAGACTGTCCGCACGGTCGAACATGCCGCCGTGCCCGGGGATCAGATTGGAGAAATCCTTCACGCCGATCATGCGCTTGATCAGGCTCTCGGCCAGGTCGCCGACCTGCCCCATGCTGGAGGATACAAAGGCGGTGATCAGACAGACGGGAAGGGAGATGTTGTTGAAGATGGGGAGCAGGTAGAGGATCAGACCCACGACGAGCGAGGAGAGCGCGCCGCAGACGGCGCCCTCTACGGACTTCTTGGGGCTGACCAGCGGCGCGAGCCTGTGCTTGCCGAAGCGCAGGCCGCCGAGAAGGGCAAAGGTGTCGCAGGTCCAGGTGCCCAGGCAGCCGAAGGCGAGCGTCTGCAGCCAGATCTCCCCGGTGCTGATGCTCATCAGCAGCCCGAAGAGAAAGCAGGGATAGCAGAGCCCGGCCAGTGTGTAGAGAGCGCCGCTGCCGCTCACCTTCTTATGTAGGATGCCGGAAAACAGCGCGAGATATACACCTCCGCCGAGACAGGCGAGATAGGCGATCGGCCCGAGATGGAAGATCGCGAGGATGGCCTGTGCGCAGATATAGACATACATGACCCAGGCGCAGCAATAGACCTCGAGCTTTTCCAGATTCCGGCTCAGCTCATAGGCGCAGAGAAGGCCGGCAGCCGCGAAATACAGGATCCGGGTTATCTCCGAGGCAAAGACGCACACGCCGGTGACAGCCAGGAGCACCACGGCGGATACCACACGCTTTTTCAAATAGAACACCTGCTCTTTCCCCGGGAGAAGCAGCCCGGGAACATTTCGTCGCTATTGTATCATAGTTATTTCCCCCGCTCAAGCCGCTTATACGGGATCTGCGGCAAAACGCAGGAAACAGCCGGAATTAACGTAATCAAAGGCCGGATCCTCACGTTGTCGCGGGGATCCGGCTTTTGCCGAACTATGCGGGGGAGGATTATTCTGCGGCCGCGGTGTCTGCGGCAGCTTTGGGAGCTGCCTTGAAGAGCAGGGCGAAGAGCCCGGTCAGCAGGGAGGCGACCGCAATGGCGATCCCCAGAACCGCGGCGGAGACGGTCGGGCCGGCGCCGGCGATCGTGGACATCGGGAAGCCGCCGGATCTGCTGAGCACGGCTGTTGCCGCGCCGCCGAGCAGCGCGAGAACAGAGAAGACCAGCGCTCCGCCGCGCCTGGGGATCAGCCCGAGCACCGCGGCGACGAGGCCGAGCACGGAGGCGACGAGCGCGGCGATCACCGCAATAGCGCGGCCGGTGAGCTCGTTGGTCACAACGACGCTGGTATCAGCCAGAAAATCGCGGCCCGCGCCGACCACCTCAAGTGCCTTGTCAAGGTCGAGGAAGCGGTTGTCGTTGAGGAAGACATAGTGGTTCTCCTCGTCCAGCATCCAATAGGTGAAGTCCTCCGGAAGACGCTCGGAGATCCTGGTCACCAGCGGGCTGCCGTCGGCGGCATAATAGGTATCGGTCGCGAGGACACGGGCGAGGCCGTCCGCAACCTGCTTCTGCCCGTCCTCGTAATCGCTGAGCTGGGTGAGACCGTTGGCGAGCTTCTCTGCGCCCTCGGCGAGAGCCGCCTGCCCGGCGGCATAGTCGGCATAGCCGGCGTCGAGCGTGCTCTTGCCGTCTGCCAGCTTCTGATCGTTCTCATCCAGCAGCTTCTTGGCCTCGGCGAGCTTCTGCTCGGCCTCGGCGATCTGCTGCTCGCTCTCGGCGATCTTTTGCTCGCCTGCCGCGATCTGCTGCTTGCCGGCCTCGACCTCGGCCAGACCCGCCTCATACTGCGCGACCTTCGCCTGGCCCGCCTCGTATTCGGAGATGATGCCGTCGGCGGAATAGCCGCCAAGGCTCATGTTCATGGCGAGCTCCGCCCAGGTGACCTTGTCCTTGAGCGCGGCCTGCGTGATAAAGTCGCCCCGGGCCACGGCGTCGTCATACTGCTGCTTGAGGGAGAGATACTCCTCCTGCGCGGCCTTGAAGGCGGCGTAGATGGGCGCGACCTCCGCGAGCTTGGCCTTGCCCTCCTCATACTCCTGCTGGTGGGCGGCGAGCTCCGCTTCACCCGCGGCGACGCGGGCCTTGCCTGCCTCGAGATCCTGCTTGCCCTGCTCGAGCTGCGCCTTGGCTGCATCGAGCTTCTGGACGTTTTCCTCGTAGGCCTGGTGGGCGGCGGCCAGCTTCTGGGCATTGGCGTCGTAGTTCGCCTGCCCCTCGGAAAGCTGCTGCGCGCCGGCGGCGAGCTTCTCCTCACCGGCCTCGTAGTCCTCCTTGCCCTCCAGATAGGCGGCGACGCCTTCTGTATAGGCCGTCTCGTTCTGCTTGAGCATATGGATGCCGTTTTCAAGCAGCTCGAAATTCTCTTCGGCCTCCTGACCGGTTTTCTCCCAATAGGCCTTGGCGGTTTTGACGCCGCCGAAGTCCATCACACCCAGCACCAGAACGGCCAGACACACCAGGCCGAGTATGGCGCTGAACACACGCAGGAGAGCTTTTTTCATCGTGATTACTCCATTCTCATCTTCCGCGCGCCGCGGCGGCGGATGTAAAATTGATCCAGAAACAAATATAAATTAGAAAATTAAAAAATGTCTAAAAATCCCTGTCAAAGTTTCCACCAGATAAGCCCGGCGCGCGCTGCGTTGACGGCGGGCGGGAAAAGGAGTATACTGTTCCGGTAATATCTCCTGGAAAGCGGGAATGCGACATGAAACGAATCCTTTTGCTCCTCCTGATCCTCGCGCTCTGCCTCTCCGCCGGCGCCTGCGGAAAAAAGAATCAGGACGTTGTCCAGCCCGGACCCGATGCGACTCCGGTGCCGGATATCCCCGTGGCCTCAACGCCGGACAATCGCCGCTACGAGCGCGTCGACATCAACATGGACAATTGGAGTATCTACTTTGAGCTGCGCGAGGTGCCGCTCTATTCCGTCACCAGCACGGAGGTCATTGCCCAGGTCTATGAGAACTACTGCGTCGTGCTCAAGGAGGCCTACCAGCCCTATATCAAGCCTGAGGGGAGCTACCGGGTGGACTTCGAAGTGGAATTCGACCTCTATGTGGACACGCTGAAGGTCGATACCAAGGCGGGCGTCTACGAGCACACGGACGATATGCTCTATGCCGCGCACGCCGTCAAGCCTGCGACCTATGACTGCCACGCGCTCACCGCCGCGGATTACGGCGCGGATCACAGCCGCTACAAGGACTATTCCAACGCCTTCTTCAGCGGCTGGGCGACCATCCATCCCGACTCCAAGGTCTGGTCGGGCTTCTATATGGATCTGAGCGCGGTCACGGTCAACAGCGCTTCGGGCTATATTGAGCTGGCGCAATAACATGCAAAACGGGCAGCCGCCAGGCTGCCCGTTTTGCATAGAAAGGAAGATTATTCCAGAGAGATCATGTAGTAGTAGACCGGCTGGCCGCCGTTGACGATGCTGACCTCTGCGTCAGGGAAGTTGTCGATCAGCGTCTTGGCCGCGGCTTCGGCCTCGTCCTGCTTCACGTTTTCGCCGTAATAGACCGTGATGAACTCGGGGTGATAGTCGTCAAAGGACCAGCTCAGCTCCTTGAAGAGCGTGGGGATGTTGGTGTAGCTGCCGATGAGCGCTCCGTCGAGCAGGGCCAGGTATTCGCCCGCGTGAATCGCGTGCCCGTCATAATCCGAGTCGCGCGCGGCATAGGTGACCATCGCGGTGTGGACGTTGCCGATGGCGTCTCCCATCGCCCCGACCAGGGATTCCTCGCTCTCGTCGGGCGCGAAGTTCAGCAGCGCCGAGATGCCCTGCGGTACGGTGCGCGTCGGCATGACAATGACGTGCTTTTCAGTCAGCGGGATGCACTGCTCCGCCGCCATGATGATGTTCTTGTTGTTGGGGAAGACGAAGACGGTGTTTGCCGGCGTGCGGTTCACGGCGCGCAGGATATCGTCGGTCGAGGGGTTCATGGTCTGCCCGCCGGTGACGATGTTGTCCGCGCCGATCTCGCGGAAGAGATCCTCCATGCCCTTGCCTGCGCAGACGGCTACCACGCCGTATTCCTTTTCCGCCTCCGCAAAGAAGGCGGGGTCTTCCTCCGGCTCGGCAGGCGCGTTCTCCATGTCCTCCAGCTCTTTTTCAACGGCCTCGAGGTCGTCCGTGGACTTGGACTTGCGGCCGGCGAGGAGATCCAGAGCCTGCAGGCGCATGTTCTCGATCTTGGCGATATCGAGCGCGCCGTATTTCTGACTCTCGGTCAGCGCGGCGCCGGGGATATCGGTGTGCACATGCACCTTGAAGATCTCGTCGTCGTCGCTGATGACCAGCGAGTCGCCGATGCTGTCGAGATAGAGGCGCAGCGGCGTGAGATCGACGTCGGGAGAGCTCTTGCGCACGACATAGACGGTGTCGAAGATGTTCTGCTCCGGCACGTCCACCTGCTCCTCGCCCCAGGAGGCCTCCTGCTCGAGGGAGGCGGGGTCGATCGGGGCGCCGGAGACGATCTCCCCGCGCAGAGAGGCGAGGATCGCGTTGAGGATGACCATGTAGCCCTTGCCGCCCGCGTCGATGACGCCGGCCTTTTTGAGCACGGGGTTCTGATTGACGGTGTTCTCCAGGGCGTCCTCGCCGGCCTTGATGGCGGCGGCCAGCGCGCCTTCGAGGTCGGCGCCGGCCTTGGCGGCCTTGAGACCCGCGGCGGAGGCCAGACGGGAGACGGTGAGGATGGTGCCCTCGGCGGGCTTCATGACGGCCTTGTAGGCGGCCTCCACGCCGTCGTTCATGGCGCCGGTGAATTCCAGCGCGCCGGCGGTGTCAATGCCCTTGAGGCGGCGGGAGATGCCGCGGAAGAGCAGCGACAGGATGACGCCGGAGTTGCCGCGCGCCCCGCGCAGCATCGCGCCGGCCACACAGTCGGCCGCGGCGGCGACGGAGTCAAAGTCGCGCTTGCGCAGCTCCGCGGCGGCGTTGTTGATGGTCAGGCCCATGTTGGTGCCGGTGTCGCCGTCGGGAACGGGGAAGACGTTCAAATCGTTGATGGCCTGGATATTCGCGTGCAGAGCCGCATCCGCGCAGAGAATGAACTCCTTGAAGGCTGCGGCGTCGATATAATCTCTCATGGCAGAAGAACCTCTTTGTCTGTGTTATCCAATGATGGTATCCACGAAGACGTCGATGGTCTTCACCGGGATACCGGCGGTCTGGGACAGCTTGTAATTGACCTCGTTGATGATGCTGCGGGACACGGCGAAGATGTTCACGCCCTGATCCACGCCGATGTGCAGCTGGAGAGAGACGGTCTGATCGTCATTGTACACGACCTCCACGCCCTTGGACATGGATTCCCTGCGCAGCAGCTGCAGGGGACCGCTGCTCTGGCTGCGGCTCACCATGCCTTTTACGCCGAAGCAGCCGGTGGCGGCGTCTCCGGCCAGGTTGGAGATCACGTCTCCGGAGATCAGGATGCTGCCCTTGCTGTTGGTAATATTCACCATATCGGAAACTCCTTTCCGCACGTAAAACATCATTTGTCCGGAGGGGAAGAGCCTCCGGTTGCACCCGGGCATAAAATGCTCAGGTTATAAAATTATAGTACAACTTGGGAAAAAGTACAAGCGCTTTTTGCCAAAAGCCGCTGATTCCGGGATTTCTCGGCAACAGGCACAAATTTCAACCCTGGCCGATCTGATTTTTTCGTTTTTTTGTGAGCCTTGTCTGTTTACAAATTGACAGGAAAATGATAAACTCAGAATAACTCCCGGAATGCGGTCGGGAGAAACACTCACAAATCTTTATAAATGGAGATGATTTATAGACATGAGACACTTCAAAACCATGGACGGCAATACCGCCGCTGCCCACGTATCCTACGCCTTTACCGAAGTTGCCGCTATCTATCCCATCACCCCGTCCAGCCCGATGGCCGACTATGTTGACCAGTGGGCGGCCCAGGGCCGCAAGAACATCTTCGGCACGACCGTCAAGGTGCAGGAGATGCAGGCGGAGTCCGGTGCGGCCGGCGCCGTTCATGGATCCCTGAACGCCGGTGCTCTGACCACCACCTACACCGCATCCCAGGGCCTGCTGCTGATGATCCCCAATATGTACAAGATCGCCGGCGAGCTGCTGCCGGGCGTGTTCCACGTTTCCGCCCGTACCGTCGCCAGCCACACCCTGAACATCTTCGGTGATCACAGCGACGTTATGGCCTGCCGTCAGACCGGCTTCGCCATGCTGGCCGAAAGCAACGTCCAGGAAGTCATGGACCTCAGCCCCGTGGCGCATCTGTCCGCCATTAAGGGCCGCGTCCCGTTCCTCAACTTCTTCGACGGTTTCCGCACCTCCCACGAGATCCAGAAGATCCAGGTCTGGGATTACGACGATCTGAAGGAAATGGTCGATATGGACGCCGTTCAGGCTTTCCGCGACCGCGCCCTCAGCTCCGAGCATCCCACCATGCGCGGCTCTCACGAGAACGGCGATATCTTCTTCCAGAACCGCGAGGCCTCCAACAAGTACTATGACGCCGTCCCCGCCATCGTCGAGGAGTACATGGCCAAGATCAATGCCAAGCTCGGCACCGACTACCAGCTCTTCAACTACTACGGCGCTCCCGACGCCGACCGCGTCATCGTGGCCATGGGCTCCATCTGCGACGTCGCCGAGGAAGTCATCGACTACATGAACGCTCACGGCGAGAAGGTCGGCCTCATCAAGGTCCGCCTGTACCGTCCGTTCTGCCCCGATAAGCTCCTCGCCGCCATCCCCGCCACCTGCAAGAACCTGGCTGTTCTCGACCGCACCAAGGAACCCGGCGCCCAGGGCGAGCCTCTCTATCTGGACGTCGTCACCGCGCTGGCCAACGCCGGCAGAACGGATATCCGCGTGATCGGCGGCCGCTACGGCCTCGGCTCCAAGGATACCCCGCCCGCTTCCGTGTTCGCCGTCTACAACGAGCTCACCAAGGCTGAGCCCAAGCGCCAGTTCACCATTGGCATCGTTGACGACGTGACCAACCTCTCCCTCAAGGAAGAGAAGGCTCCCGCCACCGCCGCGGAAGGCACCATCGAGTGCAAGTTCTGGGGCCTCGGCGGCGACGGCACTGTCGGCGCGAACAAGAACTCCATCAAGATCAT
>DFGE01000013.1:8424-10657 GCA_002371675.1 Clostridiales bacterium UBA3758
CCCGTACTACATCAACAAGGCTGACTTTGTCGCATGTCATGTGCCCAGCTACATCACCAAGGGCTTCCCGATCGTCCGCGACGTCAAGCCCGGCGGCGTGTTCCTGGTCAACTGCCAGTGGAACTTTGAGGAGCTTGAGCATCACCTCGACGCCGCCTCCAAGCGCTACATCGCCAACAACAACATCCAGCTCTACATGATCAACGCCATCGACCTGGCCAAGCAGATCGGCATGGGCAAGCGCACCAACACCATTCTGCAGTCCGCCTTCTTCTCCCTGGCGAAGGTCATGCCCGAGGCCGAGGCCATCCAGTACATGAAGGACGCCGCCCTGCACTCCTACCTCAAGAAGGGCCAGGATGTCGTCGACATGAACTACAAGGCCATCGACGCCGGCGCTACCGCCTACACCAAGGTGGACGTGCCCGCTGCCTGGGCCGAAGCTGTTGACGGCGAGAGCACGCTCGACCGCCATGGCCGCGAGAAGACCGTCAAGATGGTCAAGACCATCCTCGATCCGGTCGACAAGATGGACGGCGACAGCCTGCCCGTCTCCGCTTTCGTGCCTCATGCCGACGGCACCTTCGAACTCGGCGCCGCCGCTTACGAGAAGCGCGGCATCGCCGTTACCGTGCCTGAGTGGGACGCCAACAAGTGCATCCAGTGCAACCAGTGCGCGTTCGTCTGCCCGCACGCCACCATCCGTCCCTTCGTGCTGAGCGCAGAAGAGGCCGCCGCGGCTCCCGAGCAGACCAAGCTCGCCGACGTCAAGGGCATCAAGAACATGGCCGGCTACAAGTTCACCATGGCCGTCTCCCCGCTGGACTGCATGGGCTGCGGCGTGTGCGTGGGCGAGTGCCCTGTCGGCGCCATCCAGATGGTCCCGATGGAGAGCCAGCTGCCCGAGCAGGAAGTCTTCAACTACGCGGTCGAGAAGGTCGAGGCCAAGCCCGAGCTCTTCAAGGCCGACAATGTGAAGTTCAGCCAGTTCGCTCAGCCCTATCTCGAGTTCTCCGGCTCCTGCGCCGGCTGCGCCGAGACCAGCTACGCCCGCATCATCACCCAGCTCTTCGGCGATCACATGATCATCTCCAACGCCACCGGCTGCTCCTCCATCTGGGGCGGTCCTGCCGCTACCTCTCCCTACACCGTCAACAAGGAAGGCAAGGGTCCCGCCTGGGCCAACTCCCTCTTTGAAGACAACGCCGAGCACGGCCTGGGCCTCTACCTCGGCCAGAAGAAGATCCGCGACGATCTGAAGGCCAAGGTCGAAGCGCTCGTCGCCATCGAGTGGACCGACGCCGACGTCAAGGCCGCCGCTGCGAAGTGGTTCGAGACCTATGACGACGGCAACCTGAACCAGGAGCCCGCCAAGGCGCTCGTCAAGGCCCTTGAAGAGGCTGTCTGCGACGGCTGCGACTGCGACGCCTGCAAGCTCGCCCGCGAGATCCTGGAGAAGAAGTCCTACCTGAACAAGAAGTCCATGTGGATCTTCGGCGGCGACGGCTGGGCTTACGACATCGGCTACGGCGGCGTTGACCATGTCCTCGCTTCCGGCGAAGACGTCAACATCTTCGTGTTCAATACCGAGGTCTACTCCAACACCGGCGGCCAGGCCTCCAAGGCCTCCAACATCGGCCAGGTCGCGCAGTTTGCCGCGGCCGGCAAGGAGCTGAAGTCCAAGAGCCTCGCCGAGATGGCCATGACCTATGGTTATGTCTACGTCGCGCAGGTCGCGATGGGCGCCAACAAGGCCAAGGCCCTCAAGGCCATCGTCGAAGCCGAGGCCCACAAGGGCCCGTCCCTCATCATTGCTTACGCTCCCTGCGAGATGCACAGCATCAAGGGCGGCATGGGCAACTGCCAGAAGGAAATGAACAAGGCTGTCGACTGCGGCTACTGGAACCTCTTCCGCTTCAATCCGAATGCCGACAAGCACTTCACGCTTGACAGCAAGGCTCCCGCCGAGGGCTACCGTGCGTTCCTCATGAACGAGGCTCGCTACAGCCGCCTGACCCGTGAGTTCCCGGATCGCGCCGAGAGACTCTTCAGCGCCAACGAGGCCAACGCCAAGGAGCGCTACGAGCATCTGATGAAGCTCGTCGAGCTGTACGAGTAATCAAACGGGATCTACCGATCCCCGCTGATCCGCTCGGAGCATCCCAAGCAAAAACGAACTCCCCCGCCGAAGGGCGGGGGAGTTTTTGCGTTTGGCTCTTTAGAGACAAGCAAC
>DFGE01000034.1 GCA_002371675.1 Clostridiales bacterium UBA3758
CAACCATCAACATGTTCTTTCCCGACGGTGTCGTGGTGCCGCGGCACGGCGTCTATGCCGCGCGGGTCTGGCTCGAGAACGGCAGCAGCTACATTGCTGTCACGAATGTCGGCGTCCGCCCCACGGTGAGCGAAGAAAACCGTGTGAGCGTTGAGAGCCATCTGCTTGACTACTCCGGCAATCTCTATGGTCGCCAGGCAAGACTGGAGTTTTTCTCCTTCCTGCGCCCGGAACAGAAATTCGAGAGCTTTGAGGAGCTCTCCGCACAGATCCGCCGCGACGCGGAGGCTGCCCGCGCCTACTTTGCCGCGCATCCCGGCCTCTGACCGTTTCGGGTTTGACAAGAGAATAGAAAGAATAGACAGCGCCGCCCGCTATTGCGGGCGGCGCTGTCCATATGTAGGGCAGTTGTGCTGCGACTACAAACTCAGATCGCCGCTGACGGTCTCCACGACGATCGCAGCCTCCTCAGGATCCTCCACCATCCGCACGCCGCTGCGCCATACGCCGCCGGCTTCGCCGCTGCGGGAATGGAAATACAGCGTTGTGTCCCCGTTCGGCAGCGAGAGATCCACCTCGCCGGACACAGTCTTGACGCGCCAGTATACGGGCGTTCCTTCGAGCTCCACATCGCCGGAGACGCTCGAGAGCTCGCAGGTGGGGAAATCGCCGGAGAGATCCATGTCGCCGGAGACGGTGTGGATCGCGCAGCGAAGGACGCTGCCGTCCAGCTTCACGTCGCCTGAAGTGGTATCACTGCGCAGCGTACTGAAGCGGATATTATCGCCCTGCAGATCGCCGGAAGTACTGCGGTGTGTCAGCTCCTCCACCGCGACGGTGTCCAGATCGACGTCACCCGAGGAGGAGTGCAGCGAGAGGACGGAAAGCGCCAGCGTCTCGATGCGCACATCTCCGCTCGAGAGCTCGATCGCAATCTCGTCTACGCTTTCCGGCAGCGCAAGGCGCAGGCGTTCCTGGAGGGTGCGCAGCGTCTCCGCAGAGCTGAAAACCAGCGTGTCTCCCCGCCGCTGCAGATTGAGCGCGGGCGAGGCGTTTGCGGGATAGGCGTAGGAGAGCAGCCCGTCCTCAGAGGGCTCGATATCCACATCCAACGCGCCGCCGCTGATCTCGATACGGCGGACGCTGCCGCCGTCCTCTACATGCTGCAGCGGGGTGTTGTCGACATGGAAGGACCAGGACGCCTGACCGACCTCCTGCTTCACTTTGCCCAGAATGCCGCGCACGAGGCGGTTTACCATGACGGAGATGGGCTCCTCCCGGGGCTCCTCCTCAAAGCGAAAATGCGGCTCTTCCGCGCTCTCCACGGGCTCCACAGCCTCGCGTCCGGAGGCAAAGGCGGCGGGATCGCCGAGATCGGAGGCGATCTCCTCCTCCGTACGGCCCTCGCGCAGCCCCTCCTCAAAGTGCGCGTTCACGGCCTCGAAAATCTCCTGCTGGTATTCGCGGTCAAACTCCCGCAGCAGGGAAGCGAGCCGGTCGAGATATTCGTTTCTGTTCATAGCAGTTCCTCCACTTTCGATGCAAATTCAAGCCAGTCGGCGCGGTCTGCCTCGGCGTTTCTTCGGCCGGTCTCGGTCAGGTGATAGTATTTTCGTGCCGGCCCGGAGCTGGATTCCACCAGATAGGTCTCCAGATACCCGCTGTCCCGCAGCCGCTTGAGCACCAGGTACAGCGTACCGGCGCTAACATCGAGCTTCCCGGAGATGCGCTCGGTGAGCTCGTAGCCGTACTGATCCTTCTCCCGCAGCTGCGACAGCACGCACAGCTCCAGCACGCCCTTTTTCCATTGCGCATTCAAGACGTAAATCCTCCTTTGCTTTGCTGAGAATATAGTACCACAAGCTACTATACAATGCAATATAGCAGGACGTACAAAATAATAAACAGCATTCTGTGCAGCCTGTACAAGAGAGGATCGGATCCTTTCGCGCCCCATTTCGTTCCCGACGCTTTTCAAGCGAGGCGGAATGTGATATACTGTCGGAAAAGAGAGAGCCGGCGCAGACCGGCCCGCAGTAAGGAGGAATGTCCCATGCCCTGCACCACCATTCTGGTCGGCAAAAACGCCTCGAACGACCGTTCGACCATGATCTCCCGCACCGACGACGGCCACTTCGACGTCAAGAAGATGATCGTCGTGGAGCCAAAGGATCAGAAACGCCGGTATAAAAGCGTGATCTCCCATGTGGAGATCGACCTGCCCGACAATCCGCTGCGCTACACTGCCTGCCCGAGCGTCGATCCCAAGGACGGCATCTGGGCCGCGAGCGGCATCAACGCCGCGAACGTAGGCATGACAGCGACCGAGACCATCACCTCCAATGCCCGCGTCCTGGCGGCGGATCCGCTGGTTGAGCTGCAGAAGCCCAAAACGCCGCGCGGCAAGGAGATCCCCGGCGGCATCGGGGAAGAGGACATCGTCGTGCTCGTCCTGCCCTACATCCGCTCCGCGCGCGAGGGCGTGCTGCGCCTCGGCGCACTTCTTGAGCAGTACGGAACCTACGAGTCCAACGGCATCGCCTTCAACGACGAAAACGAGGTCTGGTGGCTGGAGACCATCGGCGGGCATCACTGGATGGCACGCCGCGTGCCGGACGAGGTGGTGGTCATCGCGCCAAACCAGTTCGGTATGGACGCCTTCGATCTTGACGACGCCTTCGGCGAGCAGAAGGCGCATCTCTGCTCGAAGGATCTGCGCGAATTCATCCGCGACAACGACCTCGATCTCAATCAGAACGGGCGCTTCAATCCCCACGACGTGTTCGGCTCCCACCGCGAGATGGATCACATATACAACACCCCGCGCGCCTGGTACATGGGCCGCTATCTCACGCCCTTCTCCCACAAATGGGAGGGCGAAAATGCAGAGTTCACGCCCGAGAGCGACAACATCCCATGGTGCCTGGTGCCCGACCGCAAGGTGGCTGTCGAGGACGTGAAGACCATGCTCTCCTCGCACTACCAGGGCACACCTTATAATCCCTACTCGAATATCGACTCCGGCAAGCGCGGTATGTACCGCTCCATCGGCATCAACCGCACCGGCGTCACCACCGTCTGCCAGATCCGCCCTAACGCCCCCGAAGCGGTTAAGGGGCTGGAGTGGGTGTGCTTCGGCTCTACGACCTTCTCGGCCCTGCTCCCGGTGTATCCGAACGTGCCGAAACTGCCGAAGTACCTCAGCGACGTGACGCTTGACGCCTCTACCGAGAACTTCTATTGGTGCAGCCGCCTCATCGGCGCGCTGGCCGACTCCAATTACGCCTCCTGCGCGCAGCATATCGAGCGCTATCAGGACGCCGTTGCCGTCAAGGGGCGGCAGATCGTCCGTGCATACGACGCAGAGATCGCCGCCGGCGGGGAGCTGAGCCTGCTTGAGAAGGCCAACGAGGAGCTTTGCAGAATGGCGAAGGAGCGCAGCGCCGACACGCTCAATAAGGTGCTGCTCGAGGCAAGCACCCACATGAAAAACGGCTACAACCGCGCCGACAACTGATCGTATCCTCTCTGAAAGTATGAAACAACGCGCCGTGTCCGATCCGGACACGGCGCGTTGTTAGTGAGGAGGATGCGCTCACAATTTGTTCCGCCGGGCGAGCTCCTCCACGGCGGCGAGATATTCGTAGGGGACGTTGAGATCGCCGTCGCCGAAGCCAAGGGCGATGCGGGGCTTGTTCGTCCCGTGATAGTCGCTGCCGCCCGTGGGCAGGAGATGATACTCCGCGGCAAGCTGAAGCAGATAGTCGCTCTGCTCCTGCGAATAGCCGGTATAGCGGCATTCAAGTCCCTGCAGACCGTTGTCCATGCAATGCTCGATGAGCTGGCGGAGTCTGCCGTCGTCCATCCGGTACTGGAAGGGATGCGCGATCACCGGCACGCCGCCAGCCTCGCGGATGACGGACACACAACGCTCGATGGAGAGCATCTGACGGGAGACGTAATACTTCTGCCCTTTTTCAATGAAGCGGTTAAAAGCGTCCTGTACGCTCTCGGCATAGCCCTGTTCGACGAGCATCTGACCGAAGTTCGGCCGACCGATGACTTCGCCGTATTTGACCTTCATCACGTCATAATCGGCGTGAATGCCGTCGGCGGCCATGAGCGAGCACATTTTGCGGTTGCGCTCGTCGCGCTCCTGAACGATCCAGTCCAGCGCAGCGGCGAAGTTCCGTGTCTCCGGACGCATGCAGTAGCCGAGGATGTGGATGGTGACGCCGTAGCGTGTACTGAGCTCGATGCCCGGGATGACCTCGAGTCCGCTGTGCCGCCCGGCCGCAATAGCCTCGGCGCAGCCGGAGCAGGTGTCGTGATCGGTGACGGCGATGGCGGAGAGCCCCGCCTCCTTTGCAATATGCACGACCTCCGAGGGGGAGGCGGTGCCGTCGGAGGCTGTGGTGTGGATGTGAAGATCGATGCGTTTCATGCAGTTCTCTTTCTTTGCCCGCTGCGAACGCTCAGAGTCTGGCTGCCATGGCGTTGTGCGCCGCAATTTCCGCTGCGTCGTCGAGCGGCGCGAGCTCTGCCGCGCCGTATTTGCGCTGCAGTGCGGTGAGCAGAATAAAGTCACAGAAGGCGGGATTCTTCGGCAGAAGCGGCCCGTGGCTGTAGGTGCCGAAGACGTTCTTGTAGCGCGCGCCCTCGGTCTTGTCCTCGCCGTTGTTGCCGTAACCCGCGAGCACAGTGCCGAGCGGCTGCAGGCCGGAGCCGAGCCGCGTCTTGCCGCTGTGGTTCTCGAAGCCCACAACAATGCTGCCGCCGGATTCCGGGGCGAGCTCGAATTTGTAATTGCCGATCATGCGTTCCCGGGAGCCGACCGTGTAGAGGTCAAGCGCGCCGATAAAGTCGCAGCGCTGCCCGTCGTAGGTTTCGTAATACGCGCCGAGCATCTGATAGCCGCCGCAGATCGTGAGGAAAGGCATGCCGTCCTCAACGGCGGCGCGGATCTCCCGATCCTTGCCGCGGTGCAGATCCTCCAGCAGCACCTGCTGTTCAAAGTCCTGCCCGCCGCCGATGAATACCAGGTCATAGTCCGAGAGCCTGGCCTGAGAGCCGATGGGGAGCTTGGTGACCTCACAGCCGATGCCGCGCCAGGCGAGCCGGCGACCCATGCAGAGAATGTTGCCCCGGTCGCCGTAGAGGTTCAGCACGTCGGGATACATATGGCAGATCTTCAGTTCCATGGCTCAGCCCTCCCAAAATTCGCTGCCGCCGACGCGGTGGATCACGGCCTGCCGCAGCTCCAGCATGGCGGTATAGGTCGGCATGAGGAAGATGGGACGCTCTTCCGCCGCGAGATCGTCCACGAGCGCGGCATAGTCCCGCTGCAGCTCGATGCGCTCGTCCGGAATGCCGGCGTATTTGAGGCGCACGCGCAGGTCCTCCGCCCGGTCTCCCGAGACGATGACGCGCGCGAGCCTGGACGCGATACTCCCCAGCTTTTCATAGTCTGCGTCCCAGATCCAGGAGATATCCTTGCCGTCGGCGGCGCGGTCGTTCAGGCAGGCGGCGAGCACGCTGGGCTCCTTGACGTTCTGCAGGAACTCGATGACCTGGTTGCAGCCGGCGGGATTCTTGACGAGCATCATCCGCGCGCCTTTTTTGCCGAGCGCAAAGGTCTCCATTCTTCCGAAGCCGCAGCGGAAGCGGCCGAGCGCGGCGATGGCGGCGGAGGCAGGCAGTCCCATGGCTGTGACGCCTGCGACGGCCCCGGCCGCGTTGTAAATGTTGTACATGGCGGGCAGGCCGATCTCCACCAGCTGCTTCTCGCCCCGGATGCTGAGCACAATGCTGCTGCCGTCCATGCGCTGCTCCACGACCTCGGTCACGGCGATGTCGGCCGCGTGCCGCGCATAGCCGCAGCGGGGGCAGCGGAAGCCGCCGAGATGGCCGTAGCTGATGTAGTCGTATTCATATTCCGCCTTGCAGCGGATGCAGTGCGTCGCGTCGGAGATCTCGGGCTTTTCACGTGAGGGGACGGCGCCCTTCTCCACGCCGAACCAAATCACCTCGTTCGGCAGGTCGCCGGCGAGGGAGGCGGTGAGGGAGCAGTCGGCATTGAGGCAGAGCAGCGCGTCGGGCGCGCCCTGGATAGCCGTGCGAATGTTTTCAAGCGTGTGGGTGACCTCACCGTAACGGTCGAGCTGGTCGCGGAAGAGGTTTGTCACCACCACGACGCGGGGCCTGAGCTGGGAGAAGACCGAGCGCGCGGCCGCCTCGTCGCATTCGATGATGGCGTAGTCCTTCTTCATCCTGCCGCCGAGCGTGGCGTTCATGACAAGCTCGGTCGTGATGCCGCTGGCGAGGTTCGCGCCGGAGCGGTTGGCGAGATAGGAGAGCCCCTCGCCGGAGAAGGCTTCCTCGATCATCCTCGCGCTGGTGGTCTTGCCGTTGGTGCCGGTGACGGCGATGGTTTTGACCTGCGAGGCGAGGCGCCGCAGTAGATCCGGACAGATCTTCAGGGCGAAGCTGCCGGGCATCGCAGTGCCGCCGCGCCGCAGAAGGCGCGAGACAAGGCGCAGCGCTTTGCAGAGCAGAATAGCGAGAAAAGCACGTAGATTCATATCAGTAACCCCTTCAAGGAAGCGTCGTCGCAAGAGTATATGATACTGCGCGCGGCAATAGCAGCGGCGCAGCGCAGTCAGCGATCATTCGCCGGGAAAAGAAACACTTGCCGATCATTATAGCACGCCCGCGGCCGAAGGGCAAGGAAAACACGCGCCGGGAAAGAGCAGCGCGGGAAAAAACAAAACAGAAAACGGAGCGGGGAGAACCGCTCCGTTTCCTGTATGGGATGAGGACAAAATGAAAAAGATGAAAAACTGTTCCTTGCGAGTATTAATATACCCGTCAGTTGTTTCAGAAGTAACCCATATTATGTTACAAGAATGTAAAATGAAAAACAGTTTTCTTAATCGTTTGAGAAATCAGTCAAAAGCAAGATTCCAGACGGTTCCGGCGGGCAGGGGAGCGTTTGCCGCGAGGAAGGGGGCGCCGGAATCGGCAGAGGAGAGAAGCGTTGCTTCCCGTGCGCCGCGCAGCGCCGCAAGGGAAGCAAGGAGCGCCTCTGGCTGCGCGCCGAGCGCCTCGCGGGAGAGCAGCTCACCCCCGTGCAGGAAGGCCGTTGCGATTGTGCCGTCCGTCTCGTAGAAGCCGCCGGAAAAGAGACGGTTGTTCTCCTCCTCCAGCGCCTGCGCGGCCTCTCCGTAGCGGAGATGCGGCCGGCCTGCGAGCAGCTCCTCGCGCCTCAGAAAGTAACGCGAGGCGGAGATCTCCTGCAGCGGGCAGCAGGCGTCCGCCGCGACGCGGCGCTTTTGTCGGTACAGAACGGGGGCGGTTCCCACGATATCGGCATACCAGTCAAACAGCGAGGGCTCCGCCGGCTCGATCGTGAGCCAGCGGCTGCCCCGTTCCTGCCCGGCGGCGAAGCAGGCACGGCTGAGTGCGGCGCCGATCCCGCGGCCACGTGCCTGCGGCAGCACCGCCACACCGAAGAGGTATCCGGCTTTCTCGCCCGCGAGCATGAGATCGTCGATCCAGTACGCCGCGCCGAGCACCTTTCCTGCCTCCACGGCTGCGAAGCCGCAGCCGAGCCGCGGCAGCAGCGCCAGCAGTTTCTCGGGAAACGCCGGGGGATCGCCGCTGAAGACCTCCGTCCAGAGCGCGATCAGCTCTGCGCGGTCGGCGGAGAGAACGTCACAGAGCACCATAGCCGCTCCTCTGCGTGTCGTAGGTGTGCGTGCAGCGTTCGCGGATCTCCTGCCGGATAGCGCGCAGATCCATGAAGGCCTCGGGGCGCTTGGCAGGATCGCGCAGCAGGGCGGAGGGGTGGTAGGTGGCCGTGAAGCGGCGCCCCGCGATGTCAAAGAATTCGCCGTGCTGCCGCGTGATGCGGAACTCCGGGTCAATGAGCCCCTTGGCGGCGATACGCCCGAGGCAGACGATGATCTTCGGATCGACCAGGGCGATCTGTCTCTCGAGCCAGCTGCGGCAGGCCTCCATTTCGTCCGCCTGCGGATCGCGGTTGCGCGGCGGGCGGCACTTGACCATGTTCGCAATATAGACCTTTGTGCGGTCCAGGTCGATGAGCGCGAGCATGGTGTCGAGCAGTTGCCCGGCCGGCCCCACGAAGGGCAGACCCTGCAGGTCTTCCTGCTCGCCGGGCCCTTCGCCGATCAGCATGACCTCGGCGTGCTCGTTCCCGACGCCGAAGACGAGGCTGTGCCGGTCCACCGCCAGCCGGCAGCGGTCGCAGCCGGCGCATTCCGTTTTTAAGCTGTTCCAGGCATCCATGAGATCATTCCTCTGTCGTCCCGGCGAGCAGGAGCAGCAGCTCCCGTTTGTTGTTCTCCGGGTATTCGATCACGTAATCGAGCAGAAAATCAAGCATTTCGCCGACGGCGCGCCCCTGGAAGCCGAGCGCGGAGAGGTCGTTGCCGGTCACGGCGAGGTGGCTCAGAGAAAAGCACTCTCCGCTCTTGAGCACCTCCTTGAGCGCGCGTGTATGCCCGCCGGAGAGCAGCACGTCAGCAACGCGGGCGGCGACGGCCGCACTCTCCACACCGCTGATGCGCAGGCACTGCTTCCATGCCTTCGGGGACTCCGGCAGCGGCTCGCGCAGGATGCGGCAGGCTTCGCGGCAGATGCGGATCGTGCGGTGGTCGAGACGCAGCGCGGAGAGAAAGCGCTCGGTGGAGGAGATGCAGCCCTGCTGCTCGAGCAGGCGGCAGAGCGCCGCCCAGCGCTCCGGGGTGCGCCGGGGCAGGCCTGCGATGCGGCAGAGTGAGAGCTGCTCCTGCATGCGCTTATCCAGATAGCTGTCGAGCAGGCCGAGGTCGGAGAAAAGGAAAAGCGCTTCCGGCGACGCGGTGAGCAGCGTTTTCTGCAGCTCGTCGCGCACGCGCTCCGCCGCGAGCGTCGCCGTGAGCGGAGCGCATTCTCCGATGGCGGCGAGCGTCGCACCGTCGACCGAGAAGCCCAGCCGGGCGGAAAAGCGCAGACAGCGCAGCATGCGCAGCGCATCCTCCTCGAAGCGTTCGCGCGGCTCGCCTACGCAGCGGATCACGCGCTTCTGAATATCGGCCGCGCCGCCGAAGGGGTCGATCAGGATGCCCTCGGCGGAGAGGGCGATGGCGTTCATCGTGAAGTCGCGCCGGGCGAGGTCGGCCGTCAGGTCGCCCACGAAGCGCACCTGATCCGGGTGGCGATGGTCGGAATAGCTCCCGTCCGCGCGGAAGGTGGTGACCTCCACGGCGTGGGAGTGGATCGAGACGGTGACGGTGCCGTGGCGGATCCCGGTGGGACGAGAGTGGGGGAAGACGCCCGTGATTTGTTCAGGCGTCGCTGCCGTGCAGATATCCCAGTCGTTGGGATGGGTGTTCATGAGCGTATCGCGTACACAGCCGCCGACGAGATACGCGGGGAAGCCGTGCGCCTGCAGGCGCATGAGCACCTGGCGCACATATTTCGGCGGAACGATCTGAGCCATGAGATCAGCTCCTTGATATGAGCAATGATAGAGGTATCGGGACGGCGAAGCGGCATTGCCGGGAAGGCCTTCCCGTGTGCGCCGCGCCAGGCTGCCCGAGGGGCAGGTTTTCCTTGCAATGGGCGGCGCTCTGGGGTATAATATGCTTGCTGCGCAGCTTTTCAGCGCAGCGCCGCGCTTTTCGGCAAGTCTATTTTATCATTCCGGCGCTGTTTCTTCAAGAGGGAAGCTGCCGCCGCATTCCGATAAGGAGCTATATCCATGGCTGATTTTTCCAATTATCTCTCTCCCGGCCGTAAGGGACATCTCGTCGGCATCGGCGGGGTCTCAATGTCCTCGCTTGCCGAGGTGCTCAAGCGGATGGGCATTGTGGTGTCGGGCTCGGATATGAACGAGGGCACCAACGTTCAGGGCCTGCGCGAGAAGGGAATCCCCGTGTCCATCGGCCACAGCGCCGCCAACATCCCCGAGGATGTGGACTTCCTGGTGCGCACGGCGGCCGTGCATGACAGCAACCCGGAGATCATCTGGGCGCATGAGCACGATGTGCCGGTTTTCGAGCGCACCCAGGCCTGGGGCGCGATCTCGCGCGACTATGCCAATTCCCTCTGCATCTCCGGAACCCACGGCAAGACCACCACGACCTCCATGTGCACGCACATCCTCATGGCGGCCAACCGCGACCCGACCGTCATGATCGGCGGCACGCTGCCGCTGCTGAAGGCGGGGCACCGCGTCGGTACGGGCAACACCATCGTGATGGAGGCCTGTGAGTACTATGACTCCTTCCTCTCTCTCTACCCGACGGTGGCGGTGGTGCTGAACATCGAGGCAGATCACCTGGACTACTTCAAGGATCTCGGCGCGGTGGAGCACTCCTTCCGCGTGTTTGCAGAGCGCGTCCCGAGCGACGGTTGGATCGTCGCGAACAAGGATGATGAGAACACCATGCAGACCCTCGGCGGGCTCGACCGGCGCATGATCACCTTCGGCCTGAGCCGGGACGCCGACGTGACGGCGAAAAACATCCGCTTCCTCGGCGCCAACTCCCAGTTTGACATCTACTATAAGGGACGGAAGTTTACGGACGTTACCCTGCATGTCCCGGGTATGCACAACGTAAAGAACGCTCTCGCAGCGACCGCCGCGTCCATCTGCCTCGGCATCCGGCCGACAGCGGTAAAATACGGTCTCGCTGGCTTCAACGGCGCGGGCCGCCGCTTCGAATTCAAGGGCAAGTTCAACGGCGCAGACGTCTATGACGACTACGCCCACCACCCCGGCGAGCTCAAGGTGCTGCTCGACACGGTGGAGACGCTCAGGTACGAGCGTACTGTGCTGGTCTTCCAGCCGCACACCTATACGCGCACGAAGGCCCTGTTCGACGATTTTGTGACGCAGCTCAGCCGCCCCGACGTGCTGCTGCTGGCGGAGATCTTTGCCGCGCGCGAGACGAACACCGTGGGCATCTCCTCCAAGGATCTGGCCGACCGGATCGACGGCGCGGGCTTCTATCCGGATTTCGGTTCGCTGGAGGCCGCCCTGCGGCAGATCGCCCGCCCGGGCGACATCGTGCTCACCGTCGGAGCGGGCAATATTTACCGCATCGGCGAGAGCCTGGTCAAGGAATAAACGGATAGCAGGGACAACCGGCCCGCACAGCCGCAGAAGACACAGCCCAAAAACGGGCTGTGTCTTCTGCGCATCAGGCTAAACAGCTTTTCCTGATTTTTGACGCTTTGCAGACAGGCTGCTGCAAATAATGGAATAATTGCATCTTTTTACTCGAAAACATTCACTAATATCGAAAAATGGAAAATATTTTGAACATCCGGTAAAAAACCGGATTGAAGAATTGCTTTTTCTCAGGCTTTCTGATAGAATGATCGGGAAATTTCTGAGACGATCTGCCTCCGTGGAGCGGAGAGCGTCTGTTCGGAGGTCTTTTATGAATCCCATGATCCTGGCTTTGGTTTTGTTTGCCGCCATGTATGCTCTGCTGCTGATCTTCTCGGAAAAGCGCTGGATCATCGCGCTTGCCGCCGCGGCGATCTTCATGCTTGTGCAGATCCTGCCGCCGCTCAAGGCACTCCGGGCGATCAACTGGAATGTTTTGATGATGCTTGCAGGCACCATGGCCACCGTCGAGCTCTTCATCCAGAGCCAGATGCCCGCCCTCATGGCGGAGAAGCTGCTGCAGAAGGTGCCCAATATCCAGTGGGCGGCGGTGGTGCTGAGTCTGTTCTCCGGGCTGATCTCCGCTTTTGTCGACAATGTGGCGACGGTGCTGATGGTTGCGCCGGTCGGCATCGCGGTCGCCAGGAAGCTCAAGACCAACCCCGTTCCGCTGATCATCGCGATTTCCGTCTCCTCCAATCTCCAGGGCGCGGCCACGCTGGTGGGTGACACCACATCTATCCTCCTCGCCGGCTATATGAACATGAGCTTCAACGACTTCTTCTGGTTCCTGGGCCGCCCGGGCATCGCCCTCGCGGTTGAGGTCGGCGCGCTGCTTACGGTCCCGGTGCTGCTCTTCCTTTTCCGCAAGGAGAAGGGCCGCGTCAGTGCGGAGGTCACCGCCAAGGTCACCGACTATGTGCCGACGGTGCTCATGCTCGGCACGGTTCTGCTGCTCATCATCGCATCCCAGTTCGAGAATCGCCCGGAGCTCACCAACGGCTTTATCTGTATGGGCGTTGCCGTCATCGGGGTGATCTATGAGATGCTGCGCCAGAAGGATAAGGGCCTTGTCAAATCCGTCCTGCAGGCCATTGACTACAAGACCCTGCTGTTGCTCGGCGGCCTGTTCATGGTCATCGAGGGCATTACCGAGGCCGGCGTGATCGATGCCGTTGCGGACGCCTTCGTGAAGGTCGGCGGCGGCTCGAAGCTGCTGATGTATGTGCTGATCGTAGCGGTGTCGGTGCTCCTGAGCGCCTTTATCGACAATATCCCCTATGTGGCCACGATGCTGCCCGTCGTGAGCGGCATTGCCTCCCTTATGGGCATCGAGCCTTATCTCTTTGCCTTCGGCCTGCTCATCGGCGCGACCCTCGGCGGCAATATCACGCCTGTCGGCGCCTCCGCGAACATCGCCGGCATCGGTATCCTGCAGAAGGAGGGCCATAAGGTCTCTACAAAGGATTTCATGCGCATCGGCATTCCCTTCACCTTCATCGCCGCCGTCTCCGGCGCGCTGGTGATCTGGCTCCTCTGGGCCTGAAAGAATGAAGGATATAGACCGGCAAAAGGGACTGTTGCAAAAAAGGATGAGCGCGTAAATGTTCACCTGAGTTTGCAGGGGCGGCGGCTCTGCCCCGCCCGGCGGCGCAACGGTATGCACACAAAAATGTTCGGCGAATTCGCAGATTGTACGAATACGCCGAACATTTTTGCCGTTAATATAGCTTGAAGCTGCCGGGAGGGCACAGGGCTCTCCCCTACGGTGCAGCCAGGGGTTTCGCATTTTGCAACAGTCCCTTTTGCAGCCTGCCGCGTAATACAGACGGCGAAGCGTTATTTTGCCCAGGTGAAGTTGTCTTTCCCGGCGCCGAGCTGGAAGTGATACTTGGCGATGCCCATGTCGACCTTGGAGAAGAATCCGCTGCCGGGCTTGACGGTCACGACATTGCCCTCACAGGAGAAACGGAACTTCTGCTGGTTGACCGCAGTGGGAGCGAGCAGCGCGGCACGCACGCCATCCTTGAACCAGTCCGGGCTCTGCTGCCAGTTCTCGCTGACCTGATCCGGCGTTTTGGACAGGTGCGGCTTCCCCTGGTTCAGCCCGTAGCCTATGGCGATGGCGAGCGAGAGCTTTTCGCCGCGCTCAATCTGCAGGACTTCCGGCTGCCTGGTGAAGGTCAGCCCCGCCCAACAGCTGTTCAGCCCCAAACGCTGCATCCCCAGCACGAGCATCTCTCCGTAATAGCCGATGCACTCGTCGAGCTTCGGCCCTTTTTTGCCGATCATGGCGAGGTAGTTGGTCACGCCGACAAAATTGCCGTAGCGCGCGAGCACGCCGTCGAAGGCTTTGGGCTCGTCGGTCACGAGCTGGATGTGCAGCCCGCTGTCAAAATTCACTTTTTCGATCATCTTGCGCAGCGCCTGCTCGACCAGCGGATCGAGCGGTCTGCCGTCGTACTGGCGGACGGAATGCCGCGCCTCCATTGCCTCCATCAGATCCATGCGAATCTCTCCTTTGCGCCTGTTTTCAAGCTCAGTATAGCAGAATTTTCGCAAAGTACAAGAGCCGACGCCGGCAGGATTTGACAAGCGGGGGAGAGGGGGGTAAAATGAAAACGCAAGCAGCGGAAAGAGGGGAAGGGCATGGCGCAGGATGCGGGCATCAGCCAGGCAAAGGAGCGGAAAATCGTCCGCATGACGACCGAACCGGTAGAGAAGCTGGTTCGGAGCCTTGCCGTCCCCACAATCATCAGCATGCTCGTCACGGCCTTTTATAACCTGGCGGATACCTTCTTCGTGCGCCAACTGCAGCAGGACAGTATGGTTGCCGCGGTGGGTGTTGCGCTGCCGCTGATGAACGCGATCCAGGCCATCGGCTTCTACCACGGCCACGGCTCCGCCAACTACATCTCCCGCGCCTTTGGCCGGCGCGAACTCGACAAGGCGGAGCGCATGGCAGCGACCGGCTTCTTCACCGCCGTGCTGGTCGGACTGGCCTTTTCGGCGCTCGGCCTGTGCTTCCTCGAACCGCTTGCCCGTCTGCTCGGCGCGAAAACCGAGGCGACGCTGCGCTATACCTGCGACTACATGCGCTTCATCCTGCTGGCCGTGCCCTTCATGATGGGGGCCATCGTGCTCAACAACCAGCTGCGCATGCAGGGCAACGCGTTTTTCTCCATGCTCGGTCTGGCCTCCGGCGCGGTGCTGAATCTGATCCTTGATCCGATGTTCATCTTCGGCGCCGGGGACAGGATCGGCACGCTGGGGCTGCGCGTCGGCTTCGGCGCGGGGCTCGGCGTGGCCGGTGCGGCGCTCGCAACGGCACTGAGCCAGGGCGTGAGCTTCCTGATCCTGCTCTTCGGTCTGCGGCGCAGCGATAATATCAAGATCCGCCTGCGCTGCTTCACACCCACGCTTTTTTACTTCAAAAACATCTTCCGGGGCGGCCTGCCCTCGCTCGCGCGGCAGGGCATGGCGAGCATTGCCGTTGCCTCGCTCAACCATGCGGTGGGTCTCTATCTGCCCGGCTCCGAGATGATCGAGGCGGCGCAGGCCGCGATGACGGGCGTGAACCGCATTATGATGTTCCTCTCCTCCGCGCTGATCGGCTTCGGACAGGGCTTCCAGCCGGTCTGCGGCTTCAACTACGGCGCAGGCCGCTATGACCGCGTGCTCCGCGCCTTCCGCTACTGCGTGCGCGTGGCGGCGCTGGTGCTGCTGGGAATCTCGGCGCTGGGCTTCCTCTTTGCCGAAGCGGTGACAGATCTGGTCGCGGGCAGCAGCGAACAGGCACACGCGATCGCCGCCTTTGCCTTCCGTGCCCAGCTTGTCACGCTGCCGCTCACGAGTTGGGTCATCATGAGCAACATGATGCTGCAGAATATCGGCATCACCGGGAAGGCGACGCTGCTTGCCATGGCTCGCCAGGGGCTGACCTTCATCCCTGCGGTGCTGATCCTCCCGGCGCTGCTCTCCGCCCTCGGCGGGGAGGCGCTGCTCGGCATCGAGCTGGCGCAGCCGGTGGCGGACGTGCTCTCGCTCGCGCTTGCCATCCCGATTTCGGCGGGGGAAATCCGCTGCATGCAAAAGGCATGGGAGGAGCGCCGCATCCTCTGAGCATTCCGCACCGGAAGACAAGGCGAATACCCGTTATGTGAACTTTGTTACGTAAACAAAATTATGTTTACCTTATTATGTTTATTAGATTATGTAAACTTACTCTGCCGAGGCTGTTCTTCGCACAGCGGGCTGGTTACGGGAGGTAGTCTATGCTGAAAAAGATACTGAAGGGCGTCGTTTTCTGATTCCCTTCTTTCTGGGGACGTTCGGCTTCCTTTCCGCGGGCGAGAGCGTCTGGGACGCGATGTTCAACTGCATCCTGATGTACACGCTCAACTTTGATAATCCCGCGCCGAATCTTCTTGCGGAGCTCGCTCGCTGGACCGCCCCCTTGGTCACGGCCGGCGCGATCGCGCAGCTCATTGCGGGGCTTCGGAGCTGGGCGCGCAACCTTCTGATCCGCTTCCGAAAGGACAGCACCGCCGTCTATGGGCCGGAGAGCGATAAGGAACTTATCGAGGCCGAGTGCGGCGGCAGGATCGTCCGAACCAGAGGCTGGGAGGATTTCCAGAAGGCGCAGCGTTATGTCCTGCTCGGCAGCGACGCGGAGAACACCGCGTTCCTGAACAGAAACAGCGGCGCGCTGAAGGATCGTGAGGTATATCTGCAGAGCACGTCCTGGCGGCCGCAGATGATCGAGGAGAAGAGGCTGCATGTCTTTTCCGTGGAGGAGAACGCGGCCCGGCTTTTCTGGAAGCAGAGCGGCCTTTGCCTGGATTATGCCGAGCGCGCGCAGGACGGCCGCTACGCCATCGTTCTGATCGGCTTCGGCAGGCTCTTCCGCGCCGCCGCCGGGCGGGAAGAGAAATAGGCCAAAGAGGCCGTAAAAACAGCAAGCTCCCGGAAGCGTCCGCTTCCGGGAGCTTGCTCTTTGAGGCATCTGCCTGCAAAACCTATTATTCTTGTGCTTCCTCCGCCAGACGCCGCGCTTCGCGCAGGCTCAGGCCGCGCTCGAGAGCGATGCGGCGCAGGTCGTCAAATTCCATTTTTTCAGTCGTGACGCCATGTCCCGCAGAGACCTTGAGGCGCACAGGCCCCGCCTCGGTTTCGAGGACGCGGCTCTCCCGGCGCAGGATCTCCCGCCTTGTGGGCAGCTCCCGCACGCCGAGCGTGCTGCTGTGGCGGAAGAGCGTCTGCAGCAGCTCCCCGCGCTTGTCCTCCGTGCAGAGGAAGCGGATCAGCGTTCCCGGCCGCCCTTTTTTCATGGCAATCGGCACGGTGTATACCTCGCGCGCGCCGGCGTCAAAGAGCCGCTCGCAGCAGAAGGCGATTTCTTCGCCGGTCATATCGTCCACGTTGCAGGAGAATTCCAGGATCGTGTCGGCCGCATCTCCTGACTGGCCGAGATAGGCTGTGAGACAGTTGGCGGCGGGGAAGTCCTTCCTTCCCATACCGCGGCCTATTGCTTCCACACGCAGCGGCGGCATCGGCGCGAAGCGGGAGACGAAATGCCTGAGCAGCGCCGCGCCCGTGGGGGTGCAGAGCTCGCCGCGGATCTCTCCTCCGTAGATCGGTATGCCCTTGAGCAGCTCCGCCGTCGCCGGTGCGGGCACCGGCAGAAGTCCGTGCGCGCAGCGCAGCTGCCCCGATCCGACATGGACAGGGGATGCGATGACCTGCCCGACGGCGAGCTCGTGCATCAGCAGACACACAGCCGTGACGTCGGCCACCGCGTCAAGGCTGCCGACCTCGTGAAAGTGGATATGCTCCGCATCCGTGCCGTGTACGGCTGCCTCCGCCGCGGCAATGGCGTCATAGACCGCGCAGGCGTCGCGCCGCACACCCTCCGGCAAGGGGAGAGAGGCCAGCAGCGAGCGGATCTCCCCGGGGGTGACGTGGTGATCGGCAAGCTGTGCTCCAGGCTCGTCCTCCTCATGCCCGTGAATATGCATGCTCACGTGCGTGCCGCGCAGTCCGCACTTGAAGGATTCCTCCGCGAGCATCTCTACCCCGGGAATACCGAGTGCATTGAAGGTCTGCACAAAGCGCTCCCGATCGGGCAGCAGCTCCAGCAGGGCTGCCGTAAGCATATCTCCCGCGGCGCCCATGCCGCAGTCCAAATACAGAGTTTTCATCGTGACCTCTCAGTCTTATTTCCGCGCTTTTTCGATAGCCAGTACGATCGGCGGGATCAGCAGAAGGTGAATGATGATCCCGGGCAGGGCGTTCACAAAGCCCGCCGCAAAGAACTCCCGGAAGCCGTAGGGCGTGCCGAGAAAGCGGTAGAGCACAGCGTTCACAAGCCCCATGACCACGCGCCCCGCGAGCATGGCGGCGACGAGGCTGATATAGACGGACTTCAGGTTCTTCTCGGGAAACGCCGCGCAGACCAGCCCGCTCACCAGACCGTAGGCCGCCAGCTCGAAGGCCATGCTCACGGCGTTCGGAAACAGCGCCGGCATCCCGAAGAGCAGAGAGCGCAGCAGCGGCGTGACGAGGCCGACGACCAGTCCGTAAGGCCAGCCTACGGCGAGACCGCAGATCAGCACAGGAATGTGCATCGGGGAGATGACCTTGGCGATGGCGGGGATCTGGCCAGTGATGAAGGGCAGCACGAGCCCGACGGCGAGGCACATGGAAGCCTCGATGAGCCTGCGGATCTTTGTGTTCATAGGATCACACCCCGAAGAAAGCATGGTATAAAAAGACTATACCATAGGAGCAGAGAAAAATCCAGTACCGATGCGAATTGTCTGGAGGCAGCTGCGGACTGCCTCCGGCTGCGTAAAAAGCCTGCGTTTTCCCCCTTGTCAGAAACGTGGCGCTGTGCTAAAATACTGCTGTTAATCTAATACAAAGGGAGTTGTAACCATGTCCGGACATTCCAAATGGCATAATATACAGAAAACAAAGGGCGCTGCCGACGCCAAGCGCGCGCAGGCCTTTACCAAGATCGCGCGCGAAATGATCGTGGCCGTCAAAGAGGGCGGCAGCGGCGATCCGCGCAGCAACTCCAGGCTCGCCGCGGTCATTGCCAAGGCCAAGGCCGCGAACATGCCTAATGACAACATCAAGCGCACCATCGACAAGGCGCTCGGCTCCGGCAGCACCGAGAACTACGAGAAGATCGTCTATGAAGGCTACGGGCCGCAGGGCGTCGCCGTTATCGTCGAGACCATGACTGACAACCGCAACCGCACCGCCGGTGAGATGCGCCACTACTTTGACAAGTACGGCGGAAACATGGGCGCCACGGGCTGCGTGAGCTGGTCCTTCGACCGCAAGGGTGTTATCGTCATCGACAATGAGGACGAGGAGCTCGACGAAGAGACCGTGATGATGGACGCGCTGGAGGCCGGCGCGGCCGACTTTGAGGCCGAGGGCGAGGTCATGACGGTCTACACCGCCGAGGACGACATTGCCGCCGTCTCCGAAATGCTCACCGGCAAGGGCTACCATCTGCTCTCCGCCCAGGTCGAGATGCTGCCCCAGAATGGCTACATCACCCTCACCAACGAGGACGATATCAAGAACATGCAGAAGATGCTTGATATGTTCGAGGACAACGACGACGTGCAGAACGTCTGGCACAACTGGGACAATCCCGACGAGGACTGATCCGCACACAGTAACATACAGTAACATAAAAAGCACCTGACTTCAGATAAAGTCAGGTGCTTTTGTGACTGTCAAAAAACCTGCGATACGG
>DFGE01000036.1 GCA_002371675.1 Clostridiales bacterium UBA3758
GCCGCCACGATGCAGAGGATGCGCAGCACCGGGCTCTCCCCGGTGAGCAGCACGGCGATCAGGCCCATCACGGCGGAAATGCCGTAGAGCACGGCCACGGCCTGCTTCTGGCTCATGCCCATGGCGAGCAGCCGGTGGTGGAAATGCTTTTTGTCCGCATGGAAGGGGCTCTGCCCGTGGAAGATGCGCCGGAAGAAAGCGAAGACCGTGTCCGCCAGGGGGACGGCCAGCGCCATCAGCGGGACGAAGAAGGTGATGATCGCATGGAGCTTGAACAGGCCCAGGATCGACACCGTGGAGAGCACGAAGCCCAGCATCTGCGAGCCCACGTCGCCCATGAAAATCTTGGCGGGGTTCATGTTATAGGGCATGAAGCCGATGCACGCGCCAACCAGCGCCGCCAGGATCACCGAGACCACCGGCTCCGACACAGTCAGCGACACGACCAGCATCGTCAGCGAGCTGATGGTGGACACGCCCACCGCCAGACCGTCCAGCCCGTCGATGAGGTTGACGGCGTTGGTGCAGGCGAGGATCCACAGCACCGTCAGCGGGATCGAGAGGTAGCCGATCTGAATGGTGGTGATATGCGAGAAGAAGTTGGGGTTGGAAATGGCGCGGAAGACCACGCCGCAGCGGATGGCCACGGCTGCGGCGAGCAGCTGCCCGGCGAGCTTCACCCAGGGGCGGAGCGAGACGATATCGTCTACCGCGCCCATGCAGGCGATGATCAGCGTGCCGAGCATGATGCCCATGACGGGCTGGCTCATCTCCACGAAGAGGATCAGCGAGAGCATGAAGCCGACGAAAATGGCCAGGCCGCCCATCCGCGGGATGGGGATCTTGTTCACGCGGCGTTCATCCGGCTGGTCGACCGCGTCGATGCGCTCTGCAAACTGCTTGACCGGCGGAACCATCAGATAGGAGATCAAAAAGGCCACGCCGGAGGAAAGAACGATTTTTATCCACAAGGGCAGGTTGGGAAACATAGCACCCGACACTCCAAATCTATCTGTAATGCGCCAGGGAGGGCGCCGCGCTCAGCGGGCCGCGACGAGCCCGACCTTTTTATAGACCTTGCGCAGGGTCTTGTTGGCGATATAGGAGGCCTTCTCCGCGCCGCTGCGGCAGAGCTGCTCGAGATAGGCCTTGTCCTTCATGATGCGCCCGGCCTCCTCGCGGATGGGACGCAGCGTCTCGACGACGGCCTCGCCCACGGCGGGCTTGAAGACGCCGTAGCCCTGACCGTCGAATTCCTTTTCGATCTCCTCAAAGCTCTTGCCGGTCACAGCGGAGTAGATGCTCATGAGGTTGGCCACGCCCGGCTTCTCCTCGGGCGCGTAGCGCACGCAGCGCTCCGTATCACAGTCGGTCACGGCGCGCTTGAACTTGCGCATGATGTCCGCCGGGTCGTCCATGAGGCAGACGCGGCCGTTGCCGATCTCATCGGACTTTGACATCTTGCTGGTGGGATTGAGCAGATCCATGACACGCGCGCCCACTTTCGGCACGAAGGGCTCCGGCACCTTGAAGGTCTCGCCGTAGAGATTGTTGAAGCGCTGGGCCACGTCGCGCGTGAGCTCGACGTGCTGCTTCTGATCGTCTCCCACGGGGACGAGATCGGGCTGATAGAGCAGGATATCCGCCGCCATCAGCGCGGGGTAGGTGAAGAGGCCGCCGTTGATGTTGTCGGCGTTCTTGGCGCTCTTGTCCTTGAACTGGGTCATGCGGCTGAGCTCGCCGAACATCGTATAGCAATTCAGGATCCAGCCGAGCTCCGCGTGGGCGGGGACGTGGCTCTGGATGAAGAGAGTGTTCTTCTCCGGGTCGAGCCCGCAGGCCACATACTGCGCAAGCTGCTCGAGTGTGCGGCGGCGCAGAAGGGCGGGGTCGTTGCGCGTGGTGAGAGCATGCAGATCCGCCATGAAATAATAGCAGTCATAGGAGTCGGCGCGCTCCGCCCAGTTTTTGATCGCCCCGAGATAGGAGCCCAGGGTCAGATCGCCCGTGGGCTTGATGCCGGAGAGCATGACTCTCTTCTTTTCAACTGCTTGATCCATGATAACACTCCCTTTTCTATAGAAGCACTGAGCTTTCAAATCAGCATTGTATCAAAAGAACTTCGTCTTGACAACAGGGAAAATGTAAAATAATATATAGCTGTTTGTCCAGCGGGCTGATTTTTAGCCCTAAGCGCCTGTATTTGTGAAGTATCATTTGAAGGAGTTTTCATACAATGGATATGTCCTGGTTTGAAGAAATGGAAGCGCGCATCCCGCACGGCGAGGTTCGCACCCGTTTTGCGCCCTCCCCCACCGGCTATATGCACGTCGGCAACCTGCGCACCGCGCTCTACACCTATCTGATCGCCCGCCACGAGGGCGGCAAGTTCCTGCTCCGCATCGAGGACACCGACCAGGGCCGTCTTGTCGAGGGTGCGGTGGATGTGATCTACAAGACGCTCGCCGAGTGCCATCTCGAGCACGACGAGGGTCCGGACGTCGGCGGCCCCGTGGGTCCCTATGTGCAGACCGAGCGCCGCCCCTTCTACGGTAAATACGCGGAGCTCCTTATCGAGCGCGGACACGCCTACCGCTGCTTCTGCGAGAAGACCGAGAGCGAGGAGGAGTCCGGCAATTTCGAGCGCGCCGCCGATCCCTGCCGCAGCCTGAGCCGCGAGGAGGCCGAGCGCCGCGCCGCCGCCGGCGAGCCCTTCGTCGTCCGCCAGCGCATTCCTGAGACGGGCAGCACCACCTTCCACGACGAGATCTTCGGCGACATCACCGTTGAAAACGCCACGCTCGACGACCAGGTGCTCATCAAGCGCGACGGGCTGCCGACCTACAACTTCGCCAACGTCGTCGACGACCACACCATGGGCATCACCCATGTCGTGCGCGGCAGCGAATACCTCTCCTCCTCCCCGAAGTACAACCTGCTCTACGAGGGCTTCGGCTGGGAGGTTCCGAAGTATATCCACTGCTCCCCCGTCATGCGCGACGCGCACAACAAGATGTCCAAGCGCCACGGCGACCCCTCCTATGAGGATCTCAAGGCGCAGGGCTATCTGACCGACGCGATTCTCAACTACGTCGCGCTGCTCGGCTGGAGCCCGCGCGGCGAGCAGGAGATCTTCTCCATGGACGAGCTGAAGGCCGCCTTCGAGCTCTCGGGCGTATCCAAGTCCCCCGCCATTTTTGACATTGAGAAGCTGCGCTACTTCAACGCCGAATACATCCGCCGCATGACGCCGGAGGCCTTCGCCGCAGTGGCCGAGCCCTATATCCGCCAGGCAGTCAAGAATCCCGCGATCGACCCCGCCGCCGTCGCCGCGCTGCTGCAGCAGCGCACCGAGGTGCTCACCGAGATCCCCGAGAAGCTCGATTTCTTCGACGAGCTGCCGGAGTACGACAAAGAGCTTTTCATCCACAAGAAATCCAAGTCCGACCTCGAGAGCTCCAGGAAGATGCTGCAGGCCCTGCTGCCCGCCCTCGGCGCGCTCGACCCCTGGACGGACGAGCAGATCCTCTCCGTGATGGAGACGCTGGCCGTCGGGCTGGAGGTCAAGAAATCCGTCGTGATGTGGCCCGCGCGCATCGCCGCGGCCGGCAAGGCCGTGACGCCCGGCGGTGCGGTGGAGATCTGCCGCATCCTCGGCAAGGAGGAGACCCTGCGCCGCTTCCGGATCGCGCTGGACAAGCTCGGCTGAGCCCGCGTATATCGCATAAAGCACCTCTTTCGGGAAATACTACCCGAAAAGAGGTGTTTTTTATGCGCAGAAAAGCAAAGATCCTTATTGCGACCTATGTGATCGCCGCGCTGACGGCGCTCTCGCTCTATTCCTTTGTCGGGCAGCGGAGCCTCGGCTGGTATCGCCGCACGGCGGAGACGGCCGCGGGGCTCGCCTTTGAGGAGAGCGTGCGCGCGGTGGAGAGCATGACGGCCGCGCTCGAGCAGAGCGTCTATGCGACCGACGCGCAGATGGCAGACCGGCTCTGCGGGGAGATCTCCGCCCGCGCCGCCGCGGCGGAGGCCGCGCTGGCGACGCTGCCCTTCTCCACAGAGGAGCTCGAACAGCTCTCGGCCTTTCTCAACCGCAGCGGGGACTACGCGCTTTGCCTCTGCGGGCAGGAGGGCGGCGTCACGGCAGAGCAGCGCGAGACGCTGCGCGGCTATGCCGGAAGCGCCGCCGCGCTCTCGGCGAAGCTTGAGGAGCTGCGCACACGCCTCGGCGGGAAGGAGCTGCGCATGGACAGCCGGGAACTGCGCCTGCGGAACATTGAGGAGCCCGATCTCCCGCCTGTGCTCAGTGCGGAGCTCCTCGCCTGCGAGGCGGAGTTTTGCCAGCCGGAGACGCCGACTTACGACGGGCGCTACGCCCAGACGGAAGAATCTGCCGGGGAGAGCCTCAGCGAGCAGAGCGCGCTGGCGCGCGCCGCGGCCTTTCTCGGCAAAGCGCCGGAGGAGCTGCAGCCGGCCTACGACTATGAGGGCGCGGACGGGAGGCGCTGCTTCCGCTGCGGCGACAGCTGGCTCTGTCTGAGCCGCAGCGGCCTGGAAAGTCTGAGCTGCTCGCGCCTCATCTATGACGCGAAGCTCTCGGAGGAGGAGGGGCGCACGCTCGCGCACGAGCTGCTCACGAAGCTCGGCTATGCCGACGTGAGGGAGCTCTCCGCGGAGGCGGAGGGTGCGGTGCTGCGTCTGCGCTACGCCCCGCTCGCGGAGGGCGTTCCCTGTGTCGACACGCCGATCACGCTCTCCCTCGCGCTGGACAACGGCTCCGTCTGCCGCTACTGCGCGCCGAAGGCGATGGATCTCAGCGGCGCCTCCTTCGAGCTCGACGCCGCAGCGGCAGCGGCCGCCCTGCCGGACGACCTCCGCTGGAGTGCGGGAGAGCAGGTGCTGCGCCGCAGTCCCGGCGGCAGAGCCGTCCCCTGCTGGCGCTTCACGGCGAAGGACGCGCAGGGGCGGCAGATCACCATCGACGTGCACGCGCAAAGCGGCCGGGAGTACGCGATCGCGGTCGGAGAGCCGCAGACCGGCAGATAATGTTCGGCCGCCCTTTTCCACGCGGAAAAGGGCGGCCGAAGCTTTTCATTTCTTTTTCTTCAGCTTGTGTTTTTTGCCGTCCGGCGTCACCACATAGGTGTGCTCCAGTGTCTCGATGGTACTGCGGCGCCACTCAGCGATGTATTCCCTGCGCAGCGCGTCACGCTCGGCAAGCTCCGCGTCGGTGAGAGCCCGGCTTTTCGCGAGGGCGGCCAGCTCGTTGATGCGTTCCAGCTTCGTCTGTTCCATGGCTCACTCCTCGATGGTTCCGAGCTCGTCCAGATCCTTCTCGAAGGCGGGGATGAAGTGCCTGAGGAAGTACTGCACCTCCGGCATGCCGCTCTCCTCAAGGATGCGGCGGCTCTGCTTCTCCGCAGAGAGGAATTCGTTGTTGCCGGCCTTGCGCTCTTCGATGCATTTGATATAGGCGGAGAGCTTGTCTGCCGCCTTTACGAGATCGTGCAGACTGCGCTGCTTCTCGCCGGTGAGCAGCTCCGCGTAAGCCGGGCGCAGCTCCGCGGGGAGCGTGGCGAGCAGCTTATGGCAGGCCAGATCCTCCACCTGCTTATAGGCCTCGCGGATGTCCTCGCTGTGGTACTTGATGGGCGTGGGCAGGTCGCCGGTGAGGATCTCGCTGGCGTCATGGTAGAGCGCGACCGCCGCCGCGGCCTCCGGGTCGCAGGGGATGTGGTAGATATCGCGCCGGATGACGCCCAGCGCGTGCGCCAGCACGGCCACCATGTGGCTGTGCTCCTGGATGTTCTCCGGCAGGGAATTGCGCATCAGGCTCCAGCGGCCGATGTAGCGCATACGGGAAATATAGGCAAAGAAATTGTCGCTCATGCTGTTCGTCCTTTCTGTTTCTTTGGGGATTCTATCATAAATGTTCCAAACATGCAATGTTCTGCTTGCAATTTGGATACGCTGATGATAAAATTCGATTTCGTGAAAAATACAAGGAGCTGAAACTATGGACAAGCTGAGAAACGTTGCCATCATCGCGCACGTCGACCACGGCAAGACGACCCTCGTCGACGAGATGCTCAAGCAGTCCGGCGTCTACCGGGAAAACCAGGAAGTGGTCGACCGCGTGATGGACTCCGGCGACCTCGAGCGTGAGCGCGGCATCACCATTATGGCCAAGAACACCGCCGTCTGGTACGGCGATACCAAGATTAATATAGTAGACACCCCGGGTCACGCCGACTTCGGCGGCGAGGTGGAGCGCATCCTGAAAATGGTCAACGGCGTCATCCTGCTGGTGGACGCCGCCGAGGGTCCCATGCCCCAGACCCGCTTTGTGCTCAGCCGCGCGCTCGAGCTCGGGCACCGCGTCATCGTAGTCGTCAACAAGATCGACCGCCCCGACCAGCGCATCCACGAGGTCATGGACGAGGTACTGGAGCTGCTGATGGATCTCGACGCCACCGACGAGCAGCTTGACTCTCCGACGCTCTTCTGCTCCGGCCGCAACGGCACCGCGAGCTATTCCCCCGACGTACCGGGCACCGATCTCAAGCCTCTGTTCGAGACCATCCTTGAGTACATCCCCGCCCCGGAGATGGACGAGGACGCCCCCTTCCAGATGCTCGTCAGCAGCCTCGACTACAACGACTATGTCGGGCGCATCGCCATCGGCCGCATCGAGCGCGGGCGCATCACCCAGAACCAGGAGATCGAGGTCTGCAATTTCCACGACGCAGACGCCCCCGCCAGAAGAGCCAAGGCCGTGAGCCTCTATGAGTTCGACGGGCTGAGCCGCGTCCCCGTGAGCGAGGCCGGCGCCGGCAATATCATCGCCATGAGCGGCATCGGCGACATCACCATCGGCGACACGATCTGCGCGCGCGGCTTTGCCGAGCCGCTGCCCTTCGTAAAGATCTCCGCCCCCACGCTGGAGATGACCTTTTCCGTCAACGACAGTCCCTTCGCCGGGCAGGAGGGCAAGTTCGTGACCTCTCGCCAGATCCGCGAGCGGCTGATGCGCGAGACGCTCAAGGACGTGTCCCTGCGCGTGACGGACGTGCCTAACAGCACCGACAGCTTCAACGTCGCCGGGCGGGGCGAGATGAGCCTCTCCATCCTCATCGAGACCATGCGCCGCGAGGGCTACGAGTTCCAGGTCTCTCCCCCGCGTGTGCTCTATCGGGAGATCGAAGGCAAAAAGTGCGAGCCGATCGAGCGCCTCGTCGTCGATGTGCCGGCGGACTGCATGGGCTCCGTGATGGAAAAGATCGGCGCGCGCAAGGGCGAATTCGTGGAAATGACGCCGGTCGGCAGCCGCACCAAGCTCGAGTTCCTGGTGCCCTCCCGCGGTCTCTTCGGCTACCGCAACGAGTTTTTGACCGACACCCGCGGCGAAGGCATCCTCGCCTCCGTGTTCGAGCGCTATGAGCCCTACAAGGGCGACATCAGCCGCCGTTCCACCGGCTCGCTCATCGCCTTCGAGACCGGCGAGGCCGTGGCCTACGGCATCTGGAACGCCCAGGAGCGCGGCGCCATGTTCATCACCCCCGGCACCAAGGTCTACGCCGGGATGGTCGTGGGCGTGTGCCCCAAGTCCGACGACGTGCCGGTGAACGTCTGCCGCACCAAGCACCTCACCAACACCCGTGCCTCCGGCTCGGACGAAGCCCTGCGCCTCATCCCGCCCAGGCAGCTGAGTCTCGAGCAGTGCCTGGAGTTCCTCGCGGACGACGAGCTGCTGGAGGTCACGCCGAAGAACCTGCGCCTGCGCAAGTCCATCCTCGACCACAGCCTGCGCATGAAGGCCGTCATGCGTGCGAAGGGATAAGCGTCTGAACGTCCGCAGGAGAGGCCGCGTGCCTCTCCTGCGGTCTTTTTCTGCCTCGCCGATGCTCCCGCGGACAAAAAAGAGGCTGGTTTTTCGCGTTTTCTCTTGACTTTCGTCCTGCGGGATGCTAAGATACGCAGGAATGCGCCCGCAATCTACGATACAGGGTCATGCCGCTATGCGGTTTCCTTTCCGCCTGTTTCCTGGATGCCGGGTATAGCAAATATTGAAAGGAGATTACCCCATGATCACCAAAGAGAAGAAGACCAAGGTTATCGGCGAGAACGCCACCCATGAGGGCGACACCGGCTCTCCCGAGGTTCAGGTCGCGATCCTGACCGAGCGTATCCGCGAGCTGACCGAGCACCTCAAGCAGCACCCCAACGACGACCACAGCCGTCTGGGCATGTACAAGATGGTCGGCAAGCGCCGCCGTCTGCTGGACTACATGGCGAAGAAGGACATCGAGCGTTACCGCGCGATCATCGCCAAGCTGAACATCCGCAAGTAATCTGCGTTTGTTCCTGAAGGGTATGAAGGTTTTTGCAGGGGACAACTGAATACTGTCCCCTGCTTTCTTTTGCCCTTCACCTCCGCGCTCCCTCCGGCCGTCAGGTTCGTATTTGGAGAACGGCACAGACCCTTGCGCCCTGCGCCCTGCTCCAAGTGCGAAGCTGCGGCAAAACACGAAAGACCGCAACCCCCATCATCAAGAAAAAGGAGAACCCCCATGATCATCACCAACAAGCAGTTCCCCAACTACCGCAAATATGAGATGGACTACGAAGGCCGTCCCTTCTCCATGGAAGTCGGCAAGCTGGCCGAGCTCTGCAACGCGGCTGTTCTCGTCCGCTACGGCGATACCACCGTGCTCGTGACCTGCACCGCCTCCGCCCGCCCCAAGGACGGCATCGACTACTTCCCCCTCTCCGTGGACTTCAACGAGAAGCTCTACGCCGTCGGCCGCATTCCCGGCAGCTTCATGCGCCGCGAGGGCAAGCCCAGCCTCCCCGCCGTGCTGGCCTCCCGTCTGATCGACCGCCCCATGCGTCCCCTCTTCCCCAGCGACCTGCGCAACGACGTCGTCATCGCCTGCGAGGTGCTGAGCGTTGACCGTGACTGCAGCCCCGAGATCGCCGCCATGATCGGCGCCTCCGCCGCTGTCTCCATCTCCGACGTGCCCTTCAACGGGCCGATTGCCGGCATCGTCCTCGGCTGGGACGGTGAGAAGTACCTCTTCAACCCCACCAAGGCCGAGCGTGAGAACAACCGCATGACCACCACCGTCGCCGCCACCCACAAGAAGATCGTCATGATCGAGTCCGAGGCCGACCAGGTTCCCGACGAGGTCATGTACGAGGGCATCGTGCAGGCGCATGAGCACCTGCAGCCCGTGCTCGACCTCATCGACAAGATGGTTGCCGAGATCGGCAAGCCGAAGTTCGAGTACGAGCACGCCGCCTTCGACCAGGAGCTCTTTGACACCCTCGTGGCCAAGGAGTTCGAGTCCATGGAGTACTGCATGGACACCGACGACAAGAACGTCCGCGAAGCCCGCGTCAACGAGTGGATCAGCATGGTCCAGGAGAAGTACGGCGAAGAGCATCCCGACCTGATGAACTACATGGACGAGATCCTCTACAAGCTGCAGAAGAAGGTCGTCAAGAAGTGGCTGCTCGCCGGCAAGCGTGTCGACGGCCGCGCCATGAATGAGATCCGCCCGCTCGCCGCGGAAGTCGGCCTCATCCCGCTGGTTCACGGCTCCGGCCTCTTCACCCGCGGCCAGACGCAGGTCCTCTCCATCGCCACCCTGGCCACCCTCGGCGACGCCCAGAAGCTCGACACCATCTGGGAAGAGACCGAGAAGCGCTTCATGCACCACTACAACATGCCCCCCTACTCCACCGGCGACGCCCGTGCGGCGCGCAGCACCGGCCGCCGTGAATACGGCCACGGCGCTCTGGTCGAGAAGGCGCTGCAGAGCGTGATCCCCTCCGTCGAGGACTTCCCCTACGCCATCCGCGTGGTCTCCGAGGTCCTCTCCTCCAACGGCTCCACCTCCCAGGGCTCCATCTGCGGCTCCACCCTCGCGCTGATGGACGCCGGCGTGCCCATCAAGGCCCCCGTTGCCGGCATCTCCTGCGGCCTCATCCAGGACGGTGACGACTTCACCACCTTTATCGACATTCAGGGCGTGGAGGACTTCCACGGCGAGATGGACTTCAAGGTGGCCGGCACCAAGCAGGGCATCACCGCCATCCAGATGGACCTCAAGAACGACGGCCTCAAGCACGAGATCGTGAAGGAAGCTTTCGCCATCACCAAGGAGGCCCGCTTCCAGATCCTCGACGCCATCATGCTCAAGGCCATTGCCGAGCCGCGCAAGGAGCTCGCCAAGTCCGCCCCGAAGATGATCCAGATGAAGATCAACCCCGACAAGATCCGCGAGGTCATCGGCTCCGGCGGCAAGGTCATCCAGAAGATCACCGCCGAGACCGGCTGCAAGATCGACATCAACGACGACGGCACCATCTTCATCGCCTCCAGCGATATCGAGGCCTGCCGCGCCGCCCGCACCACCATCGAGAACATCGTGTTTGAGCCCGAGGTCGGCGCCCTCTACTACGGCAAGGTCTCCAACATCCGTTCCGATTTCGGCGCCTGGGTCGAACTGGCCCCGGGCAAGGACGGCCTGATCAAGATCAAGGATCTCGAGTTCAAGCGCACCGAGAAGGTCGAGGACGTGCTGCACGTCGGCGATATGACCTGGGTCAAGGTCATCAACATCGGCCCCCGCGGCATCGACCTGAGCCGCAAGGACGCCCTGCGCGAGCGCGGCGAGGCCTGATCTACAGCAACTGCATCACATTGTCCGGAAGGACGGAACATTCCGTCCTTCCGGATTTTTATTTACAAAAACCGCGCGGAAGGCTACAATACGCTCATACTGTTACTGACAGGATCAGCAAGGAGGTATTGAAACATGGAATCGCTGCTCTCATCCTTCCGGCTCGTCGGAGCGCCGCTCTCCTGTGAGCCCTACGGCCACGGGCACATCAACCGCACCTTCCTCGTCGTGACCGACGCGCCGCGGCGCTACATCCTCCAGCAGATCAACACCCGCGTCTTCTCAGACCCGGCGGGGCTCATGGAGAATATCAGTGCCGTGACGGCCTATCTGTCCGCGCGCACGAGAGATCCGCGCGGCTGCCTGCGCCTCGTGCCGACCGCAGAGGGCGGGAGCTGGCTGCGCGCTCCCGACGGCGGCTGCTGGCGCGTCTATGATTTCGTGGAGGACAGCGTCTGTCTCCAGCAGCCGGAGACGGAGGAGGATTTCTATCAGAGCGCCGTGGCCTTCGGCGGCTTCCAGCACATGCTGGCCGACTTCCCCGCCGGAACACTGCACGAGACGATCCCGAATTTTCACAACACGCCCGACCGTTACCGGCTTTTCCGCGCGGCGCTGGCATCCGACCGCTGCGGGAGAGCCGCCTCCGTTGAGAAGGAGATCGCCTTTGTGCTCATGCGCGAGGAGCAGGCCGGAGCGCTGCAGCGCATGCGCGAGAGCGGGGAACTGCCCCTGCGCGTGACGCACAACGACACCAAGCTCAACAACGTCTTGCTCGACGCCGCGACCCACCGCCCGCTCTGCGTGATCGACCTCGACACCGTGATGCCCGGCCTCGCGGCCTACGATTTCGGCGACTCCATCCGCTTCGGCGCGGCCACCGCCGCCGAGGACGAGCGCGATTTGAGCCGGGTGTCCATGAGTCTCACGCGCTTTGCGGCCTTTACGCGCGGCTTTCTCGGCGCCTGCCCCGGCCTCACGCCGCGCGAGCGGGAGACGCTGCCGCTCGGCGCCTACACGATGACGCTGGAGTGCGGCATGCGCTTCCTCACGGACTACCTGGACGGCGACCGCTACTTTGCCGTCGCCCGCGAGGGGCACAATCTCGACCGCGCGAGGACGCAGCTTGCCCTCGTCGCGGACATGGAGCGCAAGCGCGAGGCCATGGCCGCCGCCGTGCGTGCCTGCGAAGCGGGAGAATAGACAAAAGCAGATCGTCTGTTTTGGTAACCCTGCACAAAATCTCTGCAGGAGAATCGCCCTAAACGCGGGGTCTGTTGACAATTACTTAAAAAATGAGTAAAATATGCTCGTTGCGGAATACGCCGCCACAATAATTGAAAAGGAGAATGAAAAAATGAAAAAGATCCTTGCTCTGCTTCTGGCGCTGTGCATGATCTTCGCGCTGGCCGCCTGCGGTCAGCAGGCCGCTCCCGCCGAGCAGCCCGCTGCCGAGGCTCCTGCCGCTGAAGAGCCCGCTGCCGAGGCCCCCGCTGCCGAGGAGCCTGCCGCCGATGAGATCACGCTCGACGTCATCATCTGCCAGTACGGCCCCAACACGCAGGAGTGGTTCCTGGGCTCCGGCATGAACGGCACCAACTTCGTGGATAAGTTTGAAGCCGAGAATCCCGGCATCAAGCTCAACCTCGAGGTCGTGTCCTGGAACGACGTTTACACCGTCGTTGACACCCGCATCGCCGCCGGCAACGCGCCCGACATCCTGAATATCGACGTGTTCGCCAACTACGCCACCGACGGCCTGCTGCTGCCCGTTTCCGAGTACTGCCCGGAAGAGCTCTACAACGACTTCTTCCCCTCCTTCATCGCGCAGTCCGTGATCGATGACACCGTGTGGGCCGTTCCCGACCTGGCCTCTGCCCGCGCCATGTTCTACAACGTTGACATGCTCAACGAAGTCGGCGTGGAAGTCCCCACCACCTGGTCCGAGCTGGAAGACGTCTCCCAGGCCATCATCGACTTCTACAACGGCGAAGTGTACCCCTGGGGCATTGATATGACCACCGACGAAGGCCAGGCTGCCTTCGCGTACTACACCTGGGGCAACGGCGGCGGCTTCGTCGACGCCGACGGCAACTGGGCTGTGAACTCCCCCGAGAACGTCGAGGCCATCAAGTTCGCCGTCGATCTCGTCAACAAGGGCTTCACCAACCCCAACCCCGCCACCCAGACCCGTTACGACCTGCAGGATATGTTCGCTGCCGGCAAGATGGCGATGCTGATCGCCCCCAACCAGCTGCCCACCTACGTCGCTGACAAGGGCGGCACGATCAACATGGCTACCGCCAACATCCCCGCCGCTGACGGCAAGACCTCTTCCTCCGTCGGCGTTATGGACCGCATCATGGCCTTCAAGGACGACTCCGCTCCCGATCAGGCCGCGCGCAACGAAGCCATCGGCAAGTTCCTGACCTTCTTCTACAACCCCGAGAACTACGTCGGCTGGGTCAGCATGGAAGGCTTCCTGCCCGCCGTCAACTCCGCTGTTGAAGCTCTGGTCGCCGCTGACCCGTCCTTCGAGGCGTGGCTCGACGTTCTGGGCGGCTGCCAGTTCTACCCCACCGCCAAGGCGGAGTGGGACCAGGTCAAGCAGGGCGTTATCGCCGCTGAGCAGGCTGCTCTCACCGGCGCCGACGTGCAGGCCGAGCTTGACGCTCTCCAGGCCCAGCTTGGCTGAGACGAAGCGCTGAACGCACATCATTGAACCTACCGGATGGGCCAGGCCTGCGGCCTGGCCCATCTTCTTACCCCGCTTCCCCGCACCGCCGGTTCTACTTTCCCTGGGAGGTGTCCGACCATGAATACCATCCGAACAAAGCACCGCTGGGAGCCCTATCTCTGGCTGCTGCCCAGCGTCATCATGCTCGCCGTCTTCGTCGTCTACCCGATCATCCTCGTCTTCAGGCTCTCCTTCAGCGAGATCTCCAAGTCGGGCGTGCTGGGCGGCTTCGTCGGCTTTCAGAACTACGTGAACGCGGTGAACCTGCCCGCGTTCAAGACCGTGATGCTCAACACCCTCTTCTGGGTCGTCTCCGTGGTGGGGCTGTCGACGCTGCTCGGCTTCATCATCGCCATGGTGCTCAACCAGAAGTTCCACGGACGCAAGATCGCCCGCGCGATCCTTGTCTTCCCCTGGGCCACATCGCTGGTCGTCCAGGCCTCCGTCTGGAACTACATCATCAAATACGAATACGGCAACCTCAACAACGTCCTTTTGAACCTCGGAATCATCCGGGAGGCGATCAACTGGCGTTCGAGCTACCAGATTGAGTTTCTCTGGGAGTGCGGCGTCGGCATCTTCGTCACCGTTCCTTTTGTGGCCTTCTGTGTGCTCTCCGGCCTGCAGTCCATCGACGAGTCGCTCTACGAGGCGGCCACGGTAGACGGCGCGGGCTTCTGGAGCAAGCTCTGGAACGTCACCATACCCATGGTTCGTCCCTCCCTCACGGTCAGCACGGTGCTGAACATCATCTACGTGTTCAACTCCTTCCCCATCGTCTACACCATGACCAAGGGCGCGCCGACCCACAAGACCGATACCCTCGTCACCTATCTGTACATGCTGTTCTTCTACGAGAAGCAGAAGGGCCCCGCCACGGCGCTCTCCGTGATCGGCTTTTTGATCCTCTGCCTCTGCGCCGGGATCTACATGGTCTCCGTCATGCGGAAGGAGGAAGAGTAAATGCAGAATCCCAATCTCAAAGCCCTCAACCGCCGCGCCCTGCTGCTCATGCTGGTGGGGCTGCTGCTCGCGGCCATCCTCTTCTCCCTCCCGCTCTATTCCTTCCAGGCCAGGATCTTCACGAAAAAATCCGCCAACACCTTCGTGGGCGATGAAAAGTACCAGAGCGTCCGCGCCGAGATGGAAGAGATCGCGGAGAGCTACCGCGCCGACGGCTTCGACGTCGACATCAGCGAGGACGTCACGCTGCGCACCAACTCCAAGGGAGAGCAGACCTCGCTCATCGCCTTCTCCGTGACGCAGGACATCCACAGGAATCTCTGGAGCTTCCTCCCCTCGTCCCTGCCCTCCGCGCACGTGCTGCGCGCAATCGCGCTGTGCATGCTCCTGAGCGCGGCCTGCGCACTGCTCGGCCTGCGCGGCGAGGAGGAGACCGTACACCGCTATCTGCCCGCCCGCTCCCGCCGTCTGCGCACGGCGGCCGGCGTACTGCTGCTGATCGCGGTGCTGCTGGTGCCCGTGTTCCTGCTGATGAACAACTATTTCTTCTCGCGGCGGCTCGCCCTCATCGGAAAGGGGCTGATCAGCGAGGGCGTGGAGCAGAGCTTCCGGCAGGCGGATTCCTTCCTCTTCGGCGGGCGCATGGGCGAGAAGATCGGCGACGCGCTGAGCGGACTGCAGTACGATCCCTCGGGGATGCTCTGGCTGCTGATCCCCTGCCTGCTGCTGAGCATCGTCTTTGCCATCCAGCTGCGCAACGGCGAGATCAAGAGTGCGCTGCTGCGCGGCCTGCTGTACTTCTTCGTCGTCGTGATGTGTCTGGCGATCCTCTATCCCTACTACGTCATGCTCGTGACGGGCTTCCGCTCTAATGCAGAGACGCTGGACATCAATTTCCTGCACATGTTCCCCACGGAGTGGAAGTTTGAAAACCTCGCCTACATCGTGCAGCGCGGCGTCCCCCGCTATCTGCTCAACTCTCTCATCATCGCCGGCGGCGCGACGCTGCTGGCCATGCTCTGCGGCATCCCCGCGGCCTACGCCATGGCGCGCATGAGCTTCCGCGGCAAGAAGGCCTTCCTCGGCTTCGTCATCATGAGCCAGATGTTCTCTCCCGTCGTGCTGCTGATCGGCATCACGCAGCTGATGGACTCCCTGCATCTTACAAACACGGTCATGAGCCTCGTGTTCGTGAACGCAGCCTTCAACCAGGCCTTCGCGATCTGGCTGCTGCGCGGCACCTTCGTGTCGATCTCGCCGGAGATGGAGCAGGCCGCCATGATCGACGGCTGCGGCACCGTGAGCTCCCTGCTGCGCGTGCTGCTGCCGATGGCCGCCCCCGGCATCGTGACGGCGCTGATCTTCGTGTTCATCAACGCCTGGAACGAGTACACCATCGCCACCGTGCTCATCCAGCTGCAGACCCTGCGCCCCATCACCGTGGGTATCACGCAGTTCAGCTCCTTCAACATGATCGAGTGGCAGTACCTGTTCGCCTCCTCGCTGCTCGCCACGATCCCGGTCGTGATCCTCTTCATGACCATCGAGAAGCACCTCACCTCCGGTCTCACCGCCGGCGGCGTCAAGGGCTGAGCGCGGCTGACAACAGGATACCGCAACGAAAAACCACCGGCAAAGCCGGTGGTTTTTCAAGCTGTCGACAAAGTGTCGACAGCTTGAAAGGCAAAAATGAAAACTACCGAAAAAGTTTCCATTTTTGCATATATTGAACGTGAAGAGGGGATTACCGTCCCCTCTTCACAATCTCCCCATGCGAGACGAACCATTGCCGCAAGGGTTTGTCTACAGTCTGAAAACCACCGGCTTTGCCGGTGGTTTTCTGCTTATTTCCTGTTATTTCCTGATCTTCACGCCCTGGCGCCTGGCCTTGTCGCGGCCGATGTCGCAGCCGGGATTCGTCAGCAGGCAGTTGTGGTTGCAGAAGCCGCAGTGCTCGTCCCGCCGGGAGAGCAGCATCTGCTCCCAGGGACGGACGCGCCCGAAGCCCGTGCGCTGCGCGACATATCCCCTCACGCGCAGGCGGTCCATCAGCAGTTCGATCATACGCGGGTGGCTCACGAGGATGCAGTCCTTCCCCTGCCGCTCGAGCCGGTCGATCAACTCGTCCGCACGGCATCTCGCCTCGTCCTTTGCTGCGGTGTCGGGACTAGCCCAGAGCCAGGCGGGCAGCTTTTTCTTCGCGGAGCCCGCGCGCCGGCCGATCTCGTCCAGCATGAGTTCGGGGATCGCCTCCGCGTCCACGAGCATCGCGGCCGTCTCCCCTGCGGCGGGGCGCGGGCTGCAGTAAACAGCTCTGCCGTTGGCCTTCACCGCGTGCGCGTCGCCCTTCACCACGCCCGCGCCGAGCCTTTCCGCCCGCCAGGCGTCAAATTCCGCGCCGCTGCACTTCCCTGGCGCTTCCTTTTCGGTCTCACCGCTGCAGATGATCCAGAATTTCACGTCTCTTTCCCCTTCCGCAGCCGCCAGTTCTCCTTCGGCTCCCAGCCCTCGAGCGGCAGGCGCTGCATCGCGCCGAAGATCTTGGATTTCATATCCGGGTACTGCTCCGAGAGCCCCTTAAGCAGGGTCTTGATCTCGTAGCGCTTGCTGCCCCTGTCCTCCGGGCAGGGGTTTTCCACGATGGGCAACGCCAGCGCCGCCGCCACATTTGCGACCTTCTGCTCCCCGGCATAGATCAGCGGGCGGATCTGCGTGACGCCGCTGCGGTCGAGGAAGGTCACCGGCCGAAAGCAGCTCAGCCGCCCCTCGAAGAGCAGACTCATCAGAAAGGTCTCCACCGCGTCGTCAAAGTGGTGGCCGAGGGCAAGCTTGTTGTAACCCTTCTCGTTGATGACGCCGTTGAGCGCGCCGCGGCGCATCTTGGCGCAGAGCGAGCAGGGGTTCGGCTCCTTGCGAACATCGAAGACCACCTCGCGGATATCTGTCTTGAAGCAGGTGTAGGGGATGTCCAGCTCACTGCAGAGCGCGGCCACCGGGGCGAAGTCCATGCCCTCGAAGCCGAGCTCGATGGTCACGGCCTCCAGCTCGAAGGGCTTGGGATAAAAGCGCTGCAGATGCTTGAGCGCGACGAGCAGGACGAGACTGTCCTTCCCGCCGGAGACGCCCACGCAGATGCGGTCCCCCGCCGCGATCATATCGTAATCGTCCACCGCGCGGCGCACGGTGCCGGTAAAATCGTTGAGAATACTGAGGTTTTCCATAATGGGCTCCAAATATGAAAATTCGAATTTAGATTTCGTGAGATTTTACGAGTTTTTACGCGTATTCAAGAGATTTGAAAATCAGATTTAAAATTGGTGTTGACACCTTTTCCGCCTTGTGGTATAAAGATAAAGCGCGCCTGGCGGATACAGAAAAATCATACCAAGCGGCGCATAAAATGTCAAAATCTTTTTTAATTCTATTTGGAGGCACAGAACATGTCTACGACCATGCTCACCAAGGAGACCGTTTCTCGCAAGTGGTACATCCTTGACGCAGCCGGCAAGCCCATGGGCAAGACCGCTGCCCTCGCCGCCGATCTGCTGCGCGGCAAGCTCAAACCCGACTACACCCCTCATGTTGACTGCGGCGATTACGTCGTCATCATCAACGCCAAGGACGCCGTCCTCACCGGCAAGAAGCTGGAGCAGAAGTACTACCGCACTCACTCCGGTTACCCCGGCGGCCTGAAGGAGACCCAGTACAAGACCCTCATGCAGACCAAGCCCGAGCTCGCGATGCGTCTCGCCGTGCGCGGCATGCTGCAGAAGAACACCATCGCCCAGTGGCAGCTTAAGCGCCTGCGCATCTTCGCCGGTGCCGAGCACACCCACGAGGCCCAGAAGCCCGAAGTCTGGGATCGCTAAGAGGAGGTAAAGACAAATGGCAGTTTACAAGACCAAGAAGCCCTATATGTACGGCACCGGACGCCGCAAGTCCTCTGTTGCCCGCGTCCACCTCATCCCCACCGGCAGCGGTTCCATCACCATCAACGGCCGCGATATCGACGAGTACTTCGGTCTCGAGACCCTGAAGCTCATCGTCCGTCAGCCCCTGGTCGCCACCGGCACCATCGGCAAGGTCGACATTGAAGCCACCGTCATCGGCGGCGGTGTTTCCGGCCAGGCCGGCGCCATCCGCCACGGCATCTCCCGCGCCCTTCTCGGCGTCGACGACAGTTACCGCGCGATCCTCAAGGCCGCCGGTTTCCTGACCCGCGACCCGCGCATGAAAGAGCGCAAGAAGTACGGTCTCAAGGCCGCCCGCCGCGCTCCTCAGTTCAGCAAGCGCTAAACTGCAAAACACCAACGGACAGTTCTTCGGAGCTGTCCGTTTTTTGCGCGGTGGGCGGCTTTTCGGCATCTTTTGCGGTTGCCGCGCAAGCGGCGAGCAAAAGGCCATTTGAATCCGCGCCCGCGAAGCGGCCCGCAGGGCGCTTCGCCCGCCGCGCTCCTCAGTTCAGCAAGCGCTGAGTTTTCCAATTACAAGCTCCCACTTCGGTGGGAGCTTGATTCATTGAACGATTCAAAAGGAGACCAAGATGGAGCTGATCATTTCCATCGTCGCGATCGTGATCTCTCTGTTAGCTCTGTTCAACGAGAGAACGTCCCTGCATGATCAGGCGTATGACAAGTTTTCACAGCTTTGGTTTGACATGGATCAAATCTTCATTGATTATCCGTATATGCGCAAATACTTCTATGCCAATGAAAAAGGGGAGTATGTTTCCATCGCGTCGGATGATGACCACTATGATTTAGCTATCTGCATTGCAGAACGTTTTTCCGATGTTTTTCAGTATACGGAGCCTATAATGATTATATGATGGCGAAAAGCGAAAAAGCTTTTCGCCGCGCAGCTTTGCTGCGCAGCAAAACAGCCTTGCTGTTTTGCCATATACGCATTGCAATGAGCATCGGGCGAATGATTGAAAGAATCATTCGCTGCCAAACCTGTCGTTTGGCAGCGAAATCAATCGAATTCTCGATTGATTTCGCCATCCGATGATCATTATGGAGAAGTATCTGAAAAAAGAAGACCGCAAATCATACGTCGCATACAAGAAAATGATCCAGAGCGCACCTCCCATGATCAATCTTCACTTTCGTTACTGGAGTGATCAACAGTAATGACAGATATTCCCGGAAGGAGCGCTGCGCTCCCCGGTCCACGCAGCGTTGACTGAAACCCTCAAAATGCGAAAACCCCTTGAATCTCAACGGATCAAGAGTTCCACCTTCAGACAGCAGAAAGCCTCGAAAGTTCATTCCTTTCGGGGCTTTTTCTTACTTGACAATTTTACCCGCATAGTAGAATATAGATTATATCGAAGCATTCAAGGAGTTTTTATACATGAACGACCAGGCCGCAAACATCAAAATGATAAGCAAGCTGCTGATGCGTCTGCTTCCGGTGCAGATCCTGCTGTGCGCTGTCGGCGCGGTAAACGGAGTTGTTTCCAGCTATTTTGCCAGCAACTTTGTAGGCGTGGAAGCTTTGAGCGCCGTTGGGCTGTACAGTCCTGTCGGTATGTTGATATCGACTCTGAGTACCGTGCTGGTGGGAGGCTCTTCCATGCTCTGCGGCAAATATCTTGGAAGAAACGAGCAGAAAAAGGTTCAGAATGTCTTTTCGCTGAGTCTGGTGCTTTCTCTTGCGCTTGCAGTGTGTTTTATCGCACTGTTCCTGCTGATGGGGACCTTTGATCTGACAGGCTTTCTGACCTCTGACCATGCGGTAAGGCAGCTTCTTTGCCGCTACCTGCTGGGACAGGCTGTCGGCGTTGTTCCCCAGATGCTTGGCAACTCCTTTGCGGCCTTTCTTTCCCTGGAAAACAGACAGCGCCGCACATTTACGGCAAGTCTGAGCTATATAGCCGCGAACATGCTGTTGAATTATGTTTTTGTTCAGCAGCTGAAGATGGAAGCTCTGGGGCTGGCACTGGCTTCTTCGCTTGGCATGTGGGTATTCCTGGGCGTCCAGGCTCCGCTTTTCCTCGGGGGAAAGCTGAGCGTTCGCCTTAGTCTGCGCCCGGATAGCTGGGGCGAAGCCCGGGAGATACTGCGCATAGGGCTTCCGGGAGCTGCTACCAATCTATATCAGACGGGCAGGGGACTGATCGTCAACAAACTGCTGGAGATCTTTGTCGGCAGCGCAGGAATATCGGCCTTCGCGGCCGCCAACAACCTGCTTGGCCTTGTATGGGCTATACCGGGAGGTATGCTTGCAGTGTCGCGCATGGTGATCAGTGTAAGCGTGGGCGAGGAGGATCGGCAGACTCTTACGGATGTCATGCGTGTCATGTTCCGCAGATTTATTCCGCTGATGTCCGCCGTCGTTTTAGCAGTGATACTCTGCGCTGTCCCTCTGACCAGGATCTTCTACAGCGAGGATGCGGGCAGCGTGTTTATGATGACCGTCTGGGGATTCCGCATCCTGCCGCTCTGCATGCCTCTGAGTATAATATGCATGCACTTTACCTGCTACGGGCAGGCATCCGGCAAGCAGGCGCTGGTGCACCTTCTGTCACTCATGGACGGACTGGTCTGTGTTGCAGGCTTTACCGCGCTGCTGATCCCATGGATCGGAATGAACAGCGCGTATATCGCAAATGTGCTTAACGGCCTTGTCGTGACTCTGATGTTCTTTGGCTACTCATGCATCAAGAACCATCGCGTTCCCCGGAACATGGAGGAGCTCATGGTCATCCCCGAAAGCTTTGGCGTGCCGGCGGAGGAGCGGATGGATCTGAGCATCAAAAGCATAGAAGATGTGGTCACCGTTTCCCGCAGGGTACAGCAGTTTTGCCTGGAACGCGGCGTTTCCCAAAGAGGCGCTTACCTGTCGGGCCTTGCGATGGAGGAAATGGCAGGAAATGTGGTAGAGCACGGCTTTACAAAGGACAGCAGAAGCCATACCGTGGATCTTCGCGTGACACATAAAGGCAAAGATGTGATCCTTCGCGTAAAGGATGACTGTATTCCTTTCGATCCGGGAGAGAGGCTTCGTATGGCGCAACCGGAAGATGCGGTAAAGAACATCGGTCTCAAGATACTGTTCCAAACAGCAAAAGACGTGCAGTATCAGAACATATTGGGCCTGAACGTGCTGACCGTATGGATCAGCGGAGAATAAATACGGGAACGGAACCCCTGTCATGCTCTCAGTTCAAGCGAATTCTTATTGAAAAGGACCGCTCCTTCGGATATAATGATGATCACAGGATGGCGAAACACCAAAAGCGTTTTGCAAGCCGCTTGACAGGACAAAACAGGGCTGCGGCGCAGCCGGGACAGGAAAAGGAGAGAACAATCATGGGCGTGTTTTCCAGGATTCATCGCTTCCGCGAGGCGGGAGAAGAGGCAAACGTCAACAATGTCGCGCGCTTCGGGCAGCCGGCGCGCTCCCTGTATACGAGCACCAAGGTGATGACGCTGCACCACCGGATCGAGATCACGGACGACGCAGGGAACGTCGTCTATCGCGCGGAGAGCAAGTTCCCCTCCCTCCACGACAAGACGGAGATCTACGACGCGGACGGCCGTCATGTGGCGCACATGGAAAAGAAGCTCTTTACCCTCCACGAGCGGCACTTCGTCTCTATGGAGGACGGGCAGGACTTCGAGCTGTCCAACGAGCTGTTCCACCTTGTCAAGGACATCACCAACCTTGAGGGCCTGGGCTGGCAGCTGCAGGGGAATATTCTCGGGCTGAACTTTGAACTCTATGATCAGGCCGGCAGGATCCTTGCCGTGTTCTCGCAGAAGCTCTTCTCTCTGCATGACAAGTACTGCGTGGACATCTACGCGCCGCAGCACGAGAAGACCGTGGTGGCGATCCTCGTCACGCTCCAGCACATGATCCGGGATCGTGAAGCCGCCTCTTCGTCCTCGTCCTCCTCTTCCTCAGGCGACTGATACTAATACCTGATAAAAAGCTTTAGAAAGATTTCCGAGACAGAATTGCGCCAGACGAGGCGGCGGCCGCAGAGCATAATGTCGTCGTCGCAAGCTCCGTATCGTCTCACTTCCACGTTTTGACGTGAAAGCTCGCTCACTCCGCTGCTCCTCCTCTCAATTTCAAAGCATTTCGCTTTGAAATTGGTAAGGAAAACGGAAGGAGCGGATAGAAAGCTTTCCCGGCTCTTCACAACCGGGGAAGCGTAATGGAGCGAGTTTCGTTTGTCGCGGTCAAGGCCGCCAACAATGTATGGCACGATTCTGGCCGGAAAGAATCAAAGGTTTTTATTAGGTGTTAGTATGAGCTATAGTCTGCAAAAGCCCGCGCACGGAGGAGCTCGTCGCTCTCGCGGAGGAATACCTCGCCCGCGAGCCGCTTCCGCAGGATTAACAGCCCCGGGAAGCGCACATCAAAGCCACCGCTTCGCATTCTACGGCGAAGCGGTGGCTTATCTTGTTCTGTATTTCCCATTCTTTCATTTGAAGAATCGTATTATTCCAGGATGCGCGCGATCTGTCCCTCAGAGGCGTCGGGGAGGATGCTCTTCAGATGGCGCCGCAGCCGCTCGCGGGATTCCGCAGGCTCGCGCTCGTAGACATGGGCGCTGAAGTCCTCCCCGAAGAGATGCTCCGGCGTGGCATAGCGCGCGAGCCCCCAGCCGTAGGGGCGGCCGTAACGGTCGAGCGCGTACTCGAAATCGGCGATGCAGACATAGCACTGCATCTGCAGGAAGCTGAGGCAGCCGTCGAACTGTTTGCGGCTCTCCTCCCCCGCGCAGGCAAGCGCCTTGAGCTCACGGCTGACGAGGGAGGGGCGCTCTGTGAGCAGCTCCATGATGCGCGCATCCCGGTGCCGGGCGAGCCCGTCATCCACACGCGCGTCGTAATCGTAGCCGTCGCGGCGCAGGTTGGCAAAGTCCGGGAAGAACTCCCGGCTCACGTACATCGCCTTGCCGCGGTAGAATTTCCCGTAGGCGCAGCCTGTCGCACGAATCACCGGCCCCTTCCATTCCCAGGGACCTTCCTGCGTTTCGGAAAACCAGAGATCCGGCCGCACCGCCTCCGCGATGGAAAAGCCGGGCACATCGCCCTTGAAAAACGGCAGGAAGCCCAGCTCGTCGACAAGGCGCGTCATATCCTCCATGGAAGAAATCACGGGCAGCCGCATGGCCCTTTCCCTCCTCTGTTTTGTCTTCCTGTTATATCGTATATGGATGATTGTATCACCGCGGGGAAGGGAACGCAAGCACCCAGGCGGCGGAGCGGACGGAACGTTGCGTATTTGCGGGAATATGCGGATTTTTTCTTGAAAGCAGCTCGGGATTATGCTATAATTTGAAATTGTAAAATAGTTAACAAGGAGAGCAGGACATTGAAAAGCGGAAAAATATCGAATAATGTAATACGCAGGCTGCCGCGCTATCTGCGGAAGCTGGATGAACTGAATGAACGCGGCGTCACGCGCATCTCCTCCTTTGAGCTCGGCCAGCAGCTCGGCCTCACCCCGTCCCAGATCCGCCAGGATTTCAGCTGCTTCGGAGAATTCGGCCAGCAGGGCTACGGCTATCATGTCAGCACCCTGCGCGGTCAGATCGCATCAATTCTGGGTACGGACCGCGGCTACCGCGCGGTGCTCCTCGGCGTCGGCAACATAGGCCATGCCTTGATGGACAATTTCTGCTTCAGCGAGTGGGGCTTCCACCTCGCCGCGGCCTTTGAGGTCAACCCCGCCATCATCGGCTCGACCATCAGCGGCGTCCTCGTCCGCTCCATGGACGAGCTCGGCAGCTATCTTGACGAAAACCATGTGGACGTCGCCGTGCTCGCCGTCCCGAAAGAGGCCGCCATCCCTGTCACGAAGGAGCTCGAGGCGCACGGGATCGAGGCCATCTGGAACTTCACGAACGTCGAGCTGACCGAACCCGGCAGCAGCACGCTTGTGGAAAACGTACATTTTTCCGACAGTCTGCTCTCTCTGAGCTACTTCGTCTCCGAACGCAACGACGAGCGCGCCGCGCATGCCGCCCGCGCCGCCCGCCAGTAAACCGCGGTCAGTTCCCGGCAAACGCCCCCTCTGCGGGGGCGTTTGCCGTATCTACAACTCATCCGGAAGGAAGGATCTTATGTCCGATACCATTGCCGCCATCGCCACCGGCGCCCAGGTCAGCGCCATCGGCATCGTGCGCGTCTCCGGGCCAGACTCCGTCCCGCTCGCCGCGCGGCTTTTCACGCCGATGCGCGGCGCCTCGATGGATGCGCAGCCGGAGCACGCGCTCGTCTACGGCCGCCTCTGCGACCGGGAGGGACGGCTGCTCGATCTGTGCCTGTGCACCGTGAGCCGCGGCCCGAACAGCTATACCGGCGAGGACACCGCGGAATTCCAGTGCCACGGCTCCCCCGTGCTGCTGCGCACGCTGCTGGAGGAGCTCTTTGCTCTCGGCGCGCGGCAGGCCGGCCCGGGGGAATTTACCCGGCGTGCCTTTCTCAACGGCCGCCTGGGGCTTAGCGAGGCGGAGGCTGTGGCCGACCTCATCGACGCCGAGACCGCCGAGGCCGCGCGCAACGCAGCCGGTCAGCTCTCCGGCGCGGTAAGCCGACGGGTGGCGGGCGTGTATGATCTGCTCGCCGATATCAGTGCGCACTACCACGCCGTGCTCGACTATCCGGACGAGGATATCGAGGACTTCCGTCTCGCCGCCTATGCAGGAGAGCTGGACGCTGCCATTGCGAACCTGCGCGCTCTGTTGGGCAGCTTTTCGCGCGGCAGGCTCCTCAAGTCCGGCATCCCGACGGTGCTGGTGGGCCGGCCGAACGCCGGCAAGAGCTCCCTGCTAAACGCCCTGCTGGGCTATGAGCGCGCCATTGTAACCGCCGTGCCCGGTACGACACGGGATACCATCGAGGAGAAGGTCAATCTCGGCGGGCTTTGCCTGCGCCTTACCGACACGGCCGGCATCCGCGAGACCGGAGACGAGGTGGAGCGTCTGGGCGTTGAACGCAGCCGCAGCGCCATGGCCGATGCGCAGCTTGTGCTCTGCGTGGTGGACGCGAGCGCCGCCGTGACAGAAGAGGATCTTGCCCTGATTGCCGAGTCTGAGCGCGCGCCGAAGGCGCTGCTCGTCTGGTCCAAGCGCGATCTCGCCGCCTCCGCCCCCCGGGTGGAAAGCGCTCTGCAGCAGGTCTCTGTGAGCTGCGTGACCGGAGAGGGGCTCGCTCAGCTCGAGGAGGAGATCCGCCGCCTGTTCCCGCTGCCCGCCGTCCCCGCGGGGGAGATCCTCACCAACGCCCGCCAGGCCGAGGCCGTGGGGCGCGCGCTCGAGGCCCTGGAGGCCGCGCGCGGCGCAATGCGCGAGGGGCAGACCCCCGACATCGTGCTCACCGAGGCGGAGGGAGCAATGGCCGCCATCGGCGAGCTCACCGGGCGCAGCGTCCGCGAGGACGTGACCGACCGCATCTTCCGCCGCTTCTGCGTGGGAAAGTAAAGGAAGCAACATAAAAAGGGTCTGCTGCAAAATTAGGATGAGCGCTAAAATGTGTGCCTGCGTTCGCAGGGGCGACGGCTCTGCCCCGCCCGGCGGTGCAACAGTATACACATAAAAAATGTTCGGCGAATTCGCAGAATGTACGAATACGCCGAACATTTTTCCATTCATGTTGCTTGATGCTGCCGGGAGGGCACAAGGCCCTCCCCTGCGATGCAGCCAGGGTCTTCGCATTTTGCAACAGTCCCTTTTTCCTGTCAGCTTCAGCTTTAATGCTGCAGCGAGCGGAAAGGATCCGTCCCCACGTCGCTGAGGCTCGTAAAGTTCAGGCTCGTGCTTACATGCTCACCCATGGACTGGCGCGCGAGCTCCGGCATACGCATGCGAATCGCCGAGACCACAGAGGTGTGGTTATAGGCGACGCTGCTCAGCCAGGGGTTGGCCTCGTTTGCTGCTTGACCGACAAACTCGATCATGGAAGACTGGTACATCGTGAGCTTCGGCAGGATCTGCTCGTATGCCTGGATGATATACACATTGCGGGTTGCGTCGATGATCAGGCGGTGGAAGGGCATGTCCGTCTCACGCATGCCGCGGATGTCGCGCCGCAGGACGCTGTCCTGATAGGCGTCGGCCAGCATGGTAAGCTCGCGGACGGTGGCCTCCTCTGCGGTGGTGGCGCAGATGGCAGCGGCCTCGCTCTCGATGGCGCTGCGCACACGGTAAAGGTCGATCATATCGGTGATGCTCAGATCCAGCACGAAGCTGCCGGTCTGGCCGGGATGGCTCACCACAAAGCCGATCTCGGCAAGACTGCCGATCGCTTCGGCCACCGGCGTGCGCGACACGCCGAGGTTGGATGCCATCTGGTTGACGTTAAGCTTTGTCCCCGGAGCGATCCGAAGGCTGACAATCTCATCATAGAGCAGCTTCATTACGAGATCGCGCAGCTTGGCGTCCGGATTCTCCTCCATGTGTTTTCTGAGTGTGACTCTGTCCATACAGAATCCTCCATTCTGCGGCGCTGTGCGCGCGGCCACAGCTTTCGCGCGCGATCGGCTTCCCGTCGTTTGAATGATACGAGCATACACGATTGTCCTGTTTTTGTCAACAAAAAATGAATATTTTTTGGAAATAAGTGAAGATTTCTGTGCCTTTCTTTCCCCTTTCAGCGAATTATTTCAAAAACTGGCATCGTTTTCATCCTGCGGGAATTCTGGATTTTTTGTCCTATCTTGGGTTGACATGTACTGAAAGCGGGCTCCCTTCCAGCTATTTCCATTTTGTATATTGGCTCGTATATACGTATTTTTATTCACTATTTTCATGTAAATACGGTCGAATTTCTGTTATTCGATGAAAACCGCGAAAAAACTGCGGTGCTGCGCGAAAAACCGGGATCCGCACAAAAATAGCGCGCTCCGCTCTTGACCTCGCGCGGGAAAAGGATTAAACTTCCTACATTGATCCTGCAGAAAAGAGGGAACATCGTGAAACAGCTCTCCTCCCGCACCGCGGGCTTTACCGATTCCGTCATCCGGCGCATGACGCGCGTCTCCAATCAGTACGGCGCCGTGAACCTCAGTCAGGGCTTCCCGGACTTCAATCCTCCCAAGCCGCTGCTCGACCGGCTCAGCCGGGTCGCCTACGAGGACAAGCACCAGTACTCCATCACCTGGGGCGCGCAAAACCTGCGCGAGGCCCTCGCCCGCAAGCAGAGCCGCTTCATGGCTCACCCCGTTGATCCCGGCAGTGAGATCGTGATCACCTGCGGCAGCACCGAGGCCATGATGTGCGCGGTCATGACCGTGACCGACCCGGGCGACAAGATTATCGTCTTCTCCCCCTTCTACGAAAACTACGGCGCGGACGTGATCCTCTCCGGCGCTGATCCCATCTATGTGCCGCTCTACCCGCCCGCATTCAACTTCAAAGCTGAAGATCTGGAGGCAGCTTTCCGCCAGAACCCCAAGGCGCTCATCCTCTGCAACCCCTCCAACCCCAGCGGCAAGGTGTTCACGCGGGAGGAGCTGCTGTTCATCGCGGAGCTTGCCGAGCGCTACGATGCCTACGTCATCACCGACGAGGTCTACGAGCACATCGTCTATCAGCCGCACGAGCACGTGTATTTTGCCACGCTGCCCGGCATGTGGGAGCGCACGCTCAGCTGCTCCTCCCTCTCCAAGACCTACTCCATCACCGGTTGGCGCCTGGGCTACATCATTGCCCCGCCGCAGATCATCGACACCGCCCGCAAGGTGCACGACTTCCTCACCGTGGGCGCGGCCGCGCCGCTGCAGGAGGCCGTGATTCCCGGTCTCGAGATGGGGCAGGACTACTACGACGCACTGCGCGAGCTCTACACCGGCAAGCGCGATCTGCTCTGCCGCGGCCTTGACACGATCGGCATCCCGCACAACGTCCCCCAGGGCGCGTACTATGTGATGCTGGACATATCGCACTTCGGGTACGAAAGCGACCTGGAGTTCTGCGAGGTGCTGGCGCGCGACGTCGGCGTCGGCGCGGTGCCTGGCTCGAGCTTCTTCCGCGAGGACGTGAACCATCTCATCCGGCTTCACTTCGCCAAGGAGGACGCCACGCTCAACGAAGCGCTCAACCGCCTCGAGAGCATCTACCGCAAGATCCCCGCGAGGAAATAACAGGTTCGCTGTTATACAGAATTCTGACCGCAGCAACCCCCTGCGATCCGGGTTGGACACGCACGGGAAGATAAGCTGTCGGCAAAGTGTCGACAGCCTGAACCTCCGTTCGGAGCAAGTCCGAACGGAGGTTTTGTTCTTTTTCAGTATCATACTAAAACCTGATAAGAAGAAGACAAAGATTTGCGAGATGGATTTGTGCCAGACAAGGCGCCTTCCGCAGAGCATAATGGAGATATATGGTCAAGGAAGGCAACGCAGTATGGCGCAAATCCAGCCGCAAAGATTGTCTGATTTCTATTAGGTTTCAGTATCAATACATGCCCAGGCTCTTGAAGAGATAGCACCAGAGGAACATCGTGAGCGAGCAGAACAGGCTCGTCATGACAACGATATTGCCGGCAAGCTCGGCATCGCCGCCCATCTGCTCGGCCATGGTGAAGGAGGCCACTGCCGTGGGCGAGGCGAAGGCTGCGAGCAGCGCGGCAAACTCCATGCCGCGGAAGCCGAGCAGCGCTGCGCCCGTGAGCGCCAGCGCGGGGAACACGACCAGACGCCCCAGGCAGACCGAAACGAGTCTGGCTCCCTGGCCGCGAAAGCTCGAGAAACGGAAAAACGCGCCGAGCAGAAAGAGCATCAGGGGGCTTGCCACGCGCGACAGATCGCGCACGGCGTGCTCCACACCCGCGGGGAGCTTGAGTCCGACCAACAGCGCCAGCACACCGGCGGCGCTGCCAAGCACGAGGGGGTTTTTCAGACAGTCGAGCAGCAGCGTGCCGCGACTTCGCTTCTCTCCGCTGCAGCTCTCGAGCGTGAGCACCGCCAGGATGTTGAACAGCGGCACCACCACTGCCGCCAGCACTGCCACGACCCCCGCGTCCCCGTTCGGCAGCAGGCTTGTCACCACCGGGAAGCCGAGAATCAGGAAATTGGAGCGATACAAGCCCTGGATCACCACGCCGCGCTGCGGAAGCTCCTTCACGAACAGCCGCCCGAGGAGCCAGCTGAAGAGATAGACGCCGAGCACCGCAAGCACGCTGTAGAGCATGAGGGCTGGCCGCACGGAGCTGGAGAGATCCGAGGCGTAGATGTTGTAAAAGCACATGATCGGCATGAAAACCTTGAAGGCGACCGCGTTCATCCGCGGTACCTCCGTCTCGCGGATGATCCCGGCGTGCCTGGCAAGGACGCCCACGCCGAGCATGAGGAACACGGGCAGGATCGCGTTGAAACAGATGAGGAAATTCTCCATCCGGCAGCCTCCTTCTCTTGTATGCCGTCACGCCGCCGTGACGCTGTATAAAACCGTCCTCCGCGTGGCATACTGATCATGCGCCGGTACATATCCTTCTGCGGCAGCATAGGATGCAGTACGGGCGACTGGTTTTGCGGAGAGTGAAAGCAAATGGTCAAACGAGGAGATATCTTTTACGCGGATCTCAGCCCTGTCGTCGGCAGTGAGCAGGGCGGCATGCGCCCGGTGCTGATCGTGCAGAACGACACCGGCAACCGCCACAGCCCCACCGTGATCGCCGCGGCGATCACCAGTCAGACCGGCAAGGCGCGCCTGCCGACGCATATCCGCCTGTCCGGGCCGGAGGTCGGCCTCAACCGCGACAGTGTGATTCTGCTCGAGCAGATCCGCACCCTGGACAAATCCCGCCTGCGCGAGCGCATGGGGCATCTCGACGAGGGCGCCATGTCCGCGGTGGACAGCGCCCTGGCCGTGAGCTTCGGCCTGCAGGCGCGCGATTAGAATAGTTCCGGCGCTCCGCCCATACGCTGTATGGACGGGGCGTTTTTGCGGCTGCCTCCCTCCGGGGCGGCGCCGGGAAAGGGGCTATTATATGGACATTCCCATCTTCGACGGCGGCACTGTGATCGGACGGCTCGCACTCCGGCGCGAGGGGCTCTACACGGTGCTCGAGGCATTTCTGCCCGCGCAGAAGGGCCTGCGGCGGCTTTGGGTCGCCGGCGGCGGAAAGAGCGCGGATCTCGGTCTCTGCGAGCCGCGGGAGGACGGGCTGCACTTTCGCCGCGCTTACAGCCGTGCAGCGCTCGCGGCGCTCCCCTCCCCACTCGAGCGCGCCGCGCTGGACGCCGTGCCCGCGGAGTCGGAGCCGCTCTCCCCCGCACCGCCTCCCGTTCCGGCTGCGCCTGCCGCTGAGCCGGAGCATTCGCCCGCGCCGCCGCACAGGCGCGCGGACTGGCTCCCGCTCCCGGACGGATCGCTCTTCTCTCCCGCGCGCGGTCTGCTCGCCCTGCCCTGCGCGCTGCGAAAGAAGCGCACCGGGGTGCGGATTCTGCTCATCGGCGGAAGGGAGTATATGATATTTCATACTTGAGAAAAGCAGCGCATCGTTGTATACTGGATATTATCAAAAAATCCGCCCGAGCGGCGGGGCGAAGGAGGCTTTTGCGCAATGCAGATGACCGATCTGATCGTGAAGAAAAGAGACGGCGGTGCGCTGACAGACGAAGAGATCAATTTTATGATTCAGGGCTACACCAGAGGTGAGATCCCGGACTATCAGATGTCCGCCATGTGCATGGCGATCCTCCTGCGCGGCATGGACGACAGGGAGACCCTGGCCATGACGATGGCCATGATGCACTCGGGAGAGACGCTTGACCTCAGCCCCATCCGCGGCGTAAAGGCGGACAAGCACTCCACCGGCGGCGTCGGCGACAAGACCAGTCTCGTGCTCTGCCCGATGGTCGCTGCAGCGGGCGTGAAGATCGCCAAGATGTCCGGCCGCGGCCTGGGGCACACCGGCGGCACCATCGACAAGCTGGAGAGCTTCCCCGGCTTCTCCACCGCCATCAGCGAGGAGACCTTCTTCGACAACGTCAACCGCATCGGCATCGCCATCATGGGGCAGACGGCCGACCTTGTCCCGGCGGACAAGAAGATTTACGCCCTGCGCGACGTGACGGGCACCGTGCCCTCCATCCCGCTCATCGTCTCCTCCATCATGTCCAAGAAGCTCGCTTCCGGCGCGGACGTGATCGTGCTGGACGTCAAGTGCGGCGACGGCGCCTTTATGAAAACCGAGGATGACGCCCGCGAGCTCGCCCGCGGCCTCACGCGCATCGGCCGCCTCGCCGGGCGGAAGTGCGCAGCGGTCATCACCGATATGGATCAGCCGCTCGGCTTCGCGGTGGGCAACGCCGTGGAGGTCAAGGAGGCGCTCGCCGTGCTGCGCGGCGAACAGGAGGGCGATCTGCTGGAGCTCTGCCTCACGCTCGGCGGCTGCATGCTGGCCGAGGGCGGCCTCGCCGCGGGCATCGAGGACGCGCGCGAGCGCCTGCTGCAGACGATCCGGGATGGCAGCGCGCTGCGGAAGCTGGCCGAAATGGTCGAGGCCCAGGGCGGCGACTCCGCCGCGGTCTACGACCCCTCCCTGCTGCCGGACGCGGCCTTCAAGCTCGAGGTGCCCTCCCTCAAGGGAGGCTATGTCGGGAGGATCCACGCCGAGGACGTGGGCCTCGTGAGCATGCACCTCGGCGGCGGCCGCGCCACCAAGGAGAGCAGCATCGATCTCTCCGTCGGCGTCGTGCTGAAAAAGAAGGTCGGCGACTATGTGGAAGCCGGCGAGAGCCTCGGCACTGTGCACGCCTCCTCCGAGGAGAAGGGGCGCGAGGCCGTGGAGCTGCTGCGCAATTGCTTTGAGTTCTCCGACGAGCCGGTGGAACGCCCGTCCTTCATCAAGGACATCATCCGCTGACACGATACATCGTTTCTCACTCTGCCGACAAAGATCCGACAGTTTGATACACCGCACGGCGGCACGACTGTGCCGCCGTGCGGTCAGCTTGTCAAAAAAGTCCATACCGGACTTTTTTGACTGCGCTTCAGCCGCCGAGCATTTTGCTTCAGGCAAAATGCTGTTACCGGAAAAGCCCGAAATGTCGGGCTTTTCCGGCGGCGGTTTTTTGTATTCGAGGCGGGCCTTGCCCCCTCGAGCTCCCCCGCTGCTCTGTCCTCCCGCCTTATTGCAGGTTCTTTGACAGTCTCACCGCACGGCGGCACAACTGTGCCGCCGTGCGGAGCTTTATATTCTCTTATTCTCGTTATCGTCTTCCGCGGCGCTGCTGGAGCAGCTTGAACAGCTCCTCCGTCGCAAGGCGGGCCTTGGCCACGGGAATCTTCTCCTTCGGGAAGCAGTAATACTGCGTCTCGGCGTCTCCGATGCAGATGATATCCCCCAGCTCGTACCAGTAATAGTCCGCATAGAGGCTGTAATTGAGGCGGGCGGGGCGCTCGAAATGCAGCTTGCCGCCGCAGCCGCTGAGCGTGAAGCCGCTGCTGTCGTGCCGCAGGCGGCCGTCGCCCACCATATAGATGGCCTTGAAATCCACCAGCATGCCGATGGAAACCTCGATATCGAGCAGGTAGCGCCCCTCCTCGATCTCGCGGCGCACTTCCTGCCGCTCCCAGGCATACCAGTCCGGGACGTGGGTAAAGGCCGCCTCGCCCTCCATGGTGCGGAGCTCGCCGTATTCCGTGAGCTCATAGCGCTTGCCGCAGGCATGACAGACCAGCTCCGTTCCCTTGCCCTCCGTCTGTCCCTCCGCGCCGCAGTGCGGGCACTTGTAGAGGATGCGCTCGAGGCCGTCGGCCCGGAAGGGCTCGGCGATGCGGACGCGATTTTCCCGCTGCCAGGCGAAGCTGTCGAAGGTGAAGCGCTCGTCGAGGATCGCGTCGAGCTCGGCGACGCTTTTTTCCTTAATGTCCTCCGCGCTGAACAGCCCCGTCACCGTCGCGGTGACAGTCACATCGCGCTTCTGCAGACAGTTATAAAGCGGGTCGCGGGCGAAGGCGCCCTCCGTATGCACGCAGACGACCGGTGCGCCGAGGCGCTTGAGCATCACGCCCATCCGGCGCGGCAGCGGCGTGGCGCAGCCGTCGAAGCTGTAGCTGGCCTCGGGATAGAGCAGCACGCTGCAGCCCTTCTCCTCGATGGCGCAGCGCATATCGGCCAGCAGCCGCAGGTCGGTCACGAATTTGTTGGTGGGGATGCAGCCGATGCCGCGCATGAGCCTCTCCTTGCCCACGAAGCCGTCCGAGGTGCAGACAATGCAGTAGGGCTTGCTGCAGAAAACGCGCGAGGCAATCTCGAGATCGACAAAGCTCGAGTGGTTCATGAGAATGAGATAGGGTCCCTCGCCGACGCGCTCCATGTCCTCCTCTTTCCAGGAAAAGCGCACGGCCTTGAGATCCCCCGCCGAGGCCAGGCGCACGACGGCACGCAGCAGCGGGCTCGGCCTCTGCGGCGGCTTGTGCTCCGGACGGGGCAGCGCCATCACCTCGTCATAGGAGAGCTCTTTGGTTTTGATCTTCATTTCGGTCGCCTCCCGGCTCGTTTCCTTGTTTTTTCCAGTATACCCGCTAGGCGTGCAAATCGCAAGCAGGAAGGCACGATTCCCCGCTGAAAAGCGTTTGACCACCGCCCGACGCTGTGTTAGGATGAGGAGAGAAAAGAACCGTGACGGAGGCTGTGATATGGAACGAAAAAAGATCATTCTGGACTGCGACCCGGGGCATGACGACGCTGTGGCGATCATGCTGGCGGCGGGGAGCGAGGAGCTCGAGCTGTTGGGCGTGACGGTCGTGGCCGGCAATCAGACGCTCGAGAACACCGTGCGCAACGCCTGCAATGTGCTCTCCTGGATCGGCCGGGAGGACATCCCGGTATACGCGGGCTGTCCGCGCCCGCTGGTGCGTGAAAAAATGGTTGCCGCGGATATTCATGGCTCGACCGGCCTGGACGGCCCCGTCTTTCCGCCGCAGACGAAGTTCCCGGAGGCGGAGCACGCGGTGGATTTCCTGATCCGCACGCTGCTCGCACAGGAGGGGGACGTGACCGTCATCACCACCGGGCCGATGACGAACCTCGCCCTTGCGCTGCGCAGAGAGCCGCGCATCGCGGAAAAGATAGAGCGTATCCTGCTCATGGGCGGGAGTCTCGCCAACGGCAACGTCAGCCCCGCCGCGGAGTTCAACATTCTCGCCGACCCCGAGGCGGCGCATATCTGCTTCAGCGCAGGGCGGCCGGTCACGATGATGGGCCTGGATGTGACGCGCAAGGTGCTCTGTACGCCTGAAATCGTCTCGCGCATGGCGAAGCTCGACACGCCTGCGGCGCAGCTCTTCGTGCAGCTCATGGGCCACTTCTGCCGCACGCAGAAGGAGGTCTTCGGCTGGGAGGGCGGCCCGCTGCACGACCCTGTGACCGTGGCGAGCCTGCTGGACCCCGGCATGGTGACGCTCAAGGGCATGAACGTGCAGATCGACCTCAGCCACGGCCCCTCCTACGGCCGTACAAATTGCGACGCCTTCGACTATCTCGGCCTGCCGCACACAGCCGAGGTCGCCGTGGATATCGACGCGGCCCGCTTCTGGGACGTGATCGAGCGGGGCCTCCGCCGCTTCTGAGTCTGCTGCGTAGTTCCAGCAGAACGGCCACCCCGCTCAGGGGTGGCCGTTCTGCTGTTCGGCGTGGATCAGTTTTTTCTCCTGCTCATGACCCGCAGGAGGCGGATAAATAGGTTGGCGATGTCAAGATAGATATCGAGCGCACAGTCGACCGCGTTGTCCAGGGTCTTGGGAAACTGCTGCGAGCGGTAGAGGTCAAAGCCGATATAGAGGCTGAACAGCCCGGCGGCAATCCAGTCCGTTACCACCTGGGGGATGCCGAGCAGCAGCAGGACGATCTCGCAGAGAATCAGCCCCACAAGCACGCCGAGCAGCGCGCCGCCCAGATTCCGGAACAGCTGCGGGAAGGCCATCGACGCGCCGAGCATGCCGAGGGTGATAAGCAGCGTGTAACCGAAGGCGAGCGTGACATAGCTGGAGTTGATGCCGCCGTAGGCGTAGACAAGGGTGGAGATCATCGCGCCGAAGGGCACGACCACCAGGTTATAGCCCAGGAAGCTCACAAGAGGCCTGTGAGAGCGGCCGGCGATGATGGTGCCGGCAAGGGCACAGCCGAAGTAGATCACGAAAAAGGCGATGGGATTGAGATAGGCAAAGACGTCCCCGAGCCGCACACAGAGCACGACGTTCACGAGCAGGCCCCAGAGCAGTACGCCCAGCAGCACCAGATTGTAGATGCGCGGGCTCATGAGCTGATCCTCCGAGACGACCTGGCTGAGCCGCGCTCTGCGCGCTTCGGCGCCGAGCAGGACGCCGGTGTTCGCCACCGGGATGATCTCGCCCTCCGGCGGGATGCGCGCGCTCTGCCGCTGCCGGGCGGTCTCGCGCGGATCTCCGCGCAGATCCGCCCCGCACTCGGGGCAGAATTTGATTCCCGTCCTGACGGGATAGCCGCAATGCGGACAATTCACAGGATCACCTCATAACATACAGAATATTCGATCACACGGTCTCTCAGCTCTCGAGCATCAGGCGGATGATCTCCCGGTCGGTCTCGCGCATACCGTCGCGCGCGAGACGGCCGACGTTGCGGATGGTGTTCTCCACGCCCTTTTTGACGATGCCATCCCCTCCGTAGAACTGGTTGCCGAAGCGGTACATATTGAGCCCGAGCAGCCCCGCGTCCACCGCGGCGGCGATTTTGGCCGCGCAGCTGGGCTTGGCGCCGTCACAGACGATGCCGGAGGTCACGGCGACGGCGTTGACCACCGTATGCGCGATCTCCTTGAAGCGCCCGCCCTGCAGCCAGCTCAAACCCGCCCCGGCGCCGCAGCCGGCGCTCACCGCGCCGCAGTAGGCTGAGAGGCGGCCGATGCCGCTCTTGAGATGGATGGTGATGAGATTGGAGACGCAGAGCGCGCGCAGCAGCTCCTCATGGCTCTTGCCGGTCTCGCGCGCATAGACGATCACCGGCACGCTGCAGGTGATGCCCTGGTTGCCGCTGCCGGAGTTGATGACCACGGGCAGCTCGCAGCCGCTCATGCGCGCATCGCTCGCCGCCGCGGCCCAGGCGCGCAGCTTCGTCTCAAGGTCGTCCCGGCCGCGCAGGAGCGTTCGTCCGATGTTCGCGCCCCAGGGGCGCTCCAGCCCCTCCTCGGCGATGCGCATGTTGCAGGCGATCTGCCGCTCAAGCACGGGCGCAACGTCCTCAACGGAGACGCTCTCTGCGAAATCCACGATGTTCTCCACCGTGAGGACGTCCTCCCCCTCCTCGCCGATGCCGCGCGGCAGCGGCCGCTCCATCAGCGTCTCGCCGTTTCGGCGGAGGGTGACAAGGTTGGTGTGGTGCCCGGCGATACGGGCAAAGGCGCTGTCCTCCCCGGCGAAGGCCGTAACGAGGATGTCGAAGACCTGCGCCGTGTCGGCGAAGCGCAGCTCCACAGGGATCTGCTCCTGCGCCGCGCCGATCTCCTCGATCTGCGCGGGCGTGATCGCCGAGAGCACCTCGAGCTCCGCGTCCGCATCCCCCGCGAGGGCGCCGGCGAGAGCAGCGGCGCGGATCCCGCGCAGGCCGCCGGTATGCGGCACGACGACGCTCTTGACGTTTTTGATGATGTTCCCGCTGACCTCGACGAGCAGCCGCTCCGGGCGCGTGCCGAGGAGCCTGCGCGCCTGCGCCGCCGCATAGGCGATCGCCACGGGCTCGGTGCAGCCCATCGCGGGGATCAGTTCTTCTTCGAGAATGCCGAGGATCTGCCGATAAATCGGATCTGTCTGTTTCATGGCGTCCTCCGTTCAGAGCCGGGATCGGATCGTTGTGTATCCAGTATAGCACAGCTTTCTCCGCCGCTCAAGGCCGTTCCTGCCGGAATTCTCTCGCGAGTATGCCGGGAATGCAGATTGACAAGGCTGATCTCCGCGAGTAGAATAAGCAATGTATCCGGAGCTTCTATGGGAGGGCTGCGCCATGAGCAAAAAGCTGAAAAAGTTTCTGATCTGGATCGCGATCACGGTGGTGCTGGTGCTGATCGAGCTGGCGGTGGCCTTCTTCGATGTGAAGATCGGCACGATCCCGCTGGTGGTGCTGATTGCCGGGGGCTTCACCCTCGCCAATTTCCTCAGTCGCCGCGTTGATAACGATTCATAGGATGGCGAATGATCCTGTGAATCATTCGCCCGTGCTCATTGCAATGCGTATATGGCAAAACAGCTTCGCTGTTTTGCCATCATATAATCAAGATCAGGAATAACATAGATCGCGCAGAGGACAGCCTTGTGTCCTCTGCGCGATCTTGTTTTGCTCTGGCAGCACGCACGCCGTCGACTCTCAGCCGACGGCGTGCGTAACTGTTTTGCGCGCTGCTTACTCCTCCAGGATGCCGGCCTCGCGGAACTGCTCAAGAATGCGGTGCACATCCTCGGCGATGCGCTCGCGCGGCGCGTCATATTTCTCGACCATGCGATCGACGATCTCCTCCTCCGTGGTCTCGTGCATAAGCTCACGGATGATGAAGTCCGCCGTGTCGTTGCTGCGCACCAGCCCGTGGAAGACCTTGCCGGCCTCGCCGGTGGCCACCGCCATATGCTCGTCGCCCAGATCCTGCAGGATAAAGCCGCTGATCAGTTTCATCGATGTTCTTCCTCCTCGTCTTGCTCGTTATCTTGTGACGTCTCATTCAGTTTTTCCCTGTTTTTCCAGGTGCTGCGCATGGCGCAGCGAAGGTCAAGCAGGTTGATCTCCCGCTGGAGCTCTGAGCAATTGCTCGGCTCGTCGGGACATTTTATCAAGCGAATACAGCTCGGATAGAGGGGGCAGCTTTCGCACAGCTGCGTTTTCCCCTTTCGCTCCTTCCAGGCCAGAAGCTCCTCTCTGTCTGTCACACCGTTGGTCAGATCGCCGACGATATGCTCGTCGAAGAAATGCTCGCAGAGGGTGAGATTCCCGTCCGGTGTGATGACGTAGCTCCCGTCGGAGTCCGCCATACAGTGGTTGACCCAGCGGTCAAAAGTGCGCAGGCTCTTGCCGTAGCCCAACTGCTCGATCCGCAGGCTCAGCTTCCGATAGGCCTCCAGGGGCGCGGTGTATTCCGCAAGCGGACGGTTCTCGGAGGAGAGCAGATAGTCGAACAGCAGGTGCGTATAGATTCTGAAGCCCTCCCGCCCGCCGAAGCGCTCCTGCAGCTCGCTGACGAGCTTGAGCAGATCCTCCGCGTTCTCCACAGAGAGATTCATCCGCACACTTACGCGGATCCCGGCGTCCAGCAGACCCCCGATGTTATCGAGCACGCGCCGATAAGGGCTGCCGACAGCGGATTTATAGTTCTTGATCTCGTTGTAGATCTGCTCTGTTCCGTCGAGGGTAATCTGCGCATTCTTGAGCAGCCAATCCTCCGCTGCCCGGCGGATCATCTCCGGCGTCCAGAGATAGCCGTTGGTGATGATGGTCGAACGATACGCAAGACCCTGCTCCCGCAGCCGCCCGCAGATATAGTCGATAACAGGGGCGTTGACCAGCGGCTCTCCGCCGAACCAGCTCATGCGGAGCTCCTCCCCATGCGCTGCGGCGATCATAAAGTCCACCGCGCGCTCGGCCGTCTCCCGCGTCATGGTCACGGTGCGGCAGCCAGCCTCAAAGCAGTACGGACAGCGGGCATTGCAGGCCGTTGTGGTGTAAATGGTAAAGGAGCGGCGTCTTTTCTTCTCCTCACCGCTGTGGAACAGGCGCAGGACACTGTTCATCTGATCGGCAAAACGCATCTCGTCCCGGCTCTCCGGCACAAGGAAATGCCAGGCGCGCAGCTTCTCCGCGTCCTCCCGCGGGATGGCGGCGGGGTCTGCCAGCGCGGCCTCCGGCCGATCCGAGAAGGCAAGGATACGGTTGAGGGCGTTGAACAGCAGCGTCCCTCCCTCCGTCTCCTCGCGTATCACGAAGCGGCTCCAGTGCAGCGGCTCGGCGCAGGGCTTCTGTTCGCCCAGCGTGCGCTGAAAGATTTTGTCTTGTCCGCGGATGCAGCTAAGCATGGGGCTTTACCCTCCAAGGAGAAGGGAGAGGGTCTGCAAACCCTCTCCCGGATCCGTCATATTGTTTGCAAGCGAGTTCATCTTAGCATGTTTTGCCGCTTTTGGCAAGACAGGAGGCTCAATCCACGCGCTCGTCTCCCCAGAAAAAGAGCGCGACGGTGCCCGGGCCGGTGTGCGAACCGATAAGGTTGCCGACACTGTTGATGACGACCTTGCCGTTGAGCTTCGGGAAGGCCGCTTCCACAAGATCGGCCACGGCGCGGGCATCCTCATAGCAGGCAGAGTTGGAGATAAAGCACTTGCCGGAATACGCCAGCCCGCCCTCGGCGTGCTCCTCCATCTTTTTCTCGATGGCGCGGATGACGCGCTTCTTGGTGCGGATCTTGTAGCGCGGAATGAGGCGGCCGAGATTGTCCATGTTCATCAGCGGGCAGATTTCCAGCAGTCCGCCGAAGACCGCCGCGGTCTTGGAGATGCGGCCGCCCTTGACAAAGAAGGTCAGATCGCTGGAGAAGAACCAGTGGTGCAGGCGCAGGCGGTTGTCCTCGATCCATTTGGCGAGTTCCGCGGCGGAAAGCCCCTCGTCGCGCTTGGCGGCGGCAGTATCCATCAGCAGGCCGTAGCCGGAGGAGGCGCCCAGGGAGTCGATGATATAGATCTTTCGCTCCGGGAAGCGCTCGGAGACGATGTTGGCAGCGTTTCGCGCGGCGTTGATGGTGCCGGAGATGCCGGAGGAGAGGCAGACATGCACGATGTCCTGCCCGGCGACGAGGAAGGGCGTGAAATAGTCCACATACTCGGCGATGCTCACCTGGGAGGTGCGGGTCTCGGCGCCGGCGCTCATGCGGGCATAGAACTCCTCGAAGGGAATGGTCTGACCCAGATCGTCGGGGTACTCCTTGCCGTCGAGGAAATAGTGGAAGCTGACGTAGTGGACGCCGATCGCTTCAAAGTGCTCCTTGCTCAGATCGGCGGTGGAGCAGCAGGACAGAACATAGCTCATGGGAATGCCTTCCTTTCATCTTATTTTTTGATTCTATCATATCGCCGATCGCGCGCAAACGGCAAGCTACTTCCGCGTCCCCCTTCTCTACCGATGCCAAAGCCTCCCGGCAGATCACTCTACCGGGAGGCTTTTTTGGCTCTACCAATCGTAGAATCCCTTTATTTCTGGCGTTTTTTGATGCGCAGGTTGCAGCTGAGGAAAACGATAGCCTCGGCAAAGACGGCAATGAGAAAGATCTGCCAGGGATGGTTCGGCACCAGCGCGTAGGTCGTCACAAAGAGGGAGAGCACGAACAGCGCGATCACGTACTGCAGGTACCGGGTCTTGTGGAAAGCGCAGATCAGCACCATGTAGGTCAGGATCGACACCGGAAGCGCCACGACGAAGACCTTCCAGGTCAGGATGCCGACCAGCCACAGCGTCACGAACACCGTGACCGCGAGCGTCCACACCCCGAGCACCGCCACGGCAATGATACGCTCGGTGCTGTAGGTCTTCTCCTCCACGCCCTTGTTCTCATCGTCCTTCGGCTCCCAGGCGTCGTGGGAGGAGAGAAGATAATTTACGTCCACATGGAAGATTTCCGCGAGCTGGAGCAGCACGAAGGCGTCGGGAATGGCCTCGGCGCGCTCCCACTTGGAGACGGTCTTGTCGGAATAATTGAGCGCCGCGCCGAGCTCCGCCTGGGTCATACCGGCGCCGGTGCGAAGATTGATGATATTGCTGGCTGTGATCAGCTTGAGATCGGAGAGCTCCATGAATACCTCTCTATAATGATTATATGATGGCGAAAAGCCAAAGAGCTTTTCGCCGCGCGGCTTTGCCGCGCAGCAAAACAGCACGGCTGTTTTGCCATATACTCATTGCAATGAGCATCGGGCGAATGATTCAAAGAATCATTCGCTGCCAAACCTGTCGTTTGGCAGCGAAATCAATCGAAACCTCGATTGATTTCGCCATCCGATGGTCATTATAAAGCAAACCCGGGCTCTTTGAGCGCCCGGGTTTGCTATTGTTTTATTTACGGTTGTTTTTACGGCTTCAGTCCTTTGTCAGAAGCTTCAGGATCTCCTGATAGCTGCGCTCGGCGTTTTTGCGGAAGCGTTTTTCGATCTGACGCGCCTGTTCTTCTCCGGCGCAGAGCAGATCGACATGCAGGATCTCCCCCACCCCGTCGTTCACGGCGAGCGTGACCGTGCAGCCGATCTCATCCACACGGTGCCTGGCCGTGATGAGCGCCTGGCGGCGCATACGCTCCTCGATGGGCTTGAGGTTCTTTTCGGTGCGGGAGCGGGCGGAAAACGGCAGGCTCGACTCCACGGCGTCTGCGTTTGCGGCGCCCTTGGGCGTGATGGCATAGCCCTCCTCCCCGCGGGTAAGGTGGCCGCTCTCCTCCAGCTCGCTCAAACAGTCCGAATAATCGAAATATCCCAGTACGCCCGCGCCCTGGCAGAGCTCCAGCAGCTCCTCCGGGGAGAGCTCTCCCGGCAGACGGCGCAGAATGAACAGGATGAGGATCTTGATATCCAGCTTATCCTGAATGACACCCGGTTGTTGATCCATAGTATCCTCCCTTCGGAAAGACGACAGCAAAAGCTTTGTTTCTGTTACAGTATTTTAACCGTTTCCGGCGCGGAATGCAAGCGGGAAATCACACGACCGCCCCTCTGATGCATAGACTGTAGCGATCTCATCTGAAGGAGGCATGTATTATGGCCGAAGCAATCAAAGCAGGACCTGTGGACAACACGGCTGTCATCCGCGAGGCCGTGTCCATCCACACGCGCAAGATTTTTGACAGCTGCCGCGACAAGGACTGCATCGACAACCTGCGGGTATACCCGACCGAGAGCTCTCAGACCTACATAGAGAACGCGCTGAGCATCCGGCCGAAGGCCGCGCAGCTGCTCTACGCAGCGGTGCAGGTGGAGCCGATCAGCTTCAAACGCGGCTGGTACACCGTGGACTGCACGTACTTCTACCGCGTCACGGGCGAGACCTTCCCCGCCGGGCAGGCGACCGAGGGGCTCGCGGTATTCGACAAGCGCGCCATGCTCTTCGGCAGCGAGGCCGGCGTGATGACCTTCACCTCGACCGAAACCGCGCCGCCGTCTTCGCCCGCGAGCGAGCTGCCGATCGCAGTGGTGGACGCGGTGAACCCCATTGCGCTGCACGCGCAGCTCGTAGACGCCGCCGCGCCGGGGACGGCGGATCTGGAGGGCCGCACGATCCCGGATTTCATCACGGCGGCCTTCTCCGAACCGCTCGTGCTCACGGATACGACGCGGCGCTGGCTGACCACCATCGGCCAGTTTTCGACCCTGCGGCTCGAGCGCGAGTGCCAGCTGCTGATCCCCGCCTACGACTACTCCATGCCCAACGAGGACTGCCCGGACAACGCGGAGGACGATCCCTGCGAGCTCTTCAGCCGCATTCCCTTCCCCGTCGAGGAATTCTTCCCGCCCGACAGCATGGAGACGAAAACGGTCTACCAGAACATGCTGTGACGGCAG
>DFGE01000019.1:0-10937 GCA_002371675.1 Clostridiales bacterium UBA3758
TGTTCGGATTGGCGCCGTCAGGCTATGGGAAACGAAAAGGGACGGCTGCAAAATGCGAAAGAAAGGCGAAGACCCTGGCTGCATGAATGGCAAAAATGTCCGGCGTATTCGTACAATCTGCGAATTCGCCGAACATTTTTCCATGTATACTGCTGCGCCGCCGGGCGGGGCAGAGCCGTCGCCCCTGCGAAATCAGCGCCCATCCTTATTTTGCAGCAGTCCCTCTATAATGACTATAAGATGGCGAAAAGCCAAAAAGCTTTTCGCCGCGCGGCTTTGCCGCGCAGCCAAACAGCATAGCTGTTTGGCCATATATTCATTTCAATGAGCATCGGGCGAATGACCCTTTGGGTCATTCGCTGCCAAACTTGTCGTTTGGCAGCGAAATCAATCGAACCCTCGATTGATTTCGCCATCCGATGGTCATTATAAGAAACTGCGTCAGCAAGTAAGTTAAGAGGATTTAGGAATTCCGCAGGAAAGAGGAACGAACTTGCGCTCAGACCTCAAAGGTCCTGTTCAGCCAGGGCAGGCGATCCAGCCAGCGGTCGACCGTCAGGCCGAACAGCGCCCTGCGCAGGCAGCCGCTCAGGGTGCCGAGCAGATAGCAGAAGCAGACCGCCAGCAGCAGATGCGGGATGAGGAGCGGGCCGTTGCAGTCCCTGACAAGATCCATCCCGATCAGCCGGTACGCCCAGGCGCCGTGCAGGAAAAACACGTCGAAGGCATTGCGCGCGAGGAAGTTGACCGGCCGGCTGACCCACTCCCTGCGCTTGAGCATCGCCGCGAACACGAAGACCGAGCCGAGCACGCTGCTGATGAAGGAATAGCCGAAGGAATTGACATAGATGGCGGCGGCGAACGTGAGCAGGCACATGGCGAAAAAGGCGAGCAGGCATTTCCCACTTGTCCAGCCCCGCAGGAGGGGGCTCTCCTTCCCAAAGAGCCTGAGATAGCCGCCGATCAGGTACAGCGTCACGAAATTCAGGATCCCGTAGCCGTGGTCTGTGATCGGGGAACCGTAGCCGATGCTGTACCACAGAGAGAACACCAGCAGCTGGATCAGCAGCAGGCGGTGATAGCTCGCCATGGACAGCTGCTGCAGCGTTTTGTTGAGGAAGGGCGCCAGCAGGCAGAGGATCACGTAGGTGCGGAAGAACCAAGCCCCGCCGAAGAGGAAGGGCAGCAGGCTCTTGCCCAGCTCCTTGAGGGTGATGGGGCTGCCGCTCAGCGCAGTCTGCGCCAGGTAGATCACGATGCTGTAGAACGTGACGGTCACGAAGATATCCGCCGCCTTGCGGTAGGAATGCTTCGTCTTCGTCACCATGTAGTAGCCGGTGATCAGCACGAAGACGTTGACCAGCGGCACCGCCAGACTTCTGACGGCCACGGTGAAAAACCAGCTGAAATTGGGAAAGTTTGCGTATAGCTCGACGCCGCCGATCGCGCCGTTCACATAGTGCAGCGCCACCACGCCCATCATGGCCAGGATGCGCAGCAGCTCGAAGTTGGAATTTCTGTTTTTCATTGTTGTACTCTTTTCCGCCGCACGGCCTTACTCCCCGCCGAAGGCCAGCAGGATGCGTGCGATCTTCTCCGAGTGTACGATGTAGGAGCCGTGATCCTCGCCGGGGAGGATGCGCAGCGCCGCGCCGGGCACGGTTTTGGCGATATGGCGCGTCTCGCGCTCGCGGATGAGATCCCCGCTGCCGGCGAGCACCAGGGTTTTCGCCCGGATGCGCCGCAGCTCCTCGTCGCGGATGTCCGGCTCGCGCAGCATGAGCTGCAGCAGCGGGCTCGGCCGGAGCAGGTTCTCCAGGGCGATGCGCAGCCGCAGGGAGCTCTTCACGCCGCGCGGGCTGAGGTTCGCCCCGCTCACGGCGAGGCCGGTGATCCGCTCCGTCATCCCGGCCGCGAGCAGGCCGACGATGCCGCCGTCGCTGAAGCCGTAGAGGAGCACGTCGCGCAAATCGAGCGCCTCGAGGAAGGCGCAGAGGTCCGCCGCCATAGCGCGGTAGTGCAGCGGGACGCCGCGGCTGCTGCGCCCGTGGCCGCGCGAGTCCAGCGCGTAGCAGGTGAAGCGCTCCCGCAGCAGCGCCACGGCCTCGTTGAAGATGCTGTGATCCTCGCCGTTGCCGTGCACGAGCACGAGCGGTCTCCCCTGCCCGGACTTTTCGTAATAGAGCTGAACCTCTCCGCAGTTTGCGATCATCCCGCAGTCCTCCCCTTCCGTTCTGCAGCAGCCGCGCCGCTGCCGCGCCTATTGTAGCACAGCCCGCCCTCCCCGGCCGTCAGGATGCAAGCAGCACAAACACGATCGGGCTGATAAACAGCAGATACCCGATGAGCGACCAGATGATAGCTTTCTTCGCTGCAAACACGGCGATGAACTCCCGGATCAGCGCGGAGGGCCAGTAATAAAAGGCCACCCTGGCGCCGATCCCGGTGCACTTGAGGCCGACCTCCCGGGCAAGGCGCAGGCAGCGGTAGATATGATAGCTGCTTGAGACCAGAGCGGTCTTCTTCCCGCCCGCTCCCGCGTCGATGATCGCCTTGGAGTTGAGCAGGTTTTCCCTCGTTGTGGCGGAGCGATCCTCCGGGATGATGTGCTCCTCCGGGATGCCCCGGCTCAAGAGATAGTCCTTCATGGCCTGCGCTTCGCTCAGCTGTTCATCCGCGCCGCGTCCCCCGCTGGGGATGATGACGGGCTTGACGGAGCACTTCCGGTAGATCTCAACGGCCTTGTCCACGCGGTCGGAGAGGAGGCGGGTCAGCCGCCGCCCGTCCGCGAGGCCACAGCCGTGGATGATCACATAGTTGAAATTCATCCGGTGCGGCATGATCTGGATAAAGACCGTGTACACGACGAAGCTCAGCACCAGGAAGCTGAAATAAAACACCGAGAAGGACAGGAGCATGAACCAGAGATGCGCGCCCTCCAGCCGGATGAAACCGCTCAAACTGAGGACGTAGATCACCGTTGCGATCTCGCCGATCCCCACGAAGACGCCCAGCGCCAGCGAAAGCACATGCGCCGGCGAGAGTGATTCCCGCCGGATCATCTGGATGCCGTTGAGGATCAGCAGCAGGGGCACCAGAAAGATCGCCAGCATCACGAGCAGGAAGCAGGCCAGCAGGAAAAAGGCCCGGCCGCTGCCGGGGAAGAGGCCGGAGAGAAACAGCATCGTGAAGAACAGGGACGCCATCAGCAGGAAGCTGTTCAGATAGCTCTGTGGCCGCAGCAGCACGAACGCGATGGTCAGCGCCCAGAAAAACGCGAACATCGGCCCGAGTATTTGGATGTTCTCGAGAATTTCATTCATAATGATTACAGGATGGCGAAAAGCCAAAAAGCTTTTTGCCGCGCAGCTTTGCTGCGCAGCAAAACAGCGTGGGAACGGCGCTGCGGAAACCTCCGTCCCCGCCGCAGGGGCAGCCGCCCGCGGTTATGCAGCCGTGCCCGATCTACGTCCGTAGGGGCGGCTATCAGCCGCCCGTTATGCCGGATGCGGGACCAGGGTTGGCGGGACGTCGGGGACGCCGTCCCCTACGGGGCGGTGCAAATATCGGACGTGGTGCGTAAACTGCGGGAGGGGCAAGCCCCTCCCCTACGGGTGGTGCAAATATCGGGCGTTGTACGTAAACCGCGGGACGTAGGGGCCGACGCCCGCGGCGGCCCGGCGGTATCAGCAAATGATTCCCGGACAATTTGGGCGACCTCGTACGAGAGTACGGGGTCGTCCGTTTTTTTGGGAGGGGCAAGCCCCTCCCCTACGGGGGCGGGTATGCCCGGGTGCGGAACGTACTACGGGACGTCGAGGACGCCGTCCCCTACGGGGCGGTGCAAACATCAGATATGGTGCGTAAACCGCGGGAGGGGCAAGCCCCTCCCCTACGGGTGGTGCAAATATCAGACGCGGTGCGAATCCGCGGGACGTCGGGGACGCCGTCCCCTATGGGGGCGAGACCGTGGGTTTTACCGTAGGGGCGATTCACGAATCGCCCGTTGGCCTGCCGCGCACACGGGTAACGGCGCTGTGGAAACCTCCGTCCCCGACGTAGGGGCCGACGTCCGCGGTTATGCAGCCGTGCCCGATCTACGTCCGTAGGGGCGGCTATCAGCCGCCCGTTATGCCGGATGCGTGACCAGGGTTGGCGGGACGTCGGGGACGCCGTCCCCTACGGGGTGGTGCGGAATATCGGGCGTGGTGCGAATCTGCGGGAGGGGCAAGCCCCTCCCCTACGGGGGCGGTGCAAATATCGAGCGTGGTGCGAATCCGCGGGACGTCGGGGACGCCGTCTCCTACGGGCGCGACCGTACCGGGGTGCGGGTCAGGGCGACGGCAGGCGGAGGATCTCCGCGGAGAGCGGGGCGATCTCGCCGCTGACGGCGCTGACGAGGCCGGCGGCGCTGCAGTCGGCCAGGTAGCGGCGGCTCTGGGCGCTGCGGTTGATGACCGCGAGGTACACCCCGTCCTCCGCCTCCTCGCCGAAGACGTCCTTCCCGCCGCTGATCCAGCGCAGCACCAGCAGCACATCCGGGCCCGCGCTGAAGAAACGCGCATGCCCGGTGGCGAGCGCAGGAGCCTCATGGCGCTGCCGCGCGAGGGCTGTGTAATGCTCGCAGAGCTCCTTCTCGCCGAGGCGGAAGGGGCGGCGGTTGAAGGGGTCGCCCACGCCGCTCATGCCCTGCTCGTCTCCGTAATAGATGCTGGGCACGCCGGGGAGGGCAAACTGCAGCACGGAGACGATCTTCTCCAGCGTCAGGGCGCGCTCCAGCGCCTCGGGCGTGAATTCCAGCTTCAACTGATCCTCACGCGAGAGCGCCTTGATATGCACCTTGGTGGCCAGGGCGCTGCGCAGCCGCTCCACATCGTGCGAGCCGAGCAGGTTCATCAGCGAATAGTACAGCGGCCGGGGGTAGTTCATCTGCTGGCCGATCAGGAAGTCGCGCAGCTCATAGGAGCTGGTGCCGCCGTGGATAAAGTCGAGGATCGCCGTACGCAGGGGGTAGTTCATCACGCTGTCGAGCGAATAGCCGAGGGCGTAATTGCGCCGCGCGCCGTAGCTCTCCTTGACGACGGCGTCCTCCCAGACCTCGCCGAGCACCAGCGCATCGGGTCTGGCGGCCTTGGCCGCCTCGCGGATCAGCGCGAGCACGGAGTCGGGGAGCTCGTCGGCCACGTCGAGCCGCCAGCCGGCCGCGCCGCGGCGCAGCCAGGTCTTGACGACGCTGTTCGGCCCGCTGACGACGAAATCCTGCCAGGTGGGCTTCGTCTCCTCCACCTCGGGCAGGCTCTCGAAGCCCCACCAGCTGCGGTACTCGTCCGGGAAATGCCGGAATTCGTACCAGTCGTAATAGGGCGACTGCTCGCCCTGGCAGGCGCCGAGGCCGGGATAGTGTCCGAAGCGGTTGAAGTACACGCTGTCGTCCCCCGTGTGGGAGAAGACCCCGTCGAGGATCACGCGGATGCCCATCTGCTCCGCCGCACGGCAGAGATGCGTCAGATCCGCGTTCGTGCCGAGGATCGGATCGACCTTCAGATAGTCCGAGGTGTCGTAGCGGTGGTTGGAGCGCGCCTCCACGATGGGGTTGAGATACAGGCAGCTCACGCCGAGCCGCTTGAGATAGGGCAGCTTCTCCTCGATGCCGCGGAGGGTGCCGCCGTAGAAATCGTCGGGCGTATAGCTCTGCTCAAAGTCCCGCGGCTGCCAGCGCACCTCCTCCTCCGTGCTCCGGTGGAGCTCCGGCGTCTGGCCGAGGGCGCGGTGATAGGCGATGCCGCGCTCGGCCGTGCCGTCCTGCGAGAAGGCGAAGCGGTCGGGGAAAATCTGATACATGACGCTGCGGCGGAACCAGTTCGGGGTCTCGAAGCCGCGGCGGTAGACCGTGAGCCGGAAGCCCGGCGCGTCCCAGCCGTAGAGCCGGCCGCGCAGGCCGCCCGCGTCGGGACAGAGCCAGTGCGCGCCGTCCGCCGTCTCGAGGCGGAAGCGGTACCAGAGCGCGGCGGCCTTGTCGGGCACGCGCAGCGTGACGGCGAAGCCCTCCGCGCTGCGCTCCATGGGCAGCTCGCGGTAGAGCTCGTCCCCGTAGAGGATGAGCTCGGCGCGCTCCACGCTGCCGGACTGCAGCGCCACCGCGAGGCGCAGCTCGCTCCCCTCCTCCAGCGCGCCGAGCGGCGAGCGGAAGCGCTCGTCGCAGCTGACGTGGACAACGGAGAGGTTGGACATGCCGTAGCTGCGCATCAGGCCGATGATGTTGGCCGTGCGCGGCTGGATGACCGTGACGCGCTGCAGATCCACGCCCCGGCAGAGCAGGTCCGTGCAGCAGCTGGCCACGACCGTGTAGGCATCGCTGAGGGGGAAGCCGCAGTCGTCCATCAGCAGGCGCAGCAGCTCCGGCGCGGCGAAGGGCTCGTCCACGAAGCGGATCACCTCGCCGATGCGATCCAGGCCGAGCCCCATCGAAACGCACTGACGGGCGGCCGCGTAAACCGTGGCCGCCGTCTGAAAGTATTCCGCGAGAAGCTGCGGACAGTCCTCGCTCTTGAGAAGACCCACCAGGGAGGCGTCGCCCCCCACGGGGACCCAGACGCCGTTTTTCAGCCGCGCCTGGACGGGGCGGCGGTCGGCGTAGGCGATGGAGAGCTTATAGTTCTCCGTCCAGCACTCGCGGTAGCTGCCGCCGAACCAGACGGTATAGCTGCCCGCGTCGCCCTCCGCGTCCGCCCACCAGATCTCCGCGTGCTCGCGGGTGCTTACAGGCATAGATAGAGCCTCGCGTAGGCCTCTGCGGAGAGTTCAAAGCCGAAGTCGGCCTCCATGGCGCTGCGGATGAGCCCGCCCATGACCTGCGGATTGCGGTAGGCCTCGAGCGCCTTGCGCATGGCGTCGCGCAGCTCCCAGGCGTCGTAATTGGCGAAGGAGAAGCCGTTGCCCTCGCCGGTGTACTGGTTGTAGGGCATGACGGTGTCGCGCAGGCCGCCGGTCTCGCGCACGATGGGGATGGAGCCGTAGCGCATGGCGAGCATCTGGCTGATGCCGCAGGGCTCGAAGCGCGAGGGCATGAGGAAGAAGTCGCTCGCGGCGTAAACGAGGTGGCTGAGGGGCTCGCTGTAGCCGATGTAGGAGCAGAGGCGGCCCTTGTAGCGCTGCTCCGCGCCGCGCATGAAGTTCTCAAAGCGCTCGTCGCCGGTGCCGAGGAGCATGAACTGCACGTCCTCGCGGCACATGAAATCGTCCAGGATGCAGGCCACGAGGTCAAAGCCCTTCTGCTCGGTCATGCGCGTGACCATGGCGAAGAGCGGCACGTCGGGCCGGACCTCGAGACCCATCGACAGCTGCAGCTCCTCCTTGCACTTGGCCTTGCCCTTGAGGTGGCCCTTGTCGAAGTGCGCGGGGATCAGCGGATCGGTGTGGGGGTTGAAGACCTGCTTGTCGATGCCGTTGACGATGCCGCTCAGCTGCGCGGAGCGGGCGTTGAGGATGCCCTCCAGGCCCTCGGCGTAGTAGGGCATCATGATCTCGCGGGCGTAGCTGGGGCTGACGGTGTTGATGCGGTCGGTAAAGACGAGGCCGCCCTTCATGAAGTTGGCGCAGCCGTTGAGCTCCATGAACTCGGGGGTGTAGTACTTGGCGTCGACGCCGAGGAGATCCTGCACCTGCTCGAAGCCGCACTTGCCCTGGAAGGCGATGTTGTGGATGGTGAAGAGGAATTTGAGCTTCTCCTGCATGCCGCCCTGGTACTGGGTGCGCGCGAGCATGGGGATCATGGCGGTCTGCCAGTCGTTGCAGTGGACGACCTCGGGCGTGAAGTCGAGATTCGGCAGCGCGTCGAGCACGGCGCGGGTGAAGAAGGCGTACTGCTCGAGCTCCGCCTCGCCGCCGCGGTAGATGCGGTCGCCGAAATAGTGCTCGTTATCCACCAGGTAGATGGTCACGCCGTCGAGCTCCAGCTTCTCGATGCCTGCATACTCGCGGCGCCAGCCGAGCTGCACGTAGAAATAGAACATGTGCTGCACCTGATCGGCGTACTTGTTCTTGATCACGCGGTGGTAGGGGGTGATGACGCGCGCGTCGATCCCCAGCTTCTGGAGGGCCTTGGGCAGCGTGCCGACCACGTCGGCGAGGCCGCCGGTCTTGGACAGCGGCGCGCATTCGGAGGAGGCCAGCAGCACGGCGGGCATCTCCTTGCGTCCCTGACGCTCGAGCATCTCACGGAATTCCTTTTTCATACAAACACTCCTAATTCTTGTTGTTATACAGCCCGTTCGGGCGGTGCCTGGCGCGTTTGGGCCGGGATTTTACTTTTTCTTGTGCTCCTTGCGCGGGCGGTAGCGGAAGAAGACGGTGGACATGGGCGGGAGGGTGATCCTTGCGGAATAGTCCATGTCGAGGAAGCCCTCCCTGCGCGCATGGACGAGGGGCTTGTTGCGCACGCCGCTTCCGCCGAAGCGCTCCTCATCGCTGTTGAGGATCTCGTGCAGGGTGCCGGGCCTGGGCAGGCCGATCACGAAGTTCTCGTACTGTACGGGGGTGAAGTTCGAGACCACGGCGACATAGCTGTCGTCCTCCTCGCTCATGCGCAGGAAGGCGATGGAGCTGCGGCCGGCGTCGTCCACGTTGAGCCACTTGAAGCCGTCCCAGGAGCGGTCGACCGCGTAGAGGGCGGGGGTGGAGGTGTAGAGCAGGTTGAGGGCGCGCATGTACTGCCGCAGCTGCTCGTGCCTGGGATAGGCCAGCAGCAGCCAGTCGAGCCCCTGATGGTAGTTCCACTCGATGAACTGCCCGAACTCGCTGCCCATGAAGGTCAGCTTCTTGCCGGGGTGGCCAAACTGGTAGCCGTAGAGGGCGCGCAGCGAAGCGAATTTCTGCTCATAGTCTCCGCTCATCTTGTTGATCATGGAGCACTTGCCGTGCACCACCTCGTCGTGCGAATAGGCCAGGACGTAGTTCTCCGAGAAGGCGTACATCATGGAGAAGGTGAGCTTGTTGTGGTTGGCGCTGCGGAAATAGGGGTCGAGCGACATGTAGTCGATGGTGTCGTGCATGAAGCCCATGTCCCACTTGAGGCAGAAGCCCACGCCTCCGACGTCGGGGGGCGCGGTGATGAGCGGGAAGGCCGTGGATTCCTCGGCCACCGTGACGGTGCCGGGGTAGTTGGAGAGCACGGCGGCGTTCATCCTGCGCAGGAAGCGCAGCGCGTGCAGGTTGGTGGTGCCGCCCTCCTCGTTGGGGGTGAAGTCCCCGTCGCGCCGGCCGTAGTTGAGGTAGAGCATGGAGGAGACGGCGTCGACGCGGATGCCGTCGATATGGAACACGTCGATGAACTTGCAGGCCGAGGAGACCAGGAAGCTCTGCACCTGGGTGCTCGCATAGTCGAAGATGAGCGTGCCCCACTCGGGGTGCTCGGCCATGCGGCGCTCCTTGCACTCGTAGAGCGGCGTGCCGTCAAACCAGGCGAGGCCGTTTTCATCCTTGGGGAAGTGCGCCGGCACCCAGTCCATGATGACGCCGATGCCCGCGCTGTGCAGCCGGTCGACGAAATACTTGAAGTCGTCGGGGTTGCCGTAGCGGGAGGTCGGGGCGTAGTAGCCGGTGACCTGGTAGCCCCAGGAGCCGTCGAAGGGGTACTCCGTCAGCGGCATGAGCTCGATATGGGTGTAGCCCATCTCGGCGCAGTAGCCGGTGAGGGAGTCAGCGAGGTTGCGGTAGTTGACGCCGTTTTCAAACTCGCGCCAGGAGCCGGGGTGCAGCTCGTAGATGCTCATGGGACTGCTCATGAAATTGCGCGCGGCGCGCTGCTCGAGGAAGGCCGCGTCGTGCCAGACGTAGTCCTCCTTCGTCCAGATGATGGAGGCGGTGTTGCCGCAGGTCTGCGAGAAGGCCGCGAAGGGGTCGGATTTCCAGACGCGTCTGCCGTCCGCGCCGTCGATGCAGAACTTGTAGCACTGCCCCTCCTGCGCGATGCCGATGAAGGCCGCCCAGACGCCGCCCTCGAGCTGCTCCATGGGGTCCGCGTCGGGGTTCCAGAAATTGAAGTCGCCCACCACGCTGACCGCGCGGGCGTTGGGCGCCCAGACGAGGAAGCGGTACTGCTCGAGCTCGGGGATGTAATGCACGCCGAAGGCCAGCCAGGCCTTCTGCGCGTTGCCGGTGTTGAAGAGGTAAATATCATCGCGGGGGATAAATTCCAGATGCAGTTCATCCATGGGATCTTATCTCTCCTTCTGTGTATTCAGTTTCCCACTCTTTATTATACCTTCTCGGCGGGATGTTGCAAGGGCTTTTTGCCCCGCAGGAGCAAATTCTCCGTTTTCGACAAGAGCAGCTCTTCCCTTTTGCGCCTCGCGTCCCCTTCCCTTTTGCGCCGCGCCTGCCCGGGCGCGCCACCGCCTCCCGGCTTCGTATCCGCGGGGACGGCGTCCTCGACGTCCCGCTTGCCTTCCCCTTGAGGGGAAGGTGCCCCAGTGCGCACACTGGGGCGGATGAGGTGTCTCCCGTCCCCGCACCTGCGTTCATCCGTCCCCCGTAGGGGAGGGGCTTGCCCATCCCGCCATCTCGCAGCCTGCCCACGGTTTCGCTTCCGTAGGGGACGGCGTCCTCGACGTCCCGTTGTACCTCCCGCACCCCGGTACATCCGTCTCCGTAGGGGAGGGGCTTGCCCCTCCCGCCATCTCGCAGCCTGCCCACGGTTTCGCTTCCGTAGGGGACGGCGTCCTCGACGTCCCGCATGCCCCGGGGCGCAATCCGGTACGAATGCCGCCGCGGGGAGGGGCTTGCCCCTCCCGATAAAAAAGGGCGACCCCGTACCGTCGTACGGGATCGCCCGAAGGATATGGAATTGATACATGGATTCCGCGCGGGCCGCCGGGGGCGTCGGCCCCTACGGCGCAAACCGCGCCCATTCCGTAGGGGCGGCCGCCCTCGGCCGCCCG
>DFGE01000019.1:10989-17046 GCA_002371675.1 Clostridiales bacterium UBA3758
CCCGCGGACATGGATGAAGGTTGGACAAACGGGCCGTCGAGGACGCCGTCCCCTACGGGGTGGTGCGAATATCAGGCGCGGTGCGAATCTGCGGGACGTCGGGGACGCCGTCCCCTACGGGGTGGTGCAGATATCGGTGGTGGTGCGAATCTGCGGGCTGCCGGGGACGCCGGCCCCTACGGTGAAACCTGCCGCTCATCCCAGCACGGAGCTCGTGGCCTCGTCCTCGTACTGGCGGGTGTAGAGCCGGTAATAGCCGCCGCGGGCCTTCATGAGCTCCTCGTGCCTGCCCTGCTCGACGATCCGGCCGTTTTTGACCAGCAGGATCAGATCCGCGTGGCGGATCGTGGAGAGGCGGTGGGCGATGACGATGGAGGTGCGGCCGCGGATCACCGTGTCGATGGCGGACTGGATCTTCTGCTCGGTGATGGTGTCCACCGAGGCGGTGGCCTCGTCGAGCACGAGGATGCGCGGATCGGCGAGGATGGCGCGGGCGAAGCTCAGCAGCTGCTTCTCGCCGGTGGAGAGCAGGTCGCCCCCCTCGCCCACGTCGGTGTCCAGACCCTTTTCCAGCCGCGCGATCACGTCCGTGGCGCTCACGAGCGCAAGCGCGCGCTCGATGTCCGCGTCCGTGGCCTTGGGGTTGCCGTAGACGAGGTTCTCGCGCACGGTGCCGGAGAAGAGATGCGGGGTCTGCAGGACGTAGCCGATGGCGGAGTGCAGCCAGAGCTGGCTGCGCTCGCGGGCGTCGCGCCCGTCGATGAGCAGCTTGCCGGCCGTGGGCTCATAGAAGCGGCAGATGAGGTTTGCCAGCGTCGATTTCCCGGCGCCGGTTTCGCCTACGATGGCGACGTTGGTGCCGAAGGGGATGTCCAGATTGAAGTGCTCGAGGATGGTCTCCTCCCCGTCGGGGTAGCGGAAGGACACGTCCTCAAAGCGGATATCGCCGCGGATGGGCTCCCAGTTCTCCTTTTTGGGCTCGAAGCTGTCGCCGTAGCGGGCGACGACCTCCTCGCTGTCGCACACGTCGGGTTTGGTATTGAGCAGCTTCGTCAGGCGCTCGATGTTCACCTGGGTGGTGATGAGGTCGGAGATCGCGTCCACCAGCCAGCGCACCGGCTCCATGAGCCCCTGCGCGTAGGACATGAACATCGAGAAGGTGCCGACCTGGGTTTTGGCGATGACGCCGCCCTTCCAGAGCACGACCGCCAGCGCCAGCGAGGAGGCGAGGTTCATCGTCACGGCGAAGAGGCCCCGCAGCCGCGCCGCCCAGATGCTCTTGCGGCGCATCTCGGCCGTGTCGGCCACGAAGGACTTCTCCATCGCGTCCTCCACGACGAGGGTCTTGATCGTGCGCGCGCCGGTGATGCCCTCGTTGAAGTTGCCGGTGATCTTGGAGTTCATCTCGCGGATCTCGCGGTTGGCGCGGGTGAGCTTGCCCTGGAAGAGGGCGTAGAACAGCACCGCCACGGGCAGCACCGCGATGACCAGCAGCGCAAGGCGCGTGTTGATAATGAGCATGACGATCACCGCGCCCAGCACGTAGCCGAGCTGCCAGATGCTGTCCAGCAGCGTCCAGGAGACGAGCGAGCCGATGCGCGTGGTGTCGGACATGACGCGCGAGTGGATGTAGCCGACGCTGTTCTGGTTGAAGTAGGAGAAGGACAGCGTCTGCAGGTGGGAGAAGGCGGTGTTGCGCAGATCCTTCTCCACGCCGACTTCGATGGTCTGCGAGCAGAGGGCCGAATAGTAGTTGACCAGGGCGCCGCTGAGGATGAGCGCGAGGTAGAGCACGACGAAGAGCGCGATATGCTCGAGCGTCCCCTCGCCGATGAAGCGGTTGAGGGCGTAGCGCTGGAAGAGCGGCACGCCGGTGTCCACCACGCTGCCCGCGAGGCTGCCGGCCACCAGGCCGAACAGGGCCTTTTTGTAGTTTTTCAGATAGGGCAGCACCTTGTTGATGCCGAAGAAGCGGAGCTTGGAATCCTTCATGCCGTCGCCTCCTCTCCGACGCCGGACTGGATGGCGCAGATCTGCGCGTAGATGCCCCCGGCGTCCCTGAGCTCGTCATGGCTCCCCTGCTCGACGATGCGCCCGTGATCCATCACGAGGATCTTGTCGGCCTTGGAGAGCGTGGTGATGCGGTGGGAGATGAGGATGATGCTGGCGCTGCCGAAGCGGCTCTCCAGCGCGGTGCGGATCTTCGCGTCGGTCTCCGTATCGACGGCGGAGAGCGAGTCGTCAAAGATCATGATGGGCGTGCGCTGGGTGAGCATGCGTGCGATGGCGGCGCGCTGCTTCTGGCCGCCGGAGAGCGTGACGCCCCGCTCGCCCACGAAGGTGTCATAGCCCTTCTGGAAGCCCTCCACGGTCTCGTCGAGACAGGCGGCGGAGGCCGCCTCGCGGATACGCTCCATGGGCATGTCGGGCTGGGTGATGGCGATGTTTTCGGCGATGGTGCGGGAGAAGAGATAGGGCTCCTGCAGCACCATGCCGATGTTTTTGCGCAGATAGGGCGTGGAGATGTCGCGGATATCCACGCCGCCGACGGAGATCGTCCCCCTGTCGGCGGGCAGCTCATAGAGCTTGTCGAGCAGGAGCATCATGGTGCTCTTGCCGCTGCCGGTGCCGCCGAGGATACCGAGCGTGCTGCCGGGCGCCATGGAGAAGCTGACGTCGTGCAGGATCTCCGGCCCGTCGTAGGCGAAGGAGACGTGCTCGAAGCGGATCTCCCCGTCCATCGGCGGGGTGAGGGCCTTTTCGCTCTCCTTCTCCTCCTCCGCGCGCATGATCTCGCTGACGCGGTCGATGGAGACGCCGGCCTTGCTCATCTCGGAGATCATCCTGCCCAGCATGCGCACCGGCCAGGTCATGATGCCGCCGTAGGAGAGGAAGGCGATGTACTCGCCCGGCAGCATCTCGCCGCGCACGGCGAAGACGGAGCCGAAGACGACGATCAACAGGATCTGCACGCCGGAGAAAATGTCCCCCACGCTCCAGAAGCGCGCCAGCGGGTGCGCCAGCTTCATCCAGAGCCCGGTGTAATACGCGTTCTGCGCCTCGAAGCGGTCCTTTTCATAGCGCTCGCGCCCGAAGGCGCGCACCACGCGCACGCCCGTGAGGTTCTCCTGCGCCATGGCGGAGAGCTTGCCCTCGTTCTCGTCGCAGTCGAGGAAGGCCTCCCCGATGCGGCGGTGGAAATAGAAGGAGCGCCAGATGATGTAGGGCACGGGCAGCATGGCGATGAGCGTCAGCAGCGGGTTCATCGAGAGCATGAAGGCCAGAGACAGCACCAGCAGCACCACGATGCGGAAGATGGAGGTCATCTGCTCGGAGACGAAGCGCTTGAGCGTTTCGATATCCGAGGTGCAGCGCTGGATGATATCGCCGGTGCGGTGGCGCATGTGCCAGGCAAAGGGAAGGCGCTCAATGTGGGCGAAGAGCCGGTCGCGCATGTTCTTGACGAGGGTCTCCGAGCCCTTGGTGTTGCTGACGCGGAAGATGTACTGCGCGAGGGCCTTGACGGCCGCCACGACCAGGATGGCCAGGGCGAGGATCCAGATATGTCCGGCGAGGTAGGCAAAGCCGCCCGCGCGCTCGACGAGGCGCATGGCGAAGCCGGGCAGGCTCGCAGGCTGCCCGGAGATGACGTTGTCCACCGCGACGCGGATGATCTGGGGGCTCACCATGTCGGCCAGGGCGGCGACGGCGGAGGCAAGCATGCTCCACACGAAGAAGCCCTTGCAGCCCTTGAGGAAGCTCCAGAGCAGACTGCGGTTGAAACGCTTTTCTTCTTTTGTCTTTTTCTTCTTTTTGTTTTCCATAATACCCGTTCAAATCAAAGTTTTTTGCGCTGTACAGGGATTATATCATAACATTTGCGCCTTGGGAAGAGCCTGCGGCAAAGCGGGCGGGAAAAAGAGCGGAGCGGACTTTGCATTTCCGCTCCGCTCTTTCATACTAAAACCTGATAAGAAGAAGACAAAGATTTGCGAGATGGATTTGTGCCAGACAAGGCGCCTTCCGCAGAGCATAATGGAGATATATGGTCAAGGAAGGCAACGCAGTATGGCGCAAATCCAACCGAAAAGATTGTCTGATTTCTATTAGGTTTTAGTATTACATCTGGTGCTCCTCGGCGCAGTTGTCGCGCACGCGAAAGCCCATCTCCCCCGGCGCGGCCACGGGGAATTTTGCGATGCTCGCCGCGTCGAACTTGGCGGCCAGCCGCGTCTCGGGCGCGAGACGCAGATCCTCGCCGCCCGGCTGCTCCGCGCCCCGGCGCGGCTTTCTTTTGCCCGCCTCCCGGCGCTTCGCTTTTCCTGCAGACATAAAAATCACCTCTCCCGGAGTATTCCCCGGGAGAGGCGATCCGATTCAGGCTTTTGCGATGCGATCAGCGGTAATCGTCAGAGTAGTCCAGATTCACGTCGGGCTGGGCCGCCTCCTGCTCGCGGCGCTTGCGCTGCAGCACGACCAGCACGATCGCGATCGCGGCGATCAGCGCCGCGGAACCGATCAGAAGGCCGACCAGAAGGCCGAGGCGGGAGTTGTCGCCGGTCTTCGGGGAGGTGGAGTCGTTCTTATCGGAGGGGCCGGACTTGACGGTGAGCGTGCCGTCCACCTTGATGATGTTGTAGTTGGCGGTGACGTCCTCGCCGTTGGCGTTGACGATGTGCACCTCGGTGACCTTCTTGGTGTAGGTGCCGACGTTGATGACGCCGTTGGTGACGAGGTTGCCCTTGGAGTCGGTCACGGAGAACTTCACGCCGTCCTTGTCGCGGAACTTGTCGCTCCCGGCCAGGCCGCTTGCCTTGACGTTGGAGTTGACGAGGGGCTTGCCGTCGTAGGTCTTGGAGTCGGACACGGCCTCGAGCTTGAGGTCGAAGGGCTTGATGGTCAGGGTGCCGTTGATGGCGGTGATGAGGTACTTATCCTCCGCGACGTCCTTGCCGTCCTTGCTGCGGACGGTGACGGAGGGGACGATGGTGTACTCGCCCGCGTTGATGGCCTCGCTCAGCGTGCCGCCCTCCTTGCGCAGGACGAGCGTCACGGTGGCGACGTCGCCGTCCTCCAGACCGGTCACGGAGTAGGAGGACTGGTTGGCGGCATGCGCCTGGGCGTCGTAGGTCCAGCTCTGGTCGAGCGCGGTGACGGTGAGCTTGATGTTCGCCTTGCTCTTGACCTCGATGGTCACATAGCCGTCGACGGTCTTGATGTCGTAGTTGGCGGTGACGTCCTTGCCGGAGCCGTCCACGATCCTGATGCTCTCCTTGGTGATGCTGGTGGGAAAGCTCTCGGTGCCGCGGCCGTTGACGGTGATGGCGTCGACCTTGTGGCCGGAGAGCAGGCCCTCGGCCTTGTAGCCGTTCGTGAAGCTGCCGAAGCTGCTCTCCGCGGCGATGACCTCGGTCTTGCCGTCGGTCTGCGCCTTGGCGGAGAAGGCGGTGAAGGTGGCGGGCTGCTTGTTGACGGTGAGCGTGGCGCCGGCGGAGGTGATCTTGTACTTGTCGGCCGCGACGGGGTTCCCGCCGTTCTTGATCACCACGGAGGGGACGATCTGGTAGGTGCCGGCGTCGGTGACGGAGGCGAGCTCCTCGCCGTCCTTGACGATCTTGAGCGTCACGGTCGCCTCGTCGCCGTCGACCAGGCCGGTGACGGTGTACTCGGTCTGCACGGCGTTCTGCGCCGCGCCGTTGTAGGTCAGGGTCTGATCCTTGGCGCGCAGCTCGAGGGGCAGGCCGACGGCCGCGGGCGCCTCGGAGACGATGAAGCTGGTTTTGGCCGTGCCGTCCGTGAAGCGCATCTCGATGCTGTGCACACCGGCGGCGAGGCTGTTGAGGTAGGCGTTCTGCAGCGTGACGACGGTGCTGCCCGAGGCGGCCGTGAAGGCGGAGGCGGGCAGCGCCGCGCCGTCCACCAGGACCTCGTTGGCAAACTTCTCGAACGCGCAGTCCACCTTGAAGCTGATCGTGGCCTCAGACTGCAGCGTGAAGGTGGCGTTGGAGCCCTCGATCACCACGTACTCGACGGGCGCAGGCTGCTCGGTCGGCGCAG
>DFGE01000019.1:17116-80470 GCA_002371675.1 Clostridiales bacterium UBA3758
GTCGGCGCAGGCTGCTCGGTCGGCGTGGGCTGCTCGGTCGGCGCGGGCTGCTCCGTCGGGGTGGGCTGCTCGGTCGGCGTGGGCTGCTCGGTCGGCGCGGGCTCTTCGGTCGGAGTGGGCGCGGGCTCCTTCACCGTCAGCACGCAGGGCGCGCCGAAGGTAAAGCTCAGGCTGTCCGTGCCGCCGAAGCCGGGCTTGAGGGAGGCGGAGGCGGTGAGGATGTTCAGCTGGTACTCGCCGGCGACCAGCGCGGTCCCCTCGGGGACCTCCGCGCCGTCGCGGGAGACCTGGTAAACAACGGAGTCGAGCTCAAACTGCTCGGGGAGCGCGGGCTCTGCGCTGCAGCTGAAGGAGGCAAAGCTCAGCTCGCTGCCCGCGGCGAACTCCGTGACGGAGCTCTGGGCGCTGAGCTTGACGAGGTAGTTCCACACGGCCTGCATCTCGCAGTTGGTGTAGGGCTTGAAGCTGTCGCCGGGGTTGAGCCGCAGCGTGCTGCCGTTGTCATAGCGCAGCTGCCAGCCGAGGAATTCCCGGTTCTCCTCGCTGAGCGCCTCGCGGGCGTTGAGCGTGTCGCCCAGCTTGAAGCTCTGCTCATTGCCGTCGGAGTAGCGGAGCTTCAGCTCCGCGTCGGGGTTCTGCCTGGCGAAGACCGCGAGCAGGCTGTACTTGGGGAAGCTGCTCTCGGTGTTGTTCGCGGGCAGACAGACGGAGTCGATGCGGAAGCTGTCGGGCTCCTCGGCGTTCGCCTTGGGGGCGCGGAAGGCGCTCTGGGCGACGAAGAGGGCGGCGGAATCCGCCCGCGCGGCGGAGGGCAGCAGGTGGAGGTCGTAATTGGTCTCCTTGCTGTACTCCCCGGCGACCAGATACAGGCTCTGCACGTACCAGCCCTCGGGAGGCGTGACGGTCAGGTTGCTGTTCATCAGGTCGCGGAGGGTGAAGGAGCCGCCCTGCGCGATGTCGCGCATCTGCTGGTCGGCCTCGGCGCCCTCCTTGTCGGCGGGGCGCAGCTCGAGCTTGCAGCTCAGATTGTCCTCCGGCGTCAGGGCGCGGGCCGTGTTGTTCTCGTCCAGCACCTGCAGGGCGAGGCCGAGCGCCTCGTCGCCGCTGATCTTCAGCGGCTCATCCGCCAGCGCGAAGCCGCCGAGCTGGAGCATCAGCGCGAGCGCGAAGAGCAGGCTGAGCAGAGATCTCAGATTCTTTTTCATCATGGTTCACCTCGAAAGAAATGTCGCTTGTTTATGGCTTACATTATATCGGAGAGAGGGCGAAAAGGAAAGACCGCAAAATCATAAGATTTATTAAGGAAAAGCGCCGCCCGCGGAGCGGATCGCGCGCTGCCGCGCCTTCGCCGCGGGAGGGCCGCCCCCCGGCGGGCGATTCCCTTCTCTCTTCTGCGTACAATATACACCCTTCCGGCGCGCTTGCCAACTTAAGAATCCTTAAACCGCGCGCCGCCCGCCGGAGCGGGGAGAAAAGGGCTTGCAAACGGCGAAAAAGCTGTTATAGTCTGAAAATAAGGTATCTTACGGAAGGAAGGGACGGTCATGACCGATTATTCTCTGCTCTGCGAGCAGCTCAGGAGCCTTGTGCGGGGCGTGCCGCACGAGATTGCAAACCTCGCCAACGCCTCGGCGCTGCTCTGGCAGAGCCTGGAGGAGCTCAACTGGGCGGGCTTCTATCTCCTCGAGGGGGACACTCTCGTGCTCGGCCCCTTCCAGGGCAAGCCCGCCTGCATCGAGATCGCCCTCACCCGCGGCGTCTGCGGCGCGGCGGCGCGGGAGGACAGGACGCAGCGCGTGGACGACGTGCACGCCTTCCCCGGCCACATCGCCTGTGACTGCGCCTCGGCTTCCGAGCTCGTGATCCCGCTGCACCGCGGCGGGAGGGTATGCGGCGTGCTCGATCTCGACAGTCCGCGCATCGGCCGCTTCCGCGAGGAGGACGCGCGCGGCCTGGAGGCCTTCGCGCAGATTCTGGAAAAGGAGCTCTGGGGCGCATGATCCGCAAAGTCAGCTTCGCCGCCGGCAAGGCGATCCTCGACGCGCGGACTGATGCCGTGCTGCTGGACGTGCGCGAGGAGGAGGAATACATCACCGGGCACGCGGCCGGAGCCCTGCTGCTGCCCGTCGGGCAGATCGACGCCGGGAGCGCCGCCGGGGCGATTCCCTCCCGCGATACGCCCGTTCTGCTCTACTGCCGCAGCGGCATGCGCAGCCGCCGCGCCGCAAAGGCGCTCGACGCGCTCGGCTACACGCAGCTCTACGACCTCGGCAGCCTGGTCGGCTGGCCCTACGGCCTGGAATGAGCCCGGGCGATAATTATGTTGCAATTACCGGAAAAAAGGTATAAAATGCAAAGCAGGAGCAAATGCCTAACAACAATCTGACAGGAGGCAATACCATGGGTAAATTCGTCATCAAAACGACCAAGTCGGGCGTGAAGTTCGATCTGAAGGCCGGCAACGGCGAGGTCATCGCCACCAGCGAAGTCTACACCACCGAGGCAGCCTGCCGCAAGGGCATTGACAGCGTCAAGCGCTGCTGCCTGGGAGGTATCGAGGATCAGACCGTGGAGAACTTCGAGGTCGTCAAGCACCCCAAGTTCGAGCTGTTCACGGACAAGGCCGGGGAATTCCGCTTCCGCCTGAAGGCCCGCAACGGTGAGATCATCGCCGTCAGCGAGGGCTACAAGAAAAAGGACAGCTGCCTCAACGGCATCGAGAGCGTCAGGAAGAACGCCCCCGAAGCGCCCATCGAGAAGCTGGAGGACTGATCCCGCAGCACCGCGCAGCATTGCCGCGCAGCCTATCCCTTCGTATTGTAAAGCGCATCCTGTTCCTTCGTATCATGATTATAGGATGGCAAAAAGCCCCGGCCCGCCGCCGGGGCTTTTTGCCATCCTCGCGCCGATCTGCCGTCACTCCCCCGCCCCACGGCCGCGCCTGCAGGGGCGGGGCTTGTGCCAGGGGAAACACGGTAAACAGCAGTGTGCGCACCGGTTCATGCACAGTCCGCCTTGCAGTGCCCGGAGAATGCTGCGGGCTTACGCTGCTCCCTGCATTCTCCGACCGCTACGGAAATTGCGAGCTCACTTTTTCTGCCGCCGGCAGCGTGAGCCCGCAATTCCCACCGGCATGTGCGGACATGATTCAAATCCCATTGGGAATCAAAAAGAGCACCCCACCCTTCCGGGTGAGCTGCTCTTTTTGGCGCAGAAGGAGGGATTTGAATTGAAGGCGTTGATTCCAATAGAACTTTTTTGAAAAAAACGAGGACTAATGGAACAATTATCAGCTAAAATCTGTACCTGTCAGAGCGCTTGTTTCCAATGGTTCCAATCTATAAAGGGTCAAATAAAGGGTCAAAAACAGGAGGAGAAACCATGGAAAAATCGCTGCACGAAGAGCTGGGCGGAAGCTATACCAAGGTCGGAGATTACCTTCTTCCCAATCTTACAATTGACGAATCTGAGCAGCAGCCCATTGGCAAATATGGTCGAATGCGTAAGCACTATCTGAAAGAGCACCGGCCGGTGCTGTACACAAATCTGCTAGTAACCGGCAATTCGGATAAGCACTTGGCCGCTATCGACGAAGCCTGCGAGGATCGCATGGAACTGCTTACCCGGCAGATGGCACAGTGTAAGGGCGTGACTGAAGCGCTCAAAGCTACCGATCAGATGGAGTGGGTGCGCCGCATGAACAACATCCAAAACCGGGCGGAAGAGATCATACTAAGCGAGCTCATCTACTGCTGAGGAGTGTCAAGATGTTGATACTGGAAGACCTTTACCTCGGCGATGTTCGTCCCAGTGAGCGCAGCTTTAAGCGCAACAGCCAGTACGCCAAGGCGCTGGACGAAGTTGTGAGGGCCGGGGACGCACTGACGGACACGCTCACCGAAAAGCAGAAAGAAATGTTCGAAGACTACATGACCGCCCAGCGGGAGGTCAATGTGCTCACGAATTGTGAGACGTTCCTTTATACCAGTTATTTTCATTGTTTTCCCGTGTTCAGCATTCGTGTGATCCCATAGCCCGACAGAGCAAAAAACACAATCACGGCCAGGAGATCCGTCAGGAAGAATATACGCGGCTCGCTGTAATCGAAATAGACAAACTGCATTTTTAGAAACATATAGTCCGGGATCTGCCGCTTGAAAAAAGCATAGACCCCGTACAGGGAAACCGCAGACAAAATCACTATGGCCGTCCGTCTTCCCTTGCCCTTGGGCAGCATGCTTCTCAAATGGGTGCCTGCGTGAAGGCTCATCAGCACAAAGCCCCAGTACGCCAGCGGCAGATGGATCGTCCGGGCGACAGACGCCATCCCTGCTGTCGGCAGATAGGCAAACAAGTGCTTGCTCATGAGGATGCCGCACAGGGGCTGGACGATCATGAAGAGCAGCAAAGAAAGGTTCAGCGTGGTCTGAAAGACCCGTTGCGGCGAATATTGCCCTCTGAACAGGCTCTTCCACCATTCCCGGTTGATCCCGTGATGCAGGAGGAACAGAGCCAGCATCAGCGTTCCCGCCGCCTCGTGGAAGGCCTCTCCGATCAGCGAATAGGCCATCAGCATCGGCAGCAGGAGCAGCATGGCGGCATCAAGGATCCGTCTCTTTGCCATCTCAGAAGCCCAGCTCGCTCAGCCAGTTCGCAACAGAGGTCTGCACTTTATCGGGGTTATTCTGCGCGTCGGTCCCGGCAATGGCAAGTCCCTTTGCAACGGTGCAATCCGGATAGGCTGCGGCAAGGCTTCGGTCAAAGCCTGACAGGCCGCTGCCCGCATGGGTGGAGAACGGAATCAGGGTTTTCCCGGAAAGAGGAGTGCTCTCAAACACGGTATACAGGATCATCGGCCAGTCGCCCCACCAGACCGGAGCGCCGATAAAGATCGTATCGTAGCTTTCAAAGGCAGGAAGCTCCCCGGCATAGGCCGGGCGGGCTCCGTCCCGCTGTTCCTGCAAGGCAACATCGGTCAGCTCCTTATAGGTCATGGGATAGTGATCATCCGCCGGGAGAATCTCGTACAGGTCAGCGCCTGTCGCCTCGCCGATCATTTCCGCCACAATGGCGGTGTTGCCTTTTTCGATCACTCCCACATTGTACTGCTCTCCGGTGCGGGAGAAATAGAGTACCAGGATATTGCTGCCGGACTTCTCAGAGGCTTCTGCGTCGGCTGCGGTCTGCTGCTCCGTTCCTGCGTCCGCCGCAGGTTCCGGATGTGCGGTTTCGGCGACACTCTCCTGCGTTTGCTGGGAAGCAGGCTGCGTCTGCGACGCCGAGCCGCAGGCAGCAAGGCTGAACAACAATACCGCCACCAGCAAAACAGAGATCGTTTTCTTCATAGTGTTTCCTTTCTGACTGTCAAAAACTGTGCCCCGTCAGCCACGCCACTGCCTTTTCGACCAGATTGGTGATGTCTGTGCCGTCGGCTGTGATGACCGTCTGCTTTTCCAGTCCCTTGTGGAAATCAACGTGCTCAACCTCTGCGATGGCGTTTTTCAGATAATTGTTGTCATCCGAAAATCCGGGGTCCGGCTGGATCTGGCAGATGCTGTAGGCCTGCAGGATCGCGCTGACGGGAACGCCGTGGTACAAAAGTCCCTTGTACCGCTCGATCTCGCTCTGCTTGATGGGCGCGCTTTCCCGATAGAGCCGCATGGCCTCCGCAAGCGCCTGCTTCTCCTCTTCGGTCAGAGGCTCTGCGCTGTTCGCGGTCTTTGTATTGTCGAGAACCTGCTCCAGCGTGCTCATACCGGAGAGGACGGCAATGACGTCTTCTTTCTCCAGGCAGAAACGCACCGACCAGGAGGCGATGCTCCAATCTGGGTGGACAGCCTTCAGTACGCGCTCCGCGTCCTCCGGCAGCCTGGCAAGTCCGCCGCCCTTGACGGCTTCCATGATGACGACCTTCCGCCCGTGCTTACGGATCACCTCATAGCAGGGGCCGGCCTGCACCAGTTCGCTGTCCCAGTCGATGGGGTTGAGGGCGATCTGGACAAACTCGATCTCCGGATGCTCCGTCAGCACGCGATCCAACAGCTTTGCGGAGGAATGGAAGGAGATGCCAAGGTGGCGGATCTTTCCGTCTTCCTTCCACTTCTTTGCATAGTCGAACAGGTGCGTCGTCTTCACGATGCCGCCCTTGCCGTCATAGCCGTCGTAGTAGACGTTCTGAATGTTGTGGAGCAGATAGTAATCGATATAGTCCACGCCGAGATTGTCCAGCTGACGCTGGAAGGTCTCTTCGATCTTCTCTTCCGGGATCAGCATAAAGGTCGGGAACTTTGTCGCGACCGTAAAGCTCTCCCTCGGATGCCGCTCCACCAGGGCCTTTCGGGTCGCCTCTTCGCTCTTCCCGTTGTGATAGACAAAGCTTGTGTCAAAGTAGGTGTACCCGGCGTCCAGAAACGCATCCACCATTTGGTTCAGCTGCTCATAATCGAAATCGGTCGGCCCGGAAAGCACCGGCAACCGCATCATGCCAAAACCAAGATTCTTCATGCCAAGTTCCTCCTGTAAACTCTCAATACGTTGAAGCGCTGGAGCTGCTGAATTTCCAGCGCCCGTTTTCTTTCCTCAGTGTAAAGTCTCCCCGCAGGCGCCAGCTGTGCTTTCCGCCGCCATAAACGGCAGCCAGCACCCGGCTCTTGCCGATCATGTTTGCATGATCCCCGGCCACGGTGACCTCGATGCTGTCATGTTCTGCTGAGTAGTAATTGAAAGTGCCGTCCAGCAGCCCTTTCAAAAACGCCTCGGCCGACTGCTTCACGCCGGTCATGTGAAGCAGGGTATAGTCGTCCGTCATCAGACTGCGCAGGCCATCCACGTTCTTTTCGATCATGTACTGCCAGTATTTCCTGTACAGTTTGCGGATCCATTCTGCTTCATCCATTTTATTCCCTCTGTTCCGCCGGGTCAAGCATACGGATCACTTTTGCCGGGACGCCGCCCACAACGGCATAATCGGGCACGTCCTTTGTGACGACCGCACCTGCCGCAACGACAGCATATGCTCCGATCGTGACTCCGGGGCAGATCGTGACGTTCATGCCGAGCCATGCGTTCTTCCTGACCAACACTTTTCCGTAGGTATATCTGGTGTGGCGCTCGTTCATGTCGTGGTTGATCGTGGCGATCCGCAATCCAGGAGCCGCCATGGAGCCATCCTCAAATTCGATCCCGCCGGATGCGGAGAGGATAGCGGAATGGTTGATGAAAACGCCCTTTCCAAACTTGACCCGATTTCCGAAATCGCAGATAAACGGGGTAAGGATCCGCACGTCATCCAGTTTCCGGCCAAACAGCTCTTCCAGATATCCCATATAGGCAGGATCGTCAGGCATCGCCGCGTTGGCCTTGGCGCAGAGCGTTCTCGCGCGCATCATTTCTTCCACGGCCTCCCGGAAATAGGGTTCCCGGGTATCCGTCGGCCCGCCCTTGTCCATCAGTTCGTATACATAGCCTTTTTGATAATCCATCTGTTTTCTCCTCACAGCAGGCCGTTTGCAGAAAGCCAGCGCTTTACTGCCTCTTTGGAATTGGCCGCGCTGCTTCCCGTGATGGCCAGACCGCTCTTCACAGTCGCACCGGGGCAAGTGCGTTTGATGTCGCGCTCGCTGCCGCCCATGCCGCTGCCCTCGTTGGTGCAGAGCGGCAGGATGGTCTTGCCGGTGAAATCGTAATGCTCCAGGAAGGTGAAAACAGCCATTGGCATGGTGCCCCAGTAGTTCGGATAGGCAAGGACGACGGTATCATATCCGTCGATACTCTCTGGCAGGGAAACAAGCTCCGGCCTGGCTTTCGCCCGCAGATCCTTCTTGGCCTCTTCGATGCAAGTCATGTAGACCGGCGAGTAAGGATTCTTCATCTCAATTTTGAAGCTGTCCGCCGGGAGCAGCTCTTTCATGATGCTGCAGACGATCTCCGTGTTGCCTACTTTCACATAGCGCATTGCGCCGCCGAAGTAGTTCTCATCCGCTCTGGAATAGTACGCGATCAAAGTTTTGGCCATTGTTTTTTTCCTCCTGATTTTGTTCTGATTCCATTATACCCATCAGCTATTGCAATGTCTAATTGAAATGCTATATAATTAATTGAATTCTTAAATAGCAGTAAACGATGATTAAATGGCGTGAGAGGGATTTGCGAGGATTTTTTTGTCGCAATGAAGGTGAAAAAACGCAGGCATACTTTGTGTATGTCAAGTTTTTGAGACAATATTGCGGCGAAAAAAGGCCGCAAAGCGCCGATGCGGTATTTGATCAGCGTTTACATAGGAGCAAACGATGACCACGAAACAGATCGACTATTGTATAGAGCTTGCCCATACCCTGAATTTCAGCCGGGCGGCGGAGAAACTGTTCGTCAGCCAGCCGACCCTGACCTATCAGATCAAGCTGCTGGAAGAAGAAGTCGGTTTTACGATTTTTGAGCGCAGCGGGAAGGGCGCGGCTCTGACGCCGGCCGGAGCCCAGTTTGCCTCCTTCCTCGCCGGGATGCGGGAGGAGCTGAAACGCGCTGTAGAACAGGGGCAAAATTTCAGCGCAACCTACCGGGACAGCATCTCCATCAGCCTCATGGTCCGGCAGGCTGTATTCTTTCTCCCCGAGGCCATGCGGATCTTCTCAGAAACACACGGCGACATTCAAATCAAGCCTGTTTTCCAGTATGAAAACGGGGTCGAGGCCTTTCTGAGGAATGAAGTCGATATCCTGTTCGCGCTGAAGGAGGAGACAAAGCATATCCCCGGGATCGCCGTCCATGAGCTGTTCGAAAGCCGCATTTATCTGATCGCGGACAGAGCTGATCCGCTTGCCGGGAAGAATATCATTCAGGAAGAGGATCTCTACGGACGCACCCTGATGGTTGGCGGCGGTTCCCCTGCGGCGCTGAAAGCGGTCCAGCACCGCTTGATCAATTCCGGGAAGATCCGGTATTTCAACAGCCCGGACCACGATACGACCCTCACGAACGTTGCCGCCGGAAGAGGCATATGCCTCGCCCCCGGTTTTCTGAACGACCACAGCGGTCAGTTTGCCTGGATCCCCTATGACTGCGAAGAGAGCTTTTCCTGCGTTCTGTGTACTCATAAAGCGGATAGGCGGCCAAGCGTAACGGCTTTTCTCGATATTCTAAAAGGCCTGTATCGAGAGGCTGTGGCCTTCCCTCTGTAACTGCTCTCCGAAAAAGCTTTTTTTCAGAATCTTCATTTGAGCGGAAGAGCGTGATCCTGCGGCAAACGCGCAGAGGCGCGGCCGAATCGGCCGCGCCTGTGCGCGTATTCATGGACCGTATCAAAACTCTCCGGCGGCAATCAGGCTGTAATGCCCGAGGCGCTCCAGACGGCGGGCAAACTGGCTGGGCGACAGATCCTGATCGTCGTCGATCCAGTTGAGCATCAGCCGCATGGAGCCGAGAAAGACGTAGTCAAAGATAAATTCCAGTCGATCCCGATCGTAGGTCGGGAATTCTTTTTGCCACTCGTCCACGATCCCGTCCCTGACGAGATTCCGCATGCTGCCCAGAAACTGCGGGTCGCCGTTGTCGCCCATCAGCACGCGGCAGAGCTCCCGGTTCTGCAGCACACAGGAATAAATCGTAGCCAGATAACTGACGTTCCTTCCCTCATTCCAAAAGCGGTCAAAGGTCTCCATATTCTCGGCAATGAAATTGTTTTCGATCTCTTTGAGCACGTCCTGGGGCTGGCCGTAATGGAGATAAAAGGTGCCGCGGTTGATTCCGGCCTCCGTGCACAGATCCTTGACCGAGACGGCCCCGATGGGCCGCTCCTTCAGCATGCGCAGCAGCGCGCGGTGCAGCATTTCTTTCGTGACCCGTACTCTTGCGTCCTGATTGTTCATAGCGACCTCCGAGATAATCAACATTTTTCGAGAATATGTTCATTAACAGGCAAAGTTAATGAAATCTGTTTATTGTAAATCAACTTCGTGTCTATTATAATGATTATATGATGGCGGAACGCCATACGGCGTTCCGCCGAGCCGCTTGGCGGCTCCGCGCGGCAGCAGGGCTGCTGCGCCATATATTCATTGCAATGAGCATCGCGCGAATGATGATTAAAATCATTCGCTGCCAAACTTGTCGTTTGGCAACGAGATCAATCGAATTCTCGATTGATCTCGCCATGCGGTGATCATTATAATGGAATCAGTTAAATAACGCAAGTACAAATCTTACGGAGGGAACACGATGAATTTTGATCAGGCTGTCAAAGCATACCAGGCAAACCCCGTAAAGGAAGAGCTGGAAAAGCAGGTCTCCGCCCTTTGCGGGGAAATGACGCTCAACGAGAAAATCTACATGCTCTCCGGTCATACGATCGGACAGACCCAGGTGGACATGATCAAGACCGGGCGCAATTACAATGTGCGCTCGCTGAAGGCGGGCGGCTGCAAGCGCCTCGGCGTGCCGCCCGTGGCCTTTACCGACGGGCCGCGCGGCGTCGTCATGGGCAACTCGACCTGTTTCCCGGTGTCCATGCTGCGGGCATCATGCTTTGACCCGGAACTGGAATACCGCTTCGGCAAGGCCATAGCCGATGAGGCTATCGCCCAGGACGCCAACTACTTTGCGGGCGTCTGCATCAACTTGGTACGTAATCCGCGCTGGGGAAGAACCCAGGAGACCTATGGCGAGGATCCCTTCCTGCTGGGCGCGTACGGCGCCACGCTGACCAGGGCCGTGCAGGAGGAGGGCATGATCGCCTGCCCCAAGCACTTTGCGCTCAACTCCATCGAGGATCTGCGCTTCTTCGTCAACGCCAAGTGCGACGACCGAACGCTCCATGAGGTCTATCTGCCCCACTTCAAAAAGTGCATCGACGCCGGGGCTCAGTCCATCATGGGCGCCTACAACAAGTTCGATGGCGACTACTGCTGCGCATCCCAGAAGCTGCTCACCGACATCCTCCGGGACGAGTGGGGCTTTGACGGCTTTGTGATGTCCGACTTTGTCAACGGCGTGCATGACGCCGAGAGCAGCCTCAAGGCCGGGCTCGACGTGGAAATGATGTTCACCATGCACTACAACGGCTTTGCGATCAAGAAACTGCTGAAAACCGGCAAGCTGCAGCAGGAGCACATTGACCGCGCCGTGCGCAACATCCTGCGCGTGCTGATCCGCCAGGTGCCGCAGATCAAACCCCGCAGCAAGAGCGTGGTGGGCTCCGTGGAGCATCGGCTCCTGGCCCGCGAGATCGCGGAAAAGGGCATGGTGCTGCTGGAGAACAACGGCGTGCTGCCGCTTTCCAAGGATGCGCGCATCATGGTCACCGGCCCCTACGCCGATGAGGCAAACGTCGGCGACCAGGGCTCCAGCCGGGTCTGGGACAAGAACATCGTGACGCCCTTTGCGGGCATCTCCAAGGTCTTCCGCAACGCCTCCCTGACCGAGGGCGACGTGGCGGTGGTCTGCGTGGGCTCCAATCGCAAGAAGGAGGGCGAGTTCTTCGCCAGCGCCAGCGAGAAGATGAAGAAGAAGCCCAAGGACTGCGGCGGCGACCGGGACAGCCTGCGCCTGGAGGCCGAGGAGGTCGAGCTGATCCGCTCCCTCAAAGCCCAGGGCAAGAAGGTCGTGGTGGCGCTCTACTCCGGCTGCGCCATCATCGTGGAGGAGTGGAAGCAGTACGCCGACGCGATCCTCATGAACTACTATTCCGGCTGCGAAGGCGGCACGGCGCTGGCAAACCTCCTCTGCGGCGAGAAAAACTTCTCCGGCAAGCTGCCCTTCACCGTGGCGAAGGACGAGCGCGACTATCCCGCCTTCCTCAGCATCGGCCAGAAGCCCTACGAGATCACCTATGGCTACTACCACGGCTATACCAAGATGGACAAGGAGGGCGTCGAACCCGCCTATCCCTTCGGCTACGGCCTGAGCTATACGAGCTTTGAAGTCTCCGACAAGACCGCCGCATGGGGCGAGGATACGCTGACCGTTACCGCGAAGGTGAAAAACACCGGCGACTTTGACGGCGCGGAGGTCGTACAGGTCTATGTCGGCTCCAAGGGTGCTGCCAACGGAGACGACCGGCCGGTGAAGCTGCTGAAGGGCTTTTCCCGTGTGGAGCTGAAGGCGGGCGAGGAAAAGACCGTCACCGTCACGATCCCCAAGGAGGAGCTGAAGTTCTGGACGCCCGACGGCTGGGTGCTGGACGAAGGATACACGGTCTATGTGGGCGCGGACAGCCGCAGCGCGGCGACTGTCTGATCCCACGCACAGAGGGACTCATACTATAACGCGCTGCATGAAAAAGGAGTGGGCGTGCAAGGCAGGGAGACGGCAGGTTTTGAGCGGGCCTTTTCCGCCCATGCTTCATGAAAAATTGCGGAAATACGCACAAGTATTCCCGCAATTTTTCATTTTGCCTGAACGAAAAATTCGTCGCTCAAAACTGCTTCGCATCTGAAAAAGAGAGATTTTTCTGTCAGGCGAGGCGAAAAGCGCAGAAATACTGGATATGTATTTCGAGCATTTTCAACGAAGCATGGCGGGAAAAGATCCTTTTTCAGACTGCCGGATCCCTATCTTGCACGCCCTAAAAGCGGTCATTTCCCTTTTTCTGCGTGCTGCTCCCGCCATTCGGAGGGGACAACACCGTAGACGTCTTTGAAATGCTTGGAGAAGTTACTGGAAGAACAGAATTTCAAGCGCTCGCCGATCTCCTTGACCGTCAGTTTGTTGTTCCGCAGAAGATCGGTCGCTCGTTCCAAACGGCGCTGCATGATAAAGGTGCCCACCGGAACACCCATTTCTTCCCGGAACTTTCGGCTGAGATAGCTTTCGGAATACTTCGTATGTTTGGAAATGACGTTCAGCGAAGGATTCTCTTCGAGATGGAGGTCGATATAATCGCAGACCTCCTGGATCGGTTTGGAAACGGCGCTGTTTCGGATGCGGTGAACGCGCATGACGAAATCATTCTGCATGGTTTTGGAAAGTGTTTGAAGATCCTGCATGGTCTTGCAGTCCTCGACCCCCTGAAAGTAGTGGTCAGTCAAGGTCAAGGCAATCTCCGGAGACAAGCCTCCCTCTATCGCGGCGCGGGAAAAGAGGATTATGCAGACCAGCATTGCGTTTTTCATCTGCCGATCGGGATCCTTCGACAGCTTGCCGAGCGTACCGGTGACTGCGATGCGGTTCATGTGCTTTTGAATGTTCAGATTGCCCTCCCGTACCATGCGCACCATTGTTTGCTCCATCGCATAAGTACCATGGATATCCGCGGTGCGTTTTGCCGCAGGACGTGCGTGCTGTTCTGCTTTTTCGCTCTCCTGATAGTGCAGATCACTGACAGAAATGCGTTCGCCGGTGATGCAGTAATACAGCATGATGGCATATTCGAAATAGCGGCTTTGCGACAGAACGGGCAGACTCTGCAGGAAATGCTCTGCCTGCTGATATAGGGGCTCACTGAGCTTGAACCTTGCCAGAGCGGCTTCCAAAACCTGCTCGGACAGGTCCGCCGTAAAGAAAGGTCCAAGAATATAGATTCGTCCCCACGCATTCTCGGTATGCTGTGGGATCGCGATCCACATCAGGCCGAACATATTGGACATGATGATCGGCTTGCTGTGCTCTCTCGCATAAGCGAGAAGAGTCTCCCGTCCATCGCCCATGTGAAATATGTTCTGTACCATCTCCACATCCGGGCAGTTGGAGTCCAACAGGTTCAACTCCAGATCATAGGTCCAGAAGTACAGCGTGTGGCAGCACAGGACCATTTCCCGAAACAGGGCAAGGCGGTTTTCCAGTTCCATCAAGGATCACTCTTTTCTTTCAGATATGGCAGCAAAAGCGCACGATCCTCTTCTTCGAAGCTGATCCAATACTCTACATCATCCGCTTTGTAGAGGATGATCGTCAAAAGAAATTGAGACAGTGCGGACTTCAGATTCAGCTTGTCTCCCAGGGAATCTTCATAGTAGACTTCCCCATGACATTTTTCTGCGGCATGGACAAACTCGGCGAGCATTGACCTGTCCCGTAAAATCATAGCTGATACCTCCCGGGTTCCTTTTACGGGATTGTGTCACAGGCTCTCAAAAAATGCAAGCTCCACGAGGCCATTTTAGCATCATATTTCCGCTTTTTCTACACTGTTTTTGACTAAATTTGAAAAGAAGTCAAAAACAGTGTATGATTATCACCTTGCGATGCTTGTCAGATCACGCGCCCTGTGAGATAAATAACATAGCGTCTTGGCAATCATTGCCCCATAACATAAAGAAAAGAGAGGAGAAGCACCCATGCAAGAGAAAAAATATCTTTCTTTCCCCAAAAAAGTAGCATACGGTCTCGGTGACTTCGGAAGCAATTTCTTCTATATGATGGTCACGTCTTTCATGCTGCTGTACATGACCACCTCTGTTGGTCTCGACCCCGGAATCGCGGGAACGCTGATGATGGCCAGCCGAATCCTGGATGGCATTACCGACGTGTTCTTTGGCCATCTCATCGACAAGACGAAGAGCAAGCTGGGCAAAGCGAGACCCTGGATGTTCTACTCCGGCTTTCCTCTCGCAGCCTGCCTCATCCTTCTGTTCATGATCCCGGTGGGCGTTTCGACGACGACGCAGTATGTGTATTTCTTCATCGTTTACACCCTCGCCAACGCGATCTTCTACACGGCGAACAACATCTCCTATGCTACGCTCTCCGCACTGATCACCAGAAGCGATTCCGAGCGCGTTTCCCTCGGCACCTTCCGCTTCATTTTCGCGATCATTGCTTCTGTGGCCGTCACCGGCGGAACAGTCAGCCTGGTGTCTTCCCTCGGTGCAAACGGCTGGCGTACGGTCGCGATCATCTATGCGGTCGTGTTCCTTGCCTTTAATACGATCTCCAGCCTGTGCAGCAAAGAGCTTCCTCCGGAGGATACCGATGTCCGGGAGGAAAAGAAGAGTGAAAAGACCGCGTTTGGTGCGGCGCTCAAGGTCGTTTTGAGCAACAAGTATTATCTTCTCGCTCTGGCCATCTACATTCTCATGTACACGTCTTCCGGCATCGGGACAGCCATCGGAACTTACTACTGCCAGTACGTTCTCGGCAATGCCTCTCTGCTGGGCCTCATCTCCATGAGCGCCTTCATCATGATCATCGGTCTCATTGCCAATCCGGGCCTCGTGAAAAAGTTTGGCATGTACAAGGTCAACCTGATTTCCTACCTCATTACGATTCCGGTCGCGGCGCTCCTGATGTTCTTCGGCTACCGGGCGAGCTTCATCGGCGTGCTGGTATTGACCTTCATCCGCGGCATCACGACAGCTCCTCTGCAGGGCAGCATCAACGCGATCATCGCAGAGGTCGGCCAGAATGCCTATCTGAAGAAGAACGTCCACGTGGAGGGCATGATGTTCAGCTGCACTTCCGTCGGCATGAAGGTGGGAAGCGGCCTGGGAACCGCGATCAGTGGATGGATGCTGTCGGCGGCACACTTCGTCGGGGAAGCAGAGCAGCAGACGGAAGGCGTTCTGAACGTAATCAAGTTTACCTACGGCGCGATCCCCCTGATCATTGTTGTCCTGATCACGGTCTGCCTCTGGCGCATGCATGTTGTCGAGGAGAACGCTCAGCTTCAGGCGGCCAAGGCTGAATAAAGCAGTTTTCGAAGAATACCAAAACAGATGCAGAGGCCGCAACATCTTGCGCCTCTGCATTTTAAAAAGAAAAGGAGAGTTTACCATGCCGCAGAAACCCGTTGATGTTGATATCAAGCAGTCGATCAAGGACATGATGTTCCCGCAGAACAAATATCACATTGTGGACGACTATGTGATCCGCGATGGGAAAAAACATCCGGTCGCCTTTCTGGTGCCCGGCGGTGGATATTACATGGTATCCAGCTTCATTGAGGGCACTCCCATTGCGAAAAAGCTCAATGAGTTGGGAATATCCGCGATCATCGTATATTACCGCATCAAGAAAAAAGCCATGTATCCGGCGCCTGTGGAAGATCTCGCCCGCGCCATTCGTGAGGTTTTTGCCCGTGCGGATGAGTACCAGATCGAAACCGAGAATTATTCTATCTGGGGCGCTTCCGCCGGCGCGCATCTCGCCGGAGCGTTCGGAACGAAAAACATGGGATATCCGAACTACGACCTGCCCAAACCCGGCGCTCTTGTGCTGTCGTATCCTGTGATCTCCATGACGAAGGCGTTGGCACACAAGCAGTCTCACGACTTTTTTCTCGGAAAGGATGCGACAGCAGAGCGGGAAGCCTTTGCCAGTGTGGATCAGCATGTCGATCCGGACTATCCTGCCACGTTCATCTGGTGCAGCGATGACGACAATATGGTGAACCCGGACAATACGAGGCGCATGATCGAGGCGCTGGAAGCGGCTCATGTGCCGGTTGAGAGCACGATCTACCACGGCGTGATGCACGGCGCCGGGCCGGCTACCGGTACGGCAGCAGAAGGATGGATCGATCGCGCGGTATCGTTTTGGAAGAAGCAAGGAGAGTAAACATGCAGAAAATCATATTTAACAATGGGTGGTTTTTGGGTGACAAAGCTGTGACCCTGCCGCACGACGCGCAAATCAGCGAAAAGCGGGGTGCGGACGTGTCCAACGGCGGGCACGGATACTTTCCCGGAGGACTTTATTCCTATGAAAAGACCTTCACCGCTCCCGCCGAGTGGGAAGGCAAGGACATCCTCGTCGAGTTCGAGGGCGTGTATAAAAACGCGACGGTCAGTCTGAACGGGAAAGAGCTTTGCTTTCATCCCTACGGCTACACCGGCTTTTTTGTGGAGCTGTCAGATTTGATTTCCGGCGGTGAGAACACACTGACGGTGGTGGCGGACAACTCGAAGCTCCCCAACTCCCGCTGGTACTCCGGCTCCGGCATTTACCGTCCGGTGTGGCTGCACGTCTGCGAAAAGGGCGGTCTGCGGCCCGAGAGCGTGAAGATCAGCACCGTCTCCATCGACCCGGCAGTGATCAGGATTGAAGCGCCAGTTTCCGTCAAGGCGGAAGTGGACGGCATCACCGGCGAGGGCACAAGCTTTGAGCTCACGATCCCCAACGCCAAGCTCTGGAGCGACGAGACGCCAACTCTCTATACCGCGAAGATCACCGCGGGCGAAGGCGACAGCGTGGAGATCCCCTTCGGTATCCGCCAGATCACCTGGTCCAACAAGGGCCTGTTCCTCAACGGGAAAGAGACCCTGCTGCGGGGCGGCTGCGTCCACCACGACAGCGGCATTTTGGGTGCCGCTACCTATGCCGAGAGCGAGGAGCGCCGCGTGCGCATTTTGAAGGAGAATGGCTTTAACGCCATCCGTTCTTCCCACAATCCGGCCTCCAAGGCCCTGCTGGACGCCTGCGACAGGCTCGGCATGTACGTCATGGACGAGACCTTTGACATGTGGTACAACCGCAAAAATCCGTATGACTACGGCGTGGACTTCAATGACTGGTGGGAACGCGACACGACTGCTATGGTAGAGCGGGACTTCAACCACCCCTCCGTCATCCTCTACTCCATTGGCAACGAGGTAGCAGAACCCTTTGAACAGAAGGGCATTGACGCAGGGCGCAAAATGGTCGAGCTCTGCCATAAGCTCGACCCCACCCGTCCCGTCACCTGCGGCACGAACCTGATGATCATCGGCCGCGCCGCCAAGGGGCAGGGTATCTATCAGGACGGCGAGCAGAAAACAGGCGGCGGAGAGGGCAAGAAAGAAAAGGAAGGCCAGAATGCCTCCCTTATGTTCAACATCATGGCCTCCTTTATCGGCACGGGTATGAACAAAGGCGGCAACTCCAAGAAGGTGGATGAGTTGACCACACCCTTCCTGGATTCTTTGGATATCGCCGGATACAACTACGGCTCCGGGCGTTACCCGCTGGAAGAGAAGGCGCACCCGAACCGCGTCGTCTTCGGCAGCGAGACCTTCCCGCAGGATATCTGGAAGAACTGGCAGATGGTAAAGAAATACCCCTACCTGGTGGGCGACTTTATGTGGACCAGCTGGGATTATCTGGGCGAGGCCGGCCTTGGCGCCTGGAGCTATACCGGCGGCATGCCCTTCAACCGTCCCTACCCCTGGGTGCTGGCCGGGGCGGGCGTCATTGACATTCTCGGCATCCCGGACGGCAGCTGCAAATACGCCTCCACGGTCTGGGGGCTGGAAGCCAATCCCGTGATCGCGGTGCGCCCGGTGAATCACCCCGGCGTGCGCCCTTCGAAATCCGTATGGCGCGGCACCAACGCCATCCTCTCCTGGAGCTGGGCAAACTGCAAGGGCAACAAAGCCGAGGTGGAGGTTTATTCCGATCAGGCGCAAGTGGAACTGCTGCTGAACGGCAAGTGCGTCGGCAGAAAGAAAATAAAAGAATGTAAAGCCATCTTTAAGGTCAAGTATGAACCCGGCACGGTCATGGCGGTGGCTTACGACGCCTCCGGCCGCGAGACAGGCCGCAGCGAGCTTCGCTCCGCCGACGCGCCGCTGAAGATTGCAGTCCGTCCGGAGAAGGCGGAGGTCAAGCCCGGTGAGATCGTGTATGTTCCCGTGAATATCGAGGGAGCCAACGGCATCGTGGAATCCAATGCCGACCGGAAGCTGACGATTACGGTCGAGGGCGGCGAGCTGCTGGCTTTCGGCAGCGCGAACCCCTGCACTGAGGAGCAATATCACTCGGGCAGCTTCACGACCTATTACGGGCGTGCTCTCGCCGTCGTCCGGGCGGGCGAGGCAGGATCAGTCAAGGTAAGTGCAGCAGGCGGTGATCTGACTGGCGAAGCTGAAATTGCTATTGTATGAAAACGAAGCTACTATGAAAAACGAATTATATGAGTTGACCCGAAAGAGACGGTCTGTACGCAGATACGGCGCAAAGCGGATTGACGACGATGTAATCCATGAAATCATGAAAGTGGCGCTGACCGCGCCCAGCTCTTTCGGACATGATCCGGTGGAATTTGTTGTTGTCCGCGATCGGGATATGATTCGTCGGATCGGCGCCTGCAAGCAAATGGGCGGGTCCCAGATAAACGGAGCGGATACGGTAATCGTGGTGATGGTGAAAACTGCGGACAAGCGCACCTCAGAATTCTGGATCGAAGACGGCGCGATCGCATCTTCATATATACTGCTCGCCGCCGAGCAATACGGACTTGGCGCCTGCTGGGTTCAAATCCGCAATCGTATGGGACTGAAAAAGACTTCTGATGAAGAAATCAGAGAGTTACTTTGTGTTCCTGACGGATTTACGGTATTGAATCTGGTCGCTATCGGTGAAAAAGGCGAGAACAAGCGCGCGTATACAGATAAGGATCTGGATACAAAGAAGATTCACTATAACTTGTTCAGAGTTGCTGACTAGCCATACCTCAGAGTAAAAGATACTAGGTCTCTGTTCCACCTCTCCGATAGATAGGTCTGGAAGGAGCACATCGCCAACCTGCATATAAGTGCCGCCGTCCTGCTCAAAAAAGGATTTCTGCGTTTTCATGGGATATACCTCCAAATCAATATTTGGAAGCATCGTAAGCGTGAGGGTTATTTCTTCATTTTATAGCTTCAACTTGTATAAACCTTCATCTATTCTTTTCGTTTGGCATCAAGGATCATGATCGATGTGCTGACAGAGGGGCAAATGCGAAAAATCTGAACTCTTGGAAAACCAAGCCCGGAGGCGGTGAATGCCTCCGGGCTTTTCCTTGGTATGGCAGCTATATACTGATACTCTGTATTTGAATTATTTATTCCACAGTGATCCACACGATGCCGGGCATCATCCTGCTCAGCGGGGCATAGGAGCCGTAGGCGTCGATAATGGCCTCGATATTGGACGGAACGGTATAGCCTTCGGCAATCTCGTATTCGCCGTAGTTGATCCAGCCGACAGGCTCCCCGTTCAGTTCAGGCAGCGCGGCAATGATCGCCTCTACCGGCTCGCCGTTGCAGGTGACCTCTGCCTTGTTGCCGGTAGCGCCGGAATTGGCAACCGGCGTGTACTGCATGATCTGCAGCATGAAATAGACGTCGATCCGCCCGGCAACGCTGCCGACATTGAGTACTCCGGCTTCCTGATCCAAATCACAATCCGAGGTGATCTCCGCCTTCACGGTGTTGTCGGTGGCGGCCAGGTACAGCTGAGATCCGGTATAACCGCCCACGTTGACGCTGGATGCGCCGACAGGCTTGGACACGTTTACAGCCAGTTTCACATCCGCCGTGTTCCCGGAGCTGCTGGTGTTCGAGCCGCAAAAGCCGCCCATGTTCACCGTAAAGGCAGTGTCCTCCGCCGCTTCGGAGCTGTCCGTGCTGTTCAGAGTAAGGCTTGTGTCGTGGACCGAGCAGCCATTCATATACGCATAGCACTCGCCGATCAGGCCTCCCAGATAGACCGTGCCGCCGTGACTCTTCACGGAATCGGTCGTGAGTTCGATGTTGCCGCTGAAGGAGCAGCCGTCGGCGTGCGTGTTCCAACCACCGGCGTTCATTCCGGCAACAGTGGCATAAAGGGAGTCCCGATATAGGGCGCTTTTTTCCGTCGTTTCCACCCGGATCTGAGCATCTTCGATGGCAACGTTGGATACAACGCTGTCCATGTCGAATGCCGCAAGAACAGCGGCATAGCAGTATTCGCCGTCAAAAGAGTACTCACCGCTGACGTCGATCACAGGGCTGAGAATGGTCAGATCCTGAATTGTGGCTTTGGTGATCGCGCCGAACATGGCGGCCGTTCCGTCGCAGGTCATGCCGTCGTTGTGCCATACCGAAGCCGTGTTCTCGGTGCGGTATTGGTCCGAGTCAATCGCAGCTCCCAGCACCTGCAGGCCGCTGATGCTGTGTCCGTTGCCGAGCAGCGTTCCACGGAAAGCAAAGTTCCACCAGTTCGACTCAAAGTATTCGTAGTTCTGGAAATAGCATCCGACGGGCGTCCAGGGCTCTGTCAGCTCGATATCCGCGGTCAGTTCATAGGCCCCGTACAGGTCATTGGCGATCGCGCGCAGCTCTTCCTCCGTGGAGATCGGCGTGAGCTCCACCCAGCGCGCATAAAGGGTGCCGTTGCCGTCGGCATCAAGGCTTTCCAGTTTGGACAGGGGCATGACCTCGCTGTTCAGCTGGCGCTCTTCGATCTCCTCGGCAGCGCTGATCTCCACCTGACCCTGTCCAACGAAGCTGAGTTTCTGCCCCATGAGCCACAGATAGGGAGACACGCCGTTTACCAGATCCGCCTCCGTCACATCAGGGCGCGTCTGCCATCCGGCAAACCAGTAGCCCTCACGGGTGGGATCCGGCAGGGACACATCCAGATAGGCGTCATCCCCGGCCGGCACCGTGAACACCGCCTCTTTTTCCGTTGTGATCGGCTGCCAGTTTTCATCATATCCGCTTTCTTCATAGCGGTACAGCTCGTCGTCGGACGGATCTGCAGTGGTGTTCAGGTCAAAGCGGATGGTATAAACCTCCGGCTCCTCTGCGGCGGCCTCGGGAGCGGCTTCGGGTTCGGCGCTGTCTTGTACGGGCTCACTGTTCGGATCGGGCTGCGAATTCGCCGGAGATGAGGTGCCGCAGGCAGCCAGGCTGAACAGCATAGCCAGGCAAAGCGCGGCAGCACAAAGAATGCGGATGGACTTGTTTTTCATGACAATTCTCCTATCTTTTGTTATTCTGTTCTGCAATCGTAAAAAGCGCTATTCTGTCTCTCTTTTCCGTCGATCCAAGCGTCGTTGCGGATACAAAAGCTCCCAACCAGTTGGATGTCCTCGGAAGAACTGCCGATCTGTACCCCAACGTCACCTTTCTCGATCTTCCAGCGCATGTCCCGGTCGAGGAAGGCCAGAAAGCTGGGTGAAACATCAAAGCTGACGCGCTTCTTCTCTCCCGGCTGCAGCGTCACGCGGCAGAAGCCAGCCAGCTCCTTTACGGGTCGGGTCATGCTGGCATACTCGTCCCGCAGATAGAACTGCACCACCTCGTCGCCGGGGAGCGCTCCGGTGTTTTCCACGGTACAGGCGATCTGCAAACTTCCGTCTGCGTCCACCTCCTGTGCGGAAAGGGACAGATCCGAATAGGCAAAGCTCGTATAGCTCAGGCCGTGGCCGAAGAAATAGCGCGGCGTATGGGGCAGATCCACATAGTTTACGAAGCCGATGCTCTCGCCCTGATGCCAGGCGGAGCCGTAGGGGTGGTTGTAGTAGATGGGGATCTGTCCGGCATGATAGGCCACCGAGACCGGCAGCTTGCCGCCGGGGTTGTAGTCGCCCAGCAGAGCGTCGACCACCGCCTGTGCGCCGCATTCGGCGGGGCTCCAAGCCTCCAGGATGGCATTCAGACATTCGTCCGCTGTGTCACTGGAGATGGGCCGCCCGTCGAAATGCACGCCAATCAGGGGCTTGCTCAATCTTGCGGCTTGCCGGATGAACGCGTCCTGGCAGGCGGGCAGATTGATATTGCCGGCGTCCACGCCCTCGCCCATGGAGGCCATGGAGCAGGTTCCGTGTTTTCCGCCCAGGGTCAGGATCACCACGTCCGCGCCTTTTGCGGCGGCAAGGGCTTCCGAAAAGCCGCTCTCGTCTGCTCCCGCGATGGGGTAACCATAGGCATAGCGAATCTCCGCATCCGGCAGGCGTACCCGCAGCTCTTCCAACAGGCTGCGGCAGCCCGGCTTCTGACGGCGCAGGATCGCGTCGAATTCCTCGCCCTCGTCGGACTGGATGCTCGTGCCGGGAATGGTTTTAATAGGCCGTCCGTCGGTCACCACACCGCTGACACCCGCAATGGAGTTAGCCACGGCCAGGGTGGATTCCATCATGCACAGGTGGGTATAGCCGCCGAAAAACTTGCGCGCGCAGTCGGCATGGGGGCCGATGAGCGCGATTTTTTTGACTGTTTTTTCGAGCGGCAGCGCCCCGTCGTTTTTCAGCAGCACCAGAGATTCCCGGGCAGACTGTAGGGAATTTTCCCGATCTTGCGGATCGGAGAAGGCTTTTTTCAGTTCCTCACCCTGCAGGGCGTATGGATGCTCAAAGAGGCCCATGCGGAACTTGGCCTCCAGCACCCGCAGCACCGCCCGGTCGAGAACCGCGATATCCGCCTCGCCGCTTTGGAACATAGCTTTGAGTTCCTCGTTCCATCCGGTCGTGGAGGGCAGCTCCATGTCCATCCCGGCCTCCATACAGCGGTACCCGGCCGCGGCAAAGCTCTCGCCGATGTGCTGCACGCTGTGGGCATTGCCGACAGCGCCGTAATCGCTGACGCACAATCCGTCAAAGCCCATCTCCTCCCGCAGCAGCCCGGTCAGCAGCTCTTTGGAGGCAGAGACCGGCTCGCCGTTCAGGGAGTCGTAGCAGGGCATGATCCCTTTGAGACCCGCATTGATCGCCGCCTGGAAAGGCTTGGCGTAGATCTCCCGCAGAAGCCGGGGCGGCGTGTCGCTGTGGGTGCCGTGGATGCCTCCCTGGGAGTTGTGGAAGGCCAGGAAATGCTTGGCCACACTCTCCGGCCTTCTGCCTGCTGTCTCGGTGTTCTGGATGCCGCGGGTATAGGCCGCGCCGAGGGAGGCGGCCAGGGTCGGGTCCTCGCCGTAGCTCTCGCCCTGCCGCCCCATGCGGGGATCGCGGGTCACGTCCAGCACCGGGGCAAAGATGTGCGTGATGCCGCAGGCGGCCTCCTGACGGCTGACAGTCCGGGCGATTTCCTCTTCCAGCTCCGGATCCCAGCCCGCACCACGGGCGATCCCTGCGGGAAAGCTGGTGCTGTCCTGCAAAAACGCGCCGCACAATCCCTCCATGTGGAAGATGGCCGGGATTTGGTGAGGAGAGTTCCCCATGACGAGCTCCTGCACCCGACGCTGCCACGCGGCACAGTCCTCCAGGGTCTCAATCCGCCGCATCTCCAGGGTGCTGACCTGGCCGATACCGAAGGGAACCTGCGAGGAGATCCAATCAAAGTCCTGGGCGTTTTCCCCGAAGGGAAACACGCAGCCCAACTGCGCCATTTTTTCGTCATGGGACAGCTCGGCAAGCAGTAGCTTTGCGCGCGCGGAAGGGCTCAAGGCCTTATTGCTCCATGTCTGTGAATACATAGTCTCCGCTTCCTGTTGTATAGTTCTTGCCCGATGGCATTGTGATCTCTGCACTTGCGCCAAGCGGCACGGATACCGTCAGGCGAAAGGCGTTTTCTGTTTTCTCCCACCGTACTTTAATCTTGCCAAAGGGACTCTTGTGCTCACATTCCGCCCAAGTCAATCCGCCGCCCGGAACTGGTTTCACCGCAAAGCGGCGGTACCCCGGCTCGATGGCCTCCAGGCCGCAGATGCGGCGGTAGAAGAAATCGCCCACCGCGCCGTAGGCGTAGTGATTGAGAGAGGATTCCACGAGGGAGCCGTCCTCACACAGACTGTCCCAGCGCTCCCAGATCGTGGTGGCGCCCTGCCGCACCGCATACAGCCAGGAGGGACGGCTGTCCTGCAGCAGCAGTTCATAGGCCTCGTCCACCAAGTCGTTGTCGGCGAGCGCAAACAGGATGAAGGGCGTTGCGGTAAAGCCGGTGTTCAGATGGACACCGTTTTCCTTGATCAAGGCCCAAAGACGATCGGCCATCACGCGGCGCTCTCCACCTTCGGCCAGGCCGAAAGCCAGGGCCAGCACGTAGCCCGCCTGAAATTCTTCTTTCAAGCGCCCGCTTCCATCGGTAAAAGCCTTGCGGAACGCGGTGCGGATCTGTTCGGAGAGCTTCTTGTAATGCTGCGCGTCCTTTGCTTTGCCGAGAATCGCCGCGATACGGCTCATGATGACGCTGCTGTGATAGAAATACGCCGTGCCGATCCAGGGTCCTTTTTTCAACCAGTCCGGTAATGCTCCGTAAGGCGCGCACCAGTCGCCGAACTGAAACGGAAAGCGCAGGATATAGGGCGAGCCGTGAAGCGGCAGGCTCAGCGCCGCCCAGCGCTGCACGTCCGCCAGATACTTTTTCATGCTGGGGTACTGGCGCGAAAGCAGAGTCTTGTCTCCGTTTGCCTGATAGACCGCCCAGGGAACCAAAATGCAGCTGTCGCCCCAGCAGGAGGTGGTCATGGTGGGCGTAACGCCTTTCCGGGACGGTACCACAAAGGGGATCGCGCCGGTGGCCGTCTGTTCGCTTGCCAGATCCCTCAGCCACTTTTCCAGGAAGCGGCTCATATCGAAATTGAAGCAGGCCGTGGACGAGAACAGGGCGATGTCGCCCGTCCAGCCCTGCCGCTCGTCCCGCTGGGGGCAGTCGGTGGGAATGTCCACAAAGTTGTCCCGCCCGCTCCAGCTCAGGTTGCTTTGCAGCTGGTTCAAGTCATCATTTGAGCAGCGGAAGGAGCCGACAGTTTCCAGCTCCGAGTGTATGACAAGGGCTTTGAGGGCGACGTCCTCTTTCGGGATTCCGCGAATCCCCACATAGCGAAAGCCCATGTACGTGAAGCGCGGCGAATACGCCTGCTCGCCCTCGCGGCAGATATAGCGCAGCTCCTGTTTGGCGCTGCGGAGATTCTGCACGTAGAGTTCCCCGTGATCCAGCGTCTCGGCGTGACGGAAGACAATCTCCTGCCCCGCCTTGCCCTTGACCCGGAAGGACAGGACACCCGCGATGTTCTGGCCGAAGTCGGCGATCAGCTCGCCGGAAGGGGCTTCCAGCCAGGCGATCGGCTCCAGCACCTCGTGCGCGGTGACAGGGAGACCGCAGCGGGCGGAGAGCTTCGGCTTGACCCGCAGCTTTTCCGCCGCGGCGCTGCGCCAGTTTGCCTTGCCCAGATCCACACGGGCGTCGTACACCTCGCCGTCGAAGAAGTCGGCAAAGCGCCAGGGCGTGTCCCCGGTGACCTCCCAGCTCTCGTCCGTACCGAACACTTCCTGCTGGCCGTCTGCGTATTCCAGCCGCATCTCGCAGAGCAGCGCCTGGCGATCAGCCGAGAGCTTGGATCTGGACTTGTTGGTGTTATCCACATGGGTCGTGCGTCCCACGGCCCAGCCTGCGGCAACGATGACCGTCAGCTCATGTGCACCGGCCGGGATGTTCCGCAGCGTCGTTACTGTATACTGCAGATCGGCCTCGTAGTTGGTAAAGCCGGGGGCGAAGTAGTCCTCATTCAGGCGTCTTCCGTCCCAATACAGGTCGAAGATGCCCATACAGCTTGTGAAAACGCAAAGCTGCACCAACTCCTTTTCCGTCTGAAAGCGGCGGCGGAAGGCCATAGGCGCTGGAGAATTCGGACTCTCCACGTGAAAGTCCGGGTCGCTGATCCAGGAGGCCTGCCAGGGCAGATCCAGGCGGCCTGTCTGAAACGAGGTTTCCGACTCAGCCCGCTCCCCGGCGTCGTCCACGGCGATCACCCGTACCGGGTAAACACGCAGCGGTTTCAGCGCAGGGCCGTTGTAAACCGTGCAGCACTGATCGATCACTTCCATTCTCCAATCCCCGACGAGGATATGCGCAGACCGGAGAGAAGAGTCTCTCCGGTCGCCTGTGAGGGAAAAGGAGAATCGGGGCTGCGGATTGTCTGTGACGACCGGGCTGAGCGTGTGCTCGATCCGGATCTCGTCGATGGAAAGCATACCGATCCCTCCCTGTGAATTTGTGATTACTCTGCCGACTTTCCGGCCTTGCGGGCTTCCACTTCCGCACGCATCTGCGGCAGCTTCTGCTCCAGGTCGAAGCCGCGGAAGATGAAGTACATCAGCAGATTGATGACCAGCGGCAGATAGTTGGAGAAGCCATAGATGGACCAGCGCATGGACTGGCTGGCGACCGCCAGGGTCGCGTCATAGGCGCCGATCACCAGGAAGGCGCTGAGCAGCAGAGACCCAAGGCCGCTGCCGACCTTGTTGCCGAAGCCGATGGCGCCGGAGGACATGGCGACCAGCTTCTTATCGTACTTCCATTCGTTGTAGTCCACCGCCATGGCCAGCAGCACGCCGTAGAGGCACATGAGCGGGATCTGCACGAAGCTGCCGATCAGAGAGGTGCCCACGTAGAGATAGAAATTGGCGGGGGCAAAGCAGCGGATCCCGGCCATCAGCGCGGCTCCCAGGCAGCCGACGGAGACCGTCCTGGTCACGCCCAGCTTGCTGATGATGGGCTTGGAGAGAATAAAGCCGATGACCGTGGCCACAAGGCCGACGGCGCCAAGCAGGGCGACCAGATTGTCGTTGCCGAAGATCCACTTGCAGTAATAGGTGCCGGCAGAGCCGACGATACCGTTGGTGATCGCAGTGATCAGGTTAAAGAGCAGAACGATGACCCAGTACTTGTTCTTGAAGAGCATGCTCATGGCGGGGCCGAAGGGAACGGGCTCCTCTTCCGGCACGGCAGGACCGCCGCTCTCGCCCTCCGCTTCGCGGGTGAAGGCGGCTTTATGGCCGTTGAGCCAGCAGATCATAAACAGCAGCAGCACCGCCAGGGCCAGCACGACGCCGTACTTGATCCAGGCGTCCTGGGTGCCGCCCAGCATATTGGTTACGGGGATGGTGGCGATGGCGATGATCATGCCGGCGCCGTAGTTGCCCACCGCACGGAACACGCCCATACTGCTGCGCTCGCTGTTGGATTTCGTCCGCACGACCATAACGGCAGAGAAGGGCGTGGCGATCATGGTGTAGATCACCGCTGTCAGCAGCAGGTTCGTCACCAAAGCGTAGGCGACCTGCACGCCGCTGGCCACATTCTTCGGAACCGTGAACATCAGCGCCACGATGGCCGCGGCCGGGATTGCCAGGGCGATCATCCAGCGGAAATACTTTTTGTTGCCGCCGCGGGAATGGTCGATGATGTTGCCGAAGATCACGTCTGTGAAGGCGTCGATGATCTTGGCGATGGCCATGACCACGCCGACCGCACCGACGGCCATACCGACCTTGTCAGTGTAGAAGTAGGTCATCTGACCCACCAGGTTGCCCATGATGCCCAGCGCCAGCTGGCCGCTCATGTCCGCGAGATAGTCGCGGGTGCGCATGGTAAGCTTGACGCCTTCGGCGTCGTATTCTTTTTTAACGCGTGCCATGTGTATGCCTCCTGTCAGTTTTGTTGTAGTGGTTTGATTTTTCCTTGTGTCCTCATTGTACGGGATTTCTGCGCGGTTTTATTGCGAAATCCCGCCCGAAATTGTAAGATCGCGTCAAATTGCAACTTCAACCAAATGGATTTTTCCGTCCCGAAAATCGGGCAGGAGTGTTCCTTTGATCTGCTTGCCATCCACGGTGATGCCTGCCTCGCCCGTGCGGCGATAGCGGATGACATAGTCCGCGCCGCGAAAGCGTCTTGTCATCTCCGCATGCTCCCAATCGCCTGGAAAAGCGGGCTCGATCCGCAGGCCCGCATAGTCCCGCTTCACGCCGAGAATGCCCTCGTACAGACCCATCAGGCTCCAGGCCGAGGTGCCGGTGGTCCAGGACTGATAGGATCGGCCGTAATACTTGGGATGGGTGGAATAGCAGTTGGTGAAGACATAGGGTTCCGCGCCGGACTGCGATGAGGGATTCTGCTCGCTGTCGGGCATGATCTTTTTGAGGGTGCGCACCGCTTCGTCGCCGCGCCCCAGAGCGCAGTCCATCAGGATCTTGAAGGCGCTGGCGTGGCAGTAGACCCCGCCGTTTTCAAAGAGACCTGGCAGCATGCCGGACATACGCCCGACCATCGGGTCGAAGCCCTGATAGGGCGGATCGTTCAGCGGAAAGCCGAAGTCCCGCTCCAGGCCGTCCACGGCAGAGAGCAGCGCAGGAAGCCTGTCTTCCGGCACCACATCCCCCAGCACGGCCCAGGTCTGGGCGTTGAGATAGATCTTGCTGCCGCTCGAATCCCTGGAACCGATATTCTCGGTAGGAGCCAGCGCCCGGCAGTACCAGCCGCCGTCCCAAGCCGCGCGGTTGATGGCGGCCTTCATCTCGTCATAGGCCTTTTGACAGAAAGCGGCATATTCCTCATCTCCGATCCAGCGCATCAGCGCTTTCAGCTCGCTGAGCGCCAGACAGAACTGCTCCGAGAGCATAACGGATTCCGCTTCTTCCTCGGGCGGGATGTTCAGCGCGTCGTTCCAGTCGGCAAAGTAGATGCGGACAAGGCCGTTTCTGCCCCGGTCGTCCAGCAGCCGCCGCACCGCGGCCTTTACATGCTCGAGGACAGACGCTTCGCCGCCATCCTGCCAGGCGATGGGCAGGTCGAGAATGCTTTTGTCGCCGGTCTCCTTGAGAAGCTGGCACACCGCCCAGATGATCCAGAAGGGCTGGTCGGAATAGCGGGTGTCGTCATAGGGGTACCAGGTCAGCACCGCGTGGCCGTCCCGGAACTGGTGGCGCAGACATTCGAGGATCTCCGCCTTCGCTTTCTCCGGGCGGTAGTTTAAGAGCGCCACGGCGATCTGCAGATTGTCCCGCACGCCCTTTTTGCCCACGATACAGAAGTCCACCTGCTTTTTCAGCCACAGGTTCATGATCCGGTTCAGCTTTTCATCCGGGGTCTGCACCGACAAGGCCGCGTACTTCTCCCGGTAGGCCGCCTCGGCCTTTTTGAGTGCGGCGCTCTGCGCGGCCTCTGTCGTGTACATGGCGGCGGCTTCCCGTGCTTCTTCAAGAGATTCCGCCACACCGAAGACCAGACGGATCTCCCGCCGCTCGCCGGGCAGCAGGCTCAGCTTGTGCTGCAGCACCGCACCGGGGATGAAGAGCGCCCCGTCGGAGTTTGAGCAGTTCTCGCCCGAGAGCAGCCGCTTGGGCCGCTGATACCGGGCGGAGGAAGCCGCGTCCGTCTCGGTCTGAGTGCTGAGAGAGCCGAAGAATCCGGTCAAATCGCCGTCATAGGCAAAGACCGGCTCGGAGGAAGCCAGATACCCGTTATAGCGCCTGTGCGGCGCGAAGGGATGGGCAGAGCGGCAATAGACGCCGTTCAGCTTCTCGTCAAAGCTTGTCTCGATGCTGCGGTACATCTCGTAGTAGCGCGGGTGGGAGAAGCCGTCCAGCGAGAAACTCACCGTGGGAAAGACGCTGAGCATCCGGGGACTGTCCGATGTGTTTTCGATCCACAGCGTCCAGCACTCGCCGGTGAGATCTGTGGGCACAAAGATCCGCCACTCCGCCGTGATGCCGTCCCTGCGGGAGCGGAGGGAGCTATGCCCGATGGCGTGGGTGCAGGCGTAGTCCTCCACGCGCTCGCACAGCGGGCCGAAGCCCACATTCCAGCTCTCGCCGCTCTGCTCGTCCCGGAGGTAGAGATACCGCGCCGCGTCCCGGTTGAGCATGCACATGTCGGCCTTCTCGTTCAGGTAATAGCTGCGCCCGTGCCCGATCTGGGAGACCTGAGCGCAGTAGCCCTTTTCGTTCCAGAGGTAGTTGTACCAGTAGCGCGGGGTCTCCGGATTGCGGATGACGCAGGCGCTGTTATGCTCGGTGAATTCAAATATGGCCTTGCCGAGAGGCCCGGTTTCGTTTGTCATGTCAGTCCTCGATGCTCAGCCGGTACTGCACGCCGGGCAGGTCGCCCAGCATGTTGAAGTACACCCCGCCGTCCCGGCTCTCGCCCTTGACCTCGCCCAGCTCGCGCCCCACGGGGTCAAGCACCGTGAGCTTCGCAGCCGTGGCTTTTACAAATACGCTGCCCTCCAGCGTCTCGGCGTAGAGCTTGCCGTCCTTGCGCACCATGGTGAACTGCAGGCCGGGCATCAGCTCCGGGCCGGGGCTGAAGCTCTCGGCGTCCGTACCGGTGGTGCCGATAGCAACCAGCAGAAAATCATGGGCGTCGGCCAGTGCCTCCGCGTCCCGGGGCAGCAGGGCGAGAGAAATGCGCTCGTTTGCCGCCTTGACGGTCACGCGCCCGGACAGAACCGTTTCCGCCTCCGGCGCGCCGCTGAAATAGCCGCACTTGTCGCTTTGAACCGAGAAGCGGGCATGGTCGGGGTCAAAGCAGATCTCGCCGGTGTCGGAGATCAGCTTGCCGTCCACATAGCCGCGATCTTCATCGAGCAGCCCCCACTGCTTCATGGCTCTGTCCATCAGGGAGGCAAACTGCCGGTAGTCGCCGTACTGGGCGATCTCCGCCACGTTGTCGAAGACCAGAGCCTGCTCGCCCAGGTGGATGCCGGCTTGAATCTCCTCGGTGTTCTTCGCCGCGTCCTTGAGGCGGTTTTCATTGAGATATTTCCGCTTGGCGTCCCGGTAGGGAGACCAGGCGTAGTACACGCCGTGCCTGGCGTCCCGCAGATCGCCGCCGTTGAGATAGCCCGCGTTGATCGCCACGTCCGCGTCGCCCTCGTAGCGCTCGCCGCCGTCCAGGAAGACGTTGCGGAAGGCCGTCAGATAAGGCAGGGTGCACATGGGCATGGCGTGGAAGTTCGGCAGGGTCTTCCAGTCGTTCTGGGTGTAGACCACGTCCACACGATTCTTCGCCGGGGAGACCAGACCCTTGAGGAACATCGTGGCCATAAAGCCCCACTGGGCGATCAAAGCCGGATCATTGTAGGCGTCGAAGATGGTGAGAATGCCGTCGGCCGGCTCGTCCTCCGGGTGCTCGGAGGTGTTGTAGTTGTAGAGGATCAGCCCGTCCCAGTCGTTGAGGCAGGCATAAGCTACCGTGTGGACAAAGGCGGTGGAGTGGAAGGGGTGCAGACCGTATTCGTTCCACTCGGAGAGCATGAAGGGCTTGCCCTGCACGATGGCGACGGAGGCCAGGCTCAGAAGTGTCGTCCCCATGGAGCCGATGCCGCGCTGCACGGTGAGGGGGTTGGTGGAGACATACTCCGCCGGGCCGTAGACCATGTAGGTGTCGTTCTGCACGGGCAGCAGCGGGTGGTTGAAGTAGGTGTTGTTCTCCATCAGATCGCCGTCCGTGTGCCCATACACGTCCGCCGCCCCGGCCATGAGGTTGCTGGCCACGATGGGGACCTTCACGCCGAGGGAAATGAGATAGTCCTTCATGTCCTGGTAGAAGGCGCGGTTCATCCTCGCGCCGAACTCCATCCAGTCCGCGTAGCGGGCCGGGCCTTCGGCTGCGTTCCAGTCGCCCATGGGCTCGCCCACGGACTGATAGAAGCCGCCCTCGACGCCGCGCACGGTCCCCTTTGCGGGATCTTCGTCCTCGCCCAGAGCGCAGACGCCTTCGTCCGTCCAGGCCTTTTTCATCTCCTCGCGGGTATGGTATTTCATCAGCAGGAAGTCCCCGAAGCGCCGGGAAACCTCGTCCCGATAGGGCTTCATGTCCTCGCCCGCGTCCGCGCCGGTGTTGCCCTTGATGGCGCTCTCCTCGTTGTTCATCTGCACGGTCATGACCGCCGGATCGTCCTTGAGGGCAAGGCCGGTGTAGGGGTTCACATGGCATAGCAGCTCCCGGGCGTATTCCTTCTGCAGCTCGATGAGCCGTGCGTTGTACATGGGGTAGCGCTTCATGCAGGCGGGGATGGAGCCGGGGTACTCCAGACCGTCGCCCTCGAGAAAGGCCCGGGCCACGATCAGGTCGATGTGCAGATAGATGCCCTTTTCCTTGAGCTTGGCAAAGAGATAGTCGAAGCGATCCAGACCCTCGGGGTTGAAGACGCGGGTGGTGCCCTTGTCATAATCCAGCAGCGGGGCCTCCCTGCAGCTGGACCAGTTGCCGGCTCCCTCTCCGATGGGGGCATCGGCCGCGTGGAGGCGGATCACGTTCACGCCCATGCTGGCAAGGCGCTCGGCCAGCTTCTCCGCGTCCTCGTGGGTCGGAGTGTTGGAGCGGGTGGCGATGTTGAAGCCCAGGAAGCGGGCTCGCTTGCCGTCCTCAAAAGTAAAGTGGCCCTTCTTTACGCGCACAAAGCCGTGGCAGCCCGCCGGGGCGTCCAGCAGGTGGGAGAAATCCAGTGCGCCGCGGTTCGGCTCTACGGGGGAAATACGGATGTTCTGTTTCATAGTCGTTCCTCCTCTGGTCGTTTTGTTCTTTTCCTGAGCTTACTGTACCAAAAGCGGCGGCTTTCTTATTGCAAAATCGCGTCCGGAATTGTAAATTCCCGCTTGTTCTTTCCGCTTTTCCGCTTTATACTGGTTGCAGGAAGGAAGTGCGACCATGGACTATATCGCCTTTTGCCGCCAGTTCTATGCCACCACCGGGATCCCGACCGTGCTGTATCAGGAGGGGGTTCTGCGCTACTCTGCCCTGGCGGAGCTGTTGGGGCTCGAGCCGCAGGGCAGTTGGCCGGTCTATGACCCGGATCGCAATCCGGAGTTTGCCGCCATCAATCCCGATCTGGAGTATGGCCATGTACGGATCGAGGGGCGAGGCGTCGACCTGTTTCTGGGGCCGGTCTTTACCGCGCCGGTCACCGAAAAGCTGCTGCACGAGTATTATGAAGAGACAAAAACGCCTCCTGCCTATCAGGAGGCTATGGCGGAGCTGATCTGCGGTATCCCGATCAACTCCCACGCTCGCTTTGTTCGTCTGCTTTTGCTGCTGCATCTGATATTCAACGGCAAAGAGGCAAAGGTGGAGGACTTCTACGCGGAGGAAGAGCAGAACGAAGCAAGCCGCAGCCAGCGCTTGACCGAGACCGCCATTGACGCCAAGGAGAACGAAGAAAGCCGCAGCTCCTATGCCTTTGAAAAGGAGCTGTACCACCACATCCAGCAGGGCGATCCGAATCGGCTGCAGCGCTTCCTGGAGCAGACCCGATCTTTTCCCTCCGAGGGGAAGCTCGCCCACACGCCCCTGCGCCAGGCCAAGAACACGCTGATCGGTCTGGCAGCCAAGGTCTGCATGCTGGCCGCGATCCCCGGCGGGCTCGACGCGGAGCGCGCCTATCAGCTCTCGGATCTCTACACGCTGGAGTGCGAGCAGATGCAGACCATCGAGGACGTACACCGGCTGCAGTATGTGATGCTGATGGATTTTTGCGCCCGCTGCGGCGCGGCCAAGCTCCCCAAGGGCGTATCGGCGGAGATCTACCGCTGCATGACCTATATCCAGAGCCACACCAACATGCCCATCGGCGTAGAGGATGTGGCCGAGGAGATCCACCGCAGCAGTTCTTACCTCATGCGGCGCTTCAAGGCGGAGCTGGGTATGAGCGTGGGCGACTATATCACCAAATGCAAGCTCTCCGAGGCCTGCGATCTGCTTGTCTACGGTGATCGGAGCCTCGCGGAGATCAGCGCGTACCTGGGCTATTCCAGCCAGTCCTATTTCCAGAACGTGTTCAAAAAACAGTTCGGCATGACGCCGTTGCAGTATCGAAAGCAAAACCGAAAAGCCAACTGACAAAAAAGCCTGTCATCCTGAGCGGAGTCGAAGGATCTTTAAGATTCTTCGTCACTATGCTCCTCAGAATGACAGGTTTTCTTGTTATACGTTTTCGCCGTTTGTCCGAATGAGCTCCGCATACCAATAAGCAGAGTCCTTCAAAGTTCGTTCCTGAGTGCGGAAGTCCACATAGATCAGGCCGAAGCGCTTGTCAAAGCCGTGGGCCCACTCCAGGTTGTCCATGATCGACCAGACCATGTAGCCCTTCACCGGGTAGCCCTCGTCGGCCGCCCGCTTCAGGCCCCGCAGGTACCACTTCATGAACTGGATGCGCTGGGGATCGTGGACACAGCCGTCGTCCATTTTGAAGTCGATGATCGCCACGCCGTTTTCCGAGATGATGATCGGCAGCCCATAGCGCTCGTGGATGAAGCGCACGCCCCAGTAGAGCGCGTCCGGCGTGACGGCCCAGCCCATGTTGGTCCTGGGCATGCCCGGCCAGGGCTTTCCGTCGGGGCCGTCGTTGTAATTGCTGGCCAGATAGCAGTTCCAGCCCAGGAAATCCAGCGGCTGATGGATCAGCGCCAACTCCGCATCCGAAAGCATTTCCCGCAGACGCGGGTGTGCTTCGCCCTTCAGGATGGGGTCGAGCCACCAGTTGAGGTAATAATGGTTGAGCTCATCGGCAAAGGTCTTTTCCCGCGCCGCTTCGATGTCGTCCTCGCTCTCGGACTCCGGCATGTAGAGTGTGCTGTCCGTGGCGATACCGATCTGCGGCGGCAGGATCGCTTTTTCCCGAATGACCCTGGCAGCTCTGGCGTGTGCCAGCAGCAGGTTTTTGCTCAGGCGCAGCACCTTTTCGGTCTCTTCCCCGCTCCCGGCCGGGACGCTCTCAAAGGGAGCGTGGGTGCCGTGGAGGTAGCCCTCTCCGATAAAGGAGGTGCCCTCGTTGAAGGTCATCCAATAGGATACCTTATCCGACAGGGCTTCCACCACCTCGGCAGCAAAGGCCGCTAAATCCTCGCTGACGGAGTCGGAGAGCCAGCCACCCTTCTCGTGAACCCACAGCGGCAGATCCCAGTGGTAGAGCGTGCAGAGCGGCGTGATGCCTGCGGAGAGCAGCTCGTCCACCAGCGAGCGGTAGAAGTCCAGGCCTTTCTCGTTGACCTTGCCCTCCTCCGGCATTACCCGGGGCCAGCTGACGGAGAAGCGATAGGCCTTGAGGCCGAGCTGCTTCATCAGCGCCACATCCTCCCGGAAGCGGTGGTAGTGGTCACAGGCGACCCTGCCGCTGTCCCCGTGGGCGATATGCCCGTCCGCCAGGGCGTCCCAGATGCTCGGCCCCTTGCCGTCTTCGTCGTACGCGCCTTCGATCTGATAGGCCGCGCTGGCCGCACCCCAAAGAAAGTCCTGCGAAAAGCTCATGACGGTTCCTCCTGATGACAGATTCTTTGCCTGCCATCATAAACTCTTCCTCGTCCAAGGTATTGCAAAATCGCGCATGAAATTGTAAATTCCCCGCAAGGATAAATAGTCTCGTGGAACCAAAGTAGAAGTCATTGGAGGATAGCCATAGGTGCTCTTGCATTCTGCCTGGCACTCACGGATCTTCTCGGCCAAAGGTAGATCTTTTGCCGGGTTCTCCATCCGCTTTACATACCCATAGTAGCCGCTGCGAGAGACGCCGAAGAACTGGCACATCTCGCTGATGCTGTACTTCTCACTATGACGGTAGATTACCTTGTATTTGACGCTGGCCTTCACTCCTTCCCGGTGAGCGAGAGAAAATCCCGCAGCAACTCCACTTCCATTTTCAATCGCTTATTCTCATATTTGTACTCCTGTAAGGTCTTCGCCGGTTTCCTCCCGCGCTGATCGGTATCCCAGCTTCCTTGTTCCAGCTCTGTATTGCCCACCGACTGATCCCATATTTCAAGCTCAATGCCCTTTGGCTGCTTCCTTCCTTTAACTCTGTTAGAACCTTTTCCCGCATTCCCGCTGGATATTTCTTCATTCCTTTTTTCCCTGACATACAAACACCCCCTGATGTAGTTATTCTCCTACATCAGGGGGTGTTTGTCTATTGTCCGTTTTTACTGGTTCAGTTCAGTATCCGAGATCGGCCTTAAAACGCTGAAAAGCTTGATTTTACTGGGGTTTTTGAGAAAAAGAAAAGTACTCTGATTCTATTAAAATCAGAGTACTTTTATGTTAAAGAGCGCGCGAAAGTGCACCAGAACATAAAAAGAACGCCCAAAAGTACACCGATTAACAATGTGTGTTCACATGGATCAGCGCTTTTTGTAAAGGACAAGCTCCGGATCAGCGCCTTCTGCCCCGTAAGTGCATATCAGTATGAAATCCATATTTGCAAGGACTCCGAAGCATCTCCCGTCGTCAAGCGCGGATTCCAGCTGATTACCCAAATAGGTCGTCCGGTCATCCAGAAATCTGGCTTTCATTCCACTGGGAAGCTGATAATCAAGATTGACATATGCACCGACAAGCGCATTTAACTTTTTCACCTTCGGCATCCCTTCGATATGCAGCGCATTGATTTCATCAATCAGTTCCTGCTTGAACGCCTCGAACTGCCCGCCGTCGCTGAACTGCTCATATCTTTTCCAGTAATCCAGAGTGGGCAGCGTCTGCTTCATATACTCGCGCGCCTGTTCCTCGGTAAAGCCTTGCTTCATCATATGAGGGATACATACGTTGATCAGATCGTCCATGTCACTGTATGTGTACGTCCCGTCTGCATAGCACCATTGGCAATAATCCTCATTGAGCGTACCGTCCCGATTCCTCCCGAGGATCGCGTCTTCAAGGGGCATTCCGCAGCACTGACAGATCAATGGACGCGGTGATCCGAGCAATGTATTGATTGATACGTTAAATACATTTGACAGTAGTTTCAAAGTTTCAGTGTTTGGAACTGTTTCACCGTTTTCCCAACGCGAGACGGCCTGTCTGGTGACGAAAACTTTTTCGGCCAGCTCATCCTGGGATAATCCGCTCCGCGTTCTAAGCTCATACAAAACGTCTTTCGTGTTCATGCCAACACCTCCTTGAAAAGGATTATACTGTCAGCTTACCCGAAAGGCAAGCAACGGGCTGTTGCTCGTTCCCCTCTTCTGGCAAAGTGCAAACCCACCAGGTGAAAAGGAAAACCTCTCTTGCCTTGGCAGACAAAAGAGGTTTCTTTCATGGCGCAGAAGGAGGGATTTGAATTGAAGGCGTCGATTCCAATAGAACTTTTTTGACAAAAACAAGGACTAATAGAACAATTATCAGCTAAAATCCGTATCTGTCAGAGTGCTTGCTTCCAATGGTTCCAATCTATAAAGGGTCAAAGTAAGGGTCAAAAAGCAGGAGGAAAAACCATGGAACAATCACTGTATGAAAAGCCAGGGGAACCTATACGAAGGTCGGAAATTATCTTCTTCCGGATCTCACGATTCCCAAGACTATCCCTATCGGCAAATATGGGCGGCTGCGCAAGCGCCGGGTGACCTTGTGAAAGTCGGTGACACACTTACCGACATGCTCACCGATAGGCAGAAGGAAATGTTCGAGGACTACATGACCGCCCAGTGTTCGTTGAACATCTGAAAGACGTCGTTTTTTCTCTCTGTGAAGCTCATTCTTCCTCCCTTTGTATGTCAGGATTCGCTTCTTCGCGCAGTACCACCGCGTCCCAGGGCGGAAGGGATAAGTCTTGCCCTGGCATAAACTCGGCTCCGGTCAGAACGTCCGCTCCTCCCTGCGGGCAGGGCAGCGTCTGCGTATCATCGGAAAAGTTCATCAAAAAGAGCAGACCGCCGCGCCTGCGGAGGATCACCGGCCAGCGCAGGCCCGGCTGCGGGATCCCGGCTGCGTCTGCCGCTTGGAGGAGAATGCTCTTCAACTCCTTATCCGGAACCGTGCACCCCAGATACCAGGCCTGCCCCGCCCCGAATCGGTGATGGGTAAGCGAGGCATAGCCCTGCCAGTGCGTATCGTCATAGCGGGCGATTGCCTCGGCGGTGTCCGGCTCCAGCAACTCCATCCAGGCATGGTCGGCGTTCTTCGTAAAGCGGTCGTAGCGCATGCCGAACACGTCCGTCAGGCCGTGAGGCTGCCGGTCATGGCGGATCAGCAGATTCTCATCGGCAAAAAAGCTGCGGAAGCCGGCGAAAATGCTGCCACCCTGCTCCACATAAGCTCGCACCTGCCGGATCAACTCATCGGAGGCGCAGTACAGCTCCGGGAAGATCAGCAGCTTGTAGCCGCTCCAGTCCGTCTCCCGGTCGTAGAGCACATCGCATTCCAGATTCAGCTCGTACAGCGCCCGGTGGAAGGCGTTTACCACGTCGTTGTAGCTCAGCCCCTGCTCCGTCGGGAACCAGCGCAGGGCGTGCAGCGCTTCGGAGCTGACGACGATAGCGATTTGGTTCTGCTTCGGCTCGTCGGTCATCGCTGCGACGAGGCGCTTGAGGTCCTGGCCGATCTGCCGGATCTCAGAATAGGTCTCGCCCGGCTCGCCGTCGTGGCTGAGGATGCCCTTCCAATAGCTCTCGATCCCACCGTGGAGGGAGGCCCAGGGCCAGTACATAAGGCCGCACGCGCCGGAGGCCACATGGCTCAGCGCCATGAGCCGCAGCTGGCCGGGATAGGGCAGCCAGCCGGTGAAGGCCTGAGACTGGCTCTCCAGCACCAGATAAGGAGCCTTTTTCAGCGGACGCATCAGATCACCGCCAAAGGCGATCTCATGCCCGGTGAGTCCGTCCGCGGGCGGACAATAGATATCTGTCCCGACCAGCGTCACTGCCTTAGCCGCCTCGTAGTCGTTCAGATCCGGCTGCAGGCCCGCGGATTGTCCGCCCTGCTGATTGGGGCCGACAAAGCTCTTCCATTCGTAATCAAAGTTGTGGGTGATGAATTGATCTTCCCGCTTGTACTCCGAGACGATCTTCGCCTGCCATTGCAAAAACGCCGCCGCGAGCTCCCTCCGGTATTCCTCAAAGGCGCAGGCATAGCCGCCGTTGACCGTGCCGATGGGGTCGGGCAGCTCGTCAAAGGAGGAAACGGAGCTGCTCCAATGATAGAGCAGATAGGCGTCATTGACGGCCTCGACCGTCCCAAAGCGCGCCTTCAGCCAATCCCGAAAGCCCTGCACGATGCGCGCATTGTGCACACCGTAATGCTTGGTCTCGTTGTCGATCTGAAAGCCGATCACATTCGGGTAGCCAGCCGTGCGGGAGACCAGCTCCCGGATGATCCTCTCGGCGTAAAAGCGGTAGCTGGGGTTGGTGATGTCCATATTCTGCCGAGGGCCGAAGCGGTTTTCTCCCAGGATCGATGGGTCAAGATCGGCCAGCCATTTGGGCACAGCGTAAGTCGGCGTGCCAACGATCACATGAATATCCTGTTTTGCAGCTGCCTCGATGACACGCAGAACGTGAGAGAAGTCAAACGCCCCGCAGCGCGGTTCCTCCACCGACCAGGTGGATTCCGCGATGCGGATGGTGTTCATCCCCGCCTCGCACATCAGCTGAAAATCCTTGTCCAGCCGCTCCTCCTGTGCGTACTCTTCGTAATAAGCCGCGCCGAATATAAAGTCCTTCATAGCTCCTCGTAATCCAGAAAATCAAAATCCGCTGTCTGCCGGCGCAGCATGGCGTCCACACAGCCCAGGCCGAACATGGTGCCGGTGAATTCCCCGTAGCCGCTGTGCTCGTCGGACAGGTGCCAGGTGGCGAAGTCCGGCCCGATGGCGGTCCAGGTCTCCCCATCGGAGGACCAGGAGAAGGCAAAACGCTTGCCCTCAATCTGCAATCGCAGCCATACCGGGCCCTCCGGCGCCGGGGTCTCGCAGTCCCGGTGATCGTTCTTCACGCCCCGGTCCACCTCCTGCACACTGAGCACCGGGCAGCCTTGCTCATCGCTCCAGGTCTTGCGCAGCCAGACGTAGTTCATGTTGTCGTAGTACAGCGCCAGCCCCGCGCTGTGCTGGTACAGCTCCGGCTTGAAATCCATCCGGGTGGTGATCTCCGCTCGAATGCTTGTCAGCTTCCGCGCCAGCAAGCTGACCCGGTTGGTGGAGCTCAGGGATTCCTGCCCCAGCAGGCGCAGCCAGCCGGGCCGGGCTTGCAGGTCGGCGAAGGTTTTCGGGTCGATACGCGGGGCGTAATAGTCCGGACGCAGCACAGAGGCGTCAAAGCCGTCAAAGCCGGGCAGGATCCTGGCCTCAAAAGGAGGCAGCTGCGCTTCCTCGCTCTCCGCTCTGACCAGATTCCCACCGCCGCTGAGCTGGAGCCAGCCGTCTTCCGTCCACTCAAGCTTTTGAATCGCCGCTTCTCGGCCCAGGGTGCAGCAGAGCTCCGGCACAAAGGGCCTGGCGCAGTGGTAGGCCATAAACACCTCGCCCGTCGGCGTCTCGACAAGGCTCCCGTGGCCCGCCTTTTGCAGCGGGGCGTCCGGGTTATAGTAGCGGGGCTTGAGATGGTCGGTGTCGGTGCTCTCGTCCCGGTTTTCGGGCACGGAGCTGATGATCGGGTTGTGCGGGCAGGGCTCGTAGGGGCCGAAAATACTTTTCGCGCGGCTGAGCGTGGCGCAGTGGTAATAGCCCGTGCCGCCCTCGGCGCAGAGCAGATAGTAAAACCCGTTCTTTTTATACAGGTGCGGGCCTTCGAGGCAGCCGCGCAGGGTGGTGCCCATGGAGATCCGCTTGGGATAGCCGACGATGGCCTTTGCGTTGGGGTCATATTCCACGAGGCAGATCCCGCCGGGCTTGCGCCGGTCGTCCCGGGTCTCCCACTCCAGCGATACCAGCCACTTGCGCCCGTCGTTGTCGTGGAACAGCGAGGCGTCAAAGCCCGCCGAGTGGAGATACATCGGCTCGGACCAGGGGCCGTCGATTTCCGGCGCAGTGATGAGATAGTTGTCGATGTCAAAAAAGCGGGCGTTCATGGAGCGCATGACGCCGTAGACCAGGTAAAAGAGCCCGTCTTCTTCACACCAGGTCAGGCAGGGCGCCCACACGCCCTTGGCCGAGGGCAGGCCGCGCAGCGAAAGCGCCTCCGCGTCCCGCAGCAGATGGGTCTGCAGCTCCCAGTGCTTCAGATCCCGGGAATGGTAGACCGGGATCCCGGGGAACCACTCGAAGGTGGAGCAGGCCAGATAATAATCGTCACCCCGGCGGCAGAGGCAGGGGTCGGAGTGAAAACCGGGCAGGATCGGATTTCGGATCATAGTGACAGCCCTCGATTCTTGCATATTGGTGTTTCCTATGTTATCCTGTTTTCGAAGACTTGTCTACCATAAATCTCCGGTCTTTATTAAAAATCGCAGGAGGTGCGCCATGCTCTCGGCCAAACAGCTCTGTGCTCATCTTTGCTATATGCTGCACACCCCGGTCCGGCTTTTCGACGCGGCGGGAAACTGCCTGACAGACGACGTCATCACAGCCGATCAGGAGGACCCGCTGGTCTGTGATCCGGATTTTGCCGCGGAGCTTCTCACCATGCGCAGGGATAGCGCGCCTGTTCTCCACACGGAATGCGGCAGTGTGCTCTACGCGATCCTCCCCGCAGCGGAAGGCGGGACTGCTGTTGTGGGGCCTTTCAGCTATAACCGCCCCACCGGCGCGGCTTCGCTGGCCGTGGCGACGGCGCACACGCTCAGGCGGCCACATGCCTATCGCATCAGCTTTCTCCCGCTGGATTTTGCCTTTGAAGCGATTACGCTCCTGTTTCATGCCGGATGCGACGCGCCGCTTTCGCGTGACGATCTCCACCTCCTGCTGGCGAGCGAAGAGAATTATACCGAAACCGCCCGCTCTGATGCCTATTCCGTCATTTATCAGATGAGAGAGACCGATTCGGCGCATAACTCCTATGCCCAGGAGAGGCGGGAGCAAAAGGCCATTCGGGAAGGAAATCTGGAGGCGCTGAAGGCCAGCTGGGCGGAAGTGCAGACCGGGCAGATCGGACGCCTGGGCAAGGATGAGCTTACCCACTACCGCAATCTGGCCGTCGTGGTCGTCACCCTGGCCTCCCGCAGCGCTATGGAGGGCGGCGTACTGCCGGAGGTGGCCTATTCGGTAGCGGACGCCTACACCATGAAGATCAGCGAGCTGCGGGATGTGGCGAAGATCACCAAGCTTGCCCGCTCGGCGGAGATCCACTTCCTCGAACTGGTGCAGAAGCAGACCGGTACAGACACGCAGAACCGCTATGTTGTCCGCTGCAAGCAGCTGGTCCATGACAGGCTGCATCAGAAGATATCCGCTCAGGAGCTGGCGGATGAACTGGGGCTGAGCCGCAGCTATCTCTCACAGCTTTTCGTGGAACAGGAGGGCTTGAACCTCTCCTCTTATATTCTCCGCGCCAAAGTACGAGCATCGGAATACCTGCTGATGATGCCGGAGCTCTCACTGGAGCAAATCGCGGCCACCCTCGGCTTTTCCTCCCAGAGTCATTTCGGTCAGGTGTTCAAGCGCTTCAACGGCATGACGCCGGGAGCGTACCGGGAACAGCATCAAAGGCAAAAATAAGGCCGTAAAAGTGCACAAAAACGGGCCTTTTAATTTAGATGGATTCACAGTTTTTGGGGAATCCATCTTTCTTTATATCAACTTGCTTTTTTTGATATACGCGATACAGTTTTCCTTTTATGATAAATACACAGGCAACAACAACACAGACAACACGGAGAAAGGAGACTTCTATGGAGAAAATCAAAGGCGTCAATCTCGGCAACTGGCTTGTCCTGGAGAAATGGATGAGCCCCGCGCTCTTTGACGGCACCACGGCGGAGGACGAGTATTACCTGCCCACACAGCTGAGCCGTGACGCCTATGAGGCGCGCATCAAGATCCACCGCAGTGAGTACATTTCCGAGCGCGATTTCGCCACCATCGCCCGCATCGGGCTGAACACCGTACGTATCCCGATCCCGTATTTCATCTACGGCGACCGGGCCCCCTTCATCGGCTGCATCGAAGAGCTGGACAAGGCCTTCAAATGGGCGGAAAAGTACGGCCTGAGGATCCTCATCGACCTTCACACCGTGCCCATGAGCCAGAACGGCTTTGACAACGGCGGCATCTCTGGTGTCTGCAAGTGGTCCCAGATCCCGGAAGAAGTGGATTACGTTGTGAATCTGCTGGGCAAGCTCGCGGAGCGTTACGGCAAGCGAGAGGGCCTCTGGGGCATCCAGCCGCTCAACGAGCCGATCACCGAGCCCATGTGGAGCGCAATGGATGTGCAGGGGCGCTATCCCCCGGTGGACAAGGAACTGGCCGCGGGCAGCGTGCCCAACACGATGGAATTCCTGCGCGGCTTCTATGATCGGGCTTATGACGCGATCAAGCCTCATCTGGGTGAGGGAAAGAAGGTCGTCTTCCATGATGCGTTCCGGCTGAAGGATTGGAAGGATTATCTCACGCAGGAGAAGTATATCGGCAATGTGGTGCTGGACACCCATCAGTATCTGATGATCGCCGAGGCCTTCGGCTGCGAACAGACGCTGGAGGGCTATATCAACTACATTAAGGACGTATACGAAAAGGACATCGCCGAGGTACAGGAGTATGTTCCCGTTGTCTGCGGCGAGTGGTGTATCTTCAACTCCCTGGCCGTCGGCATGGACACCAAGGGCGGCCAGTCCTCCCTCAACGGTGTCGATTTCAGCGACAGCAAGACCGTCAGCGAAGAAGAAAAGACGGCCATCTACACGGCCATCGCGAAAGCGCATCTGGACGCCTGGGCCAAGGGCAGCGGCTACTTCTACTGGACCTACAAGATGCTGCTGGATCCCACCAACGAGGCCAACTGGCGCGGCTGGGACTGCTGGGATCTGGCCAAGAGCGTCGACCTGGGCTGGTTTCCCGAAAAAGTATAGTAAACGCAAAAATGATTTTTGCGTTTACTATAACAGATCAAAGCCGTTTTTCTCGCCCCTAGCGGGGCACCCGAAAAACATGGCTAAATCGTAAACTCATTTTTCAAATTCGTTTACGATATAAATAACGGAGAAAAGAAAGGAGCAAACACATGAGCAGTGATTCCACGAAACTCGCCGCTATGAATCCCGACGCCAAGCTTGGCATGCTGGAACGCATCGCCTACGGCATGGGCGACTTCGGCGGCAACCTGATCTACACCGCGATCTCTTCCTTCCTGCTGGTCTACTACGTCAGCGTGGTGGGCATCCCCTCTGCCGCGGCCGGCAGCATCCTGGCGATCTCCAAGATTTTCGACGGCGTTTCCGACCTCATCATGGGCCGTATCGTCGACAAGTCCAACAGCAAGCGCGGCAAGGCACTGCCCTGGCTGATCCGCATGTCCATCCCCATGGGCATCTGCTCGGTGCTGATGTTCACCATCCCCGCGAACTTCGGCCCCACCGCGAAGATCATCTACGCCTTCATCACCTATAACCTGGTCTCCACCATCTTCTACACCGGCTACAATGTGCCCTATGCCACACTGCAGGGTCTCATGACGCTCGACTCCTACGAACGCGGCTTGCTGGGCAACTTCCGCATGATGCTGGCCACCGCTGGCACCCTGCTGGTCAACAACGTCTTCACCCGCATCGCCCAGGCTGTCAACGGCGGCGGTGAGGAAGTGCTCTATGCCTATCAGAAGGGCTGGACCGTGGCCGCCATCGTCATGGCCGTCGGCTTTATCGCGGTCAGCTTCATTCCCTTCACCCTCTGCAAGGAGCGCGTCAAGCAGGATAACGGCGGCGAGGGTGAAAAAGGCCCCTCCGTCATGGAGAGTCTCAAGAGCCTGCTCAAGAATAAGTACTGGGTCCTCGAGGTCATCTTCCTCTTTGTTCTCTACTTCATGATGAGCACCATGTTCGGTTCTCAGTTCTACTACATGCAGTATGTGGTGGGCAACGTGGGCGCCTTCGGCACCGTGTCCAGCATCGTGCAGATCTTCCAGATCGCTCTGATGCTGCTGGCCGCGCCCTTCCTGATGAAGAAGTTCGGCAAGCGTGTGACCGCTCTGGCCGGCATGGGCGCCTCCCTCCTCGGCTATGTCCTGACTGCCTTGGCCGGGACCAACATTCCTTTCCTGATCGTTGCCAACGCCATCAAGGGTGCGGGCTTCGGTCTCGGCGCGGCTACCATGTGGGGCCTGCTGCAGGACGCCATCACCTACGGCCAGTGGATGACCAACGTGCAGGCTGTCGGCATGGGCAACGCGGCCTCCTCTTTCACCATGAAGATTGGCTCCGGCATCGGCACGGCCGCGCTTGGCTGGATCCTTGCTGCCGGCAACTTCGACGCCGCGCCTGAGAGCGCTTCCTCGATCGCCGCGCTGGGCTGGGCTTACATCTGGGTGCCGATCATTGCCTGTGCTATCGGTGTGGTCTGCCTCATCTTCTTCGATCTTGACAAGAAGTATGATACGATCGTCAAGGATCTGGAGGAAGGCAAGTGGAAGGGCACCAGCGAGCACAAGGATCTGTAAAGCGCCTTACACAGAACGCATTGATGAAAAGATAAACGGATGCCGGCACGCCAATATCGTGCCGGCATTCCTCTGTATTGAGAAAAACGCATTTTTCCGTTTTTCCAGCGTTCTGCTGGACGCGACTAACAGCAATTGAAGGCGTCGATTCCAATGGTACTATTTTGGTGAAAACAAGGCCTAATGGAATGATTATCAGCTAAAATCTGTACCTGTCAGAGTACTTGTTTCCAATGGTTCCAATCTATAAAGGGTCAAATAAAGGGTCAAAAACAGGCGGAAAAACCATGGAAAAATCGCTGTATGAAAAGCTGGACGGAAGCTATACAAAGGTCGGAGATTATCTTCTGCCGAATCTGACGATTGACGAGACTGAGCGGTGCCAGATCAGCAAATATGGGTTGCTGCGCAAACGCTATCTGAAAGAACACCGCCGCGTGTTATACACCAATTTGCTGATGTCCGACAAGTTGGATCATCACATAGTCGAGATCGACAAGGCCTGTGAGGAGTGGATGGAGTTGCTTACTTCACAGATGGCTAAGCAAGAGGGCGTGACCGAGGCGCTCAAGGCCGCCGATCAAATGGAATGGGTGCGCAAGATGAACAGTATCCGCAACCGAGCAGAAGAGATCGTCTTGAGCGAGCTCGTTTACTGCTGATGGAGGTGCCGAGATGCTGGTTCTGGAAGGCCTGTACCTCGGTGATGTGCACCCCATTGAGCGCAGCTTCAAGCGTAACAGCTAGTATGCGAAAGCTCTGGATGACCTCGTAAAAGCCGGAGACGCACTGACGGACACACTCACCGAGAAGCAAAAGGAAATGTTCGAAGCCTGCATGACCGTACAACAGGAGGTCAAAGTGCTCACGGATTGTGCGACGTTCATCTCTGCTTTCCGTCTGGCTGCGAAGATCATGGTCGATGTGCTGACGGACGGAGATATGCGAAAAATCTGATTTTAGAAAAAGCGAACCCAGAGGCAGCGAGATATCCCTTCTCTGGGTTCTTGCCGGGACTTTATATCCTCTTTTTGGCCCTTCATCGCTCACAGAGCGCGAGCTTGGCGTACATGTCCTCGAGGATCATGCGCACGTCCACGAAGTCGTAGACACGGATCTCTTTTCCCCCGGGGTTCGGGAGATAGCGCATGTCGTCTGCGATGAGCGGCGCTGTTTCCGTGTGGAAGTTGCCGCGCCAGCCGCACTGGAGCAGCACGCCGACGACCGGGGAATCGCCCAGGCACCAGTTTTCGCCCTTACGAAGCTCGCAGGGCTCCGTGCTGTGGAGATTATACTCCTCCATCTGATCGTAGAGATATCGCCCGACTCTGCCTCCAGGTCGTCGCCCGTGCTCTCCACCCCGCCGATGGGGTCGCCCGCGTACTGGTGCGTCGTGACAAAGTCCACGGGCACCTCATGCTCCCGGCAATAGGCCAGGAAGGAGGACACCCACTTGCTGCCGCTGGTGGCGGGGACGCCGACCTGCAGCTGCGGGTCCACCGCCTTGATCGCCTGCGCGGTGGTCTCATAGAGCTTGAAATAGGCTTCCCGGTCCTCAGAGAAGAACACCACCGGCAGATCCGGCTCGTTCCAGACCTCAAAGAGCCAGGAGCACACTTCTTCCTTACCGTAGCGGTGGATCAGGAAACGAAGAAAGCGCTGGATATACCCCGCCCAGGCCGCATGATCGGCAGGCGTGTCTATGCAGGGCCTGTAGTAGAACACGCCGTCCACCTGATTCCGGCTCAGCTTCTTCGGCATGAAGCTCAGCTCCACCAGCGGCTTCATCCCGGCGTCAAGGACATTATCATACGCGAGACCGCAGGCGCGGAAATTCTCTTCGGTGAAGCTCTCCGCACCGGGAGCCGGGAACAGCTCTCACAGGCTGCAGACCGTGCGCATATCGTCGTCAAAGATGCCGTGGAAACGCACGCGCTCGATGCCCAGGGTGTCGTGGATGAACTTCAGCTGCCTGACATAGTCGGTGCGCAGCGCCAGCAGCGCGTGGCCGCTGCCCACACAGAACTGCCAGTGCTTTTTATGGGGGATGCGCGGAAGACCGGAGGCAATCGTAAACTCCATACAGCTCACCCGACGACGTTTTCCAGTTCCCGGAAGCTCGTCAGATTCCAGTCGCCGGCACCGTTTTTGGCCGCGTCGCCCACACAGGCGACCTTCATGCCGGCATTGTGTCCGGCTTCGGCGCCGGAGACCGCGTCCTCCACCACCAGGCAGTCCTTCGGCTCCATGCCGACAAACTCGGCCGCCTTCAAAAAGACCTCGGGGTCGGGCTTGGAATGCGTAATATTGTTGCCGTCGGACACCGCGTCGAAATACCCTTCGAGGCCAATCTGGCGCAGGATGAAAGGCGCGTTCTTCGACGAGGAGCCGATGGCCAGCTTCAAACCCCGGGCGCGGAGCGCGTCGAGCGTGTTTTTCACCTCGTCGCTCAAATCCGCCGTGCTCATCTCCTTGAGCGATTCGCGGTAGATCTCGTTCTTCTCGGTGGCAAGGGCAAGCTTCTCCTCGTCTGTGAGAGCCGGGCCGGTGTATTTCTCCAGCACGATCTCCAGGCTCGCCATGCGGCTGACGCCGCGCAGACGGTTGTTGATCACCCGGTCAAAAGGGGTGCAGAGCTTGTCGGCCAGGGCCTTCCAGGCGCGGTAATGATATTCGTCGGTGGAGCAGATCACACCGTCGAGATCGAAAATGATGGCTTTGAACTGCATATCTTCTTCCCCCCCCTTAATATTTCAGGTAATCCTTCCCGCAGTAGGGATCGACGGGGCTGACGCCTTTGAATTCGCTGCGGCCCATAATCTTTTCCATGACCGCCTTTTTGAACTGGGGTTCTCCGCTGTAGGTGTTAATGAATGTCTCGACCATCGGCGCGTCGAAGAGGTGGTAAGGACAGCCGGTGCTGATCATCATGACCGGAACCTCCGCCGTGAGCCAGGGAGCGTCGTCGCCCATGCCAAAGGTGACGTTCCAGTTCAGGCGCAGCGTCGTATTGTTGGAGGCGTTCGTCATGTTGCAGACATACACGTACAGGTCGTAGCACTTGCGGGTTTCCTCAACGCCTCGGGTGATCTCGGCCATCAAAGCGGCTTTCTCCGGCGGAAGCTCCGGAAGATCAAAGTCTGCCGGATCGATGCTGACGCGGCGGTCACGCACGGTGACCTCAAAGCCTTCCTTCTCGAACAGCTCTTTCCAGGCAAGGACATCCGCGTCGTTCGGATCCAGGCTCTTCTGGATCACGTTCAGATAAACCCGGCGGTATTTTTTCGGCGAAATGGGCAGAAGATTCTGTCGGTCATGTACCAGCGTGACGGCCCGGTCGGCGACATTGTCACTCCAGGCGCGAAACTCCGGCTTCCCAACTTCCTCCAGCGCCTCGGGAGGCGGAACAAGCGTGCCCTCCTTCTGTTTTTTGTGCAGACCGAGGGACGCCTTGGTAGCAAGGATGCGCTTCACGGCCTCGTCCAGACGTTCCATGCTCAGGATTCCGTCTTTGACGCCCGCAAGCAGATAGTTGTAATCCTCCGCGAGATCCTTATGGAAGAGGAACATATCCGCGCCGTTCTCGATTGCCGTCGGTACAGCTTGACGGCGCGGCATCGCGACGGTCATGCCTATCATAGCTGAGGAATCGGTGGAGATCAGGCCGTTGAAGCCCAGCTCGCCGCGCAGAAGGCCTGTCATCAATTCTTTGCTCAAACTGGCAGGACGGAGCTGCTCCCGGCGGCTCGCGTTCGGGTTCAGCTTCTTCACCCAGGCAGGCTGGGCAATGTGCCCGACCATGACGGTCTTGGCTCCTTTATCAATCAAGGTCTTGTAGATGCGGCCGTAGGTCTTCATGTACTCGTCACAGTCGAGATGATTAACACTGGTCAGGATATGCTGGTCACGCTCGTCTGCGCCGTCACCGGGGAAATGTTTGATGGAGACTGCCACGTTGCACTCGTCTGCCGCATCAAGATAGCGGGACGCGCAGGCAATGATTCTGTCTGGGTCAGAGCCGAAAGTGCGGGTATTGGTAATGGGATTGTGGAAATCCATGTCGATGTCGATGATCGGTGCGAAGGACCAGTTAAGACCCATTGCTGCGCCTTCGTGGCATGCGACAAAGCCCATGCGATAGGCATCCTCGGGGTCTCCGGTCGCGGCAACGGCCATCGGCGAGCCGAAGCCGGTGCCCTCGAACGACAGTCCGCTGCCGCCCGCCTCTGTATTTGCAGCAAGTAAGAGCGGTATCTTTGCCATGTTCTGAATGCGGCGATGTGTTTCCTGGATCACCGCCTTGGGGCCGGGGCGATACATGATACCGCCGACGCCGAGGCCACAGATCATGCTGCGCAGCGCCTCATCGTTGCCGACAATCCCCAACGGGCAGAAAACCTGACCGGCCTTCTCTTCCAGCGTCATGGAGGCGAGCGTCTCTTCGACCCAGGAGATTCCCTCGTCATCGAGGAAAAACGGATTTGCTCTCAGATCAATCATGTCAGTTGCTCCTTTTCATATTATTCATTCGCTTGGAACGCGCTGCACGCCAACAGACGTCTGGTTCCCTTCCGCACCATTTCCGGGTTAAAGCCGCGGAAAAACAGATACTGCAAATCGGCGAGGCTCATGCTGAGGAATTCATCGTCATTGGATTCCAGCAGCGAGATTGCCTCCGGCAGATCCTCGCGCAAGAGTTCGACGGCCTCCGGGTCATCTCTGAGTTCGTCCAGTCTGGTGTTCATGCTGTATTTAAGCCGGTAGTCCCTGCTCGGGAGATAGGTCTCCTCAAAGACGCCTGCCTCCAACTCGACCGCTTTGTCACTGCCCGGGAGGATAGCCTGCGCTGTGCAGCCAAATGGTACTTCAAAACGAACGCTGAGCGTGCCGTCCGGGTTGATGCGCCAGGCCGAGCGCCAGACGCCGCTGACCGAATCATAGCGCACGTCCAGCTCCCGCAGTCTCCAGGTGGGCTGCGGCGCGAAGCGCACACGCGCAAAGCCCGGCGTGAGACTTTGGATGCCCGCGAGGTCGCGATAGACATACTCCATCACGGAGCCGTAGGAGTAGTGGTTGAGGGAGTTCATCTCCGTCCCGCTGATCGTGCCGTCGTCCAGCACGGAGTTCCAACGTTCCCAGATCGTAGTGGCGCCCAAGTTCACGCAGTGCATCCAGCCGGGGAAGCCTTCCTGGAACAGGAAATAGCTTGCCAGATCCTCCATGCCGTTTTCGGCCAGTACGCGGCACATCATCGTCGCGCCGACGAAGCCGCCCTTGATCTTCCAGCAGTCTTTCTGCAGGCGCTTTTTCAGCCCTGCAACGATCCTCTCTTTTTCCACGTATACGCCGAAATTCAGGCAGAGTAGATAGGCCGTCTGGGTGTCAATGCAAAGTCTGCCGGCGGGAGAGAAATACTCGTGCAGGATCGCTTCGCGGATCTCCTGCTGTAGCTTATCATAGCGCTCGGCGTCCGAGGCCTTGCCCAGCATCTGAGCTGCGCGGGTAAGCTTCCCGGCCGTGGCGAAGTAATACATGCTTGCCACAAAGAAATCGTCCGTGCCGCCCTTCATGCTCTGGGGCGTCACGCCGTCCTGGGCCAGCCAGTCGCCGAAGTGGAAACCGAAGCTCCACAGCCTCTGCCCACCGTTCTGCTCGTCCTGCCGGAGGATCCACTCCAGCCAGTCGCGCATGAGGGGATAATTCTCCCGCAGCGCGTTCCGGTCGCCGTAGGCGTCAAAGAGCGTAACAGGCAGGAAAGTTGCCACGTCGCCCCAGACGCTGCTGCCGCCGGGCATACCGGAGAAGTTGGGCAGATAGTTTGCCACCGCGCCGTCATGCTTGCGCTGATCGATGCGCAGGTCTTTCAAAAACTTCCGGTAGAAAGCTCGGGTGTCCATCTGGAAGCAGGCAGTCGGAGAGAAGACCTGCGCGTCGCCGGTCCAGCCCAGCCGCTCGTCGCGCTGGGGGCAGTCGGTGGGCATGTCCAGGAAATTGGAGCGCTGGCCCCAGAAAGCATTGGCCGCCAGGCGGTTGAGCTTTTCATCCGACGAATGAAAGTGGATCGCCGTGTCCAGATCGGAGTAGACCACGCAGCCGATGAAATCCTCCGGCTTCACCTCACCCGGCCAGCCTGTCACGCGCACATAGCGGAAGCCGAAGTAGGTGAAGTGCGCGCGCACCGTCTCGCGCCGTCCGTCCGAGACATAGATCATCTGCGCCTTGGCGGTGCGGTAGTTGTCGTTGTAGAAGTTTTCGTTCTGTAAAATTTCGCCGTGATCAAGGACGATCTTTGTCCCCTTTGGGAAATCCGCGGTATATTCCACATAGCCCGTGAAGTTCTGTCCGAAGTCCAGAACGGTCTCCCCCGCCGGGGTGTGGATTACTTCTCTGACCGGCAAGCTGTCCTTGACAATAACGGGAAGGCTGTAGCGGTCTGTCGTTTTCGGGTTGTTTTCCGTCAGAACGACATGCCTTTCCGGCTGCTTTCTTTCCGCCCACAGCAGACGGTTCAGGCTTTCGCCGTCGTAGATATCGCTGCTTTCAAAATCGCTGCCGCGGTAGCGCCAGTTCTCGTCTGTGCCGCAGACTTGCTCGCTGCCGTCCGCGCAACGGATGCGGAGTTCCGCGAGGGCCAGAAATCGGTCTCCATAAACCTCAAATCCGCCTTCATAGCCGAGACGTCCTTTGTACCAGCCGTTTCCGCAAAAGATTTCGAGTCTGTTGTCGCCTGCGTGCAGCGCCGCCGTTACGTCATAGGTCTGCACCTGCACAGCTTCGTGATAATCATTGCAAAAAGGCGCAAGCAGCTCGTTTCCAGCCTTTTCTCCGTTGAGCACAGCTTCGTACAGCCCGAGGCCGGTGACATAGAGTCTTGCGGAAACAGGTTCCTCTTTCAGAGCGAAGCTGCGGAAAAAGACAGGATGAAAAGAATCCTCCGGTTGCTGTCCGATCCAGTGTGCAGTAAAGGGCTCGCCCATCTTGCCGGTTTCGAACCAGCTTTCGGCGCGCGCAGAGTCGTCCATGTCGCCTTTCACATCGACTCGGACATAGTAGCGCTTCCGCGGCTGAAGCTTCACCTCAAGCGTCTCGCCGGCGGCGTGAAGATCCGCCCCTTGTTTTCTGACCAGAACGTCGGTAAACGCCGCGTCCGCCGCAAGGGTGAGTTCCGCCCTCGCCGCGCGCTTGGAGACAGTACGGCGCACTTTCCAGGATACGCTGACGTAAGGCAGCTCAAAGCCAAGCGGTTCCCGGATGCCGTTTATCTTTAAATCGTAGATTTCCATATCGGTGCTCCCTGTTAAAAAGCGGGAGGCGGCAGAAGCCGCATCCCGCCGTAACTTGTTGGATGTTGGTCTTTTCGCTAATGGATATTGCGACAGACAGATATGCCCCGGTCAGCAAGCGAAGGCCGTGCAAATTGCCCGCCGCTCAGGCGGCAGGGTCCTCGCTCCGGATCCTCTTCCGCTTGGCTGCCGCCGCCTTCCACAGAGGCAATTGCGCCATAAGCGTGTAGAACGCCAGCATGAAGATACCGACAATGATGGACTGCCAGCCGCCCGAGCCGAGGCCGATGCAGCTCAGTCCGTAATTTAAAATCGCCATACCCAGAGAGGCCAGGAGAACGCCGATGGCGTCAGCGCTCAGGGCGCCGATAAACAGGCCCATATAGGCAGGGATGATGTTGGCAAAGAGAGTGTTGGCTGTGGACAGGCCCGCCTGCGGCGCGACTGTGTTGTTCGAGCCGTAGATCGCAGCGGCAAGGCCAAGAAGCAGACCGCACACCAGGAAGGTCTGCAGAACGTTCCTGTACTCTTTCACACCGATGTTCACCGCAGCCTGCTGGTTATTGGACAGAAGCTTCGCACGCTGCCCGGGGACCGTCAAGTAGCAATAACCCAGGAAAATGACCAGCGCAAGGAGAACAGGCACAAGAATCAGCGGCATACGGCCGAAGGCGGTGAGCCTGGTGTTGCTCATCATGTTCAGTCCTTTGGCTTCGAACACCAGATAGGTGATCGACTCGTATACCAGCGCCATGCCGATCGTACAGATCATGATCGGCAAACGGCCCAAGATATAGACCGCGCCTGTAATGGTGCTCAAAAGCGCGCCGAAGAAAACGCACAGCACCAGATACATCACAGGGCTCAGGTTATACCGAATGGCCAGATTCCCGCCGAGGATGGCAGCGAGAACCATCACGGAACCGCCGGAAAAGTCGAAACGGCCGTTCTTGATCTGCAGCCAGATCGCCAATGCCGCCACGGCTGTGGAGCTTGTGTTGACCAGCACCGTCCGCCACATCTCCCAGGTAAAGCCGAAGTAACTGACCCCTTTGCTTCTGGTGATGATGAGCATAACGAGGAAAATAGCCAGCGGGAACAGAATGGTCAGGAAGAATCTTCTCAGAATATTGAGTGCTTTATTGTCATTCTTCATGGTCAACTCCAAAAGATTCAGGATAGGGAGAGGCGGAGGCGTTCCGCCTCTCCCCGATTGCTCACGGATGTGGAATATCTTACTTCAGGTCGGCGACGCTCATGTGGTTGATCGCGTCAACCAGGCCGGCATAGGTGGCATTGGGGTTGTAGGAAGCGCAGAGATTGATCACGTCCTCGGCCGTGAGGAAGGAATCGGCAAAGTCGGCGGAGTAGTACATCGCGCTCTCCTTGACCTTTGCCATATCCTCGTCGCTCATGATCTCCAGCACAGAGCAGTCAACGCGCTCGGCCTTCTCGGGCAGATCGGCGTAGGTAGTCCCGTTGAGCTTGTCGATGACCAGGCACAGAGGATAGACGATGGCTTCCGGGGTGGAGCACAGAGTGCTCTTGAAGCAGCCGTTGCCGGAGGAGCCGAAGTTGTCGGCGTCGTCCGTGGCTTCAAAGCCGCTGGTAAACAGGGGGATGTCGGTCTTGCCGCTGGCGACCATGGTAGGATAGACCATGCCGGCGCCGGCCGCAATGGAGAACAGGGCGTCCATCTCAGGATAGGTGCTGAAATAGGTGGCCTCCAGCGGAGCAAAGTTCAGAACCTGGTCCTCATAGACCTCGATCTTGTCCGCATCGGCAGCGGTGGCGTTATAGGCGTCGATCTTTTCACGGAAGACCTTGGAGGCGGCAGCCTGGTTGGGGTAAGCGTACTCGGGGAAAATCACAACGCCGACGTGCTTATAACCGCCCTCAATGATCTTGGCGGCCACGTCTTCGGCATAGAAGCTGATATCGGCATGACCATCGCAGACAGTGCCGAGGAAGTACTCATTGCCGAAGACCTCTTCGTTGGCGGTCCAGTAGCTCTGGTTGTAGTCGCAGAGGAAGCCGGCCACATACACGCCCGCAGAAGCGCACTCTTCAAGGATGGCGGGCGTGCCCATGTCGGCGGACATCAGGATGCCTTCGCAGCCGGAAGAGATCAGATTCTGTATGGCGGTGAGGTTGGTTGCCTCGTCGTAGGTGCTCAGCGTGGCAAAGACGAACTCAACGTCCAGCGGGCCTTCGATTCCCTTCAGGAAAGCACGCATGGCGTCGACGGCTCTGCCGGAATCGACATAGTGGGCGATGCCGATCTTGTGATGAACGGTCTTGACGCCGCTTTCTGCGGCGGGAGCGTCGTTGCTCGCAGCAGGAGCGTCGTTGCTCGCAGCAGGAGCGGATGTACCACAGGCGGCGAGAGAGGCCGTCATGAGCAGCACGAGGATCAGTGCAAGAAACTTTTTCATGGAATTCATTTCCTCCTTCATATTGTTTAACCGCATTACATGCATGGGTTAACCGGTTTATCGCGGCAGAACGCCGTCTTTCTTGCGGCAGGTCATCAGAATGACCGCCATGAATACGATGGCCTTGATGATATAGATGAGCGTCGTGCTCACGCCGGAAAGGATCAGGCCATTGGCGAGAATAACGTAGGTAAAGGTACCGACCAGAGCAGCGCTGATTTTGGAACGCATGCCGCCGGACAGGGGCATGCCGCCGAGCAGCAGCGAAACCATGATATCCATGGCATAACCTGCGCCGGTTCCCTTGCCGGCGGAGTTGGTGCGTGCGGTAAGGAACAGCGCGCCAACCGCGATGCAGACCCCGAAAAACACATAGGCCAGAACCTTCCATTTGGTCGTGTTGACGCCCGAAATGGAGGTGGCAGTTTCATTGGCGCCGATGCCCTTGACCAGCTTTCCCAACTGCGTGTACTGATAAAGGAACACGGAAATCAGCGCGATGATCACGATGGCCGCGAGCATGACGGGCATCTGCTTGAAGAAAGTCAGCTTCTGATCCATGGAGATGCTGTTGGTGCCGAGTCGTTCCATGATCAGCATCTGTGCGCCGCCAAAAATGGCGTTGAGGAAGATGGACGTCACGATGGAGGGCAAGCCCAGCTTCACCGAAACGTAGCCGTTGATGAGTCCGCAGAGAATAGCGATCGCAAGAATGGATACAAAGCCCAGAATCAGCGAGCCGGAAGCGTTGGTGATCAAAATCAGCAGCAGGCAGTACACACCGACCTGCGCGCCAAGACTGATATCCATGTAACCCATCGAATAGATGAACACTGCGCCCATGGCCAGGATCGCGTACACGCAGGTCTGCTGAACCAAAACGCCGAGGTTATAGGCACTCCACAGCTTTCCTTTGCTTAGGATTGAGAAAACGATGACGCACAGCAGCAGACCGGCGAAGCTGAAGATATCCCCTATATGGGTCTTCAGAGAGCTGTTTTTCATTGTCTTTCCCATGGGAGCCTCCTAAATCATATACTCGATGATATCCGTTTCAGACAGTTCCGGAGACCTTGTAAACTCCTTGACTGCTCTGAAATCCTTCATAATGATCATCCGGTCAGCCATGCCGATCAGCTCAGCCAGTTCTTCGCTGATCATCAGGATCGCCTTGCCCTCGTGCTTCATATCCGTGATCAGTTGGTACATGGCCTGCTTGACGCCGATATCCACACCGCGCGTCGGGCAGTCCATGATGACCACATTGCTCCCTTTGGCGATCCATTTTGCGAAGGAGACCTTCTGCTTGTTGCCGCCGGAAAGCGTGTTGACCCATTGATTCTCTCCGGTGCACTTGATGGCCAGCAGATCGATCTGCTCCCGTGACATCTTTTTCTCTTCGGACGGACGGATCACGATGTTTTTTCCCAGATCGCGCAAAGACGGCTGCACAATATTGACTCCGATCGGCCCTTCCAGAATCACAGCCTCCTGGTCACGGTTCTTGGAGATATACCCGATACCCTTCCCGACCGCGTCCACCGAATCCTTGATGTCTTCTCCGCGGAGCCTCACATGTCCCGAGTCGATATCGCCAATACCGAAGGCCAGACGCCCGATCTCGTGCATGCCGCAGCCTGACAGGCCGCCCAGGCCGACGATCTCACCCGCGTGGATTTCCAGATTGAAGTCCTTGATCTGCGCGGTGGACACGTGCTCGAAGGAGAGCACCACCTCGCCCGAACAGCTCGGATCATAATCGCTGCGGTAGAACTTATCGCCGATATCTCGGCCGACCATCAGCTTGCGGATTTCGGACACCGCGCCAGGCGCGGTCATCTGTTCCCGGTTGAGCGTCCCGCGGATCTCGCCGTCACGCAATACGGTCAGCACCGTGCATTGCTCCAGGATCTCGTCCATGTCATGGGAGATGAAGATGATTGCTTTGCCTTTTTCCGCCATCTCATGCATGATCCGGTAGAGGATCTCGCGTCCCTCAAAGGACAGTGCGGTCGTCGTTTCATCGACGACAAGGATCTCCGTCTCGTCGGTCACGGCTCTGGCGATCTCCACCAGCTTGCGATCCTCAAACCCGTATTTGTTTATCACGTCTTTCCCGTGGATGTGCTCCAGGCCGAATTTGGCCAGCAGCGCATCGGCTTCGCGGTTCATTTCGCGCTTGTTCACAAGGCCGAAGCGGGAGAAGCGATCTTCCTGCCCAGCAAACAGGTTCTCCGCCACTGTGCAGTTGGGGATCGTATTGGCCTCCTGCAGGATCATGGATATCCCCTTCGCCTGTGCATGCACCATGCTGTCCGGTTTCCAGGGCTGTCCCTTGAAGAACATTTCCCCGGCAGTGGCTGCCTGCATCCCCGCCGCAATGGATGTGATCGTGGATTTACCGCTGCCGTTTTCTCCGATCAAGCCGTGGATTTCTCCCCTGCTCACGGTCAGATCCACATCCTTCAACGCAACGATGGGGCCGAAGCTTTTGCTCATTTTTTTGATTTCAAGTAAAATCTCAGCCATTGTCTGCTCCCATTCCTGTGTTAGTTTCCAAACGATAACGGGCTGAACCCGCTCTTCACTATTATATAATCGCACAAAAGTGGCCTGTTAACAAGACAGAAAGCAAACGCTTTTTGTGCGTTTTTTTAATTTGCCCTCCCTGTTCGGAAGGGCTTGCACCCACATTAGGCAAAAAAACGTGTTGTTTTTGCACGGAGATGCAAAAATTTTGAGTACCCAGTTGAATGGCGTCCCGATTTGCTCTATAATACAGAAAAGGAGGCGATCGTATGGAATACAGACAGGAGATCATTCGTTTTTCTCAGAAAATCCCCGGGAAAATCTTTCTTCATAAGATCGGCAGCGTGTCCCGGCACTGGCACAGCAGTCTCGAACTGCTCTATGTCTGCGAAGGCCGGGTTCAGATCGTTGTAGGCGATACAAGGCACACGCTTGAGCCGGATGATCTGATCCTCATCAACTCCCTTGCCGTGCACGAGCTGTATTCGGACGGCGCAAGCATGGTTGCCGTGCAGATCGACCTTTCGGCGCTTGAGCAGTTTGAGGAATACAAATCCTGTTACTTCGACTGCTGCTCTGAGGGCTGCAGCGACGATCCCCGCTTCGACTTTCTCAAACACCTGGTCGCCCGCATGATCAAAGCAAACACGCCGAAAGAGAATTCTCTGCTCACGCTGGCGCTGTTTTCTCTGCTCATCAACGAACTGGTTTCCAACTTTCAGACCAAGGTGCCGGAATCTCTCGAGTTAAGGCAAAAAAGCATCCGGCAGATGAACGCCGTCGTCAAATATGTACGGGAGCATTATGCGGAAAATCTCAGTTTAGGTCAGTTGGCAAAAGAGTTTCATTTCTCCGAGGCGCATCTTTCACGCTTTTTCCGTCAACAATCCGGCGTCACCTTTTCCCAGTACTATGCTTCCATTCGTCTTGACCACGCCGTGAGTGAGCTATTGACCACGCGCTCTTCCATTGCGGATATCGCCGTGGGAAATGGCTTTTCGGATTCCCGTGCTTTCGTGTCTGCCTTCAAAAAGCGCTATGGGATGCTCCCCAGCGATTATCGCGGGCAGCATGGTACCTTTGTTCCTGACCTCAAAACCAAAAATGAGATCAATTATCTGAATGTATCAACCTCTTCGGTCCTCAGTAAGCTCGCGCGTTATCTCAATGCGGATGTGATGCGGGAATTCACATTTGATCCGGGGCAAAAGGTTATTTCTACCAAAACACATACTGTTTCCGCCGGTGAAAACGGAAAAAAACTGCTCCACTCCTGGCGTACGCTCTGCACCGTGGGGTCAACGCTGGATCTGCTCGACGAGCGCGTTAGGGAAATGCTTCGCCGCATGCAGCGGGAGATGCCGTTCCGCTATATCAAATTTCACGGTCTGCTTTCGGACGATCTGCTGCTCTACAGCGAGGATGACGAGGGAAAGCCGCAATTGAGCTTTGTCTATTTCGACCGGGTGATGGATTTCCTGCAGGAACTCCGCCTCAAGCCTTTGATGCAGTTTTGTTTCATGCCGGCCGCACTCGCATCCGATCCGCACAAGGTCCAGTTTTTTACAAAGCAAAACACCAGCCTTCCAAAAAGCATGGAAAACTGGCGTTTCCTGATCCGCAATGTAACTGAGCATTGCATCCGACGTTATGGGCTTGAGGAAGTTAAGACCTGGCTTTTCTCTGTCTGGAACGAGCCGGACACGACGGAGGAAATGTTCGGATTTCGCAATCCGGAAGCCTTTTTCACACTGTACCGGGAAACCTATCACACCGTAAAAGATATCTGCCCGGAGTTTCGTTTTGGCACACCGGGGATGCTCCTGCTTCCGGACGATCCCATCGGCTGGTATCGCTCTTTCTTCGACTATTGCGCGCAGCATGGCTGTGGGCCGGATTTTGTCAATCTACATTATTACAGCGACGAGATCGAACTCGTCGAGGCTGGTTTTCAGCATACGAAAAAGCTCATCAGCAAGCTTTCCTCCGATCCGGATGACTTCCGTCATTATCTTGATCGTGTATACGCCTGCTTCCCTTCCTATCATCTGACCGGCAGGCCCATGTATCTGACGGAGTGGAACCTGACCGTCAGCCACCGCAATCTCATCAACGACACCTGCTTCAAATCCTGTTATCTGGTCAAAACGATTCTGGAAAACTACGACCGCATCCAATCCTTCGGTTACTGGTTTCTCACGGATCTGGCGCGTGAGCAGCAGCTCCCGCCGCAGCTGTTTCACGGCGGTCTCGGCCTGTTTACTGTCAATGGCATCCCAAAAGCGCACTATAACGCGCTGCTTCTTCTGGCTGCGCTGGAAGATATCTGTCTCGCTGCCGGGAAAGGGTGGTTCGTCACAGCAAGCCCGGATCGCTGCCGCTTAGCCATAATCTTCTATCATTACGAACACTATGACGAGATCTTCTCCTCGGGAGAGCTGTTTGACATGACGGACACGCAGCGCTATACCCCTTTTCCCGACCGTGCCATGCATGCAGTCTCTTTGCAGCTGACCGATCTGCCGAACGGCAGATACCGTATTACTGAGTCTTTTATCAATCAGAAGGCAGGTTCCAGCTTCGACGCCTGGGTCAAGCTCGGCGCTCCGGAGGCGATGACGCCTTACGATCTGGAGTATCTGAAAGCTGCATCGTTCCCCGGACGGAAACTCTCGGAGATAACCGTCAGCGATCATTTGCTGATCTACCAGCAGGTCCTCGAGCCGCTGGAAGTGCGGCTTGTGCAGATCCGGCGGGAAGATTCATAGGGAGACGCGTCAAGGCTTTCGTGTCTGTGCGGAGCGTCCTCACGCTCTGTGTCGTTTGTTTCAGTAGAGTGCCCGGGGTTCGCTGCTGCAGATATGAAGTAGGGCCAGTAAGATAAGCTCCAAATGAAAAATCCAGTGGTTCCAAGCACGAGGAAACTCAAGAGGAATCATAGCCGACGAACTGGAACGGACGCTCTACGCTGAGGGACGCATCAAGCCGGAAAACGAAAAGATCTACTACATCGTCGATGCGATCCACGCGGCGATCAACGCCGGAAAGAAGATCTCTTTTTCGTATTTTCAGTACAATGGCCGCAAGCAGCAGAAGCTGAAAAACAGCGGGGCCGAGTATGTGTGCAGTCCCTGGATGCTGGTCTGGAACGGTGACTGTTATTATCTGCTGGGTCACACCGACAAGCACGGCGTCACGCCTTTCCGCGTCGACCGCATCGCCCTGCCGCCGCACATTTTGGAAGAAGACGCCGTACCGCAGCCGAAGGATTTTGACATCACCCGCGTCAACACGATGTTCGGCATGTTCATCGGAGAGCCGCAGCGCGTGACGCTCGTCTGTGACAACAGCGTGATGGATCACATTGTCGATCGCTTCGGAGAGGACGTCGAGACCGTTCCCGTGGATGGCAAAACATTTCAGGCCAGCGTGCTGGTGACCGCGAGCAAACCTTTCTTCGGCTGGGTTTTCGGGTTTGACGGCAAGGTCCGCATCACCGCTCCGGCGAAAGTGAAGCGCGAATACGAAAAGATGCTGCAGAGAGCGGTCGAAAACAGCTGACAAGGAGGCGATATTATGCTATATCCTCGGTTACTTTTGTGCGGCGCGGTGCTATTGTTTGTGTATATCCGGGAAAAGATCAAGGCCTATTCGGTTAAGGCGGTGCTGTTAAAGTCCGTCGTGTCAATGCTGTTCATCATGGTTGGCGTATACGGGACCTGGCTCTCCGCTTCGAAAGGAAGCGCCAGTCCGCTTTGCCCATTTGTGGTGCTCGGCCTGTTATGTGACCTGCTGGGTGATATCTGGCTGGATCTCAAATATGTATTCCCTGAAAAAGATGTGCCTTTCACATACGCCGGCTTTTGCGTATTCGGCGTTGGGCACATCTTGTATATCCTCGGAATGCTGATGACTTACTATCCCTTAGGCAAGCCCATCACGGTAATCGTTCCGGTCCTGCTCGCCCTTGTACTGAGCATTGGAAATGCGGTTCTGGAGAAACCGATGAAGCTGAACTACGGGAAATTCAAACTGGTTGTGATTGCCTACGGTGTGATTCTGTTCGCCATGGTGCTGATCTCCGGAAGCTTTGCCCTCTATTACGGCTGGGAGAAAACACCTCTGAATCTGATCTTTATCGGCGGCGTGTTTTTTGCGATCTCGGATCTGATCCTCAGCGGCACTTATTTCGGCAAGGGCAGGGAGCGCCCGATCGACCTTGCGCTGAACTACATCACCTATTATGCCGGGCAATTTTTGATTGCTTCCGCGTTGGTATTCATCGGGTAATAGAACGAAAGATAGTGGGTTACGCACTTCTCTGAAAGTGCGTAACCCACTATGACACTTTCAGCCTTCGTCTGTAAAGTGCCGTGGTCTCTGCCGAGGGCGCGGAAGGTCCTGGCCGTATCCGGCTTATGTGCTTTCAAATTGCAAGCTTGATTTTACTGGGGTTTTTGAGAAAAAGAAAAGTACTCTGATTCTATTAAAATCAGAGTACTTTTATGGAAAAGGTACTCCGTTTTGATAGAATAATAGTTAAGGGGGTGCACCGCCTGTTCAGCGGGGTGCATTTCTATTTAGGGAGGTGCAAACGTCAAAGGGGGTGCATTATGAATGATAGGGGTGCACCGACAAACTGGAATTTATCGTTTTATTTCCATACAGATATGTTGATCTGTACGATCATATTCCTGAAATCCGCAATTTTTGTAAACATGGATTGCCCTTGCATTATCATGATTTGTTCTTAAAAACACTCTTTTCAACCCGAGCGTGTGAAATCCGTAAGCGACCATAGCGGAGACCGCCTCCGTTCCATATCCCATATCCTGCTTCGCGGCCGTTAGAGCGATCCCGAGTTCTGCATCATAGTTATTCGGATTCATCAGCTCTATGTTTCCTATAAATGCTCCGCTTCTCTTCTCCAGCATGGAAAAGACCACTGCTTTTGATTCCAGCGTTTTTCTGATCCATTCGTATTCCTGCTCCACGGTGTATGGTTCCGAAGCGCCGCCGATACGTCCATGGATAAATCTTCCGACGTGTTCCTCATCATTTACCATGATGAGATAGTCGTTTACCAGACATTCTGACACCTTGACAAAGCTGATCTGATCCGATTCAAAAATCTGCTTCATAATGCCTCCGCAAATATCGATTTGTCTGAATAATTACCAATCATCCTGCAGCGCTGATTGCTCCTCGCCTCGTCCAATCATTCGAGCCGATTTTACCACAAAAAGAAAAGCACGGCAATTCTATCAAAATTGCCGTGCTTTCATGGCGCAGAAGGAGGGATTTGAACCCTCGCGGCGTTTTATAGACACCCTACTCCCTTAGCAGGGGAGCCCCTTCGGCCTCTTGGGTACTTCTGCATACAGATGCCGCTGGAGTATGATACCACAGCGCCCTGCGCTTGTCAAGACAATTTCGGCCGCCCGCGCGC
>DFGE01000007.1:0-71714 GCA_002371675.1 Clostridiales bacterium UBA3758
TCTCTGCCGGGCAGGGCAAGCCCCGCCCCTACGGCTGTGCCTTTCGCATGCAGCAAAACCTGCATTTTGCAACACGCCCTTTCTTTCTGCTGCTGGGCCTTTTCGGCGATCAATCGATCACTCCCACTAGATCTTGGACTATCAAGATTTTTGTTGTCATCTGGTATAATGATTATATGATGGCGAAAAGCCAAAAAGCTTTTCGCCGCGCGGCTTTGCCGCGCAGCAAAACAGCACGGCTGTTTTGCCATATACTCATTGCAATGAGCATCGGGCGAATGATTTTGAGAATCATTCGCTGCCAAGCCTGTCGTTTGGCAGCGAAATCAATCGAACGCTCGATTGATTTCGCCATTCGATGGTCATTATAGTATAAAATGAGAACGAATCTTATTTGCGAGGTGGATTCGGAATGGCAAAAAACGGATGCGTGTCCTTCCCCGGTGGGAGCATGTATTATGTATCCTTCGGTCGCGGCATGAAGAAGCTGATCGTGCTGCCCGGCCTGTCCGACGGCCTGGCGACGGTCAAGGGAAAGGCACTGCTGCTCGAGAGTCCCTACAGGCCCTATCTCTCGGACTATACCGTCTTCCTGTTCAGCAGGCGGAACGATCTGCCCGCAGGCTTCACGATCCGGCAGATGGCGGAGGATCAGGCCGCGGCGATCTCGGCGCTGGGCATCGGGAAAAGCTCCGTGCTCGGGGTATCGCAGGGCGGGATGATCGCCCAGCTGCTCGCTGCCGAGCACCCGGAGCTGATCGAAAAGCTCGTCCTCGCCGTGACCGCGCCTGGCGCGAACGAAATGACGCGCGCCTGTGTCGAGCGTTGGATCCGCTTTGCGGAGGCCGGCGACCACAGGGCGCTGATGAGCGATACCGCCGAGCACAGCTATTCTCCGGAGAAGCTTCGGCAGTACCGGAAGCTCTACCCCGTGCTCGGACTGGTGGGCAGACCCTCGGACTATGGCCGTTTTCTCGCAAACGCCCGCGCGATCCTGGGCTTCGACGCCGCCGCAGCGATCGGGAAGATCGCCGCGCCGACACTTGTGATCGGCGGCGCGGACGACCGCATCATCGGCGCGGAGGCCTCCCGCGAGCTGGCTGCGGGGATCCCCGGCGCGGAGCTGTACCTGTATCCCGGTCTCGGCCACGCCGCGTATGAGGAAGCCGGGGATTTTTACACCCGCGTTTTCCGCTTTCTGGAAAGCGGAAGCTGACCCGTTCCCAAGGCCGCGCGGCGGCTCCCCTTCGTTAATAATCCACAAATTTCGCTTGACAAGAGAGAGCGTTTTGTGGTACTTCTTAATAGGTAACAAGAGACAACACGCGCGTTCTACATTGACATAGATCGGTTGATGGATCCGGGAGAGACCGCGGATACGCGGAGCCGAAGGGGATCGCAAAAGCTCTCAGGCAAAGGGACCGGATCCGGACGAAACATCGTAAAGGGCGCCGAAAGGCGCACGCCGTAGGTGCAACCCGCGCATGCCGCGGGGAATCTCTCAGGCTTGAAACGGTGGCGCAGAAGTTCAGGGGAACTTCTGCGCCGCCGCTTTTTTGTCTCCCGCACAGTCTTTTTCAACATTCAAGATACAGGAGGTAGATCCATGAGCGAACTGAAACGCACCCAGCTCTATGACGTCCATGTGGCCGCCGGCGCGACCATGGTGGATTTCGGCGGCTGGGAAATGCCCATCCAGTACCCGAGCGGGATCGTGAGCGAGCATCTGTATACCCGTCATTTCTGCAGCATTTTCGACGTCTCCCACATGGGGAGGCTCCTCATCGGCGGCCCCGACCGCGTGGCCTTCCTGCAGCACGTGCTCTCGAGCAACGTCCTGGCGCTCGAGCTCAACGAGGCGCAGTACTGCATCATCCCCGACGAGAACGGCTATGCCGTGGACGACGCCTACCTCTACCGCTTCGAGGAGGAGCGTTTCCTGCTGGTCGTGAACGCGGCCAACACGGAGAAGGATCTGGTGCACCTGCGCCGCGAGCTCGAGGGCTATGACTGCACGATCACCGACATCACCGCCGACTGGGCAGCGATCGCCGTGCAGGGCCCCAAGAGCCGCGAGATCATGACCGTGCTCTCCGGCGGCGCGCCCGTCACCGAGCTCGTGCGCAACAGCCTCAACACCCTGCCCCTCGAGGGGCATTTCGCCCGCGTCTCCAAGACCGGCTACACCGGCGAGCCGCTCGGCTACGAGGTCTACGTCAAGTCCGGGGACGCGGTCTGGCTCTGGAACCGCCTGGTCGAGCTCGGCGCAAAGCCCGCCGGTCTCGGCGCGCGCGACACGCTGCGCATGGAGGCCTTGCTCCCGCTCTACGGTCACGAGATGGGCGAGGACGCCGAGGGCAGGCAGATCCCCGTTTTCGCCGTGCCGCTGGCCAAATTCGCCGTCTCCTTCTCACCGCAGAAGGGCGACTTCGTCGGCCGCGAAGCGCTGGCCGCGCAGTACGCCGCCTTCCAGAAGATCCAGAACCGCGACTACGCCGGCACCGAGGCGTTGCCGCGCAAGATCGTCCCCATCACGCTCATCGAGCGCGGCGTCATGCGCAAGGACATGCCCGTCTACAAGGACGGCAGGCCCGTCGGCTTCGTCACCTCCGGCACCATGGTTCCCTACTACGTCGCCGAGGGCGAGGGCATGGCCACCACCTACACCGACGCCACCGCCAAGCGCGCGCTCGGCATGGCGCTCGTGGATAACGACGTCCAGACCGACGACGTCCTTACGGTCGATATCCGCGGCAAGATGGTCAAGGCCGCGGTGCCGCGCTTCCACATGCGCGTGGACGCGCCTCCCTACGCCCGCCCCATCCTTTATTCTCCCCCGGTGCAGGACAAAGCGGCAGATGGACAGAACTACCGCGGCGAGGCGCTCGAGCTGATTCGGAAGGCCACCGAGAACCATGTCTGGCGGCAGCGGCAGTGCATCAACCTCATCCCCTCCGAGAACTCCGCGAGCCGCGCGGTGCAGCTGCTCTGCGCCTCCGACCCCGCCTTCCGCTACGCCGAGCACAAGAAGATCCTCTCCTTCTACGACCGCGAGGTCTTCTACTACCAGGGTACAAAGTTCATCGAGCGGGTGGAGGAGCTGCTGGTCGAACAGCTGCGCCAGTACCTTGGCGCGACCGAGGTGGAGACGCGCCTGCTCTCCGGCCAGATGTCCAACATGGCGGTGTTCTCTGCGCTGATGGACTTCAAGAACCGCAACAACCGCAAGGTCGAGCCGCAGCGCCTGGGCTATATCCTCCACAACCACATCATGAAGGGCGGCCACCTCTCCGCCCAGCCCATGGGCGCGCTGCACGATTACGTGGCCGTAGACCCGGTCACGGAGCGCAAGGCCGTCGTGCCCTTCCCGGTGCTGGCCGACAACGTGTACAAGATCGACGTCGAGGAGACCAAGAAGGTCCTCGACCAGTACCGCCCCGAGTTCATCATCTTCGGCAAGTCCATGGTGCTGCACAAGGAGCCCGTCAAGGAAATCCGCGCCTTCGTGGACGAGATGGGCCTCAAGACCACCATCATGTACGACATGGCGCACGTCATGGGCCTCGTGGGCGACTACTTCCAGAAGCCCTTCGAGGAGGGCGCCGAGATCGTCACCGGCTCCACGCACAAGACCTTCTTCGGCCCGCAGCGCGGCCTGATCGGCGTCAACTACAAGCCCGGCGATCTCAAGTGGGATCTCTGGAAGACCATGGAGAGCCGCGCCTTCCCCGGCAGCGTCTCCAACCATCACCTGGGCACGCAGCTCGGCCTGCTGATGGCCGCCTACGAGATGAACACCTTCAAGGACGCGTACCAGCGCAATATCATCGAGAACGCCAAGCACTTCGCAAAATGCCTCAAGGCCGAGGGACTGGACGTCGCGGGCGATCCCGCCATCGACTACACCGAGACCCACCAGGTCATCGTCAACGTCGGCTACGCCCTGGGCTACGATATCGCGGAGCGCCTGGAGAAGAACAACATCATCGTCAACTACCAGGCGACCCCGAACGAGGAATCCTTCACGGCCTCCGGCGCGCTGCGCATGGGCGTGGGCGAGATGACCCGCTTCGGCTTTGAGAAGGAGGATTTCGCCCGCCTCGCCTCCCTGATGGCCGACTGCATCCTGCGCGGGCGCGACGTCACCGAGGATGTGGAGAAGCTCCGCAGCGAGCACCTTGAGATGCGCTACTGCTTCCGCGACGAGGAGATCAACGCCGCTCTGGAGAAGTTCCTCGGCGTGATCGGCCTGTAATGAAACTACAACTACTATATTAACGGAGGTATCATCATGAATTATCCCACCGAATTAGCCTACACCAAGTCTCACGAATGGCTCAAGGAAGCCGACGGCGTGGCCGAGATCGGCATCAGCGACTTTGCCCAGAGCGAGCTGGGCGACGTGGTCTTCGTCAACCTCCCCGAGGTCGGCGACCCGGTCACCGCGGGCGAGCCCTTCGGCGACGTCGAATCCGTCAAAGCCGTGTCCGACCTGGTCTGCCCGGTCAGCGGCGAGGTCTGCGAGATCAATGAGGAGCTGCTGGACTCCCCCGAGCTGCTCAATTCCGACCCCTACGGCGCCTGGATCATCCGCGTCAAGGACGTCACCGGCTATGACGAGATGATCACCGCCGCCGAATACGAGGCCTTCGTCAGCGAGGAGGGTTAAATGGGAAGCTACGTTCCTGCGACCGCCGCCGAGCGCCAGGAAATGCTGCAGGCGATCGGCATGCGCTCCGAAAAGGAGCTCTATGCCGACGTCCCCGCCTCGATGCTGCTTGACCGGCCGCTGAATCTGCCCGCGGGCAAGAGCGAGCTGGAGGTCCGCCGTGAGATGGAAGCCCTCGCCGCGAAAAACAAGGTCTACGCGACCGTGCTGCGCGGCGCTGGCGCCTACGATCACTACATCCCCAGCATCGTCAAATACATCCCCGCAAAGGAAGAATTCCTCACTGCCTACACGCCTTATCAGGCCGAGATGAGCCAGGGCATCCTGCAGTCCATCTTCGAGTACCAGACCATGATCTGCGACCTCACCGGGATGGACGTGTCCAACGCCTCGGTCTATGACGGCGCGACCGCCGCGGCCGAAGCCGCCGCCATGTGCCGCGACCGCAAACGCACGGTGACGCTCATCTCCGCCGCCGCGCATCCCGACGTCATCAACACCGTCCGCACCTACTGCTACGGCACCGGGCATGAGCTGCGCGTCGTCCCCTGCAGGGACGGGCGCACCGATTCCGAGGCGCTCAAGGAGATGCTCACGGAGGACGTCGCCTCCTTTATCCTCCAGTCGCCGAACTTCTACGGCCAGATCGAGGACGCAAAGGCGCTGGGCGAGCTCGTCCACGCGGCAAAGGCGCAGTTCGTGCTGTCCTTCAACCCCATCAGCCTCGCCCTGCTCGCCACGCCCGGGGAGTGCGGCGCGGATATCGCCGTCGCCGAAGGGCAGCCGCTCGGCCTGCCGATGGGCTGGGGCGGCCCCTATCTGGGCATCATGGCCTCTACCGGCAAGCTCATGCGCAAGCTGCCCGGCCGCATCGTCGGCCAGACGACCGACAGCCGCGGCGAGCGCGCCTTCGTGCTCTCCCTGCAGGCCAGGGAGCAGCACATCCGCCGCGAGAAGGCCAGCTCCAACATCTGCTCCAACGAGGCGCTCTGCGCCCTGACCGCGGGGCTGTACCTGGCCACCCTCGGCCCCGATGGGCTCAAGGAGGCCGCGAAGCAGTGTCTCGCCAAGGCGCACTACCTCTGCGGCGCGCTCTGCGCCATCCCCGGCGTGACGCTCAAGTACAGCGGCCCCTTCTTCCATGAATTCCTCACCGTCCTGCCGAAGCGCGACGAGGTGCTTGCCGCGCTCGACGACGCCGGCATCCTCGGCGGCCTGCCCGTGGAGGACGGCATCCTCTGGTGCGCCACCGAGAAGGTCTCCCGCGCCGAGCTTGACCGCGCGGCCGCCATCGTAAAGGAGGTGCTCGCATGAAGCTGATCTTCGAGAAGAGTATGGCCGGACACCGCTGCACGCTGCTGCCCGCCTGCGACGTGCCGGAGGTCGAGCTCGATTCCGCCCTCCTGCGCGAGAGCGAGCTGCCCCTGCCCGAGCTGAGCGAGCAGGAGATCTCCCGCCACTACACGCAGCTCTGCCGGCGCGTGCACGGCGTCAACTGCGGCTTTTACCCGCTCGGCTCCTGCACGATGAAGTACAATCCCCGCATCGACGAGGAGATGGCCGCACTGCCCGGCTTCGCCTCTGTCCACCCCCTCGCCCCCGAGAAGGCCACCGAGGGCTGCCGCGAGGTGCTCGACGTCGCCGCGCAGTATCTCTGCGAGATCACCGGCATGGACGGCATGACCTTCCAGCCAGCCGCCGGCGCGCACGGCGAGTTCACCGGTGTGCTGCTCATCAAGCAGTATCACCGCTCCCGCGGCGATCTGGGGCGCACGAAGATCATCGTGCCCGACTCCGCCCACGGCACCAATCCCGCGACGGCCGCCATGTGCGGCTTCGAGGTCGTGAACATCGCCTCCGCGCCGGACGGCTGCGTCGATCTTGAGGCGCTCAAGGCCGCGCTTGGCCCGGACGTGGCGGGGCTCATGCTCACCAACCCCAACACCGTCGGCCTCTTCGACGAAAACATCCTCGAAATCACCCGCCTCGTGCATGAATGCGGCGGTCTCTGCTACTACGACGGTGCCAACCTCAACGCCGTCATGGGCGTCGTCCGCCCGGGCGACATGGGCTTTGACTGCATCCACATGAACCTGCACAAGACCTTCGCCACCCCACACGGCGGCGGCGGCCCCGGCGCCGGCGCGGTGGGCTGCAAGGCTTTCCTGAAGGATTTCCTGCCCCGCAGCGCGCTGATGGAGGGCGAGGGGCGGCTGCAGGTGCGCAGCTTCGCCGGCAACTTCCTCGTCGTCGTGCGCGCGCTGACCTACCTGCTGACGCTCGGCCGAGAGGGCGTGCCCGAGGCGGCGATCAACGCGGTGCTCAATGCCAACTACCTCATGCGGAAGATCCGGGGCAGCTTCACGCCCGCCTTCGACCGCACCTGCATGCATGAGTTCGTGCTCGATCTGAGCGCCTTCAAGAAGGAGACCGGCGTCTCCGCGCTGGACGTCGCCAAGTCCCTCATAGACCGCGGCATGCACCCGCCCACGATGTACTTCCCGCTCATCGTGCACGAGGCGCTGATGCTCGAGCCGACCGAGACCGAGAGCCGCGAGACGCTCGACGAGGCTGCGGCGATCTTCCGCGAGCTCTATGATCTCGCCTTCCGCGACCCCGAGCAGATGCACACCGCCCCGCACAACGCGCAGATCGGCCGCCCGGACGAGGTCAAGGCCGCCCGCAGCCCGATCCTGCGCTGGACGAAGGAATGATCACGCGCTGTCTGGTCTATACCGCGCCGGGCTTTGACCCTTATGAAAACCTCGCTGTCGAGGAGACGCTGCTGAAAAGCGCCGCGGAGGGCGACTGCGTCCTCTATCTCTGGCAGAATGAGCGCACGGTGGTCATCGGCAGGAACCAGAACCCCTGGAAAGAATGCAGGACCGCCCTCCTCGAGGAGGAGGGCGGTTCTCTTGCAAGGCGTCTCTCGGGCGGCGGCGCGGTCTTTCACGACCGCGGCAACCTCAACGTGAGCTTTCTCGTGGGAGAGAAGGACTTCGATGTGCCGCGGCAGCTGGCCGTCGTCGAGCGCGCGCTGCGCGGCTTCGGCGTCCCGGCCGCGTTCTCCGGCCGCAACGACCTGCTCGCCGACGGGCGGAAGTTCTCCGGCAGCGCCTATTACCGAACGGCCGGCCGCGCCTGCCAGCACTGCACGCTGATGCTGGACGTGGACGCGGCGCTGCTCGCGCGCTATCTCAGCCCCTCGCAGGCAAAGCTTGAGAGCAAGGGCGTGGATTCCGTGCGCTCCCGTGTCGTGAATCTGCGTGAATTTGCCCCGCAGCTCACGATCGAAGCGCTGAAGGAGGCGCTGATCGCCGCCTTTTCGCAGGCTTACGGCCTCCCCGCCGAAACGCTGCGTCTCACCCAAGCGCAGCGGGAGCAGATCGCAGCGCTTGCGGCGCGCAACCGCAGCGCGGACTGGCTTTACGGCGCAAGGACCGCCTTCACCTTCAGCGCGGAGGATCGCTTCCCCTGGGGCGGGGCGGAGCTTTCGCTGCAGGTCGAGCACGGCGTCATCCGCGCGGCGAAGCTCTATACCGACGCGATGGACGAGCAGCTCTCCTCCCGCGTCGAGGACGCCCTGGACGGCGTCCCCTTCCGCCTCCCGGCGCTGGAGACGGCGCTGCGGGCAAGCCTCCCTGCCTCCGGCGCGGAGGATCTGCTCTCGCTGCTGCGCAAAGGATTTTGATTGGAGGAAGCACATGTACGATTATGATATCCTCGTCATCGGCGCGGGGCCTGGCGGCTATGAGGCCGCGATCCGCGCCGGCAGGCTCGGCAAAAAAGTTGCCGTCATAGATGAGCGCGAAGCGGGCGGCACCTGCCTCAACCGCGGCTGCATCCCCACCAAGACCCTGCTCCACGCGGCCGAGCTCTACCGCGAGGCCCTGACCGGCGCGCCGATCGGCGTCTGCGCCGCGGAGGCGAGGGTCGATCTCGGGGCGATGTTCGAGCGCAGGGAGGAGGTCAGCGCGAAACTGCGCGGCGGGGTGGAGGCCCTCTTCAAGGCCGCAAAGGTCGATTTTCTGCACGGCCGCGGCTGCGTCGTCGCGCCGCACAGCGTGAAGATCGTCTCCGCGGAGGGCGAGCAGACCTGCAGCGCCGACGCGATCCTGATCGCGACCGGCGCCGTCCCCGCGACCCCGCCGATCCCCGGCCTGGAGATGCCGGGCGTGTGGAGCTCGGAGGACGTGCTGCGCGGCCTGGAACGCCTGCCGGCCTCCCTTACCATCATCGGCGGCGGGGTCATCGGCGCGGAGTTTGCGACCTTCTTTGCAGATCTCGGCGTGAGCGTCACGCTGCTCGAGGGCATGGATCGGCTCTTGCCCACGATGGACAGGGAATTCGGCCAGAACCTCGCGATGATCTTCAAAAAACGCGGCGTCGCGGTGCAGACCGGCGCGCTGGTCTCCTCCATCGGGAAGACCGACGCGGGCTTTGCCGTATGCTATGCGCAGAAGGGCAGGGAAGCGCGCTGCGAGAGCGAGGCCGTGCTCAGCGCCATCGGCCGCCGCCCATACTGGGACGGCGTGTTCGCCCCGGGCCTCGAGCCCGCCGCGGACCATGGGCGGCTTCTGGTCGACGGGAAGTTTGAGACCTCCCTCCCCGGCGTGTACGCCGTCGGAGACGTGTCCTCGCCCATCCAGCTGGCGAGCGTCGCGAAGGCGCAGGGCGTCGCCTGTGTGGAGCGCCTCTGCGGCCTTGAGCCCGCGCAGGATCTCTCGCTGATCCCGCTCTCGGCCTTCTGCCGCCCGGAGGTCGCCTCCGTGGGGCTCACCGAGGCGGAGGCAAAGGAGCGCCAGATCCCCGTGAAGATCGGCAAGGGACTCACGAGCGCCAACGGCCGCAGCATCATCCTCGAAGCCGATCGCGGCTTCATGAAGCTGCTCGCCCACGCCGAGACCGGCAGGCTCATCGGCGCGCAGCTCATGTGCACCCACGCCAACGAGATGATCACCCTCCTCACCGCCGCAATCGCCAACGGCCTCACGGCCGCGCAGCTGCGCCGCGCCGTGCATCCGCACCCCAGCTTTGAGGAGACCCTGAGCGACGCACTGGACGAGCTGCTGAAAAAGCTCGGTTGAAGCGGCAGCCGCCGAGCATTTTGCTTCAGGCAAAATGCTGTTACCGGAAAAGCCCGCAATATCGGGCTTTTCCGGCGGCGGTTTCTTGTATTCGAGGCGGGCCTTGCCCCCTCGAGCTCCCCCGCTGCTCTGTCCTCCCGCCTTATCGCAGGTTTTTTGACAGTCGCAGGAAACGCGCCCGGAAAACTGGGCGCGTTTCAAGCTGTCGACAAAGTGTCGACAGCTTGAAAGGCAAAAATGAAAACTTCCGAAAAAGTTTCCATTTTTGCATATATTGAACGTGAAGAGGGGATTACCGTCCCCTCTTCACAATCTCCCCATGCGAAACGAACCATTGCCGCAAGGGTTTGTCTACAGTCTGAAACGCGCCCGGGAAAACCGGGCGCGTTTCTTTTTTATTCAAAGGTTTCGGCCGTCTGCGCGAGCAGCTCGCGGATCGGCAGATGCTGGGGACAGACACGCTCGCAGCCGCCGCAGCGGATGCAGTCGCTCGCCTTGCCGTGCCCCTTGGTGGTGAGCACGTCGTCGTAATAGAAATTCTGGTTCCAGGAGGGGAACTGCTTCTTCGCGTTCATCAGCGCGAACATATCCGGGATCAGGATGTCCATCGGGCAGTGGTTCTCCTGCACGCAGTAGCGGCAGGCCGTGCAGCCGATGAGCTGCCGGGCGCGGAAGACCTCCCGCACCTTTGCAATCGCCTCTTTTTCCTCCTCGCTGAGATGTCGGTAATCCTGCATGAAGCTGGTGTTGTCCCGCATCTGCTCGATCGTGCTCATGCCGGAGAGCACCATGCGGATGTTCTCGAAGTCCGCCGCGAAGCGCAGCGCGTAGCTGGCGCTCGAGGGGCGGGGCTCCGCCGGATGCAGCGCGTCGAGAACCGCCTGCGCGTCCGCCGGCAGCGCCGCGAGCGTACCGCCCTTGACCGGTTCCATGACGATGACGGGCTTGCCGTGCTTTGCGGCGACCTCATAGACCTTGCGCGATTCGACGCCCGCGTCCTCGTAGTCGACGTAGTTGAACTGGATCTGCACGATCTCGATCTGCGGATACTCCGTGAGGATCTGCTCGAGCACCTCGGCCTTGTCGTGGAACGAGATGCCCACATGGCGCACAAGCCCCTCCTCCTTGAGCGCGAAGGCCGTCTCGTAGGCGCGGCAGCGCTTGAATTTGGCGTAGGTGCCGGCGTTCTGCGAATGCATGAGGTAGAAATCGAAGTAGTCCACACCGCAGGCCTCGAGCTGGCGCAGCAGCAGCGGGCGGATCTCCTCCTGCGACTGAAAATAGGTGCCGGTCAGCTTGTCGGTGAGAATATACTCGCTGCGGGCGTGGCGGCTGGTGAGAAAGGCGCGGATCGCCGGCTCGCTCTTGCCGTCGATATAGCCGTGGGCGGTGTCGAAGTAGTTGAAGCCCTTCTCCAAAAACAGGTCGGCCATCTCGGCGCACTGCTCCAGATCCACCTCACCGTTGGGCAGCATCGGCAGACGCATGCAGCCGAAGCCGAAGTTCTTTTTCACTTCCGGGAAACAGGATATCATGTCGTTTTCCTCCTTTTTCGATGCTCCGTGTTCCGTTTTCACTCTTTTTTCGCGGGAAAAAGGGACTCCGCCCGGCGCGCGTCCTCAGCGCGGTAGAGCACCAGCTTGTCGCCGCGGCGGAGCGTGGTGTTGCCCTTGGGGATGATGACCTCGCTGCCGCGCTCGATGAGAATGATGAGCTCCCCGGCGGGAAGCGGCAGGGCGGAAACCGGCTTGCCTGCGCTGCGCGCATCGACAAACTGCTCGCGCAGCCGCACCCCCTGGATCTGCACCGGGGTCTTGGCGGAGAGCGTGAGGCGGTCGCCCGCGAGGATGACGGTGTCGCCGTTGGGGGCGATGTTCTCGTAGGACTCGCGCAGGTGGAGCTTGCGCAGCGCCTTCTCTCCCGCGCCGCCGGCGGGCTGCTTTTTCCGCTGCAGCAGCACGAGCAGGGTGTCCGGCGGGAGTGTCATGTCCCGGAGCTTGCGTCCGGCCCACTTGTGCTGCTCGGGCACCTCAAACTGGATGAACTGCACCGGGGTCTCGGCGCTGTAGTCGTTGAAGGTGCGCATGACGTCTTCGTCGCCGCCGATCATGCCCGTCCGCTCGGCGACCTTCGGCAGCAGCGTACCCTGCAGCAGGATGGAGAAGATAACGACCGAGAAGACAAGCGAGAAAATATCCACCTCCATGTTCGCCGCTCCGATGCGTGTCGTGGCCATGACGGCGAAGACGATGGAGGCCGCGCCGCGCAGCCCCGCCCAGGAGACGAGCGCGCGCTGCGGATGCCTGGCTCCGAAGGGGAGCAGCAGCGCCGTGACCGCGGCGGGCCGGGCCGCGACCGTCAGGATCAGGGCGACGGCGAGAGCCTCGGGCAGGACCTTCGGCAGCTGCGAGGGCGTGCACAGAAGCCCCAGCAGAAAGAACAGCACCATCTGCATCAGCCCCGTGATCCCGTCAAAAAAATGCACGAGCTCGCGCTTTTTTGGCAGGTCGCTGTTGCCTACGATCAGACCCACGAGGTAGGCCGAGAGGAAGCCGTTGCCGCCGAAGAAGGCGGGGAGCGCATAGCTCAGCAGCGCCATGGCCAGCACAAAGATCGCGGCGAAGCCGGGGGAGAAGCTGAAGCGGTTGAGGAACGTGCGGCCCGCCAGCGCGAGGATCACGCCGAAGCCGACGCCGAACGCGATCTGCTTGATCAACAGCAGCGGGATGTTCAGCTCCCCGCTGCCCGTGATGAGAGCGGTCACCACGACGGTCATCATATAGGCCGCCGGGTCGTTCGAGCCGCTCTCGACCTCCAGGAGCGAGGCCGTATTGTCCTTGAGGTTGAGCCGCTTGGAGCGCAGGATAGAGAACACAGAGGCCGCGTCCGTCGAGGCCAGCACCGAGCCGATCAGAAAGCCGTAAACCCAGCTCACGCGCAGCAGATACCGGCAGAGCACGGCCGTGACGGAGGCCGTCAGCACAACCCCGGCCGTTGAGAGTATGACGGCTCTGCCGGCCACGCGGCGCGCGGCCGCCCAGTTGGTGCCGAAGCCGCCGTAGAACATAATGAAAATCAGCGCGACTGTGGCCGCGTTTTCCGCCGCAGGGAAATTGTCAAAGTCGATATGGAAGATCCCGTCGACGCCGCAGACCATGCCCAGGAGGATGAAGGCCAGCAGCGCAGGCACGCCGATGCGGTCGGAGAGCTTGTTGAAGAGGATGCAGGCAATGATGACCAGAGCTGCAAACAACAGTACGACTTCCATGGGACATGCCCCCTCTCTTCTCGATGAGCCGGCAGGCGATAGCGCGCCAAATCCTGCAGCGGGATCTGCCCGCATTCAAGCTCCAGGCAAACGGAGAAACTGAAATACGCCGCTGTAAGCATTATATCAAGGATACAGCGGAAAGGCAAGCCGCGCCAAAATGCGCGCGCCCGGGCGGCTTTTCCCATCGCTCCTGAGCCCGGCCGGGAACACCTGCGTGGGGACGGATTCTTTCAAAAGAATTGACATCGCGCCCCGCGGTCTGTCATTGTGAAACAGAGAGCTTATACTAACACCTAATAAAAAGCCTTGATTCTTTCCAGCCGGAATTGTGCCATACTCCGTTTCGTCGGCACAAGCTCCGCCTCGTCTGGCGCAAATTCCACTCGAAAATCTTTTGAACTCTCTTAGCAGCAAAACAGCAGGACTGTTTTGCCGTATATTCGTTGCAATGAGCATCGGGAAAATGATTTTTAGCATCATTCTCTGCCAAACTTGTCGCTTGGCAGCGAAATCAATCGAATCCTCGATTGATTTCGCCATCCGATGAGCATTATCAGAACGAAAATCGGGACCGCTGCAAAATGAGAGTTTTGCAGCGGCCCCTTGTTAGTATTGTCCCGGCGATCCCGCTCTCATCCCTCCGCGCTCTCGCTGCGGGCGGGCTCTTCCGCGGGCGCGTCCTCGGGGACTTCTTCGCCCTCTTCGGAATCCTCCAGATCCTGCGGGAGCACGGTCATGAGATCCTCCTTGGTCGGAGCTTCCATCGCCGCCACGCGGTTGGCCTGGCGGACGACCATATCCTCAAAGCAGTTGCGCACGTCGCGGCCGTTGCCGAAGTTGTCGTCGCGCTCCTCGTAGAGGCGCTTGAAGAACTCGACGGCCGCCGTCTCGGTCTCGGGCGTGAGGGTGTAGCCGTTCTTGTCGCAGCGCTTGCGGAACATCGCCATCAGCTGCTCCCCGTTGTAATCCGGGAAGAATATATACTTGTTGAAGCGGGATTCCAGGCCGGGGTTGGAGGAGATGAACTTCTCCATCGGCACGGTATAGCCCGCGACAATGACGATCAGATCGTCCCGGTGATCCTCCATGGCCTTGAGCAGGGTCTCGATGGCCTCGCGGCCGAAGTCGTTCTCGCCGCCGGAGGAAAGGGAGTAGGCCTCGTCGATGAACAGCACGCCGCCGAGGGCGGACTTGATGACCTCCTGGGTCTTGAGCGCGGTCTGCCCGACGTAGCCTGCGACGAGGCCGGAGCGGTCCACCTCCACGAGCTGCCCCTTGCTCAATACGCCGATGGCGGCGTAGAGCCCGGAGACGAGGCGAGCGACCGTCGTCTTGCCGGTGCCGGGGTTGCCGACGAAGACCATGTGCAGGCTCATCGGCGGCACGGGCAGATCGTTCTCGCTGCGCAGCTGGCGCACCTTGACGAGGTTCATGAGGTTCTTGACGTCCTTCTTGACATCCTCGAGGCCCACCAGATCCTCCAGCTCGGCCATGAGCGCGTCAAAGTCAGGCTTCTTCGTCTCCTCCGCTGCGCTCTCCGCTTTGGCTTCGCCCCCGGAGGCCTGCACCTGGGTCTTGTATTTCTCCTGGAAGCCCGGCTCCCCGCTCGTCACATAGTCGAGAGGATTGAGCCCCTCGCGGCTCTTCTTCACGCCCGTCGTGTCGCAGATCGCCGTGAGGCGGTCGGTGCACTCGGTGATATAGGAGGCCTCGGCGTAGGTCACGTCGTCGTCCACGGCGGCGAGGTAGAGCAGGATGTTAGTCGTCATGCGGATGAAGGTGCGCGAGCTCTCGGTGCGGCGCTTGACGTCGCTCTCGGCCATGTTCCAGAAGAACACCGGCGGGAGGAACACATCCTCCTCTACGGCGGCGCTGGTGAGGTTCCAGAGCAGCCAATTGGGCTTGGCGCGGCCGCGGGAGTAGATCTCGTTGGCCATATCGACATGGCGCTGGGTGATGCCGCCGGAGCGGCTCCAGAGGCTCAGGGCGCACTTGGTCATGAAATCGTCCAGCTCGGGGGCGAGATTCGCGCTGCCAATGCGGTAAAAGGCGTCGGTATTGGCAATATAGATCTTATGAAACTCCTCGGGGGAGCGGCTCCAGGTCGTAGGCATAAGGCGTTTCTCCTGTCTGTCTTTTGTGTCCGCGGCGCACGGCCGCGAGGCTCGTACCCTTTATTATAATACAAATCTGCCGCCGGTCAAGCGGGGATTGCCCTCGCGCTCCGGCTTTTTGTACTGCCGCCGCGGCATCAGCACGACGCCGCAGCGATCCGCCTGGCTCTGCGCGGAGCGTGCCGCGCCGACCCGCTTCCAGACCGCGTCAAAATGCCGCAGCGCCTCTGCCGCGCGCCTCTCGTCAAATTTCTCCATGTTCTCACCCTCCTGTCCGGGTTTTTTCTCCCCGCCATTCTACGCCGCCACTTGAAATGCCGTGCCAAATATGCGATAATAAATAAAGATTGCAAAGGAAGGCGGAGACGACATGGCGCGATTTTTCATGGCGGGAACCAACCTGGCCGGCGGCACGGCTATTATCCGCGGGCGGGACGCCGAGCACGTGAAGGTGCTGCGGCTGCGCCCGGGCGAGGACGTCGTCATCAGCGACGCGCAGGGCACGGATTACAAATGCCGCCTCGTCGAGACCCGCAAGGACGAGGCCGAGTTTGAGATCGTTGAGGTCGTCCCCTGTCCGGCGGAGCCCAGCGTCGAGGTCTCGGTGATCTGCGGGCTGCCCAAGGGTGACAAGACCGAGTATATCATCCAGAAATGCGTCGAGGCCGGCGCGCATGACATCTCGTTTTTCCAGGCCAATCGCTGCGTCGCCAGGCCCGACGCGCCGGAGAAGAAGCTCGAGCGCTGGCAGCGCATCGCCGAGGAGGCCGCCAAGCAGTCCGGCCGCGGGATCATCCCGCAGGTGGGCTGGCTGGAGGACTACGCCGCCGTGCTGGACAAGGCGATCAAGAAGGATCTCGCCGTGCTGCTCTACGAGACCGGGGAGCGCGAAGGGCTCGACACGGTGCTCAACAGCGGCGGGCATGACATCAAATCCGCCGCGCTCATCACCGGGCCGGAGGGCGGCTTCGCAGAGTTCGAGGTGAAGCTCGCGCGGATCGCGGGGCTGCGCATCTGCTCGATGGGCGAGCGCATCCTCCGCTGCGAGACAGCGCCGGTCGTGGCGCTCACGGCCGTGATGTACGCCACCGGGAACCTCTCCTGAGTTGCTCTGTACAGACGGGGCTGCCGGCAGCCCCCCGAACCACCATATCATGCATCTTGAAAGGAGACGTATTTATGCCGATCCCAACCCCTCACATCAACGCCAAGGCAGGCGCTTTTGCCAAGACCGTCCTGATGCCCGGCGATCCGCTGCGCGCGAAATTCATTGCCGAGAACTTCCTGACCGACCCCGTGCTGGTCAACAACGTGCGCGGCGTTCAGGGGCACACCGGCACCTGGAAGGGCGTCCCCGTCTCGGTCATGGCCTCCGGCATGGGCATGCCCTCCATCGGCATCTACAGCTGGGAGCTGTTCCACTGCTATGACGTGGAGAACATCATCCGCATCGGCTCTGCCGGCGCGCTGCAGGACGAACTGAAGCTGCGCGACATCGTGGCCGCGCAGGGCGCCTGCACCAACTCCGCTTATCTGCGCAACTTCGGTCTCGGCGAGGCCGCCAACTTCGCCCCGATTGCGGACTTCACGCTGCTGTCCAAGGCCGTCGAGGCCGCAAAGGAGCGCGGCGTCGAGCTGCATGTGGGCAACATCTACTCCTCTGACAACTTCTATTCCCCCGAGGGCGTTTCCACGACGGACAACTGGAAGCGCATGGGCGTGCTCGCCACCGAGATGGAGGCCGCTGCGCTCTACGCCAACGCCGCCTATGCCCACAAGCGCGCTCTTTGCATCTGCACCATCTCCGACCACCTCTACCGCCCGGAGGACAACCTATCCGCAGAGGAACGGCAGAATTCCTTCACGCAGATGATGGAGATCGCGCTGGACACGGCCGTGAAGATGGCCGCGCTCTGATCCGTATACGCTCTGCGCCGCCGGGAAATCCCGGCGGCGTTTTGCCATCCTGCGCGCCCTGGCCGCACGGCACAGCATCTCTCTGGATCGGGCCGCGCTGCAGGCCGCCCTTGCCGCCGTTTCCGGCGGGAGGGGCGAAGAATAGGCATACAAACGAAGCGGGAGCTCCCCCTTGTCGGAGAGCTCCCGTTTCGTTTTGAATTTGTATTCGCTCAGATGACCCAGTCGTCCGGATGCGCGGCCTCGAGCTCCTTCTCGCGGGCCTTGAGCCGCGCGATTTCCTCGCGCAGCGCAGCGAGATCGCTGCTGATGGGGTCGGGCACATCCCGCACGTGGTCGACATCCTGCACGTAATTGACCTTCTTGCCTGCCACGCGCACCACGCGCGCCGGGATGCCGACGGCGGTGCAGTTCTCCGGGATGTCCTTGAGGACGACGGAGTTGGCCGCGACGCGGGCATTATCCCCGATGGTGATGGGGCCGAGTACCTTGGCGCCGGTGCCGATCAGCACGTTGTTGCCGATGGTCGGGTGGCGCTTGCCGACGTCCTTGCCGGTGCCGCCGAGGGTAACGCCGTGAAAGATCAGGCAATCATCCCCGATTTCGGCGGTCTCGCCGATGACGAGACCCATGCCGTGGTCGATGACGAGGCGCTTGCCGATGGTCGCGCCGGGGTGGATCTCGATGCCGGTGCGGCGGCGGCTCGCCTGCGAGATCATGCGGGCGAGGAATTTCAGATTATGCTCATAGCACCAGTGGGCGCGGCGGTGGCTGCGCACGGCCTTAAGGCCGGGATAGAGCAGCAGCACCTCCAGCGCGCTGCGCGCGGCGGGGTCGCGCGCCTGATAGGCGCGAATGGTCTCTCTTAAATCATCAAACATATCGTTCTATCTCCTTCTGCCGTTTTCTCTTTATCCTATGCAGAAGGAGCGACATCGGCAGGCAAACAGGCAGATCATGGGTCTCACGGCTCCAGACGGGATCAGGATGCCTGATTATAGTCCTTTCCGCTGCGGCCTGTCAACCGCAACCTGCCCGGCCGTGTTTTGCCGCACTTCTCCCCTTGCAGGCAGGGGCGGATTGTGGTACATTGGGGACAATAAAGGAATGGGGAATGCTTCCATGATACAAACCATCAAACGCGGTTTTCTCGCCGGCTGGGACGACGGCCCGGACGCGCTGCCGGGGCGGAAGCTCCTGTGCTGGTGCCTGCTTTTCACCTTCGGCTGGGGACTCCTCGCGCACGCCTACGGCTTTCTGCACGACAGCTTTTCGCACGACGTGCTCAACGCCCTCGTGGCCGACAATGTGGAGACCTACTGGAAAATGCAGCTCGGCCGCTTCTCGGCGGTGCTCTACCGGCGCATCATCCGCGGCCCCGTCACCATGCCCTGGCTGCTGGGGCTGCTGGCCCTGCTCTGGACGGCGCTCGCGCTCTTTCTCACGGCCAAGCTCCTGCGCATCCGCTCCAAAGGCCTGCTCGCGCTCACGGCGGGCGTCCTCGTGGCGAACATCAGCTTTATCGCCCTCACCGCCACCTATATCTATGAGCTGGACATCGACCTGCTGGCCCTGCTGGGCGCCGCCGCGGCGGCCTTTCTCTGGGCGCGCTACGGCTGGCTCGGCTCCGCGCTCGGGACGCTCTTCATCGCCGGCTCCCTCAGCCTCTACCAGAGCTACCTCTGCGTTGCCGTCGTGCTCATCATGCTCGTGTGCATCCAGGAGCTGCTGGACGGGAGGCGCTTCGGCGCGGTCTTCGGCAGGGGGCTGCGCGGCGTTGGCATGATCGGCGTCGGCGGCGGGATCTATTACGCGCTGCTGCGGCTGATGGCCCGCCTGAAGGACATCCCGCTCGACACCGGCAGCTACAACAGCGTCTACACCGCGCTGGACGCGAGCGGCAAGTCCGAGACGCTTCTGGAGGCGATCGGCGCCGCCTACAGCGACTGGGCAGCGAGCTTCTTCGATCCGAACGCCGCCTTCCTCACCGTGGGGATGCAGCGGCTGCACATCGCCATGGCCGTGCTGCTCGCCGCGCTGCTTGTCGCGGTGCTGCTCTCGAAGTCCATCCGCCCCGCGGAAAAGGCTCTGCTGACCGTGCTCGTGCTCCTGCTGCCGCTGGGGAGCAATGCCACGCGCATCCTCTCCGGGCGTGCGGTGCACGACCTGATGAAATACGCCTTCTGGCTCGTATACCTCTTCCTGCTGCTGCTCGGGCGCTGGGCGAAGGAGCGTCTCAACAAGCCCGGCCGCGCGGTCAACGCCGTCGCGCTGCTGCTGGTCGCGCTTCTGCTGTGGCAGAATGTGCAGACCGCCAACGCCTGCTATGTCAAGAAGGATCTCGAGCAGGACGCCGCGCTCTCGCTGATGACCCGCGTCGTCAACCGCATCGAGCAGACGGAGGGCTATGTCCCCGGCGAGACCGAGCTCTGCTTCGTGGGCGTGAGCGACCAGCTGCTCCCCTCGATCTGCGGCTTCGAGCAGTATCGGCGCATCACGGGGCTCACGGGCAGCAGCCCGATCATCACCGCCGACGCCGATTATTACTACAATGTCTACGGCGCCTACTTCAAGTATATTCTGAACAACCCCGGCCGCATGGTCGGGCACAAGACCTGGAGCGCCCTGCAGCTCGACGAGCGTGCGCTCGCCATGCCGGCCTTCCCGGCGGCGGGCTGCATCCGGGAGATCGACGGCGTGCTGGTCGTCAAGATGGGAGAACAGTTCGAATGGGAAAGCTGAACCGGAACATGCTGCTGATACTGCTGTTGCTCGCGGCGCTGCTGCTTTGCGCCTGCGGGCTGCAGCCGACTGCGCCGGGCGAAGCGGGCAGGCCCGCCGCCGTGCCGGAGCAGACGCCCGAGCCGACGAACGACCCGGCGGACGTGATCGAGGTCATCGCCGTGCTGAACGCGGAGGAGCTCGCCTCGCTCGACCGCTATCCGAACCTGCAGAAGGCCGATCTCTCCGGCAGCAGCTGCTATGACGAGATGCTCGCCTGGGCAGAGGAGCATCCGGAGGTGGAGCTCCTGTACACCGTGGAGCTGCCCTGCGGGACGGTGAAGAGCAGCGACACCGCGCTCGACCTCTCCGCCCTCACGAAGGAGGAGCTCTCCGACGCGCTCACGCAGCTGCGCTATCTCCCCGCCGTGGAGGAGATCCGCCTCGGCGCGCTGAAGCTCGCAGAGCTGGAGGAGCTGCGCGCGCAGTACCCGCAGATCGACTTTGACTGGAGCTTCTCGCTCCTTGGCAAAACACACTCGACGCTTGACACGGAGATCGACCTCAGCACACTGACTTCTCACCGCGTAGACGAGGCCGCCCGCCTGCTCGCCTGCATGCCGCGGCTCGAGACCTTCCATCTTGCCGGCGAGGACGAGCAGGAGCACCTGAGCTGGGCGGAGATCCGCAGACTCTGCGAGGCCGCGCCGACCGCTGCGCCGGATTTCAGCTTCACGCTCTACAAGGTGCCGCTGAACACCTCCGACACGGTGATGGACATCAACCACTGCAAGGTGCCGGACAACTGCGCACAAATCCGCGAGATCCTGCCCTGCATGCCACGCCTCGAGACCCTCATCATGGACAGCTGCGGCGTGCCCAGTGAGGAGATGGAAAAGCTGCGCAATGAGTTCCCGAGCATTGAGGTCGTGTGGCGCATCTGGTTCGGCACAGGCTACAGCGTGCGCACGGACGTGGAGAAGATCCTCGCCTCCCAGACCTCGAAGGGCGGCATTGTGGATAACGCCGAGGCCGCCAAGCTCCGCTACTGCACGCATATCAAGTATCTCGACCTCGGGCACAACGAGTCGATCACCGACCTGTCCTTCCTGACCAGCATGCCGGATCTCGAGGTGCTCATCATCGCCATGAACCCGCTCGGCGATCTGACGCCGCTGGCCTCCTGCCCGAAGCTCGAGTATCTCGAGATGTTCTTCTCGGATATTTACGACATCTCCCCGCTGGCGGAATGCCATGAGCTGCGGCATCTGAACATCGGCATGTGCGATTATCTGACCGACATAACCCCGCTCTACGGTCTGGAGCACCTCGAGCGCGTCTACATCGGCTGCCTCACACCCATCCCGCCCGAGCAGGTGGAGGAGCTGCGCCGCCTGCACCCCGACTGCGAGATCAACGACGTCGATTACGACACCTCCATCGGCGCCTGGCGCTGGACGCACGAGTTCGACGAGGATCCGGAGTACATGGCGCAGGACTACTACCGCGAGGGCATGGCGCCGCGTTACGCCCTGCTCCGCCAGCAGTTCGACTACGACCACCGCGCCTACAGCTTTGCCTGGCTCGACCCCTACAACACCTGACAGAACGGGTAGGTGCGGCAAAAGGGCGCGCTGCAAAACAGCGTGTAAGAACAGAAGCACCAGTCAGGTCCCAAAAGGACCTGACTGGTGCTTCTGTTTGCGTTAATAAATTTTTTGAAGACAACAATAATGTAAGGACCGTGCGCGGAAGCGGCGAAAAGCTTTCTGGCTTTCCGGCGGCTAAGCCTGCAGCATCCTGCGCAGGCCCTCGGCGAAGCCGGCGTGATTGTTGTCCCCGGTGACGCCGTCTGCCGCGGCGAGCACGGCGGGGTCCGCGTTGGCCATCGCCATGCCGAAGCCGGCCAGCTCCAGCAGCTCCCGGTCGTTCGTGCCGTCGCCGAAGGCGAGGCTCTGCTCCGGCGGGATGCCGAGCAGCGCGCAGAGCGCGCGCAGGGCCTTGCCCTTGCCGGCGTGCGCGCTGTTGATCTCAATGTTGAAGGGCACGGAGGTCGTGGGCGTGAGCTCCGGGAAGCGCTGCGGCAGCGTTTGCAGCAGCTCTGCGCGCAGGGGATAGTCCTCCTCGCGGAAGAAGGCCTGCAGCTTCTGCAGCGGCCGCCCCTTTTCGCGCAGGTAGGCCTTCAGCTCCGGCACCGGGCGGCGCAGCTCGCGCAGCATCTGGAGCATCGGAGGGAATTTCCCGAAAATCTCCGGCGCGCGCTCAAGCATGGAGGCTGTCATGTAGCCGGCGTCGTCCTGATAGCAGTCGTAGAGCACGGGCAGCGTGTCGAGGTATTCGTAGCAGCGCAGCGCCAGCGCCAGCGGGATATCCGCCCGATGGACGAGGCGATCCTCCCGCGCGTCGTAGACGCCCGCGCCGTTGGAGACGATGAAATAGCGCACGGCGGGCAGGCTTTTGATCGTTTCCGGGATGCCGCGCACGATGCGCCCCGTGGCCGGGACGAGCACGACGCCCCTCGCCGCGGCCTCCTCCAGCGCGAGGAGGTTCTCCGGAGGGATGTTCTTGTCGTCGTCGAGAAAGGTGCCGTCGAGATCGAAGGCAACGAGCTTCACTTGCATGGCCGAGCTCCTTTTCCGTATTTCACAAAAAGTCCGGTATGGACTTTTTTGACAAGCTGAGCCAGCGGCCTCCGTTCAAGCCGGAGGCCGCTGGCTGTTTCCGCCTGTAAACGCAAGCCTTATGCGTCGAGATAGGCGCAGGCGGCCAGGGCGGCAGTCGCCCCGTCGGCAACTGCGGTGGTAAGCTGGCGTACGCCCTTCCTGCGGCAGTCCCCCGCCACGAAGACGCCCGGCGTGGGGCTGAGACAGTCCTCGGCGGCGTCGGCGTAGCCGGCCGCGTCGAGCGCAAGCACATCGGCGAAGGCGCCGAGATCGGGCTGATGGCCGACGGCCACGAAGAGTCCCTCGACCGGCAGGACGCTCTCCTCCCCGCCGTGCTGCACGCGCAGCCCCGTGAGCTCGTTTTCACCCAGCAGCTCCGTGATGCGCGCCTCCAGCAGGAAGTCCACGTTCTCTTTTGCGCGCAGCGCATCGACCAGCTTCTGCTCGCCGCGGAACTGGGCGCGGCGATGGATGAGCGTGACGCGGCTGCAGCTCTCGCTCAGGAGCAGCGCGTCCTGCAGGGCGCTGTTGCCGCCGCCGGTCACGGCCACGGGCTTGCCCTTATAGAAGGCTCCGTCGCAGACCGCGCAGTAGCCGACGCCGCTGCCGACGAGTTCTTCCTCGCGCGCCACGCCCAGCGGACGCGGGCGTGCGCCGGTCGCAATGATGACCGCGCGGCCCTCGAACTCCGCTCCGGACTCGCACACGGCGGTCGTGCCGCGCAGGGCGGTCACGGTGTCGAGCTCGACCTCGGCGCCCTGCGCCATGGCCTGCTCGAGCAGCTTGTCGCCGAGCTCGGTGCCGCTGACGGAGAGAAAACCGGGGAAGTTCTCCACGCGCGGGGACCAGGTGATCTGGCCGCCGAAGGCGTCCTTTTCGATGACCAGAACGGATTTGCCCGCGCGGCGGGCGTAGGTAGCGGCCGTGAGCCCTGCGGGGCCGCCGCCGATGATGACGATATCGTACATTGTATTATCCTTCTTCCTGTCCTTTGATGGCGTCCCAGTAGCGTTTGGCCGCCTGCTCGGTCTTGTTGTCGCCGTATTCGTAATAGCGGGCGTTCTTGAGATCGTCCGGGAGATACTGCTGCTTTACCCAGTGGCCGGGGAAATCGTGCGGGTAGAGATAGCCCTGCTCGCGCTCGAAGCCGGTCCCGTCGGCGTGCACGTTTTGCAGCTCGCGCGGAAAGGGACCCACGTGCCCGGCGCGCACGTCCGCAGCGGCGCGGTCGATCCCCATGACGACGGAGTTGGATTTCGGGGCGGTCGCCAGCAGGAGCACGGCCTCGGCCAGCGGCAGGCGCGCCTCGGGCAGCCCCAGCTGCAGCGCGGCGTCCACACAGGCCTTCACGATCGGCACAGCCTGCGGATAGGCCAGGCCGATGTCCTCGCTCGCCGAGCAGAGGATGCGGCGCGAGGCGCCGATCAGGTCCCCGGCCTCGAGAAGCCGGGCGAGATAGTGCAGCGCGGCGTCCGGGTCCGAGCCGCGCAGGGACTTCATCAGCGCCGAAAGGCTGTCAAAATGCTCGTCGCCCTCGCGGTCATAGCGCATGGCGCTGCGCTGAGTGACGGCCTGCGCGTCCGCCAGCGTGATCGTGTCGCCGGAGGCGGAAAACAGCAGCTCCACGGCGTTCATGGCCTTGCGCACGTCCCCGCCGCAGGCGGCGGCGATGCGCTGCGTGACCCCCTCCTCCACCGCGAGCGGCGCCTCCCGGCGCGCGTTGAGCAGCGTGACCGCCCGCTCGACCGCCTTTTCGGCGTCGGCGGGGCCGATGGGCTTGAATTCGAAGACCGTCGAGCGGCTCAGGATGGCGTTGAACACGCAGAAATAGGGGTTCTCGGTCGTGGAGGCGATGAGCGTGATGCGCCCGTCCTCAATGAATTCCAGCAGGGACTGCTGCTGTTTCTTGTTGAAATACTGGATCTCGTCGAGATAGAGCAGCACGCCGCCGGGGGTGAGAAAGGTGTCCAGCTCGTCGATGATGCGCTTGATGTCCGCGATGCCGGCGGTGGTGGCGTTGAGCTTGCGCAGCGTGCGGTTGGTGCGGCGGGCGATGATGCGCGCCACGGTGGTCTTCCCGGTGCCGGAGGGGCCGTAGAAGATCATGTTCGGGATCTGCCCGCTCTCCACGATGCGGCGCAGCAGGCCGCGGGGGCCGAGAATGTGCTGCTGGCCGACGACCTCGTCGAGACTCTCGGGGCGGATCTCATCTGCAAGGGGTTTATACATGGCGTCCTCCCAGGTGTGGGTTAAGGATTCGGTCCGGCGCCCTGCCCCGGCGGCTCAGGGCGCGGGAGCGGGGTCGGCGCGCCCGCCGTCCTTCCCGTAAACCGCCGTCAGCAGCAGGAAGGGGAAGGCGGTAAAGAGCGCGTAATCGTAACGGGTCTCGCTGAACACCGGCGAGGCGATCATCAGGCTCAGCGTGATGGCAAAAACGGGCAGGGCAAGGAAGCTCTCCACCCTCCTTCTGCGCATCAGATTGAGGCAGAAGGCTGCGCAGACGATCCAGAAATGCAGACCGATGCTGAGCAGCGGCTGGAAGAGATCAAAGGTGAAAACATCCTGATAGACAAAATAGAGATAGAACGCGGCGAGGGAAAAGACGGTCTGCCGGCCGCCGAAGTCATTCGGCTCGACGCCGGTCGTCCAGACCCAGTAATCGTAGCCGCCGTGCCAGTAGCCCTTGGTCTGCTCGGCCCAGGCCTCGATGAACTCCAGCGGATAGCGCCGCAGCAGCCCCAGCCAGAGCTTCAGATACGCGCCCTTGTGGGAAACGAGGTAGTCCTGGTTGCCGAAATCGCGGATCGCGTCCTTGATCGGGTTGGAGAGCCCGCTGTCGTAGAGCGCGGGGATCTGCTCCACCTCGATGATCTCGCCGAGCAGGGCCTGTTCTTCCGCCGTGAGCTCCTTTCCGTCCGCCACGGTGCGGGCGATCTGCTGCAGCGGGACGGACAGGGACTCCACAAAGTCCGGCTGCCGGACGTCGAGCGCCTTAAGGACGGGGCGCTTCATCACGAAGCCGAGCGCGAGCACAGCGAGAAACAGCAGGAGCATCCGCCGCTGCTGCTTGCCGAACAGGAGGGCGAACACGAGCGTGACCAGCACGAAGGCGAAATAGCCGTTGCTGCGCAGCAGGCAGAAGCCGAGAGAACCAAGCGCCAGGAGGATCCATTCGCGCACGCTGACGTCGAGCTTCTTGAGAATCCGGTACAGGGAGACGACAAACAGCAGCACGCAGCCGGCAAAGGGGATGTCCTTCCACATGGTGAAGCTATAGGCAAGATGGATAGGCAAAAGGGCAAACCAGAGCAGAAAGACCAGCACGGCACCCAGAGGCACGCCGCTGCGGTAGAGCGTCGAGAGCGAGTAGCTGATGACCGCCGCCATAAAGAGGATCTGGAACAGGCTGTAGAGCGCGATCCCGGCGTTGAGGTCATGGAACAGGCCCATGCCGATCGAGAGAAAGAAACGGATGATCATCGTGTGCCAGAAGGGGTGGTGATTGCTGTAGACCCCGCTCAGGATCTGCGAGATCTGGTCGGCGCTGTCCACCGAGACGACCCCGGGATACATGGAGGGGAGGAAGACCAGCAGATCCGCCGCGCAGAGCAGGAGCATCGAGAGCAGGGAAAAGCGCCGCAGCTGCGTCTTTGTCGGCATCTTCGGCTCATCCCGCCGCGCGCGCAGCAGGCGGAAGCAGAAGATCAGCGTATTGCGGCAGACGGACATGCTGCCGAGAAAGACCAGGAAGGCCTCAAGATACAGCCAGATCGCGAAGAGCGTCCGAACGGTATCGCGGACCAGCGCGCGCAGCACTGCGAGGTTGGCGAGGAAAACAGCGGCGGCGAACAGAACCGAGGCGACGGCGACGATGCGCCGCTGCCGCCGTTCCAGCGCCGGCTTTTCCCGGTAATTGGACAGCAGGGCGACAAGGCCGAGCCCGCCGCAGAGGATATAGACGCTGTAATAAGAATCGCTGTGGCGCAGAAACAGGAACCAGATATACAGCAGAAAGAGCTGCAGCACCAGAAAGGGGCAGCTGTAAAGACGATCCGCATTGCGCTCCATGGCGTCAGCCCTCTCTGTGCACATCGTGCATCAGCTTGGCCAGCTTCAGGCGGAACTCAAAATCCCGCCGATCCTTCTGCATAATGGAGTCGAGCACCATGCCGTTGAAGAAGGAAAGCAGCGCCGCCAGCGCGACAAAGCCGCAGACGATCAGCGTGGGGAAGCGCTCGACGATCCCGGTCTGGCGGAAGGGGATCCAGACGGCCGGGAGGAAAACGGCCAGGTCGATCAGCAGCAGCAGCGCGGAGAGGAAGGAGAAAAACTGCAGCGGCTTGTAGTTGCGGAAGAGGTTGACGATCGTTTTGATGACGCGCAGGCCGTCCGAGACGGTGTTGAGCTTGGAAACGCTGCCCTCAGGGCGGTCGCGGTAGTCGATGACCACGTTTTCCAGGGCCATGTTGGCGGAAATGGCGTGGATCGTCATCTCCGTCTCGATCTCGAAGCCGCGGGAGAGAACGGGGAAGGTCTTCACGAAGCGGTAGCTGAAGGCGCGGTAGCCGGTCATGATGTCCTTGATGTCGCTCTTGAAGATGCGGTTGATGGAGGCGCGGACGAGAGAATTGCCGAAGTTGTGGAAGGGGCGCTTGTTCTCCTGAAAATAGGTGGAGGAGAGCCGGTCGCCGACCACCATATCGGTGCGGCGCTGCAGCACCTTTTCGACCATCTCCGGGGCGGCCTCGGCGGGGTAGGTGTCGTCCCCGTCAACCAGCACGTAGCACTCCGCCTCGACGTCCTGAAACATGCGGCGGACGACGTTGCCCTTGCCCTGCTGATACTCCCGCCTCACGACGGCCCCGGCCGCCTCGGCGATCTGCCCGGTTCCGTCGGAAGAATTGTTGTCGTAAACATAGACGACGGCTTCCGGAAGCACGCGCCGGAAATCCGTGACGACTTTCTCGATGGTCTGCGCCTCGTTGTAGCAGGGAACGAGTACGGCGATCTTATCCATGACGGAAACCTCCTGTAAGTGAGTACAGATTCGGCGGGATCGGGAGAACGCGCCCTAAGGGCTTCAAGCGTTTCCGCAGCCGCGCAGGCGGCGGAAAAGGCGCTTGTTGATGAATAAAATCATTATAATGACTATAAGATGGCGAAAAGCCAAAAAGCTTTTCGCCGCGCGGCTTTGCCGCGCAGCCAAACAGCATAGCTGTTTGGCCATATATTCATTTCAATGAGCATCGGGCGAATGACCCTTTGGGTCATTCGCTGCCAAACTTGTCGTTTGGCAGCGAAATCAATCGAACCCTCGATTGATTTCGCCATCCGATGGTCATTATATCATAAGCGGCGGAAAAAGGGAATAACGATTCTGCGCCTGTTTCCGGAAAGGAAAAAGCAGGGGCTTGAAGCCCCTGCTTTTTCAGCGGGTTGTATTTGTCGTTTCTGCTGCCTTAAATCAGGCGGCGGGGGTCACGGCGGTGATGTGCGGGTTCAGGCCGTTGTACCAGTACAGGAAGCCCTCGAGGTCGATCACGTCGCCGACCTGCAGAGCCTCGACAGCCTTGTAGACCTCGGTGTCGTTGCCGCAGAGATAGAACTCCACGCAGAAGTCATAGGTCACGCCGTCCTTGGAGACCTTGAAGTAGAGGTCGTCGGTCTTGCCCTCGGGGTCCTTGTAGGAGAAGGCGGCGCCGCTCTCGTCATAGGCCTCGACGGTCATGCCCTTGAAGGCCACGAGCTCGTTCTGGTGGTTGATGAGCTCCTCGGAGGCCAGCAGCTCGGTCACGTCGGTGGGCTCGGCGATGAAGCTGTCGCCCTCGACGAACTCAAAGCTGGCGTCCACGACCTCGATCTCACCGGACCATTCGCCCTTGAAGCCGGTCACGCGGATCTTCGCACCGGGGACGAGCTTGGCGGCGTCTTCCTCGGAGCAGGCCATGTTGTACAGGAAGTAGGCGCCGTCGGGAGAGGCGGCGTAGACGGTGACCTGGTCGTTCCACCAGGACTGGTGGGCCTGGACGTAGGTCTCGATGACGACAGGAGCGTCGACATCAGCGGCCATGAATTCCTCGTGGCTCATAACGGCGGGCTCCTCAGCGGGCTCCTCGGCGGGTTCCTCCGCAGGCTCCTCGGCGGCCGGTTCTTCGGCAGCGGGGGTCTCGGCGGCGGGCTCTTCGGCCGCGGGCTCGGCCGCGGGCTTCTGGCCGCAGGCGGCGAGCGCGAAGACCATCACGAGAGCCAGGAGCAGAGCAAGGATCTTTTTCATTTTTTCATTTCCTCCTAGAGTAATAGTTCCTGAAGCGTACCTGTGTCCGGCGGACACAGTCCTATTATAACGGCTTTCGCGTGAAAATCAAGTGCCGCGCTGCTTTTGCGTCTTTTTTGTCAAGCGCAGCAGATAGGCCAGGCCGATCAGCAGCCAGACGGCGGCGAGAGTCGTGAGCAGCGCAACGGCACCTGCGGGCAGCGGCCCGAGATCCTCGACGCCGGAGGAGGCGTCCGCCGTGTCCCCACGCACCACGTTCTCCAGGCGCTTGAGCGCGATGACCTTGTCAAAGAGCTGGTCGAGATAGGCGTCGTCCACCACGGCCTTGCGCCGCACGTCCTTGGTGACGCTCTCGATGAGCTCACCTGCCGCGTCGCGCACGGAAGCGGAGCCGTTGAAGACGGGCGTGGTGAAGGTGTACTGGGTGTTGTCCATCAGCAGCTCGCTGGCGATGATCTTGATGGCGTAGTGCTCGGCGTCCTCTCCGGCGCGGCTGAGATAGTCAAGGTAGGCGGGGTCCTGCTGGGCCTTGCTCGTCACGGGGACGTAGCCCTCGGTCTCGGCGTAGGGGAGCTGCACGTCGTTGGAGATCAGATACTGCAGGAAGAGCCAGGAGGCCAGCATCTCCTGCGGATCGTCCTTCTGGAAGAGGCAGACGGAGGGACCCTGGGAGATCATCTGCGGGTGCTCGGGGTCGAACTGCGGTACGGGATAAACGGCCGTCTCGAATTCCACGAGCTGGTCAGGCGCGATGTCCACATGCGGGGCGTCGGTGCCGATCCAGGTTGCGCCGGCGGTGGAGTCCACGGCGAAGATGCACTGGCCGGCGTTGAGGAAGTTCGCGGGATAGCTGGAGATCTTGAAGGTGGAGAAGGCGCGGCTCTCCGCGTGCCCGGCGATGGTGCGCAGCAGCTCCCGGGTGGTGGCGTTGAAGAGCAGGACCTGCCCGTCGTCCGTGGAGTAGCTGGCGCCCTTCTGGCGGAGCATCTGGATCATCATGTTGTCCGTGGACTTGTAGATGAAGGGGATCATGACCGACTGGCCGTTGACCTTGAAGTTGCCGGAGGCGTCCTTCTCCATGGCGGCCTCGGAGACCTCCCAGATGAAGTCCCAGGTCAGGACCTCGGGCAGCTCGTAGCCGAGCTTTTCCACATAGGTCTTGTTGACGTAGGTGGCCTCGGTGGAGCGCATGAAAGGCAGGGCGTAGGTGAAGCCGCTGAGCACGCACTCGGACAGGAATTCCGGCACGATCTCCTCCTTGCGCGGCGAGTCGAACTTCACTTCACTGCCGCCGAGACCGTATTTCTCGTTGACAAAGAGCCCGTCCAGCGGGGCGACGACGTTCTCGCCCGTGAGGTAGGTCGCAATGTGGTCCGGGTAGGAGATGCAGATGTTCGGCGTGGTGTCGGTGGCGATGTTGGTGATAACGTCGTTGTAGATGCGGGCGTAGTCGGTATAGAGGCGCAGCCGCACCGTCACGTTGGGGTAGAGCTTCTGGAAGTCCCGGATCGCGCCCTGGTAGATGGCGATCTGATCCTGGTTGGTGTCGTTCTTGGCCCAGAAGCTGATCTCGATGGGCTTCGTCGCGTCGAAGCTCTCGGGCAGCGGGACCAGGGCGGCAAGCTCGTCGGCGCTCAGAGCCTCGGCTGCATTGGCCTCGGAGCGATCGCCGCTGCGCAGCTCGCCGTGGCAGCCGCAGAGACTCAGCACGCAGAGCAGAGCCAACAGCAGACAAAGGAGCTTTTTCATCCCTTCGTCCCTCCTCTCGAAACGCCGGCCATGATCTTGTCGCGGAAGATCAGGAAGAGGACGATCAGCGGCACGGAGATGACCACGACGGCGGCCATCATCGCCGGGATGTTCTCGCGGCCGAAGCCGTTCTCGCGCAGCTCCTGGATGCCGTTGGAGACGAGGAAGTAATTCTTGTCGTCGGTGATGAGGCGGGGCCAGACGTAGGAGTTCCAGCACTCGATGACCTTGAGGATCACGACCGTCACGACGGTCGGGCGGCAGATCGGCAGCAGCACCTTGAAGAGATACTTGAGATCCGAGGTGCCGTCCACCTTGGCGGCCATGTAGAGCTCGTCCGGCACCTGCTCGAAATTCTCCTTGAGCAGATAGATGTAGAACACCGAGGTGACGGAGGGCAGGATCAGGCCGAGGAAGGTGTTGCGCAGGTTCCAGTTGGTGATGGTGACGAAGTTCGTGATGACCACGAGCTCGGTCGGGATCATCATGAGCGCGAGGAAGAAGCTGAAGAGCAGGTTCTTGCCCCTGAAGTCCAGCCGCGCGAAGGCGAAGGCCGCGAAGATGATCACCAGCAGCATCAGCGCCGTGGTGGCCACGGTGAAGATGAGGGTGTTGAGGAAGTAGCGCGCGAGCGGCACCTCGGTAAAGGCGGTGATGTAGTTTTCAAGCGTGGGCGAGAGGGTGAAGAAGGTCGGGATGCGCTCGGCGTTGTAGGACCCGTAGCTCTTGAAGGAGCTGAGGATCATCCAGTAGAAGGGGAAGAGCACGATGAGCGCCCAGAGCGTAAGGAAGAAATACGTCAGCGTCTTGCGGACGCGCTCTCCCGCCGCTGCGCGCTTTTCGATTTTTTCGTAATCCATGCGTTCGCCTCCTCTCAGGTGCTGACCTTGCCCTTGGAGAGCATGAGGTTGATAACGGTGATGGTGAAGACGATCAGGAAAAGGATCAGCGCGGCCGCCGAGGCGTAGGACGGGTAGCCGCCGCTGTTGCCGTAGAGCATGTTGTACACGTAGCCGACGATGGTGTTCATCCCGGCTTCGTCAAGATTCACGCCGAAGATGGCGACCTCGTCCGCGTAGGCCTTGAAGGCTCCGATGAAGCCCGTGATGACGAGGTAGAAGATCATCGGGGAGATCATCGGCAGGGTGATGCGCGTGAAGATGCGGCCCCGGCTCGTGCCGTCGATGCGGGCGGCGTTGTAGTAATCCTGGTTCACCGACGCCAGCGCCGAGGTGAGGATCAGGATCTTGAAGGGCATGACCACCCAGACGGTGTAGAGGCACATGACCAGCATCTTCGCCCAGTAGGGGCCGTCGATGAAGTCCACCGATTCGCCGCCGAAGGCGTTGATGAGGAGGTTGACCATGCCGTCGGAGTAGGCGGTCTTCTTGAAGAGGATCATGAACACGAGGCCGACGGCCAGGGTGTTCGTAACATAGGGCAGGAAAAAGACGGTCTGATAGGCCTGCTTGAGAGGCTTGATGGAGCTCAGCCCCAGGGAGATCAGCAGCGCCAGCCCTGTGGAGAGCGGCACCGTGATGACGACGATGATGAAGGTGTTCTTCACGGCCTGCAGGAAATAGGGGTCGTGCAGCACCTTGGAGAAGTTGTACCAGCCGACGCCCGTGTAAGTCTGGGAGGCGAAGTTGAACTTCTCTTCAAAGGCGTAGATCACCACGTCCACCAGCGGGTAGACCATGAACACGCCCAGGAAAACCAGAGCCGGCAGCAGGTACAGCCAGGCTTTCTTGTTGTTGCCGTTACCTTCCATGCTTCCCTCCTCAGCTCAGCGGAAAGCGGATGCGCTCGCCCGTTTCGGCGTCAAAGAGGAAGACCTTGAAGGGCTTGAGCGCAAAGCGCACGTCCGGCGCGGCGACCTCCGCCATGTTCTCGGCGGAGATGATGGAACGGATGGTGACGTTGAGCGAATCGGGGTGCGTGGAGACGACGCTGATATCGCGCCCCATGACCTCCACGCCCTGGAGCGAGCAGCAGAGCGGCCCGTCCTTCTCGAGCACGAAGCCCTCCGGGCGGACGCCGACCGTGACCTTCTGCGCCTTCACGCCCGGCACCGCCAGTACGGCGGAGCCGCCGATCAGCAGCTCACCGTCCCTGACCTCGCCGTTGAAGACGTTGATGGGCGGCGTGCCGAGGAACTTGGCCACGAAGAGGTTGCGCGGGTCGTCGTACACGTCCTGGGGTCTGCCGATCTGGTGCACCTCGCCCGCCTGCATCACGACGATCTGGTCGGAGATGCTCATGGCCTCCTCCTGGTCGTGGGTGACGAAGATGGTGGTGATCTGCGTCTCGCGCTGGATGCGGCGGATCTCCTCGCGGGTCTGCAGACGCAGGCGCGCGTCGAGGTTGCTCAGCGGCTCGTCGAGCAGCAGGACACGGGGGCGCTTGACCAGCGCGCGGGCGATGGCGACACGCTGCTGCTGGCCGCCGGACATCTCGGCGGGCTTGCGGTCAAGCAGCGCGTCGATCTGCACGAGGCGGGCGGCCTCCTCGGCCTTGGCGTTCATCTCCTCCTTGGAGAGCTTGTCCTTCCCCTTGAGGTTCTGCAGGGGGAAGAGAATATTCTGACGGACGGTGAGATGCGGATAGAGCGCGTAGTTCTGGAATACCATGCCGACGCCGCGGTTCTCCGGCGGCAGATCAGTCACATCGTCTTCCCCGAAAAAGATCTTCCCGCTGCTGGGCTTGAGCAGACCGCAGATCATATTGAGCGTCGTGCTCTTGCCGCAGCCGGAGGGGCCGAGCAGGCCGATGAGCTTTCCGTCGGGGATCTCATAGTCGAAATCCCGGACGGCGGTCACAGGCTCGGGGGATTTTTTGTTGAGGCTGGGGAATTGCTTGGTCACATGCTGCAGGACAACTTTCATGGCGTTCTCTCCCCTGGTTATGATTCGGTATTCTTCTCTTTGGCGATCCTTCTGTTCTGCGGCGGCGCCGCGTTTGACAACTTTCAGTTTAGCATAAAAGCGGCGGCGGTTCAATGCCTGTTTGCCCGCCGAGGGCGCACGGCGGGCAAATTTTTCCGCGGCTCTTTTCTTTGCCGCCGCGTTGTGGTAGCATGGAAGCAGAGCAAAGATGGGAGGAGCGGCGGATATGAAGATCCTTTTGACTGCCTTTGAGCCCTTCGGCGGCGAGCCGGTGAACCCGGCGGAGGAAATCCTGCGTCGCATCGAGGCCACGGCGGGGGCGGAGCTGCAAAAACTCCTGCTGCCGACCGCCTTCCGCGAGGCCGGCGCGCTGCTCGCGGAGACCCTGCGGCGCGAGCGGCCGGACGCGCTGCTCTCTCTCGGCCAGGCGGCGGGGCGCGCCGCGCTCTCGCTCGAGCGGATCGGCGTCAACCTCATGGATGCCTCGATCCCCGACAACCGCGGCTTTCAGCCGATGGATGAGCCGGTGGTGCCCGGCGCGCCGGCGGCGTATTTCAGCACGCTGCCCGTCAAGAAGCTCGCAGCGGCGATTCGGGAGGCGGGCGTGGAGGCGGCGGTCTCCAACTCCGCGGGCACTTTCGTGTGCAACAGCGTGCTTTACACGGCGCTGCACCTCGCCGCGGCGGAGCTTCCCGCGCTGCGGGCGGGCTTTCTGCATGTCCCCGCCCTGCCGGAGCAGGCCGCGAGGATGAAGCCCGGCACGCCCTCCCTGCCGCTTGCGGACATGCTGCGCGGCGTGGAGGCCGCGCTTGCGGCGCTCGCGGCGGACTGATACAGAGCGCAGAGAAAGTACAACATAACAGCGCCCGCGGTCCCCAAAATGGGGACCGCGGGCGCTGTTATGCTGTTATATGGAGTTGTTCGGGATCATTTCTTCTGCAGGCCGTACTCCGCGGCGAGCTGTGCGAAGGCGGGCATGGAGCGGCGGATGGTGTCTGCGGAGACGCAGTAGGCCAGGCGCACATAGCCCTCGACGCCGAAATCGTTCGACGGGACAAGGATCAGCTCGTACTTTTTGGCCCTTTCGCTGAAGGCGACGGCGTCCGGCTCGGGAGTCTTCATGAAGATGTAGAAGGCGCCGTCGGGGAACACGCAGTCAAAGCCCAGCTCGGTCAGCCCGTTGAAGAGCAGGTCGCGGTTGATCTTGTACTCGGCAATATCGGAGGTCTGGCCGACGCACTTCTCGACCACGCGCTGCATGAGGCTCGGCGCGTTGACATAGCCGCAGGTGCGGGCCGCGCCGGCGATGGCGGCGTAGACCTCGTCTCCGTTGGCCATGCGGCTGCTCACGGCGAGGTAGCCGATACGTTCGCCCGGCAGAGAGAGGGACTTGGAATAGGAGTAGTCGATGATCGTATCGTCATAGAAGTTGACGGGATGCGGGATGGGCTTTCCGTCGTAGACAAGCTCGCGGTAGGGCTCGTCCGAGACCAGATAGATGGGGTGGCCGTAACGCGCCTCGGCGGCGCGCAGGAGGTCGCTCAGACGGGTGAGGGTCTCCGCGGTGAGGACGACGCCGGAGGGGTTGTTCGGCGTGTTGATGATGACCATCTGGGTCTTCTCGCTCAGCGCGCGCTCAAAGGCCTCCAGATCCGGCTGCAGCTCCGCGGTGGGCGGGACGGAGACGAGCACGCCGCCGGCGCCCTCTACGAATACGCGGTATTCGGTAAAGAAGGGGGCGAAGGCGATGGCCTCCTCGCCGGGCTGCACGAGCGCCTTCGCGCAGATCGCAAGCCCTGCCGCCGCGCCGCAAATGACGTACATGCGCTCGGGGCGGATATCGCCGCCGTAGCGGGCGTTGAAGTCGTCGGCGATGGCCTTGCGCAGGCTGGGCAGACCGGCCGCCGTAGTGTAGCCGTGCACCTCGATGCTGTCGAGCTCCAGCAGCTCGCGGATCGCGTCGTTCACACAGGGAGGAGCGGGGATGCTGGGGTTGCCGAGACTGAAGTCGAAGACTTTGTCCGCGCCGATCTGCGCCTTGCGGGCGCCCGCGAAGGCGGCCAGCTCGCGCATGCAGTTTTTCTTGCGGCCGAGACCGATGTGATATTCGGAAAGCATGGCGGATACTCCTTTCGTTTATGAGAAAAACGCTTGTCTGAAGCGGGCTGTGTCCATTATAACCTATGCGGACAGGGAAAGCAAGGGAAAGTACAAATACTTGAATAATTTGGGAGTTTTCGCGGGATTTTTAAGATTACGTTGACTTTTAATGAAAAATGTTTTATGCTAAGATCTGTGAATTATGCAGGTGAATAAGTGCAGGAGGAACTGCGGTGGAAAAGTTTTTTGTACCCGGCAGAACAGAGCTGGCCGGAAACCATACCGATCATCAGAACGGGCGCGTGCTCGCCGGAGCCATCGACCTCGGGCTGCGCGCCAAGGTATCGGCCGTTCCGGGCGGCGTCATTTCGGTGCGCGCGGCGGGGCAGGAGCCCTTTGAGCTGCGCACGAACCAGCTGGCGGTGCGCCCGCTGGAATTCGGCACGCCCAGGGCCATGACGCGCGGCGTGCTCGCCGCCTTTGCGGATATGGGGCTGCAGATCGGCGGCTTTGACGCGACCGTCACCAGCACGCTGCCGGTCGGCGCGGGGCTGAGCTCCTCGGCGGCCTTCGCCGTGCTGATCGCCCGCATCCTCAGCCGGCTGTACAATCAGGATCAGGTCGACCCGGTGGTACTCGCCAAGGCGGCGCACGCGGCCGAGAACAAGCACTTCGGTAAGCCGAGCGGCCTCATGAGCCAGCTCGTCTGCGCCCTGGGCAAGACCGTGTATATCGACCTCAAGACTATGGAGATCGAGCCCGTCCCGGCCGACTTTGCGGCCATGGGGCTCACCCTCTGCCTGACCGAGACCGGCGGCAGCCACGCCGGACTCGACACCTCCTATGCCCGCATCCCGGCGGACATGGTGTATGTGGCGAACCTCTTTGACAAGGGCGTGCTGGCGGACGTGGACCCGGCGGCCTTCCGCGCGAAGGGCTGGGATCCGGCGAACCGCCCGGTGCGGCGCGCGATGCACTTCTTTGACGAGAACGAGCGCGTCCCGCAGATGCGCGACGCTCTCAAGGCGGGCGACGGGAAAACCTACATGCGCCTGATGAACGAGTCCGGCCGCTCCTCGGAGAAGCTGCTCAACAACATCGTCACCAGTGTCACCGGGGACACCAAGCTTGCCTCCGGTCTGGACCTGAGCAGGAAGCTGCTCGAGGGGAAAGGCGCCTGGCGCGTGCACGGCGGCGGCTTCGCAGGCTGCGTGCAGGCTCTGATGCCTTCGGAGCTGTTCCCGGCCTACAAGCAGGCCATGGAGGAGAGCTTCGGCGAGGGTTCCTGCCGGGAGATCAGCCTCCTCGGCGCTGCGCCGCGCGGCGGCGCCCTCCGCTGAGCATTATAGCGGATAAAGAAACAAAGAGAGAAACAACAACTCCCCGACAGGTTTTCCTGCCGGGGAGTTGATATTATGTCTTATGTCAGCTGTTTATCCCATCTTGAAGACGTTGGCCTCGTCGGGCGGGATGTAGACCGCGCCCGGGTCATAGAGCATCAGGAACTCCTCCAGGCAGAGGTCGTTGGCCATGATGTACGCCGCGGCCTCCGTTCCCACGTAGCGCAGGTGCAGGTGCGGGCAGGCGTAGCCGTAGTAATCCGCCTTCTCGGCGGGGTAGCGCAGGATAAAGCCGTATTCCGCGCAGTGCTCGCGCACCCAGTCCGCCAGGTCGCTGCTGAAGATCTCCGGATCGTCGAAGTCGTAGTAGGTCGCGTTGTGGATCAGCTGGTCGCTCAGATCCAAAGCCAGGCCGCTCTGATGCTCGTCCCCGCCCAGGGGCAGGCGCAGCCGCGCGGTCTCGAGGGCGTCATGCTGATGCTCGGCGAAGAAGTTGATCCAGGTGTTGAGCGTGTAGTCCAGGTTGCGCTCGCCGCGGGCGATATAGGCGTTCAGCCCGGCTGTGCGCGCGTCGTTGATGAGCGCCTGCACCTGGCCGATGATGCGGTTGTCCATGCGTTGGGACTCCACATAGTCGGTCTCGGGCGTATACCAGCCGCAGGAGTTGAAGGAATTCATGAGCCGGAACTCCCAGCTCTCAATGTCCACAACCGGCGGCTCGGGCAGGCCGAGGGCGGCCGCGCGCTCGCCGGGGCTGCGCAGGTCGGGGGTCGGCTCCGGTGAGGGCTCCGGCGAGGGCTCCGGCGTGAGCGCCGGCGAAGGCTCCGCTTCCGCCGCGGGCTCGGCTGCGAGACCGGTTTCCTCGCTCGCCGCGGGATTTTCCGCGGGAGAGGATTCGCTGACCGGCTCCGCTTCCTGCACGGCCGTGCTTTGATAGAAGCTGCCGCAGCCGCTCAGGCAGAGCAGGAGGAGCGCCAGGCAGAGAGCGGCAGTTGCGCGGTGCATCACTTGTTTCATGTTCATCGTTCGCCTCATTCGACGCCGTAGAGCGCCAAGAATTCCTCCAGACAGAGGTTGTTTTCGGTCATGTACGCGGCGACCTCTGTGCCGACATAGCGGAAGTGGAAGGGTTCGTACATGACGTTGGTGATATCCGCCTTCTCAGCCGGGAAGCGGACGACGAAGCCGTACTCCGCGCAGTGCGCCTTGAGCCACTGGAAGGTCTGGGTGTTCTCAATCTCGCTGTTTTTGATCGGGCGGTAGATATCGGTGATGTCGCAGCAGAGGCCGGTCTGGTGCTCGCTGCAGCCTGCGGGCATGGTGATGTAGTGCCCGGCGCCGTCCTTGCCGTCCGTCACGCCGTTGTTCTGGCAGACGCGGGTGAAGTTCGCGGCCTGGTCGCTGTAGCTGCGGTAGCCGGAGGAGAGGAACACGGGCAGGCCCGCGTCGCGGCAGCCCCTGGCCATGCTCAGCAGCGCCTCGGCGATGCGCTCGTCCACGGGGCAGCGGTTGTCGTTGTGGTTATACTGGATGTCCATCTCGTCGGCGGTCTGGTTGAGGTAGGCCAGCTGCGCGGGCGCGTACTGGTCGATGGAGTGCTCACCGTTGACGAGCATCATGCTCCAGTCATAGATGTCGATCTGCGGGGGCGTGGGCAGACCCCGGGCGGCGGCGTTGGCCAGCGCCTTCCCGTAGGGGGATTCGGGGTCCACGGTCGGCTCCGGCGTCTCGGCGGAGGCTTCGGGCTCCTCAGAAGCCGGGTCTTCGACGGCAGGGGCCTCGGCGGAGGGCTCCTCTTGCGGCTCGGCCGCGGTGATCTCACCCTGCGGAGTGGAATCCGGCAGGATGTGCTGCAATTCGCCGACATGACCCAGCATTCCCCAGCTGTAGCCCGTCAGGTCGCGGGTGCGGGGGGACACGGAGCCATGGTAGTATGTGTACGCGCAGAAGATCGCCAGGGCGATCAGACCCAGCAGGACGCGCGCAATGCGGTTCGGATACATGGCAGACTCTCCTTATTTCAATGATCGTTGTCATAATTGTCTCTTGCTCGCCCGGGAAAGCGGATTCGCCGCAATCAGACCCGCAGCGACACGCCGCCGGGCAGACCCGGATACCAAATCAACAATATATCATTTCGGCCGGAATGGGTCAATAAGATTTTTATTGAATCGCCCCGGGGCCTGTGCTATATTCAAATCAGAAGTCAACATTATATAAAAGGAGGGCGCAGCCATGCAGCTGACCTGGTACGGACATTCCTGTTTCTGTGCGGAGACCGAGGAAGGCAGCCTCGTGTTCGACCCCTATGCGCCCGGGAGCGTGCCGGGCTGGACGCTGCCGGAGCTCAGTGCGGACGCCGTCGTCTGCAGCCACGAGCACCGCGACCACAATTACCGCGCCGGCGTGAAGCTCACGGGGCGCGCGCCGCGCTTTGCCCTGCGGCAGATCCCCAGCTGGCATGACGATCGCGGCGGCGCGCTGCGCGGAGAAAACAGCATCGCCGTGCTGGAGGCGGAGGGCCTGCGTCTGGTGCATCTGGGCGATCTGGGGCACGCGCTGAGCGAGGAGCAGCTCGATGCCATCGGCAGGCCGGATGTGCTGCTGATCCCCGTCGGCGGCCACTATACCATCGACGGCTCGCTCGCCGCCCGGACGGCGAAGGCTGTCGGCGCGCGCCTGACCATCCCCATGCACTACCGCGGCCGCGGCTTCGGCTATGCCGTGATCTCCACAGTCGAGCCCTTCCTCTCCGGGATGGGCGGGGAGATCCGGCGCACGAGCGCGTTCACGGTCGCGATCGGCGCAGATACCCCGGGCGGCGTGCTGGTGCTGGGGACGGAGAGCTGAAGCGCGGCAAGGAGATTTGCTATGGGCAAATCGCACAAAAATTTCGGGGAATAAACGGCCGATTCCATAAATATTTATACAGAATGTTCGATACACGATCACTTCTGAACACGGAGGAAACCAGAAATGGTATGTAAACGATGCGGCGGCACCTGCGAAAACACAGACGTATTTTGCCCCTTCTGCGGCTCCAGACTCGCCGAGCAGAGCGCTCCGCCCGCGGCGGAGGCGGAGAAGAGAACGGCGCTTCCCGCCGATCCGGAGGAGCTGGGCTCCTATCCGGCAAGGCGCATCCCGCAGCAGGCTCCGGCGGCCGGACCCTCCCGCTCCGTGCCGCCCGCGCAGCGGCCTGAGGATCGGGAGCGCTATCAACATCCTGCGGGCAAAGCGCCCGAGACGGCTGTCCCATCGGAATATAAGCCGATCAGCGCCTGGGGCTACGTCGGCTACAACTTCCTCTTTGCGATCCCCCTTATCGGCTTCATCCTTCTGCTTGTATATGCCTTCGGCGGAACGCCCAGCATCAACCTGCGCAACTATGCGCGCTCCTTTTTCTGTGCGCTGCTGATCGTGCTGCTGCTGGTCGCCGCGGCGGTCGCGCTGATGCTGGCCTTCGGCTTTTCGCCGGAGACCTTGGAGCAGCTGCGGTACCTCTGAGCGTGCAAAAGGAGCCGATCCGCCGTGTTGACGCATGGTTTATACAGCGTTTTCCACAAAGAATGGTATAATTATACAAAATTACTGGTCTTTTTTTGACGAATCTATAAGTCCGGGGCGTTTTTTTTCTTGAAATCCCGTAACCACTGTGCTATACTTTATCATGCCGAGGGAGTAACCCTGTTTTCGGGATGAATAATTAACCCGGAAAAAGCGCATAGATGGGTCGTTCCCGCAGCTGCTCTCCGCTTCGCCGGAGAGAATTGTTATTAACCGCCAAAGGCTCCGTCGAGCTCTGCGGCGTTTAATAAAAAATATTTAAGGAGGAAAAATGAAAATGACAAAGCTCAACAAGCTTCTGGCGCTGCTTCTCGCTCTCGTCATGGTGTTCGCTCTGGCCGCATGCGGCGGTCAGCAGGCTGCTCCTGCCGAGGAGCCCGCAGCTGAGGAGCCCGCAGCAGAGGAGCCCGCGGCCGAAGAACCCGCCGGCATCACTGCTGTTGAGTCCCCCGAGTACGCCTCGATGAAGCTTTCTGGCCTCGAGTACGGCACGGATTACGTGTCCCTGTACGAGCAGGTCGGCAAGAGCATCACCATCGCTGACGTGATCGAGGATCCCGACACCGGCCTGGCCTACATCGAGGTCGACGGCGAGCAGCACGAGCTCGGCCTGGACTTCCTGACCATGGCTATGGTGTACAACACCGAGCCTGCTGGTGACTATGCCACTGCCGACGACGTTTACGCCGCTTGGTGGCGTCTGTACATCACCCGCTGGAACATGCTCCTGCCCGAGGTTCCTCTGTACTCCAACGAGTACTACGATCTCTACAATGCCCAGATCAAGGGCGTTGAGGAGCACCCCACCAACCCGTTCTGGGATCCGGCCAACGCTCTGATCGACTGGACTTCCGAGAAGGAAGACAACAGCATCATCCTTGGCAGCTCCACCGAGCTCTCCGGCCAGTTCCGTTACGCCACGTTCGGCAAGACCAACCCCGGCTCCTCTGACCTGGACGTTGAGAACCTGACCGTCGGCCTCGAGACCGTCTCCACCACCAAGGAAGGCGGCTACGTGTGGAACCCGACCGTCGTTGAGGAGCACAGTGAAGAGGTTGATGAAGAGGGCAACAAGACCACCACCATCAAGATCTTCGACGACATGAAGCTCTCCGACGGCACCCCCATCACCGCGAAGAACTACGTTGTCTACACCGCTGCCAGCCTGACTCCTGTCTGGACCCAGGCCGCCGGCAAGGAGACCAACGGCCGCACCATCGTCGGCTGGAAGGACGCCTACCAGCTCTATGACGGCACCGAAGGCTCCGGCACGCCCGCTCTCGCCGGTCTGCGTCTGATCGACGACTACACCTTCTCCGTCACCATCCCCGCTGACCAGCTGCCGTACTTCTACGACATCACCTACGGCGCATTCTCCGCTCAGCCCATCGACCTCTTCCTGGGCGACTCCGACCTTGCTGACGACGGCGAGGGCGTTTACATCACCGGCGACTTCTACGCCAAGGACGGCGACACCTACGCGCAGGCCACTGTGATCAAGGACAACTTCACCCAGACCACCGAGGCTGCCTACGCTGCGTTCCCCTACTCCGGCCCCTACTGCGTGAAGAGCTTCGACTCTGCCACCTCTGAGGCTGTCCTGGAGATCAACCCGAACTTCAAGGGCAACTACGAGGGCGCTGTTCCTCACATCGAGAAGGTCATCTACAAGAAGGTCGTCACTGACACCCAGCTTGAGGACTTCAAGGCCGGCGGCCTTGACGTCATCGCGGCCATCACCGGCGGCGCTGCCACCGACGAGGCCCTTGCTCTTGCCGACGGCTCCGACGGCAAGTACGTCTACACCCACTACAGCCGCGCCGGCTACGGCAAGCTCGGCTTCCGCGCTGACTACGGCCCGGCTCAGTTCCAGTCCGTCCGTCAGGCCATCGCCTTCTGCATGGATCGCGCTCAGTTCGCGAAGGACTTCACCGGCGGCTACGGCGGTGTTGTTGACGGCCCGTACTACACCGGTTCCTGGATGTACAAGGCTGCTGTCGCGCAGGGCATGATGCTCGATTCCTACGCCACCAGCGCTGACTCCGCCATCGAGGTCCTCGAGGCCGACGGCTGGGTCTACGATGCCGAGGGCAACCCCTACACCAGCGGCGTCCGCTACAAGGCCATTCCTGCTGACGTCATCAGCGAGAACGACAAGAACTACCAGTCCGTTGACGGCACCTACAAGACCGTCGACATGGGCGACTTCTTCCTCATGCCTCTGGTCATCAACTGGTACGGCACCACTCCCAACGAGTTCACCGACCTGCTCCAGACCGGCCTGAAGGAGAACCCGAATATTGCCGCCGCCGGCATGGTGGTGTACAACACCCTGGGTGACTTCGCCCCGATGCTTGACGAGCTGTACCAGCAGGCTGTTTACGGCTTCTACGCCGGCAGCCCGATGTACTGCGCGTTCAACTTCGCCACTGGCTTCAACAGCGCAGCGTACGACTACTCCTGGAACATGACCATCGACCCGGCCATGTACGACGACTACTCTGCGTACTACATCAAGGACTACGCTGACATCTACTGGCTGGCCTGATCCTTGACAGGATCTTTGGATCCATAACTTAAGCACATTTCCGCATCCGGCGACGCAAGCCGTCGGATGCGGATTTGTTCCCTATCTGTCGATTGGCCGCCGCGTGCGGCCGCTCCTATATCCAGCGCTAACTCCCTTCGCGCCTTCCATATCGCCGCATCTTCCGGCTGTGCATCTCCCACAAAGCTGAGCGGCCGAGAGGGCCGCTTCCCGTCTGCCGGGCGGGGGGATCCAAATCACCAAGTACTGCGTCCGCGTACGCACAAAGGAGAATCCCATGGGAAGATATATTGCAAAGAGACTGATCTATATGATCTTCGTCTTTATCGTATTGACATTTCTGCTTTTCCTGCTGTATCAGCTGATGCCCGCCAACCGCGCCTACACCGACGCCAAGGCGGAACTGGCCGGACTGAAGAACACGCTCAGCGCCGCCGAGCAGGACACAAAGTTTCAAGAACTATATTTGAAATACCAGCGCCGCTACGGTACGGATACCGACAATAAGCTGATCCTGTATCTGCGCTGGCTCGGTCTTTATCCCTTCTACGACGGCAAGTGCAACGGCATTTTCCAGGGCAACTTCGGCTTCTCCTACCAGCACAACGCCGACGTTGTGACGGTCGTCGGGCCGGCCATCCGCAATTCCATGCTGATCGGCCTGATATCGGAGATCTGTGTCTTGGGCGTCACGATCCCGCTGGGCATCAAATGCGCTGTCAAAAAGGGCAGCCGCTTTGACCGCGGGACACAGGTGTTCACACTGATCGGCTTCTCCACGCCGAGCTTCATTATCTACATCCTGTTTATCGTCTTCTTCTGTTCGATTCTGGGCTGGTTCCCGGTCTCGGGCATGAAGACGCCGGGCAGCACCGCCACCGGCCTGAAAAATGCGCTTGACGTTCTGCACCATGTGGCGCTGCCCTGCATCTGCCTTACCTTCGGCTCCCTCGCGTCCATCATGCGTATCACCCGCGCCTCCATGATCGACGCCCTGAGCCTCGACTGCATCCGTACCGCGCGTGCCAAGGGCCTCAAGGAGAAGGTCGTCATCTACTCCCACGCCTGGCGCAACGCGCTGGTCCCCCTGGTGTCCATCTTCGTCGGCGGCTTCTTCGGCATCATTTCCGGCGCCATGATCATGGAGACCATGTTCGGCTTCAAGGGCATGGGTCTGCTGTACCTCAACGCCGTCAAGAACGCCGACTATGACCTCATCATGTTCATGCAGGTCATCTACACCTTCATCGGCCTCTTCAGCAACCTGGTCTCCGACCTCTGCTACGGCCTCGTCGACCCCCGCGTCAGAATCAGCAAGTGAGGTGAGCGAATATGAAAGATAAGAAGGAAAACCTCTTCCATAAGCTCGGCCGCTGGTTTACCCGCATGTTCATGGGTCCGAAGTACGAGGAGAAGATGTACCAGAAGAGCAAGGCGGCGGAGGACGGGGAAAAGAAGCCGGACGACTCCGAGCTCATCGTCAGCCCCGCCCGCCAGGTCCTGCAGCGCTTCCTGGAGCGCAAGTTCGCGGTCATCTCCGTCGCGGTCGTGTTGATCATGTTCTGCGTCGTATTCATCGGCCCGAGCTTCATGCCCAAGTATTACGACTCCTATACCGAGACCACCCAGAAGGATCTGCCCCCTACGATGGCCTTCATGAGGGTCCCCGCGGAGCTGCAGGGCGACATCAAGATGATCGACAACTACGGCAGCTTCACCGTCGGCCTCTCCAATTCCGGCAAGGTCTACGTCTGGGGCATCACCAAGATCGGCGCCACCGGCCTTGACGTCAAGCACATCCCGGAGGAAGTTCAGAACGCCAAGATCGAGTGGGTCTCCGCCGGTATCGACCACATCATCGCCATCGACGAGAACGGCAAGTTCTACGGCTGGGGCAGCAACCAGTTCGGCCAGTACGCCGTGACCGAAAAGATTCTTTCCAACCCGAACCTCGAGCCTGTGCCTGCCGAGGTCCTGGACGGGGTCGATCCCGACCACATCCAGGAGGTCACGAGCGGCTACCAGGCCAGCGCCATCCTCATGGACGACGGCACGCTCTACATCTGGGGCAACAAGCAGGCCTACTCCAACATAGAATCCTTCATCGGCAGAACCGACATAGAGGATGTTGACTTCACGCTCAACTACGTTGTCGGCCTCACCGATGACCGCAACGGCATCTACTGCGGCGTCCGCGGCCTGTACAATGTGGCCCGCGCCTCCATCGGCGACAAGGGCGTCAAGATGTTCGAGTTCCTGGACGGCCGCAAGATCGAGAGCCTGACCTCCACCACCAAGAGCGTCTGCTGCCTGCTTGACGACGGCTCCATCGCCCTGGTGGGCGACTTCCCGGTCGATACGATCCAGGTGCCCAAGCTCGCCGAGGGCGAGTACTTCACCGATATCAAGGGCGGCGCCTATCACTACACCGCCTGCACCAACCTCGGCCACGTCTACAGCTGGGGCGGCGACCACTTCTATCAGGCGGAAGCCCCCACGCAGAAGATCTCCGGCGTGACCAAGGTCTACACCGGCTCCTTCCAGAGCTACGCGGTGGATGAAAACAACCAGCTGCTCGACAAGTGGGGCCTCAAGGGCTATCTCTTCGGCACTGACGACGCCGGCGCGGATATCGCCTCCCGTGTCGTGGCCGGCGGCCGCGTCACCATGACGGTCGGCGCCATCGCCGTTATCATCGAGATCCTGATCGGCGTTACGATCGGCCTGATCTCCGGTTACGCCGGCGGCGCGGTCGATATCGTGCTGATGCGTGTGGCCGAGGTGTTCTATTCCATCCCGCTCTACCCCTTCATGCTGATCCTCTCCTCCCTGCTCGCGCAGGTTTCCATGACGCAGGACCAGCGCCTGCTGATGATCATGGTGATCCTCGGCGTGCTCGGCTGGCCTGGCTTCGCATACATCACGCGTGCGCAGATCCTGGTCGCCCGTGAGAGCGAATATGTCACCGCCGCCCAGGCCATGGGCGTCAAGGAGGGGCGCATCGCCTTCAAGCACATCCTGCCCAACATCATCTCTGTTATCCTGGTCAACATCGTGCTGTCCTTCGCGGCCTCGATGCAGACCGAGACCTCGCTCTCCTTCCTCGGCTTCGGCGTCATGTACCCGCAGCCCAGCTGGGGCAACATGCTCTCGCGCGCGAGCAACGCCACCGCGGCCATCAACTTCTGGTGGCAGTGGCTGTTCACCTCGTTCATCCTCGTGTTTACCGCGGTCTGCATCAACACCATCGGCGACACGATCCGCGACGTTATGGACCCCAAGTCCTCCAATGATAAGTAAGGGAGGAATGTGTAATGCCATTACTTGAAGTAAAAGACCTTCACACATTCTTTAGGACCAAGAAAGGCATCGTCAAAGCGGTCAACGGTGTGTCCTATTCGCTGGAAAAAGGCAAGACCATCGGCATCGTCGGTGAGTCCGGCTCCGGCAAATCCGTCTCCGCCATGAGCATCCTTCAGCTGCTCGACGGCAACGGCTACATCGAAAGCGGCGAGATCCTCCTCGAAGGGGAAGACCTCACCAAATTCTCGGTCAAGCAGATGAACCACATCCGCGGCAACGAGATCTCTGTCATCTTCCAGGAGCCCATGACCTCCCTCAACCCCGTCTTCAGCGTGGACAAGCAGCTCAGCGAGCCCTTCATGATCCACCAGGGGATGAACAAGAAAGAGGCGCATGAGCACGCCCTGCAGATGCTCTACGACGTGCAGATCCCGAACCCCGAGGTGGTCATCAAGCAGTATCCGCACCAGCTCTCCGGCGGTATGCGTCAGCGCGTCATGATCGCCATGGCGCTGGCCTGCAAGCCAAAGATCCTCATCGCCGACGAGCCGACCACCGCGCTCGACGTCACGATCCAGGCGCAGATCCTGCACCTGATGAACGAGCTCAAGCGCACCACAGGCACGGCCATCATCTTCATCACCCATGACCTCGGCGTCATCAACGAGATGGCGGACGACGTCGCCGTTATGTACTGCGGCCAGGTTGTCGAGCGCGCGCCGTCGGAAGTCATCTTCCGGAACTGTGAGGAAAGCCACCCCTACACCGAGGGCCTGATGGAGTCCATCCCCCGCCTGGACACCGAGGCCGAGCGCCTCGACCCGATCCCGGGCGTCGTCCCGCACCCCCTGGCGCTGCCCAAGGGCTGCAAATTCGCACCGCGCTGCAAATACTGCACGCAGAAGTGCCTTGAGGAGGAACCGGAGCTGGTGCAGATCCACGAGAACCAGCTTGTCCGGTGCTTCTATCCCAACAAGGAGGAACGGAACAGTGCCGAACACCAAGAAATTACTGTCAATCACTAATTTAAAGAAGTACTTTCCGGTAGCTAAAACCTCCATCTTCCAGAAGACGCAGCTCTATGTGCGCGCCAATGAGGATATCACCATCGATATCTACGAGGGCGAAACGCTGGGCATCGTCGGCGAATCCGGCTGCGGCAAATCCACCTTCGGCCGCGTGCTGCTGCAGCTCTATCCGCAGACTGCCGGGTGCACGCTGTATTACGGCACCACGCTCGACCGCATGACGCCCCACTACGTGGAGGATACCATCGTCCATGAGGAAAAGTACCGCCGCAAGCTGAAGAAATCCACCGAGAAGTACGAAGAGCTCCGCAAGAAGGTCGAAGAGGCCGGCGGCGAAGACAGCGCGGACTTCTATCTCCTGCAGTCGGAGCACCTCGCCAAGGGCGAGATGGAGACCGACATCAGCAACATCGTGAAGATCCTCGGCGGCTTCTACCCCTGCAACGACCGCAAGGGCATTAATCTGCTGCACAAGGAGTACGAGGCCAACAAGAAGCGCAACGAGGCCTCCGAGAAGGTCAAGCTCCACCGCATCCAGACCGAGCTCTTCGAGCAGGATCTCGAGGACGCGGAGGACGCGAAGAAGGCCAAGCTCCAGAAGAAGGTCGACGACGCGAAGCAGAAACTCGCAGCCCTGCAGAAGGCGGAGGCGGAAGCCCAGGCCGAGGTCGACAAGATCACGGCCGAGCTCGAGGCGATCCGCGCCTCCTATGCGGACAATGAGGAGTTCCAGCGCTACGAGGCCATGCGCGACAACGGCGTTGACCTCGCCCGCCTGAAATACGGCGAGATGCGCAAGCTCCGCAAAGACCTGCAGATCATCTTCCAGGACCCCTACTCCAGCCTGAACCCGCGCTTCACCGTCGGCCAGATCATCGAGGAAGGCCTTGTCACCCACAACTTCTTCCGCCACGGCTCGAGCAAGATGCGTGCCTACATCGTCGAGACCATGGAGAAATGCGGCCTGCAGGAGTACATGCTGCACCGCTATCCCCACCAGTTCTCCGGCGGCCAGCGCCAGCGTATCTGCATTGCCCGCGCCCTGGCCGTGCAGCCGAAGTTCGTCGTTTGCGACGAGTGTGTCTCCGCGCTGGACGTGTCCATCCAGTCCCAGATCATCAACCTGCTGCAGGATCTGAAGGAGAAGCAGAAGCTCACCTACCTGTTCATCTCCCATGACCTGTCCGTCGTCAAGTTCATCTCCGACCGTATCGCCGTCATGTACCTCGGCAATATCGTCGAGCTGACCGACAAGAAGACCATCTTCAAGGATCCCCGCCACCCCTACACCGTGGCGCTGCTCTCCTCCATCCCGACGACCGACCCCGGCTCCGCGGACAAGGAGAGAATCATCCTCGAAGGCTCCATCCCCAGCCCCGTCAACCCGCCCGACGGCTGCAAGTTCTGCACCCGCTGCTACATGGCAACAGAGAAATGCCGCCGCGTGACGCCCGCTCTCGTGGAGATCGAGCCGGGCCACTTCTGCGCCTGCCACTATCCCGAGCGCAAGCTCGGCGAGCACGGCGAATATCTCTTCGAGGTCAAGAAGTCGACCAAGACCATTGAAGCGGAGAACGACGCCAAGGTTGCGGCGGAAAAGGCCGCGGCAGAGCAGGCAGAGGCCTGAGCCATGAGAGATCCCGACAAGCGCGAAACGGAAGAGGAGCTGCCCGAGATTGAGAAGAACGACAGCTTTGCGATGTGGATTGCGGGCGTGCTGACGGTCGGTCTGCCGATCGCCGGTCTGCTCGCCCTCATCGCCGGTCTCTTCATCCTCGTGTTTCACTGATTGCAAAGCGGCACAGCCGCGCCGCCGGATCTCCCGAAATCAAGAGAAAAAGACGCTGCAGACGCTGTCTGCAGCGTCTTTTTCTGCTTGTCAAAAAAATCCATACCGGATTTTTTTGACTGCGCTCAGCCGCCGAGCATTTTGCTTGAGGCAAAATGCTGTTACCGAAAAAGCCCGAAATACCGGGCTTTTCCGGCGGCGGTTTCTTGTTTTCGAGGCGGGCCTTGCCCCCTCGAGCTCCCCCGCTGCTCTGTCCACCCGCATTATCTCTGGTTTTTTGCCAGTCTCAATAGAACTCCCGGGCGGGGCTCGGCGGTGCGCGTTTCGTGCCCGCAGCGAAGGGTTTCTCTTGTAATCCGCCGGGGGCTATGATAAAATAAACTGCTTGAATCATGAATACGGACGGCGCGGCGCAGCATGTGTTTCGCCGCGGCGCTCTGCGGCTTCGCAGAGCAGCGCGGCAAGCAGCCGTTCGGCGAACATGAGGCTGTCCCGCGCAGCGCGGCGCGGAGAGCTGCAGAATGGGGGTGGATCGCATGGAAGAAGAAAAAATCCAGGAGAGCCTGGACTACGAAACCATCCAGGAGCGCAACTTCGACGAACTGAAGGAACTGCTTGAAAAGCACGACCACCGCGGCCTTCGGCTGCGGATGGAGGACATGAATGAATTCGACGTGGCCGAATTCATTTCCGAGTTGGACGACGTCCCGATGGGGCAGGTCTTCCGCCTGCTCTCCAAGGAGATGGCGGCGGACGTCTTCGCCAACCTCGAGTCGCCCGACCAGGAGCGCATCCTCAACTCGATCACCGACGCTGAGCTCGCCGGCCTTGTTGAGGAGATGTACCTCGACGATGCGGTCGACATGATGGAGGAGCTGCCCGCAAACGTGGTCAAGCGCGTGATGCGCCTGGCGACGCCGGAGACCCGCGCCCTCATCAACCAGTACCTGCACTACCCGGAAAACTCCGCCGGCAGCATCATGACGGCAGAGTTTATCGACCTCAAGAAATACATGAGCGTCAAGGAGTCCATCGCGCGGATCCGGCGCGTAGGCGAGGACAAGGAGACCATCTACGTCTGCTTCGTCATCTCCTCGCACCGCAAGCTCGAGGGCATCGTCACGGTCAAGGATCTGCTGCTGCACGACGACGACACCGTGATCGAGGAGCTCATGGACCGCAATATCGTCTTCGCCACGACCACCGAGGACCAGGAGAGCGTCTCCGCCAAGTTCTCGGACTACGACCTGATGGCCATGCCCGTCGTGGACACGGAGAACCGCCTTGTCGGCATCGTCACCGTTGACGACGTCATTGACGTCATGGAACAGGAGGCCACGGAGGACATCCAGTTGATGGCCGGTATGACGCCGTCCGACAAGCCCTATTCCCGCACCTCTCCGGTCGAAATGTGGAAAAACCGCATCCCCTGGCTGATGCTCTTGATGCTCTCGGCCACCTTTACCAGCATGATCCTCACCTCCTTCGAGGCGCGCCTGGCCGCGGTGGCCGGCCTCGTGCCCTTCATCCCCATGCTCATGGGCACCGGCGGCAACTCCGGCGCGCAGGCGGCCACCGCCGTCATCCGCAGCCTCTCCCTGGGGGACATCGAGCCCGCCGACGCGCTCAAGGTGCTCTGGAAGGAGTGGGGCACGGCGATCCTCTGCGGGCTGACGCTCGCGGTGGTGAACTTCTTCAAGATGCTCCTGCTCGACGGCATGCTCCTCGGCAATGCCAACATCACCGTCTATATCGCGGCCACGGTCAGCATCTCCATCGTCTTTATCGTCATGTTCGCCAAGATCGTCGGCAGCCTGCTGCCGATCGGCGCGGAAAAGATCGGGCTCGACCCGGCCGTCATGGCCAACCCCCTCATCTCCACGCTGACTGACGCCGTCTCCCTGCTTATCTATATCTTTATCGCAAAGCTCATTGTGCATATCTGAGGAAGCATATGGATATTACCGCTCTTGTCAACAAAATGGTCGTCTTCCTGGTGCTGATGATCGTGGGCTATCTCGGCGCGCGCCGGGGCATGCTCAACCGGGAATTCACCAGGGCTGCGAGCGCGCTGGTGCTCAATGTCTTCATGTCCTGCGCGATCATCAATTCCGTCCTCACGGTGGACATGGAGCTGAGCCTCGCCGAGCTCGGGCAGACCTTCCTGGTGATCTGCCTCTCGCAGCTCATCTGCTATATCGTCGCCGCACTCGGCGTCTGGCCGACGCGCCTCGGCCCCGATCAGAAGCCTGTTTTCGAGCTTCTCGCCGCCGTGACGAACAGCATGTTCATCGCGCTGCCCGTTGTGGACAGTCTCTTTGGCGCGCAGGCCGTGTTCTATGTCTCGCTCAGCTGCCTGCCCTTCAACCTTCTGCTCTATACCTATGGCATCTGGCGCATGATGAGCGGCAAGGGCAAGCTGCGCGTGAAGGACATGTTCACCGTCCCCATGATCGCGACGATCCTCTCGCTGCTCATTTTCCTGCTGAAGCTCCCTGTGCCGCAGATGCTGCGCGGCCTCATCGCCTCGACCGCCGGGGCCTCCATGCCCATGAGCATGATCGTCATCGGCGCGACGCTCGGCTCCGTGAGCCTGCTGGACGCTTTCCGCAAGCCCTCGCTCTACGCGGTGAGCGCGCTGCGGCTGCTCGTGGCGCCGCTGCTCACCTGGCTCGTCTGCCGCATGCTGACGGCCGACCCTGTCCTGCTGATGACCTGCGTCATCATTTCCGGCAGCCCCAGCGGCGTGCTGGTGACGGTGCTCTGCGTGCAGTACGGGAAGGACGCCGTCTATTCCGCGGAGGGCACGCTGCAGAACACCGCCCTATCACTGCTGACGATCCCGCTGCTCGTGTGGCTGCTGGGATAACATATGTATGATCATGGGATGGCGAAACGCCGGGCGCGCTTCGCCATCCCGCCGTTTGAAGGAGGAGCCTATGCATATTCCGAGCGGCGCGAGCCAGACCGTTGAGCTGCTCTCCTTTCCCGAAGCGCTGGCGCTCTCCGGGAAGAGCGGCGGCTACGACGCCGAAACCTGGCTCTATGTGCCGGATTTCTACACCGAGTACCGATACATTCTGGGCACGCGCGGGCGCGATCCGCTGATCTGCATCGGCATTAACCCCTCCACCGCCGCGCCGGACGACCTCGACCCCACGCTCAAATCCGTCTCCCGCATCGCCGCGGGCAACGGCTTTGACAGCTGGATCATGTTCAACGTCTATGCGCAGCGCGCAACCCGGCCCGACGACATGGACCTGACGCTCAACGAGCGCCTGCACCGCGAGAACATGGCGGCCTTCCGCTATGTCCTCTCCGAGACGGCGCGAAACGGCGTCGCCCCGTCCGTCTGGGCGGCCTGGGGAACGATCATCGAAAAGCGCGATTACCTGCCCGGCTGCGTGCGGGAGATGGCGCAGATCGGCGGGGAATACGGCGCGCGCTGGCTCTGCGCGGGCTGCTGCTCCAAGGCCGGGCATCCGCACCATCCGCTCTATCTGCGCAAGGACGAGAAGACTCGCCCCTTCGACGTGGCGGGCTATCTGGAGGCGCTATGAACCAAACGAAACTCAAGCTCGCCATCTGCCAGCTCCGCACCGAGACGGAGCTGGACGCCACCATGGAGAAGACCGGCGCGATGCTGCGCGAGGCCGCCCGCTGCGGCGCGCAGATCGCCGTGCTGCCGGAGATGTTCAACTGCCCGTATGCCGGGCGCTACTTCCGGCAGTTCGCCGCGCTGGGCCACGAGGAGACCGTCAAGGCGCTCTCGGCCTGGGCCAGGGAGACGGGCATGCTGCTCGTGGGCGGCTCCGTTCCGGAGCGGGAGGGCGACAGGCTCTACAATACCTGCTTTGTCTTCGACGGGGAGGGGCGGCAGATTGCCCGGCACCGCAAGGTGCACCTCTTTGATATCGACCTGCCGGGCATGCGCTTCCGCGAGTCCGACACCTTTACGCCCGGCAACGCCGTGACCGTGTTCGACACCCCCTGGGGCAAGATGGGCGCCGCCGTCTGCTTTGACGTGCGCTTCCCGGAGCTCTTCCGCGCCATGGCCAATCGCGGCGCGCAGATCATCTTCCTGCCCGCGCAGTTCAACATGAAAACCGGCCCCGCGCACTGGGAGAGCACGCTGCGCACCCGCGCCGTGGACAATGAGTGCTTCGTCGCCGCAGCCTCCGCCGCGCGCTACGAGGGCTTCTCCTACGAGTGCTGGGGGCATTCCCTGGTGGCCGACCCCTTTGGCAGCGTGATCGCCGGCGCGGACGAGACGGAACAGATCCTCTGCGCGGAGCTCGATCTCGAGCGCATCGCCGAGGTGAGGCGGGAGCTGCCCACCTTCCTGCATCTGCGCGGGGATGTCTATGAGGTGGCAACATGAAAATTCTTGACGATATCCGCGCCTATGTCCCCTTCAACGAACAGGAGGAGAAGGACAAGCGCTTTATTCTGGACTTCCTTGCGAAGAACGACGACGCCTTCCTGCGTGAGAACCGCGTCGCGCACATGACGGCCTCGGCCTGGGTGGTGAACCCCGCGCGCGACAAGGTGCTGCTGGTCTACCACCGCATCTACGACTCCTGGTCCTGGACCGGCGGCCACGCCGACGGGGAGACGGATCTGCTTGCGGTCGCGCTGCGCGAAGTGCGCGAAGAGACAGGCGTGCGGCACGTGAGACCCGTCTCGGAGGAGATCTATTCCCTCGAGGTGCTGACTGTGGACGGCCACGAGAAGCGCGGGGAATACGTCTCGAGCCATCTGCACCTCAACGTGACCTATTTGCTCGAGGCCTCCGAGGAGGACAGCCTATCCGTCTGCGAGGCGGAGAACAGCGGCGTCGGCTGGTACACGCTGGAGGGCGCGCTGGCTGCCTCCAGCGAGCCCTGGTTCGTCCGCCGCATCTACCGCAAGCTCAACGACAAGCTGCAGACGGTCGGCTGAGCCGACCGATTGCGCCAAACGAAAACAGCGCCATGACCGCTCCGACTTCGGAGCGGTCATGGCGCTGCCCGCCTGTCCGGCGTGAGCCTGCCGGACGAGGATGAATTTTTGCCTGCTCCTGCAACCTCAGCGCCGCATTTTCCGTCTTATAGGGTGAGAACGTTCTTGCGGATACCGGCACGGTACCTTCGCCGGTGTCCGCGCACAAAGGAGAGCACATGGAAGACACAGAAATCATCGACCTGTTCTGGCTGCGGAACGAACAGGCAATCCGCGAGACGGACGAGAAATACGGCGGTCGCTGCCGGAGCGTCTCCTGCGGCATCGTCAGCGATCCGGAGACCGCCGAGGAGTGCGTCAACGACAGTTACCTTGCCCTCTGGAACGCCGTCCCGCCCGAGCGGCCGCGTTTTTTCCCGGCCTTTCTCTTCCGCATCGTCCGCAACCTCAGCTTCGACCGCCTGCGCGCACGCCTTGCCGCAAAGCGCGGCGGCGGCGAGGGTGAGCGGATCCTCGGCGAACTGGACGCCTGTCTGGCCTCCGATTTCTCCGTGGAGCGCGAGCTCGAGACGAAGGAGCTGGCCGCGGGGATCAGCCGATTCCTCCATACGCTCCCCAGGGAAGACCGCTTGATTTTTTCGTATCGCTATTGGCTCATGCTTCCGGTCGCGGAGGTGGCCGCGCGGCTCGGCCGCAAGGAAAACACCGTTAAATCCTCCCTGCACCGGAGCCGGAAAAAGCTGCACGCACACCTCGTGAAGGAGGGTCTGCTATGAAAGCGCTGCATTTCCTCGACGCCATGGGCCAGATCGACGACGAACTGGTAATGGAGGTTGTTTCGAGTATGAAAATCAATGAAAAGGGCGGCGCACATGCCGCAGGAAAAAAGAAAAACATCGTCCGCATCGTGCTGATCGCGGCGATCCTCACCTGCTTTTTGTCCGTGACCGCCTACGCGGCGAGCGATCTCATCGGCAGCCCGGAGATGGCGCTGGCCGCAGTGGAGGAGGAGCTCGGCGTCTGGGAGGAGATGGGCATCATCGTGCCGCAGAGCCCCCTGCTGCTGGACTCGGATGAAGTGCGCGTGACCCGCTGCGAGGAGGAGCGCGATCTCGGCGGCTATTTCTTCCACCGCATCCTCAAGCCCCGCTATGATGTGCAGATCCCGCGGGAGGACGGCTGGCTGCAGTGCATGATCGACATGGCGGACGGCAAGATCTACGAGGTGGCCTTCACGGCCAACGCCGACGAGAACGACCCTGCTGTCGGAGACGCCATCGAGTGGGAGAGCGGGACCGCATGGCTGCGCGACAATGTCTGCGAGCTCGTGCCCGAGGGGCAGACGCTCGACGAGCTCTGCGCGCTGCTCTGCGAATACTGGGGCTTTGCGGGCTACAGCATCGACTTCACGAACGACGTCTTCTACGGCTATGAGGACGTGCAGTTCGACGGCGGCACGCTTGTCAGCGAGCTGTGGCGCGGCCCCTACGTCACGGTCTATTTCGAGGGCGACCAGGAGGGCGTGCCGATGTATATCGAGCTGCAGGGCTTTGCCTATCCGGGCAAGAGCTCGTCCTGCCTGATGATCGGCACGAACCACGCCGTCGGCTGAGCCTTCTTTAGAAAACGCTCCCGGTTCCAAAGGAACCGGGAGCGTTTTTATGACTTTGACTTTGTTTTACGCAATGCGGCGCGCCTCAAAGCCGCGGGTGGAATAATACCCGGAGAGCTCGGAGATGATGACGCCGGTGGAGGAGTTGGCGGCGTGGATAAAGCGGTTGTTGCCGATGTAAATACCCACGTGGCCGATGTAACTGCTGCTGGAATAGAAGCAGAGCAGGTCGCCGGGCTGGAGGTTCGAGGCGTCGACATGGACGCCGTTGATCGCCTGGTCGCAGGCAATGCGGTTGAGCGAGTAGCCAAAGTGCCCGAAGACGTAGTAGGTGAAGCCCGAGCAGTCAAAGCCGGTGGAGGGGTCCTTCCCGCCCCAGCTGTAGCGGTAGCCCAGGTACTGCATGGCGTAATCGACGATCTGCTGCCCGGACGCGCCGGGGGCAGAGGGCGTCGTGCTGCCGCCGGAGACGGGGCCGGCACTGTAGCTGCCCTTCTGGACATACTGGCTGAAGACATAGCCGGGCTGCCCGTTGTAGAGCACAGCCGTCCAGTCGCCCGAGACGCCGGTGATGGTGACGGCGTTGCCGTAGAAGAGCTCGGTGATGATCGAGGAGCTCATCGAGGGACCGGAGCGCAGGCGGACGTTGTTGCCGGATATGTAGCCGGGCTCCTGGGTGACGGGAGCCGCGGTGGGCGCGGGCGTCGGCTCCGGCGCGGCGACGGTCTCTCTCACATACTGGGAATAGACAAAGCCCTCTTTGCCGTCGATGCGGCAGGCCGTCCAGTCACCGGAAATGCCGGTGATAGTGAGCTCCTTGCCCTTGTTATAGGTGCCAAGGATCGAATAGCTGGTCGAGGGCCCGCTGCGGAAGCGGACATAGTCCCCGCCGATGGTGCCGGGCTTCGCGGCCACGGGCGTCACGGTGAAGGACGGAGTCGGAACCGGCGTCGGCGTCGGCTCGGGGGTGGGCTCGGGCGTCGGCTCCGGCGTGGGAGCCGCGGTCGGTGCAGCAGTCGGCGCGGCGCTGGGCGCGGGTGCGTCCGTCGGCGCAGGGGCGGCGGTGGGCGCAGGCGCCTCGCTGGGCGCGGGCGCTTCGCTCACGGCCGGGATCTCCGTCTCAGCCGGCGCAGGGGACTCGCTCTCGGCCGGGGGATCGGTAAAGATGATCGTGGCGCCGTTGTCAACGCTGCCGCGCGTCACATACTGGGAGAAGATGTAGCCTGCGGTCCCGTCGATGACGCAGGCCGTCCACTCGCCGGAGATGCCGGTGATGGTGAGGGGCTTGCCCTTGTTGTACTCGGCGAGGATCGAATAGTTGGAGCCCGGCCCGCTGCGGAAGCGGACGAACATGGCGTTGATCTGGCCGCTGCCGCTGTCAGGCGTCACGGCCGGGGCCTCCGCCTGCTGGACACTGAGGTAGCGCGAGGACATGTAGCCGCTGATCGTCGCATAGCTCACGGCATACCAGTCGGGGTTGGAGCGATCGGTCACGCTGACGTAGCTGCCCTTGGGCAGACAGTCGATCACCGGATAACCGGTGCCGGGGCCGGTGCGCACGTTCACGTCGCTCCCGGTCACGAGGGCGCTCTCCGCGTAGGCGGGGATAATCAGCAGCGCACTCAGCAGCAGACCCGCAAGGAGCGTACGGAAGATCTTCTTGCGCATGGTAACAGATCCCTTTTCTCTTTCTGTATTTTCCGGAGACCCGAAGGAACGGGTTATTTGGCGTTCAGAGCGCGGTCGAGCCACACGGCGGCGACGTCCATCGCGGCGTAAAGGCTGGATTTCTCGCTCTTCTTCGTGATCTTGTCCCTCGTTTTGATGGACGGATCGGTGAGCTGGAGCTGTACGGAAACTTTGGTCGCAACGTCCAGATCCTTCACCTTTTTGGTCTCGAGGATCTGCATCATGATGATGTACTTGTCGGCAAAGCTGCCGTAGTAGATGATGTTGCCCGTCCTCTGAAGAGGATGACCCTTGTACTCCAATGTGTTAGCCAAAATAGCACCTCCAAGAATTGTAATCAAAATGTAACATAAATTGAAAGGAAAGTCAACCGCAATAGGGTGGAAAAAAGCGGTAAAGTGGGGGAAGCACCGGGAAAAGCGAGGAGTTTTATGTCGGAAATGGAACGCAGGAGGGGAAAAGCGGGAGTTCCCGCCCCGGAAGCGGGGCGGAAACTCAGCCGAAGATGATGGTGCCGCCGCTGTCTCCGCCGCCGGTATCGCCACCGTCGCTGAAGTCAACACCGCCGGTATCGTCGCCCTCGGTGAAGGTCACGCCGCCGTTGAGCTGCGCGTCGACGTTGAAGATGCCGGTGTCGCCGTAGAGCACGGGATAGTCAAATTCCTTCCATTCCAGGCCGGAGAGCACGGGGTTCATGACCTTGCGCCAGATGCGCGCGGCTGGGTTGCCGGTGACGTGGATGGTCTCCGGCGTGTCGAAGCCGGTCCAGACTACGGCCACATAGTAGGGCGTGACGCCGGCGAACCAGCGGTCCTTGAGCTCGCCCGAGGTGCCGGTCTTGCCGCCGACGGGCATGGTCCAGATCCGGGCCTCGCCCGCGATGCCCTGCTCCACGTTCTTCTGCAGCATATAGGTCATCACGTGGGCGGTATTCTCGCTGAAGGCCTGGATGGTCTCGGGGGCGTTGTCGATGACGACGTTGCCCTTGTTGTCGGTGACCATGGTGTAGGTGCGGCTGAAGGTGAACACGCCGTCGTTGACAAAGGCGCAGTAGGCCTGGCACATCTCGCGCACGGAGACGCCGTTGGTGAGCTGGCCGAGGGCCATCGGCGAATAGGCGATGTCGTCCTGCACGAGGCTCGTGAAGCCGAGGCGCTGGGTGAGATAGTCGTAGGAGGTCTGCGGGCCGTTGGGCAGGATGTCCACGATCTGCGCCGCCACGGTGTTGAGCGACCACATCATGCCCTGCTCAATGGTGATCAGGCCGTAGTTGTTGTAGTCGTCGTTGTGGGGATACCAGGTGGTCCCGCGCAGATAGCCCTTCGCCGAGTCGAGGATACGCGTGTAGGGCGTGATGAGGCCGAGGTCGGTGGCCGGACCGTAGGAGGCCAGGGGCTTGAAGGACGAGCCGGGGGAGCGCACGGCGCCGTTGTAGTCCACGCCGTCCACCTTGCGCGGGACGGCGCGGTTGAGCGAGAAGTTCAGCGTCTTCTGCCCGACGCCGCCGCAGAGCGCGAGCACGCGCCCGTCATAGGGATCCATCACCACGATGGCGCTCTGCAGCTGCTGCCGGGAGGCGCCGCTCGCATGCGGGATGTTGGAGGGATCGGAATATATGGCGTCCACAACGCTCTGGATGCGCGGGTCGATGCAGCAGTAGATCTGGTAGCCGCCGTTGTGCAGCAGGGTGTTGGCGGTGGTTTCGCCGATGCCCTTGACCTGCATGAGATCGTGAATCACGTCGTGGATGACGACCTCTTCATAATACGAATACACCTGGGTGGTGCCGCTCTCGCCGGGGCTGCGTGCGAAGACCAGCTCCTCGGCCACGGCCTGCTGATAGCGCTCATAGTCGATATAGCCCTGCTCGTACATCTCGCGCAGGATGGTCTCCTGGCGCTTCTTGTTGTTCTCCTCACTGAAGAAGGGGTCGTAATAGGTGGGCTTGTTGGTGATGCCCACGATGCAGGCGCACTCGGCCAGACTCAGCTCCGAGACGTCTTTGCCGAAGTAGGTGTGCGCCGCGGCCTGCACGCCGTAGCAGCTCTCGCCGAAGTAGACCGCGTTGAGATACCATTCCATGATCTCCTGCTTGTCGTACTTCTTTTCCAGCTCCAACGCGCCGAAGATCTCAGTCAGCTTGCGCTGAATGGTCACCTGGTCGTTGCCGGTGAGGTTTTTGATGAGCTGCTGGGTGATGGTGGAGCCGCCGTAGCTGGTCTCCATGCGAGCGAACATCTCCACGAAGGCACCCGCGGTGCGGTACCAGTCCACGCCCTTGTGGTCGTAGAAGCGCTTGTCCTCTATGGCGACCGCGGCATGCACCATGTCCTCGGGGATCTCCTCATAGTCCACCCAGATGCGCTTGGTGGTGCTGATGAGAGTCGTAAGCTGCTGCCAGGCGCCGGAATAGTCCTGGTACCAGATGGTGCTCGATTCGCTGAGCTGGAAGTCCTCAAGGGAAATATCCATCTTGGGGGTCAGCGTGGTTTTGACGTAATAGGCGAAAATACAGGCAAACAGCAGTCCTGCAATCAGAAGAACCAGCAGAATGGTGCCGATAACCTTGAAAACACCGCCGATGACGCCGGAAGTCGCGTCGGCGGCTGCGCCGACTACCTTGACGGCAGTCCCTGCCTTTGTACGGGAGCTGCGGGTCTTGCTCGGTTCCTTTTCCATCGCGCTGCGGTCACCTCCTTGAAAAAACGCTTCCGCGCAGCGGCGGAATGCGGAAATCGTGTTGCAATGCGAAAATATGCTATGTTTTTCGGTTGCCGCGCCAGCGGCGAGAAAAACGACTTGAGATCAGAATAATAAACGCTTTGCGGTTATTATACCATAGATGCGAAGCGGCTATGGTATAATATGTCATGTTTTTCGGTTGCCGCGCCAGCGGCGAGAAAAACGACTTGAAATAAAGAATAATAACCGCTTGCGGTTATTATACCATAGATTGTCAATGCGGCATGTCGTATTTGTAAATTTTAAGAATTGGAGCGGCCGCCCAAGTATATTTTTCCGCATTCACGCCATTATAAACCATATATCACAGACAAAGCTCGCCGCCGGCGCGTCCGGCGGGGAGAGAAAAGGAGCGTTCGGAATGCGAATGAAGATGGCGTTGATGCTCTGCGCCGTGGCGGCGGCGCTGTTCACGGGGGCGGAGGCCTTCCGAAGCCTGCGCCCGGCGGCTGCCGCGCAGATCCCCCGGGACGTGTACGCGCTCTACAGCAGCCGCGCCGGCTCCGCGGCCTTCTATCTGCGCGAGGAAGGAGGGCATGTGGCGGTGTTCTCCTCGCGACGGGGCGGCGAGCCGCTGCGCGTGACGCCGATCGAGCTCGAGACGCTGCGCGGCGGGGACCGTGCGATGATCCGCGCGGGGCTGCCCGTGGAGGATGAGACGGAGCTGCTCATGCTGCTGGAGGACTTCGGCCGCTGAGAGCCCGCCGACAAGTGCCCCTTGATTTCTCCCGACGAATGCGCTACAATGAGAGCAGCAAAGACAGGAGGGAATAATCATGAGCGAAGAATTCGGCCCTGATTTCATCACCATCGAAGACGAAGACGGCAACACCTCCGAACTGGAGATCCTTGACAGCCTGGAGTTCAACGGCAAAACCTATGTGGCTTTCCTGCCCGCCGACATGGAGGAGACCGACCCGGATTACGGCATGATCATTCTGCACGCCCTGACGGATGAACACGGCGAGGACGTGTTTGAGGACGTGGAGGACGAGGAAGAGCTGCAGGCGGTGTACGAGGCCTTTATGAATTTCCTTTTCGCGGACGAGGACGAGGAAGAGGAATAATAGGAAAGTGAAATCCTGCGGTGTTCGTGACGCCCTTGGCTTTGCGGCTCATTAAACCCACATCTCTTATAAGGGATGCCGACTTGACCCTGCGGATTGCAGGCCTCCCGGCCAGAAACCGGACGTTGGAAGCAGCGAAACAGGGCTTAGGCGACCCACCTGCCGTTATGTGCAGGTTATTCATGAGCCGGCACGGCACGCGCGGGGTTGCTCCTCCGGATTTTCCGGAGGAGTTTTATTATATAATGACGGCAGGAATGCCGCGAACTTCTATGGTTTATCGCAATGTCTTCACACCGGAATTCCAACGCAAACAGAAGCACCAGCCAAGTCCTTCTGGGACCTGACTGGTGCTTTTGTTATTCCGCGCTGTTTTGCAGCGCGCTTTTTTGTACTGCCGATCAGGCGCTGACCAGCTTGTAGCCGCCCAGGTGCTCCACCTCGAGATCCTTGGTATGCTCGGCCATCCAGTTGCCCAGGAATTCGTTGTTGAGGCTCTCGCGCGCGAGAACGTCGCGGTAGGAGTCGCCCTCACCGACGAAGTAGATCACATGGAAGCCGTTGTAACTGCCATTGTCACCGTGGACGATGGCGACGTCGCCCGGCTGATGCCCGCCGAAGCAGAAGGCGTCAAACTCGGGGACCATCTGGCCCCTGTAGATGTTCTCATACAGGCCGCCCTTGGTGTTGGAGCCCGCGTCCTCGGACAGCTCGTTGGCCAGCGCCGCGAAGCTCTCCTCGGTGGCCTCGCCGGCCTGCCACTGGGCAAGCGCTTCCTCCGCCTTGGCCTGCGCCGCGGCGACGGCCTCTTCGCTGTAGCTGCCGTCCTCGGCGGCCTCAGCCTTGAAGAGGATGTGCCGCACGGAGACGGTGTTGTAGTCGTTGCTGTCGCGGTTGAGGAAGAGCACGAGGTAGACGCCGTGCTCGCTGTCGGTCTCGCTGCGGATGGCCATCACGTCGCCGGCCTGGCGCGCCTCGTCAACATACCAGTCGCGCGCGGCGGCGGGCAGGCTGCTGCCGGGAGTGCCGCTGAGCACGGAGGCGCCGGCGGCGTCGGGGATCACGCTCGTGAGCGCAGCGTTGAAGCGCTCGACGCCGTCCTCACCCTCGCCGTTCTCATAGGCGGAGATGACGGAATCGGCCTGCGCAGCGGCGATGGACATGCTGTTCGTGAGATCGGAGCTGCCGTCGTCGGCGTTGACGAAGAAGTAAGCGCCGTCGAAGAGATCCTTGCCGCCGTTGAAGGCCGCGTAAGCCTCGGCGAGCTGCCCCTCACTGTAGACCTGGGCGTCCTGCAGGGTCTGGTTGGCCTTGTCGGCCAGGACGGACGCGCTCATCATCTCGCGCACGACATTCTCGTTGACGCCCTTGCCGAAGACGGCGGCGAGGAAGCGGTTGACGCTCTTGAAGCCGTTGGCCTCGGCGCTCTCCTTCATAGAGCTTATCTGCGCCTCAACGGAGGCGAGATCGTCTGCATCAAGCGCAATGCCGTTTTCCTCGGCGTACTTGTTGAGCGTGGCGATGCGGAGCATATCGTTCTCGGCCATCATGTTCGCAAAGTCCGCGCCGTAGTACTGGGCGTAGGAGTTGTAGTTGCCGGCGAAGAACTTGACCTCGGCGGCGGAGAAGGTCCTGTCGCCGACGCGGACAGCGGGGATCATGCGGTAGAAGGCGGCGGAGTTCGTGACGATGATGGCGAGGATCAGCAGGGCAATGCCGATCATGGCGAGCGTCCATCTGAGGCGGCTCTTCTTCTGCTTTGCCAGCTCCTCCTGGCGGGCCAGGAGCTTTTTGTCCGTACCGGCCTCACGGGCGGCGATACGGTTTTTTCTTTCGGTTGAAGCACTCATGTTGAATCGCATCCTTTTATGTGCAAATTGATAGCCAGAGCATTATAACGCAATTCTCCCGGCGTTTCAAGGAAAACTTATCGGAGGAGGAAAGAATCCGCGCGAGTCTTTCCCGGCATTTTTTCCCCGCCCGGAACATAGACTGTACGGATTGCTGAAAAAGAGGAGGCGAGAGGCATGGAAAAGGATATAGACGATCTGATCTTCGGAGATCTCGACCCCGGGCCGAGCAGCCGTTGAGGCGCGTGCCGCAGCGCGGCGCGGCCTCCCGGTTCGCCGGCGCCGCGCCGCGCAATGTTCCGAACTCGTTCATGCCGCCGAAGTTTCCGGCTGCAAAGTACAGTTTTTTGTTGAATATTGTCCTTGATTACCCCTTTGGTTCATGCTATAATATCCGAGGATCGGGGTATACTCCCGACCGGATTTGTATCCAAAATACTTTATGGAGGAAGAAAAATGAAAAAGATTCTCGCACTGCTTCTTGCTCTGTGCATGGTCTTCGCTCTGGCCGCCTGCGGTCAGCAGGCTGCTCCCGCTGAGAAGCCCGCCGAAGAGCCCGCTGCTGAGGCCCCCGCTGCCGAAGAGCCCGCTGCCGAAGAGCCCGCCGAGGAGCCCGCTGCCGAGGTTGAGGCCCCCATGGTCGCCATGATCACCGACTACGGCGATATCACCGACCAGTCCTTCAACCAGACCACCTACGAAGCCTGCAAGGCCTACTGCGAAGCCAACGGCCTGGACTTCACCTACTTCAAGCCCGGTTCTGACTCCGACGAGGACCGCATCAGCTCCATCGAGGACGCCATTGACGAAGGCTACAACGTCATCGTGATGCCCGGCTACGCTTTCGCCGCCGCCATCGCCAAGACCGCTCCTGCCAACCCGGACGTCACCTTCATCGCGCTGGACGTCTCTGAGTACGACCTGACCTCCGCCGGTCTCGAGACCCTCCCCGCCAACCTCTACTCCGCTGTTTACCAGGAAGAGCTCTGCGGCTACATGGCCGGTGTTGCTGCCGTTAAGCTCGGCTACACCAAGCTCGGCTTCCTGGGCGGCATGGCTGTTCCTGCCGTTATCCGCTACGGCTACGGCTTTATTCAGGGCGCTGACGCCGCTGCTGCCGAACTCGGCGCCGACGTCACCATCAACTACGCTTACGGCAACCAGTTCTACGGCGACGCTGACATCACCGCCGCTATGGATACCTGGTACGCCGGCGGCACGGAGATCGTCTTCGCCTGCGGCGGCGGCATCTTCACCTCTGCTGCTGAGGCTGCTGCCAAGGTCGGCGGTAAGGTCATCGGCGTTGACGTTGACCAGGCCGCTACCATCGACGGCGCTTATGGTGCCGGCATGACCGTCACCTCCGCCATGAAGGGCCTCGCCGCCACTGTCAACACCCTGCTCCAGGCTGTTGTCGACGGCAAGTTCGTCGGCGGCCAGGTCGAGAACCTCGGCCTCGTCTCCGAGATCCCCGCTGAGAACTACGTCCAGCTGGCCGGCTCCACCCAGTTCGGTGAGGGCTTCACCGCTGAGGATTACGCCGACCTCGTCGCCGCTATGTTCAAGGGCGAGATCACTGTCAACAACGACATCTCCATCACTGCTGCTGACAACGCCACCGTCGTTACCGTCAACGATCAGGGCAACATCAAGTAATCCAAGCTTATAAGCAAAAAAGACAGGCCTGCGGGCCTGTCTTTTTTTCATCCGTCTTTCCGATAGCTGCAGAGCCGCGGCGCGTCCGTCACGAGCCGTTCAGCATCCATACCCCGAAATTGAGATAGCCCGCGAAAAAGACCCAGACAAGATACGGGATCTGCAGATACGCGGCGGGACGGTCGAGCTCGCGGAAGGAGAGCGTCATCCACACCAGGAGCGCCCAGAGCAGAACCAGCCAGAAAAACGCGAAGGAAAAGGCCTGCAGGCCGAAAAACAGGAAGGGCCAGAGAAAATTGAGCCCCAGCTGCGCGAGATACAGCCGCAGGCAGCGCCTCCTCTTTTCGGAGGGCTCTGTCAGGCTGATGCGCGCCGCGCCCGTGCCCATCAACGCATAGAGCAGCGACCAGACGACGGGGAAGACCCAGCCCGGCGGCGAGAGCGGCGGCTTGCGGATCGTCGACTCATAGAGCTTCACGTCCTCCCGCGTCAGAAGCCCCGCGGCGGCGCCGACGGCCTCGGTGAACGCGATCCAGGCGGCATAGACCTTCCATCTGCCTTTTTTCATATTCATCACCCGCAGAAAGCATATGCCGTTTGCGTGCGATTATGCATCTGATTCGCTGCGCGGCGCAGCGATCGAAATAAGAAGTCCAACGACAAAACGACGCCCCGGTCATGAGACCGGGGCGTAGCTGGCTATTATATGCTTTGTGCGGTCGTTTTACTTGAAGGCGACCATGGTGTTGGCGATGGTCATGGTGGTCATGAGCATGGCGTTGAGGAAGGCAGGCAGCCAGATGTTGCCGGTCTTCTTGTAGAGGTTCCGGGAGATGATGGCAGCGATGGACAGCGTGGGCACCATGGCGACCATCATGATGCCGGAGAGCGCGGCGCCGGGGAAGGCCGCGACGCCCTTGGCAAAGAGCATGCCGTACTGGTAGGCCAGCCAGAGGATCGGGCCGCCGGCGTTGAGCGCGATTGCCACGAGGTAGCCCCAGAAGCCCTTGAGCTTTTCGGTGTTGGTGTTGACCGTGATGGCCGCGGTGGACACCGTGTAGAACAGCAGGAAGGTGGGCAGGTAGCGCAGGATGTGGGGCAGGATGTTGAAGTCAAAGGTCTTGAACGCAAAGGTCCAGATACGGAAGTCGGCCTTGAAGAGCAGATCCATCAGGAAGAGCACCGCGTAGGCGATGACGTAGGTCAGGACCGCAACGATGAGGGACATGATGATGGTCAGCGGGTTGAAGGTCACGCCGTAAGTGCGGAAGTTCGCGCCGGCCTTGGCCTTGGAGACGACGAACACCGCGCACATCGCCAGCAGCGAGATGAGCGCGCAGGCGATGGTCCAGTAGGCGATGGAATTGATGCCGATCGCGGACCAGTAGGCACTGGTGTTGTACATCGGGAACTTCGCGACGAGCGCGAGCGCGAGGCCTGCGACGATCGTGCAGATGCTGCCGACGAGGTAGGCGCTGCGGCGTTCCTTCTCTGCGAAGCTGAAGAAGATGCCGAAGAGGCCGGCGATGGCAAAGGCGCAGCCGACATAGCAGAGCACCATGACCATGTCGCTGCCGGCGCCGCCGTCCATCAGCGGGGAGAAGAAGATCGCCGGGATCAGGATCAGGCACAGCAGCAGCGCCAGGGTGCCGAACTTGCTGCCCGCACCGCTGACGGAGGGCTGCACGGCGAGCTCGCCGGACTTGGCCTTGTTGAGAACGGGGATCTCGATGAGGATAGAGGCCACGGCGATAATGAGCATTACAAAGCCCACGAGCGCGGCGCACTCAGCGGCTTCCTTGCCCTGCCAGATCTGGTCGCCCGGGTCGATGGGATTGAGCTTGTCGGCGTAATCGGCAAAGGCGTCCTGATAGAAATACATGGCGTAGCCGGTGGTGGTGGCGGAGAAGTGATTCCAGGGGTGGGTCTGGGGCGGTTCGTAGATGATGCGGCGGCCGCCGTCCGTGCTCGGATACCAGGTGTTGGGCTGGCCGGGCTCGGTCAGCTGCAGGAAGGTCATGCCGTCGGGCGTGGAGACATAGTCCTTATGGCGCACCGTGCCGCCCGAGACGGCCGGGTCGTTGAAGAAGAACTCGTCGTACTGCGCGGCGACCTTGCCCATGATGCGCCCGCCGCCGAGAGCGTCGCAGGTGGCGGCGTCAAAGCCGATCAGCCCCGTGTACATGAAGTCGGAGCCCTCGGTGAGGCCCGCGTAGATCTTGCGCACGCCGGTCTCGGCCGCCTGCATCTCGTCCATCGCCATGGCGACGGTGCTGGAGAAGCCGCCCATGGAGTGGCCGGTCACGCCGAGGATGCCGTTGCCGGCCGCGTCCTTGAGGACGAAGGGCTGCTCATACATGTACTGCACGGCGTCGTTCATGGAGTTGATCCAGAACGGAGCCCACATGCCGAAGAAGTCCTCGCCGTTGTAGTTCTCGCGGGAGAGGGCGGAATGGCCGTGGTCATACTGGTCGAGCGCCAGGACGACGAAGCCGCGGCGGCTCAGCTCGATGGCGTTGGCGTCCTGCATCTCGGCGGAGTTGAGGTAGCCGTGCGTCACGATGACGGCGGGCTTGGGATTCTCCGCAGAGGCGTCCTTAGGCATGTAGAGCAGGCCGCTCAGCGTGCCGTGGCCGCCGTCGAAGGAGATGCGGGTCACTTTTACGCTGCCCATGCTCGAGTTGAACACGCCCGCGACGAGGCTGCCCGCCAGGATCAGCACGAGAGCGATGATCAGCACGACCAGGGTTCTTTTCTTGATTTTCATGCTCTTTCCTCCTGTTGTGATTTTTCTGTTTGTTTCCACAGGAAACTTTATTATATTATACTGCTGTCCTCCGGCAATTGCAACAGTTTTTTGTAAGTTTTTATCAGAATCTCTTGCACTTTTTTTGGGGATTTAGTATACTCTGACCAAGGGAGGCGGTACGGACGTGAAGCTGGAATGGATGGGCGAATATCGCGACGTGGTGGAGGCGCTGATCCACTACTGCAACATTTACGCCGGGGTTTACCGGCAGGAAAAAATGCATTTCGGCGAGGTCGCCTACTCCTATTCCCAGATCCAGGTGCTCGAGTACCTGCTGGAGAACGAGGAGCGCTGCGAAAACATGAGCCGCATCGCCGAGCGCCTCGGCATCACGCGCAGCAACTTCACCAAGATCACCCAACGGCTGGAGGCCAAGGGCCTGGTGGAAAAGGCGCCCATGCCCGGCAGCGGGCGCGAGCTGAGCGTTTCGGTCACCCCGCTGGGCCGCGCCCTGTACGAGGACTATGCGCAGCAGATCGGCTGGCATTTCTCGCCGATGTTCCGTTCGCTGGAGAAGCTCTCTCCCGAACAGCGCGGCTACGTGCGCGAGGCGCTGGAGAGCGCGATGGCCGGCAGCGATTACATGCGCCGCCGCGCGGGAGAAAAGGAATAGGCGGTACGGGGAGCCTTGCTCCCCGCTTTGCCGTAAAATGCCCATGAAGGACCACGGGGCTCCGAGAAACCGGAGCCCCGTGGTGTTTATTCTGTTCTGTCATTGGTGGCTGTGGTCGCTGGAGCCGTCGGCACAGAGCATGTCCATGGCATGCACCAGCGCCTCGAGCACGGCGGCGAGGTTCTCCTTCGCGGCGCGCTCGCTGCCGGGGAGGTTCACGATCAGCGTCTTGCCGCGGATGCCGGCGGCGCTGCGGCTGAGGCAGCCGCGCGGGGTGATCTGCAGGCTCGCGTAGCGCATGGCCTCGGGGATACCGGGCGTGAGCCGCTCGACGACGGCGAGCGTCGCCTCCGGGGTGACGTCCCGCTGTGAAAAGCCCGTGCCGCCCGTGGTCACGACGAGGTGGATCTTCTCCTCATCCGCGCAGCGGATGAGCTCCCGGCGGATCAGGGCGTCCTCGTCCGCCACCACGGCCGTGCGCGCGACCGTGAAGCCCGCGCCCTCCAGCATAGCGCTGACAGCCGGGCCGCTGGTATCGACGCGCTCGCCCCGGGAGCACTTGTCGCTGACGGTGATGACTGCTGCTGTGTATTGCATGTGTTCAGCCTCCGATCTGATTCATGTTTCGCTTTGCCTGACTGTGGTGGCTGTAATCCAGCGCGCCGTGCCACTGCGGCTTGGCGAGAATGGCGGTTTTGATCTGCTCGCGCATGCCCTCATAGTCTAGCCCCTTGATGGGAAATTCGGCGGAGGAGTGGAGGCAGGGCTTGAGCTTGCCGTCCGCGGTGAGGCGGATGCGGTTGCATTCGGCGCAGAAATGCGCGCTGACGGGGCTGATGAGGCCGACGTTGCCCTGCGCGCCGGGGAGCCGGAAGAGCTTGGCGACGCCACCGTCCGCCGCGGCCGGGACAAGCTGCGGCAGCTTCTCCGTGACGACGGTGTAGGGCAGAAAGGCCTCGGGGCCGAATTCGTCGGAATCCAGCATGGGCATGAGCTCGATAAAGCGCAGATCCAGGTTCCAGCGGCGCGTTAGCTCCGCCAGCTGCGGGATCTCATCGTCGTTGAAGCCGCCGATGAGCACGGTGTTGAGCTTGATCTTTTCAAAGCCCGCGTCCAGCGCGGCCTCGATCCCGGCGAGGGCCTGCTCGAGCGAGCCGAGCCGGGTGATGCGGCGGTATTTCTCCGCGTCCAGCGTGTCGAGGCTGATGTTGAGCCGCTTGACGCCGGCCTCCCGGAGCGGGACGGCGAGCTGCGGCAGGAGCGTGCCGTTGGTGGTGAGGCAGACCTCGCGGATCCCCTCCGTCGCGGCGGCGCCGCGGCAGAGCTCCACGATATTGGGCTTGACGAGCGGTTCGCCGCCCGTGATGCGCAGTTTTGTGATCCCGAGCGAGGCGGCGGCGCGCACCGCCTGGAGCATCTCCTCCTGGGTGAGCATCTCTTCGTGGCGCTTTTTGCACACGCCCTCTTCCGGCATGCAGTAGCGACACCGGAGATTGCACAGCTCCGTCACGGACAGGCGCAGATAGGTGATCCCGCGCCCAAAGCTATCCTGCATACTGCCGCCACCTGCCTTTCTTTTTTCTGTGCTCGGTAAGTTTCACTGTGTATCATATATTATAGCGGTTTTTTGAAGTACTTACAAGTGCCGCGGACAAAAAACCGCAGCGTCCCTGGCTTTTTCGCCCGCAGCCCGTGGCTGCCGGTTTACAAGCGGGGCAAAAACTGCTATAGTTTTGCCATCAAAACGAGCTGCGCGTCTCTTTCTCCGCGCGGAAAGGAGCACTTCCATGAAAAGATTTCTGCTTGTTGTCCTGGCGCTTCTCATGGTGTTCGCCACGCTGGGCAGCGCCTCCCCGGCCTCCGATTTTGCCCCGCGGGACGCGCAGGACGGAAAACTGCAGGCGCTCTCCTGCCTCGGCGTGTGCGCCTTTTCGGCGGAATACAACAGCGACCGCAGCACGCTCTGCCGCTGGGAGAACGAGATCAAGGTCTATGCCGGCGGGAGCCCGACGAGCGACGACCTCCGCGAGCTGAACGCCTTTCTGATGGAGCTGTCGTTCCGCGTACCGCTGCTGCCCGTCGTGACGCGGGTCAGCGCGGAGCAGGAGGCCAACGTCACAATCTACTATGTGCCGCTCAATTCCATGGCCGCGCATGTCAACTCCTATGTAGAGGGCAACTGGGGCTATTTTTCCTACAGCAACTACGCGTCCGGCGAGATGGCCGCGGGCCGGATCGCCCTTGCCAACGACGTGACCAATCAGCGGCAGCGCAACCACCTCATGCGGGAGGAGCTTGTCGGCGTGCTGGGGCTCTCAAACGATCATACGCTCTATGCCGACAGCATCGTTTACCAGCCCTGGACCGAGGTGCAGGAGCTCTCCGAGATCGACTGGCTGATGCTCAACATGGTCTACAGCCCCCATGTCGACAGCGGGATGAGCTACAAGGAGGTTTACGCCGTCCTGTACCCGACGATCGTGCCGTAAAGTCAGCTCATACGCGCCGGGGGTGGAATAATCGTAAGCCTGCAATCGGATTCGTTTCCGTTTCGGCAGATCCATGGCCATGCCTCCCTATCCTCCGTAGGGGCGGCAACCTGCCGCCCGTGAGTTGCGAAGCCATCGTAGGGGCGGCAACCTGCCGCCCGTTTTATACCCCGCAGGGGCGGGCGTCCCCGACGGCACGTTATCGACGTTTGTAGGGGCCGGCGTCCCCGACGGCCCGTCATCCGCGTTTGTAGGGGCCGGCGTCCCCGACGGCCCGTTTTCCCGATTATATCACATTTTCGGCAAAGGAAACCGGCGTTCCCTCCGGGGTGCGAAACCGCGGGCGGCTGATAGCCGCCCCTACGGGTGCGGGCGTACCTGGGTGCGCGTCCGACAGCGGGACGTCGGGGACGCCGTCCCCTACGGGTGCAAAGCCGTCAGGCGTGGTGCATGGACCGCGGGAGGGGCAAGCTGTACAGTGAAGTAAGATAGTAAACAGGTGTGAAGGGACATGGTATACAGTTCTGTAGTACAATAAAAGGCATCAAAAAGCAGGGAGCTGGTAAAGATGCCGTGGGAGAGCAGAACTGTGAAAGAACAAAGAGAAGGTTTCGCCGAAACTGCAGCACACAGCAGCAATTTCAGCGCAGTGTGTCGGGAATACGGGATAACACGAAAAACAGGGTATAAGTGGCTGGAACGCTATGAGGCCGGCGAAGAACTATCGGATCGCAGCCGGGAGCCACACCATATCCCTCATAAGACGCCGCCGGAGATGGAAGCACAGATCCTCCGCGTGCGAAAAGAAAACCCAGGCTGGGGCTCCAGAACGATCAAGCAGGTGTTAGAAAATGAGGGACTTGACGGTGTGCCGAGCGCTCGAACCGTGAATGCCGTCTTGAACCGTTATGGCTGTATCGAAGAGGAAGAGTCTCAGAAGCGGAAGGCATATCTCCGCTATGAAAAAGACGCCTGTAATGAGATGTGGCAGGCAGATTTCAAGGGCGAGTTTTTGACGAAGGATGGCAAATACTGCTACCCTCTGGACATCATCGACGATCACAGCCGTTTTGCCATTAAAATTGCAGCGTCGTCTTGAACAACACCCCACTTGTTAGTAGTATACCATACTGTCTAACAAATGGGGTGCTGTTCAAGTTCCTCGAGTCTCTCTTCCTTCAGCTCAACAAGCTTCATGATAATGACCATCGGATGGCGAAA
>DFGE01000007.1:71890-88767 GCA_002371675.1 Clostridiales bacterium UBA3758
GCAAAGCCGCGCGGCGAAAAGCTTTTTAGCTTTTCGCCACCTTATAGTCATTATTATCCACCCTAACGACAAACTTTTTCAGCAGCGCGACGGGGTGGTAGGACTGCTTCGACGCGCGCAGGCCGGGATCTCCCATGTCCTCCTCGCGGTTGATGTAAAGCAGCTGCTCCTGCCGCTGCGCCGCCGCGAACTGGTTGACGAGCATCTGGTACGCGCCCTTGCAGCCGCGGTCGGCCTTCTCGATGTGGACATAGAGCGTGTCCCCGATGATCTCTCCGAGCGAGAAGCCCACGACGGCGCCGCCCGCTTTCAGCACGCCGCCGGAGAAGCCGTAGGCGCGGAAATTGTCAAGCACCTCGAGGACCTTGCGGTTTTCCTCGCGCTCATACGCGCCGTCCGCGCTCTCGGGCAGATACTTACGGAGGAAGAACTCCCTCACCTCACCCAGCATATCCTCGCCCAGCGGCGTAAAGCTCCAGTCCTCGTTGGCGCGCTTGAACTGGCTGATCTGGTTGCGCTGCCCGCTGTATTTCTTTCCGTGCAGCCCGGCGAGGTCGTCATAGCGAAACAGATAGTCGGAAAACTCCTCCTGGTAGGACACGCCGCAGCCCGGAAAAATCTCCCGGAACACGGACAGATACTCCTCCGGGATCGTGCAGAAGGTGGGCGCCGCCTCCCCGGTCGCCTCCCGGAAGCCGCGCAGAGCCGCCGGGATATCGTCCGCGATCGGGAGATTGTAGTAACGCGCGCCATGCGCGCTGTGGAGCCGCGAATAGAACACGCCGTCGGACACGGCGTACTCCATGCGGTAAAAATCGCGCCACATGAACATACCGCCGACGGTATAATCACAGGTCTTGGTTCTGATTTTCTTGAAAAAAGGGGAGATCTCCCCGATCCCGCTCAACTGCAGGGCTGCAAACTCCATGGCATATTTCCTTCCCGGATCAGGCTTGTGTAGGGCTCGGCCGTACGCAAACGCAAAGTATAACAATAAAATTATAGACTTCTTCCTGCGCTTCGTCAAGCGGGGGCGCCCGCGCGCAGCTTTTATCCGGGACTTGTCAGATGCTCCGAAAAAGGATATAATAATATATTCTCTTAAATGGTTTTCCCCCCGGATCGTTGTCAATCACCCTGTACTGCCCAGAAAGGATCGGTAAACATGAGCATGAAAAATCCCGTCGCCGGCGTTGGCGGCAACCGCTACGTCCCCTTTGAAGAGCGCACGGGCGAGAGCTCCGTCGTCTTCTTCACGCGTGACCTCTCCGAAGAGGGGCTCAAGAAACTCTATGACCGCGTCTCCTCCGTGCTGGAGGGCAAGGTCGCCGTTAAGCTGCACACCGGCGAGGCCGAAGGGCCGAACTTCCTGCCCCGCCCCTGGGTGAAGGAGCTTCTCGCCTCCCGCCTGCCGGATGCGACGATCGTCGAGACCAACACCTTCTACGAAGGCAGCCGCTACACCACCGAGGAGCACCGCAAGACGCTGGAAATCAACGGCTGGACCTTCTGCCCCGTGGACATCACCGATGAGGAGGGCGTGACCACCTTCCCGGTAAAGGGCGGCAAGTGGTTTGACGAGATGCACGTCGGCAGTCATCTGGCGAACTATGATTCTCTCCTCGTGCTCACGCATTTCAAGGGGCACACCATGGGCGGCTTTGGCGGCTCCAACAAGAACATCGGCATCGGCTGCGCCGACGGCCGTATCGGCAAGAAGGAGATCCACCAGCGGGGCGACAACATGTGGGGCATCAACAAGGAAGAGTTCATGGAGCGCATGACCGAGAGCACCAAGGCCACGGTCGACCATTTTGCGCCGCATATCTGCTATATCAACACGATGCGCAACATTTCCGTGGACTGCGATTGCGCCGGCACGGAGGCAGCACCCGTCGTCACGCCGGACGTGGGCATTCTCGCCTCGCTGGATATCCTGGCTCTGGACAGCGCCTGCGTGGACCTCATCTACAGTCTGCCCGGCGGGGGCGGCCGGGCCATGATCGAGCGCATCGAGAGCCGCCACGGCCTGCGCCAGCTGAGCTATATGAAGGAGCTCGGCATGGGCAACGACCGCTATACGCTCATCGACCTGGATAATGACGGCGCGGTCATCAGCGCCGCCGAGGCCGTCAAGGACATTGCGCCCGAGTGGAAGCCCGACCGCTTCAACACCTTCTGGGGCCGCAACAAGCGCAAATAAGCGCAGAGGGCAACGCGAACCGTTGCCCGTGAACCGCACCCCGTTCACCGGCAGCACCCTGCCGATGAACGGGGCGATCTCAACCGCAGGAAGCAGGAGGACATGTCACGGCAAACCGACCGCTCGACATTGACAGAAAGCAGCGTATCGCGATCTGCTTTTTAGCCCCAACTGCTGCCGCCCGGACGATCGCTTCGTTATCCGCGACGGAAAGCGCGAACCCTTCGCCGTGATCTGCCCAGGCGGGAAGACGCTTGACAGGCCCCTCCCCGCGTGCTATCTTGTTAAGCGGATTTGCCGGCGTGGTGGAATGGTAGACACCAGGGACTTAAAATCCCTTGCTGCTCTGCAGCGTATCGGTTCGAGTCCGACCGCCGGCACCAGAAAAGGGGAAATCCGATCAGGATTTCCCCTTTTCTGGTGGCCCGCCTGCGGCGGGCGTTGATCCGCTTCGCTCAAATGTGGCGAGAGGGTCATACCCTCCCCTCTCGCGCTCTCCCCATGCGGGACGAGCCTGGTTCGGGTTTAGTTTGCCCGGTGCACCAAAAAGGAGAGAATCCTATTGGATTCTCTCCTTTTTGGTGCCGCGGCTGCGCCGCGATATTATCCGCTTCGCTCAAATAGAGCGAGAGGGAATAACCAATCCCCTCTCGCGCTCTCCCCATGCAAACCTGGAGGGCGGGTCGGACTTGGACTGCCATATTACAATTACGAAAAAGGAGAGAATCCAAACAGGATTCTCTCCTTTTCTGCCTGTCTGTGGCGGGCGGATCTTCTGCGGAGCTCATATCAGGGCAATATTGCTGTCGGTGCGGGATTCGGTGCCGCCGACGAGGACGCCGTTGGACTGCCGCAGGATGATCTGCCCGCGGCCGAAGGAGGACGTGCTCAGATCAACGCGGACATCATGTCCCATGCGGCGCAGCGCGCGGGCGAGATTGGGATCAAAGCGGCTCTCCACGGTGACGCTCCCGTCGCGCATCCACTGCCAGCGCGGCGCGTCGAGCGCCTGCTGCGGGTCAAGCGCGAAGTCCACCAGGTTGGACACCACCTGCACATGCCCCTGCGGCTGCATATAGCCGCCCATGACCCCGAAGGGGCCGAGGGGACGGCCGTCCCGCATGAGGAAGCCGGGGATGATGGTGTGATAGCTGCGCTTGCCGCCCTTGAGGACGTTCGCTGCCGCGGGGTCGAGCGAGAAGTCCGCGCCGCGGTTCTGCAGGGCGATCCCCGTCCCCGCCACAACGATGCCGGAGCCAAAGCCCATGTAGTTGGACTGGATGTAGGAGACGAGGTTGCCCTCGCCGTCGCCCGCGCAGAGATACACAGTGCCGCTCTTCGGCGGGAGCGCGCTGCCGTAGACCTGGGCGCGCTCCGTCATCCGCGCGGCCTGCGCCGCGCCGTAGGCGGGAGTGAGCAGGCTGTGATAGTCGAGCGCCATGTCTCGCGGATCGGTCACACAGCGGAAGGCGTCCGCAAAGGCTATCTTGATCGCCTCGATCTGCCGGTGGAAGCTCATCGGATCGTCCCGGGACGGGAGGGAAAATTCCTTGAGGATGTTCAGAGCCATCAGCGCCACGATGCCCTGCCCGTTCGGCGGGATCTCGCAGACCTCGAGGCCGCGGTAGTTCACGCGGATGGGCTCCACCCAGAGCGGCTGAAAGGCGGCCAGATCCTCATAGCGCAGCCAGCCGCCGTATCGCCGGCTCTCCGCGTCGATCCGTCGGGCGAGCTCGCCCTCATAGAAGGCCCTGCCGCCGCTCTCGCCGATGGCCTCGAGGCTGTCGGCATGGTCCGGCAGACGCACAAGCTCCCCCGCCTCTGGCGCGCGGCCGGCCGGCGCGAAGGTGCGAAACCAGGCGTCAAAGCAGTCTCCGCGCAGGCTCTTCTGATAGGCGGCGAAGGCGCCCTGCCAGGCCTGCGCCAGATTTGCGCCGCAGGGGTAACCCGCGCGGGCGTACTGTACCGCGGGGGCGAGGTTCTCCGCGAGGCTGCGGCGCCCGAAGCGCTTCGTGAGCGAGGCCCAGGCCATGACCGCGCCCGGCACAGTCACGCTCGTCCAGCCGTGCCGCGGCATGCGCCCGTTTTCGTCCCGCCCCTCGTCGAGCACCTTTTTCCAGTCCGCCAGGGCAGGCGCGGGGCCGCTGCAGTTGAGGCCGAAGAGCCGCTGCTCCTTCTCTGACCAGACAAGGGCAAAGGCGTCGGAGCCGAGGCCGTTGGAGCAGGGCTCCGTGACGGTCAGGCAGGCGGCCGCGGCTATCGCGGCGTCCACGGCGTTTCCGCCGCGGCGCAGCGCCTCAAGCCCCGCGGCGGAGGCCTGGGGGCTTGAGCTGTTCACCATGCCGCCGCGGGCATAGAGCGGATAGCGCTGGGAGGGATAGCGCTGGGCAAGCGGGTCAAAGCGAAATTCCATGGTGAGGCCCCTCCTTCCGGGGCAGGTCCTGTTATTCCTCTTTCTCCGCTCCCGTCACCGTGACGCCGCGCAGCAGCGTGAGCGAGGGGATCAGAAAGCGGTTGTACTGGGTCTGCGCCGCGCTCATCTCCATGGCCTTCAGATAGTCGAACATCGAGCCGGAGACCGAGCCGCCGGAGACGGGGATGACCTTCTCGCCGTCGTGCCAGTAGCCAAGGCGGAGCTCGCCGAAGACGTCGCCGGTCATGTCGTCCACCTGAAAGTCGGAGAACTCCACGGCCTCGAGGTAGGGGCCTTTGCGCAGCTCCTCCTCCGTATGCGTGCCGCCGGAGAAGGCCACGTTGCCGGGGATGAAGGAATCCTCCAGGCCGAGATAGCAGGCGTAGCGGCGGCTGCCGATAAAGCGCTGCGGAACATCGTCCTCCATGAGCAGCGTCTCGCGCACCCGGGAGCCCTCGGCGTCGTGCCGGGCGTTGGCGGAGGAGTTGGGGAGGCTGCGGAGCGTCCGCACGCTGACCTTGTCGCCGCGCACGTCTTCGGCGATGGGGACGCCGGGCTGCCAGTCGCTGAATTTGTGGTAGATATTCGCCGCGTCAAGGCGGGCGAGGAAGAAATAGTAAATGTCGCAGGCGGCCTTGGTGGAGAAGAGCACGTCCGCCTTGCCGAGATTCGGGGTCGGGCGGGTCTGCAGACGGTCGCGCCCGGTGGCCATAGCCTTGACGAGCTCGCGCCGCAGGCCCTCCGCATCGCAGCTGCCGCTGGTGAAGGCGCGGTAGAGCTCGATCTCATGCCCGCCGCGGCGGGCGTTCACGATGACCTCGAGCATGCTCGCAGCGGCGCGATCAGAGACGTCGAGCCCGTTGGAGTTGAGCACGCGCGTGGTCTTCTCAGATACAAAGAGCTCGTAGCTGTTGATATCCTCCGTCTCCGTCTCGGGCAGGCTTTTCATGGTGCTGAGGAAGTCTGCAGCAATGGCGGCCGTGTCGATGGGGGCGGCGCTCTCCTTTTCCTCCTCGTAGGCGGGTACAAGGGTAAAGGGCTCGTTTTTCACGAGCGTCGCGCGGTAGGCCAGGGAGTCGATGAGCGCGGCGGCCTCCTCGGGGGAGCTTGTCGGGTGCAGCTCGGCGGAGGCGCTGCCGACGTATTTCCCGTCCTCGATCTGCTGGTAGACCGTAACGGTGAAGTGCTCCACGTCGCGCACACGGTTCTGGTCGAGGGCGTGGCGGATGAAGTAAAACTCCCAGCCGCGGGTCTTCTGGGCGGTGACGCTCCAGGCGCAGACCTTTGCTTTGTTCAGCAGTTCAACGATCGTGTTCAGCATTATCCGAGCCTCGCTTTCGTCTTGAGATAGGGGCCGCCGTCCGTGACCTTGACCCACTCCTTGTAGCCCTTGCCGCAGCCGCCGGTGCCGAAGATTTCCCGGTCGCCGGAGCGCATGGAGATGCTGCCCAGCAGATCCGGCACATAGCCGGTCATGATGATCGGCGCGACGATTTTGCCGGTGAGCTTGCCGTCCACGATCTCGCGGCCGAGCTTGATGATGCACTGGATGCCCCAGTGCTTGGGATCCTCCATGCCGCTCTCCATGCCCTCGAGCAGGTAGCCGCGCTTGACGGAGGCGATCATGTCCTCCAGCGTGTCGTCGCCGGAGTCGAAGACGGTGTTGGTCATGCGGGTGTAAACCTTGTGCTCAAAGTTCTCGCGCTTGCCGTTGCCGGTGGGCTCGCCGCCGAGGCGCAGGGCGCTCAGCGCATCGCAGATGCCGGTCTTGAGGATGCCGTTCTCGATCTCGATCACGTCCCCGGCGAGGGTGCCCTCGTCGTCGAAAGCGTAGCTCGTCACATTCTCGGCGCAGAGCGCGCCCTCGTGCATGGTGACGAGCTCGCTGCCGACGCGCTTGCCGATGTACTCCTTGCCGAGCGCGCGGTTTTTCACGAACATATCCATCTCCACGCCGTGGCCGAAGGCCTCATGGGCGATGAGCCCGGTGACCTCGGGGGAGGTGATGATCTCATACTCGCCCGGCTCGATGCGGCCGGCGTCCAGCAGCTCCTCGGCGCAGGCCACGGCGCGGGGCAGCTTGTGCTCAAGCTGCGAAAAGAGCTCCGGCCCGCAGAGGCCGGACACGCCCTCGTAGCCCATCTGGGTGCGCCCCTCGCGGCTCGCCACCGCGGCGACGTTGCCTTCGGAGTAGACGTAGCTCTGGCTGAGATCGCGGTTCTCGGTCAAAAACAGCTTGCAGATATGGGTGGACTGGGCGCGCAGGATGCAGTCGAGCATGTCTTCTCCGAGCGTCATGCCGCGCGCGCTGAGCGCCGAAAGACGCTCGACCAGGGCCTTCACATCGCTGCTCTCCGGCAGCTCCCCGGTCTCCTTTTCCACGAAGAGCGTGAGCGGCTCGTCCGGGAGCATCGCCGTCTCGTACACGGCGGCGCCGACGGCCTCCAGAGTTTCCTCCTGGCGCTTCAGCTCCGCGCGGATCTGTTCCGCCGCGGCCTCGGGGGCGGCGGGATCAAATTCGTTGAGGGCATACTCGCTGTACTGTCCCTTGCGGTACACGCGCACCACAACACCGCGCTCGGTGGTCATGGTCTCGCTGCTGACGCTGCGGGCGCGCTGGGAGATGCGCACCGAGAGGCCCTTGGAATCGGTCGCGAGAATGCTCACATAGTCGTAGTCCTGCCGCAGAAGTGCGAGCAGCTTCTGCAGGCCGCCTTTGATCCCGCTGAGATAGGGGGAAAAAGGTGCTTTCATGCTTGTTCTCCTTTCGCCTGGTGTGATGCCTTATTTTACCGCCCCGCCCGGCGCACTGTCAACAGAAACGCCTCGTGCGGAGTAGAAGTTTCACGGCGCGGGCAGCCTCCTGCGCGCCGGCCTGGACGCGTACGGGGAGATTGTGAAGAGGGGGATGGCGTCCCTTATACGCAAAACAGGGAACCTCGGGGCGTACTCCATAAAGAAGCTGTTTTGAGGCGGCAATCACCGGCTCAAAAGGATATGAAACCGGCGTGACCGCAGCGGTCACGCCGGTTTTGTCTCTTGGATTTTGTGGGGCAAAATCCGATGCTCGTTATGAGTGTGGACAAGGGAGTTCTTGTGCAAACCTAAAGACAGAAACATCCCTACAAATAGGAAGTTGTCATTCTAATTCAATCCAATATCGTTCAAGATTAACGTTTTCTCCGGGCACATATATAGTACTTTCATATTTGCCGCCATTTGCAAGAATTGTTCTCCTGCTTCCCTCATTCTTCTCAAGACAGTTAATCAAGACCTTGCTCATGCCTATTTTCCTGCAATAAACGAGTGCTTGAGAAAGCATCCACTTCGCATACCCTTTTCTTCTCTCAGAAGGCCTGACGGAATACCCAATGTTACCGCCATATACTCTCAAAAAATCATTGAACGAATGCCTTACATCGATCATCCCGACAATTCTATCATCAGATTCTCTCACACAAATAAACTGTGTTGACACGACCCAGCCGTCAGGCACAGTCTTCTCATCCGCTTTTGCTTTAACTTCTTCCAACCACTCATTCGGGTCTTCCGTTGCTTCAAGGGAACCGCATCCTTCTAACGTATCACCAGAAAGAATAAACTCCTTGCGATATGCTGCTATGTCTTTTAGATAACATTTATTGGGGCTAATAATTCTTAAGCTGTCCATTTCATCCTCCACAAATTCCGGTTTGTCGAACTGATTTTACCACCCCTATTCGGTATGGTCAATTACGTTACTCTCAAAAGCATGAAAGAGGCACTTCCTTACGAAGTGCCTCCCTCGGGAGAGGTTCCCTGTTTGCCGTTTGCCGGCCTTTATTTCAGCTCGTAGAGCCGGGTGAATTTGTCCTCCAGGTAATCGAGGTAGTACTTGACGTTGAGGCTCTCCCCCGTGATCGCGCGGATCCACTCGTCCGGCGTGGTGAGCGAGGCGATGGAGAAGACGTGCTCAACGAACCAGTCGCGGATCTTCGTCAGCTCGCCCGCGCGGACGGCGGCGTCGAAATCGAAGTCCTTCTTCATCGTATTGAGGATCTGCGCGCCGTAGGCGTTGCCGAGGGCGTAGGACGGGAAGTAGCCGTAGCCGCCGGCGCCGCCGGACCAGTGCACGTCCTGCAGGCAGCCCTGCGTGTCGTCGGGCACCTCGACGCCGAGGTATTCCCTGTACTTCTCGTTCCACAGCGCGGGGATCTCGTCTACCGTGATCTCGCCGTTGATGAAGGCCTTCTCCAGCTCATAGCGGATCATGATGTGCAGGCAGTAGGTGAGCTCGTCCGACTCGGTGCGGATGAGGCTCGGCCGGGCGACGTTCACGGCCTCGTAGAGCTCGCGGTCGCTGATGTCGTCAAAGGTGCCGGCGGCCAGCTCGCGGATCTTCGGGGCGACGAGGGAGATGAAGCCCTCGCTGCGGCCGACGAGGTTTTCATAGAAGCGGGAGATGCACTCGTGCATGGCGGAGGTCATGTTGTTGGCGCAGTGATTGTCGTGCAGCTCCTTGGGCTCGTTCTGCATGAAGAGCGCGTGGCCGCCCTCGTGCAGGGTGGTGAAGACGTTGGAGATGAAGCTGTCCTCATGATAATGGGTGGTGACGCGCACGTCGTGCGGCCCGAAGTTCGTGGTGAAGGGGTGCTCCGTGGTCATGAGCACGAGCGCCGTGGGCCGCAGGCCCTCCAGCTCGAGCAGGTAGCGGCTCATGGCCTCCTGCTGCGGGATGGGCACAGGGCGGGACATGAAATCCTCGCGGATGGGCTTGCCCTCAGCCTGGATGCGCTGCACAAGGGGAACGATGCGCTCCTTGAGCGCGGCGAAGAAGGCGTCCATGGCCTCCACCGTGCTGCCGCGCTCGTAGTCGTCGAGGCAGGCGGCGTAATAGCTGTCATACTTCCGGTCGCGCAGATCCGTGGCGATGCGGCTGTAGTTGATCAGGGCGGCGAGAGAATCCCGGAAAAGGGAGAAGTCGTTGGCCTTCTTGGCCATGAGCCAGTCGCCATAGGCCTTGCTGCCGGCCTTGTCCATCTCAAAGGAGAGCTTGGCGGAGATGTTTTTGGACTTGGAATAGTCGTCATAGAGATGCTCGACGGTCTTCTTCTGCACCGCGGTCAGACCCTCGGAGTCCGCGTGCAGCTCCTCAATGAGCTTCTCATAGTTCCTGGAGTGGGTGAGCTTGTGGATCTGCTTGCCGAGCACGGCCATATCCTCGCCGGCAGGCTGGATGCCCTCCTCCGGCGCGCAGCACTCCATATCGAAGGACAGCTTGCCGATGCTCCGGCCGTAGGCGCTGATCTCGTCGAGGATCGCGAAGAGCTTTTTCAGTTTCTGCTGGTTCGTCATAGGGTAATCTCCTTTCACGCTTGGTATGAAACGGGCCTCAGCCCGAGAATTCCTGACAGAGATGCCTCACGCAGCAGCGCTCGCAGGCGGGCTTACGCGCGTCGCACACGGCGCGGCCGTGCAGCACGAGGCAATGGCAGAAGTCGGAGGAGTGCTCCGGCGGCAGCAGCTTTCGCAGCTCCATCTCGATTTTGACGGGATCTTTGAGCCCGTCCACGATGCCCATGCGGTTCGTGAGGCGGATGCAGTGCGTGTCCACCACCGTGGAGCCGGGGATGTGATAGACGTCGCCAAGGATGAGGTTCGCGGTCTTCCTCCCGACGCCGGGCAGCGCCGTCAGCTCCTCCATGGTGCGCGGAACCTCGCCGCCGTGTCTGGCAAGCAGCGCCTGCGCGCAGGCGACGATATCCCGCGCCTTGGCGCGGAAAAAGCCGCAGGAATGCACATACTGCTCGACCTCTGCGACGTCGGCCTCGGCGAAGCTCTCGAGCGTCGGGAAGCGGGCGAAGAGGGCGGGCGTGATCTGGTTGACGCGCTCATCGGTGCACTGGGCGGCCAGACGCACGGAAAACAGCAGCTCATAGGCCTTGCCGTAATCGAGCGTGCAGCTCGCCTCCGGGTACTCCTTGAGCAGCAGCCGCACGATCTCGTCGATCTGTTCCTGTGTCCGCATGGGGATCTCCTCTCGTTTTCTCTATCGGTCAATATAAAACCGGAAATGCTGCCTTCAATATAAAAACCGCACGACCATTGTAATCTGGCCGTGCGGTTTCGTCAAGACTTGCGGGAATCAACGGGCGAGCTCGAACTTGCCGCCGCACTCAATATCCTTGAGCGAGACGCCGCCGTAGCGGCCGTTGTACGCCCATTCGACGGAGAGCTTCAGCTCTCTGGTGTCGCCGGGGGCGAGGTCGATGATGAAGGAGCGGGAGGCGAGCTCGGTGCTGGTGGAGCCGGTGCCGTCATACTTGATGGCGGGCGCGTCGAGAGAGATGTACTGCCCGTCGAGCACGATGTTCACAGACTTGGGGATCGCGCTGGTGCTCAGGGAATAGTGCTGCGCATAGATGACGATGTCCACCTGCACCTGAGTGCCGCTGACGGTCTTGGCAGACCATTCGGCGCGGATGTTCAGGCCGGTCTTGGTGTCGGACTTGAAGCTGCCGCTGCCGAGCTGCACAGAGGGGTAGTTCGGGTCAAGGTTGACAGTAGCGGGGTTTTCCGTCGGTGCGGGGCTCTCCTGCGTGGTGGCGGCAGGCGCCTGCGTCGCCTCGGGAGAAGCGGTCGGGATAGTGGTGGGCAGCGGAAGGGCTGTCGGCACGGTGGTGGGCACCGGCGTGGTGCCGGAGACGACGACCGGCGTATCCGGCGTCTCGACGACGACGGCGGCATCCTGTGAGTTATTGTCAACAGGCTCGACTGCGGGCGTATTGCCGCCGCGATCCCAGTTCAACAGGAAGACGCACACAATGGCGACCACCAGGAGAAACACGATGATGAACAGCACGGCTGTGATCTTATTCTTCATTTCAGGAAAGCTCCTTTCCAGATTTTTCTATAGCTTGTATATTATACAACAGCTTTCGACAAATGTCTACAAAATCGTTACAAGTTAAGGGAAATTAAGGATTATTTCCCCTCCGGAGCGTGCGGACGGCGGGAAAGGAGCGCGTTTTCAGCCCTGCTGCGCGGCCTGCAGCTTGGCGAGCTCTTCCTCCTCGAGCACGCGGTAGGCAACCTTGCCGACCAGCGTCTTGGGCAGCTCCTCGCGGAACTCAATGTCATAGGGCATGGCGTATCTGGCGATGTGCCGGCGGCAGTAGGCCATGAGTTCCTCCCGGGTCTTCTCGTCCGCGGGGACGCCGGCGGCGAGCTTGACGAAGGCCTTGACCTTCTGCATCCTGTAGGCGTCGGGCACGCCGATCACGCAGCTCATCTGCACCATGTCATGGGCGTCGAGGATGTTCTCCAGCTGTGCGGGGTAGACGTTGTAGCCCGAGGAGATGATCATGCGCTTGGCGCGGCCGCGGAAGAAGATATAGCCCTCCTCGTCCATGACACCGAGATCGCCGGTGTAGACCCAGGTGAGACCGTCGGCGTGCCGGCGGAGGGTCTGGGCGGTCTCCTCGGGGTGCTTCCTGTATTCCTTCATGACCGTGGGGCCGGCCAGAAGGATCTCTCCCTCCTCGCCGTAGGGCAGCTCCTCGTCGCTGCCGGGTCTGACGATCTTGATATAGGTATCGGAGAAGGGGATGCCGATGCTGCCTTCCTTTGCCTTGGTGAGCGGCGTGAGGCAGCAGGCGGTGACGGTCTCGGTCGTGCCGTAGCCCTCGCGCACCTCGATCTTCGCGCCGTGCTCGGCGAGGAACCGGTCGAGCTTTTTCTTGAGCTCGACGGACAGCGAGTCGCCCCCGGAGAAGACGCCCTTGAGGAAGCTCAGATCCTTTCCGTCCATGGAGGGCAGGCGCAGCAGCGCCTCATAGAGCGTGGGCACGCCGGCGATGAGATTGCAGCGATATTTTACGAGATCCTTGGCGTAGCTCTGGGCGGTGAACTGCGGGATCAGGATGCAGCGGCCGCCCTGGGAGAGCATGGTGTGGATGCACACACCCAGGCCGAAGCCGTGGAAGAGCGGCATGGCGGAGAGCATGCGGTCGCCCGGCTCAAAGATGGGGTTGGCTGCCACGACCTGTTGGCCGAGAGCGTTGAAGTTGAGGTTGGTGAGGACGATGCCCTTGCTGATGCCGGTGGTGCCGCCGGAGTAGAGAATGACGGCGGGGTCGTCTGCCGTGGGCGCGGCGGCGTACACGCCGGTCACGGAGGCGGCGCCGGCAAGGAAGTCCTTCCAGCGAATCACTTTCGGCGCGTTCTTCGGCACCCGGGGAATGAACTGCACTTTGCGGTGCTTTTTGACGGCGGTTACGATCGGGTCGATCACATTCTTGACGCGAAAACCGAGCTTCATCACAGGGGAGAGCGCGTCGGCGATGTCGGCAAGGATGAGGTGCTCCACAGGCGTGTTCGGCAGGACCCTGGCAAACTTCGTGTAGAACTGCCCGAGCGTCACGGCGAAGCGGCTGTCGGCCTCGTTGAGATAAAACTCGATCTCCTTTTCGGCGGAGAGAGGATGGATCATGCTGGCGACGGCTCCGATGCGGTTGATGGCGTAGAACAGGGCGATGGCCTGGGGGCAGTTCGGCATCGCGACGGTAACGGTCTCCTTTTCCCTCACGCCGAGTGCCTTGAGCGCCTTTGCACACTCCTCGATCTGCTCGATCATCTCCGGGTAGCTCGTGGAGCGGCCCATGAAGTCAAAGGCAATGTTCTGCGGGTATGTATCGGCGATCTTTTTGACGGCGTCGAACATCGAGCCGCGGAAATAGTCCAGGTGCATCGGGACGCTGCCCATCCAGGGCGCCCAGGGTGTTTTGGCGGTGATTTGGTTCATGTTCTTTCTCCCGGCGAATTATTTGAAATCAAAGTTGCTCGGCTCGCCCAGGGGCAGATCGAGCAGGGCGGGGTTGGCGAAGATATGCTTGACGAGCTTGAGGCTGCGTACGAAATAGAAGCCGTCGGCAATGCGCTCGTCGAGCGTCACGCCGATCTCCACCACGTCGCGGATCTCCTTGTGCCCGTCGGGCATGACGAGCTCTTCCTTGTGCATGGTGCCGATGGCCACGACGATGCTGTTGGTTCCGTAGTTGTTGAGGTGGTGATAGACGGCGGGGCCCCGGATGCTGCCGAGGTTCGTGATCAGCACGCTCGAGTAATTCGTGTCGCCGTCGGTGAGCGCCTTCGGGTTCACACCCCAGAAATCCAGGGCGCGGATGAGACCGAGCACAGGGAACAGCAGCAGGCGGGGGATCTTTGCAAAGGCGTCGATCGTAGAGTCGATCCCGCCGGTGGCGTGATCGCTTTTTTTGGTCTCCCGGACTTCGCCCGCGATCCGGTAGCTCAGAGAGTCGAGGTTGTCCTCATCCCCGGGCGTGAAGAACATCAGCGCCTCCTCGGCGTGGTCGGTAAAGCGGCGCTTGGCAACGAAGCTCAGGCTGATGTCGAAGCGCTCGTACATCCGCCGCCCCTGGATGAAGCGGTTCATCTTCGGCCGCTCCTTGATCATGCGCGCGATGGCCACGATGAAGCAGTGCATCATCGTGGTTCTGTAATCGGGGTGCGAGGCGTTTTTCTTTTCCAGATACTTCAGCAGCTCCGTCACGTCGATTTTCTCGTTGACGTAGACCTCCGCCTCCGTGCGCTTGGGCATCATGTGCATCATGATCGTGGTGAGCCCCGGGACGTCCTTGATCCATCTGCCGTCCCGTCTGTCGCCGAATTGCCGTTTGTGCTGTTCCGCCATACTGTTTTCCTCCTGCCAAGCCCGCAAGAGACGGACTTGAGAAATTCATAAAAAATTCACAGGTATTTTACTAAACCGCGGCAGGAATTTCAAGTTTTTAAATTATAAAATGACAGCTTTTTCGGCATTTGGCGAAAAAAGCTTCCCGCCGAAAGCGGCGGGAAGCTTGTTTTTTCCGCAGATCAGCCCTGCGCGGCGTATTTCTGTCTCACCTGCTGGATCTGCTGCGGCTGCGCCTGATCGCTGGGATACCAGCCGCGGCCGGCCATCTGGTTGTAGATGCCGTTCTGCATGCAGAGCGCGTCGTTGAGGCTCTGGTTGAAGGCCTCATGCACGCGCGGCGTGGCGGACTCCACGGAGCCGTGCATCAGCAGGTCGCAGACGCCCTTGGTCGTGAGGAGGATACCCTCCATGATTTCCTTGTCGTTCATGTCGTTTCCTCCTTATACCAGGCTGTAGAATGTGTCGAACATCTTCTGATTGCTGTCGGCCAGGCTCTGCGCCTGCTGGCGCAGCGCGGGGTCGGAGAGCATCCCGGCCGCGGTACGGCACTGGAGCGTCAGATACTGGGCGTGCGAGAGCGCGTCTTCGATATAGAGCAGTTCTTTGGGACTCATATGGCATCTCCTCGTCAGTTATTTGCGGCGCAGCGCGCCGTCTGAGCTTAGTATCCGCAGGCGGCAGCGCGGATATTCCCGGCAAAATTGCCAAATTTTTCTTTTGGTTCTGTGCAATCTGACCGATTGGCGAGGCGGAGCTTTTATGGTAACATGGAAAACACATCGGCAAAGGAGGCTTGCAGCATGCAGTTGTTTCTCGGGATTCTCGCCGGCTTCGCCTGGGGCGCGCTGGCCGGTTTTCTCAACACGCGCATCACGAAATGGTCGCTCTCCAAGGGGGAGACAAGGCTGCTCCTCGCGGGGAACCTCCTGCGCACGGTCGTGGATCTTGTCGCGCTCGGCCTCGTGTTCCTGCTGCGCCATGGTCTGCCGCTCCCCTTCGAGCCGGTTCTGATCGGCACGGCCATCGGCCTGAGCCTCGTAACCGTGCTCTACGCCTTCCGCTACGGGAAGAAATGAACCGCCCGCGAGCGGCCTGTCCCAGAGTGGCGTTTTGCGCCCGTGCGCGGAAACACAAGCCATAACAAAAGAGAAAGCACGCCTGAAGGAGGCGCTTCGTAAGGAAGCGCCTCCTTCACGTTTGAACGCGGGATAATTGACCACGCCAGACAGCAATGGTACAATGGTTAAAACAAATCGGGATTTGCGGAGGAACGGCAACATGGGTATCATTCTAAAAAAGATGGAGACAGACGAAGAAATAAAGGGGAAAGCCTATGTCCATTGGAAGTCGTGGCATGAAGCCTACTCGGGAATCGTGAGTCAGGAGTATCTTGACAACCTCACATTGGAGAAATGTGAAAAAATGGCATTTAACTGGTCTGACAATACTATTGTTGCAAAAGACAACGGTAGCGTAATTGGCTTTGTGTGCTATGGTGACAGAGGCGAAGAGGCTCCAAATATTGGTGAGATATTCGCACTGTATGTTTTGGCTGATTACTATGGAAAAGGTGTTGGCCGCAAACTAATGGATGAAGGATTGGCGCATATTAAGCGCTTCTCACAAGTGCGTCTATGGGTTCTGAAAGAAAACCTGAGAGCTATTCGCTTTTATGAAAAGTGTGGCTTCCTGCCAGATGGCACAGAGATGACAAGCCCCAATATTTCAGCTATAGAAATAAGGATGACCTTAACGCGTTAAATGCCCGTTTACCGAACAGGTCTTCTTTTGCCCGCAGTTATAACGAGCATCGGATTTTGCCCCACAAAACCCAGGAAAACAAAACCGGCGTGACCGCTGCGGTCACGCCGGTTTCATATCCTTTTGAGCCGGTGATTGGCGCCTCAAAACAGCTTCTTTACGGAGTACACCCCGACGGGCGGCCTTCTCTTTTTATAATTGCTTACGATGCGGCGCAGGCCGCGTTCTCAGCTCCCGCTACGCCGTGATGTTCTTTTTGATTTGCTTGATGGCGTTCTTTTCCAGGCGCGAGACCTGCGCCTGCGAAATGCCGATCTCCCGCGCGACCTCGGTCTGGGTGCGTCCGTCGTAGAAGCGCAGCGCAAGGATGCGTTTTTCCCGCGCGCCGAGGCGGCTCATAGCCTGAGAGAGCGCGATCTGCTCGAGCCAGCTCTCATCGCTGCTGCGCGGGTCGCCGATCTGATCCATGACGGTCGCGCTCTCGCCGGCCTCGCTGTAAACCGGCTCGTAGAGCGAGACCGGGTCGCAGATGGCCTCCAGCGCGAACACCACGTCCTGCCGCGGAATGGAGAGCGCGCGGGCGATCGCCTCGACGTCCGGCTCGCGCCCGTTTTCGGCGGTGAGGCGCTCCTTGGCCTGCAGCACGCGATAGGCGGTGTCCCGCATCGAGCGGCTCACGCGCACGGCGCTGTGGTCCCGCAGATAGCGCCTCAGCTCCCCGGCAATCATGGGAACGCCGTAGGTGGAAAATTGCACGTTCTGGCTCAGGTCAAAGGCGTCGATGGCCTTGATGAGGCCGATCACGC
>DFGE01000012.1 GCA_002371675.1 Clostridiales bacterium UBA3758
CAACTTATGCAGGTTAAATCCTTGCTCCATGTTTCCCTCTGTTCAGTTTTCAGGGTACAGTCCCTGAATAGTTGGTGTTATTAACGGTGAGGGTCCACCTGTTCCCATTCCGAACACAGAAGTTAAGCTCACCAGTGCCGACGATACTTGCTTGGCGACGAGCCGGGAAAATAGGTCAATGCCAACACAGAGCCGCTTTTTTAAGCGGCTCTGATTTTTTATGTTCTCCTTTTCATTTCTGCAGTAGCGTGGTATACTATCTATGTCTGTTAGATACAATCATCCGCACTTCTGCAATCTATTCAAATAAGGAGACTTGATTATGGCCAACAAATATGCCGGTACCAAGACCGAGAAGAATCTCTGGGAGGCCTTTGCGGGCGAATCCCAGGCGCGCAATAAGTACACCTATTTTGCATCCGCTGCCAAGAAGCAGGGCTTCGAGCAGATCGCGGCGCTTTTCGTGAAGACAGCGGAGAACGAGAAGGAGCATGCCAAGCTCTGGTTCAAGGAGCTCGGCGGGATCGGCGACACGGCGGCCAACCTGACCGCGGCTGCCGAGGGCGAAAATTTCGAGTGGACCGATATGTACGAGCGCATGGCGAAGGAGGCCGAGGAAGAGGGCTTCCCTGAGCTCGCCGCCAAGTTCCGCGGCGTCGGCGCCATCGAGAAGGTCCATGAGGAGCGCTACCGCGCCCTGCTTAGGAATGTCGAGACCGCTCAGGTCTTCGAGAAGTCCGATGTCAAGGTGTGGGAATGCCGCAACTGCGGGCATATCGTCGTCGGCACCAAGGCGCCGGAGGTATGTCCCGTCTGCAATCACCCGCAGGCCTACTTCGAGCTGCGCGAGGAAAATTACTGATCCTTATAAAAGCCGATCTCAGAAACAGCCTCCCATGTGGGAGGCTGTTTTTCCACGTTGAAAAAGCTTGATAAGGCGCAGCGTGTATTTTCAACTTTCAGGTACGTCGATTGCGCGCAGGCCGTAGTATTTCGCCATGATGCCGTTCGGCCAATCCGCGCCGGGCTCGAGGTCGGCGAGGCCGTACTGGGCGTTAAAGCGGGAGAGCACCGGATAGGGTGCAAGCTCAACGGAATCCGCCCCTGCGGAGAGCGCCGCCCCGATCCGCGCCTCGCGTTCATTCGCGGCCGAGCGGAGGGAGACAAGGTCGACGAGGCTGACGGTGAGGCACAGCAGCAGGAGAATGGCCAACAGTATGCGCGCAGCCTTGATGCGGCCGGTTTCCGGGAGAGTCGGGGCGAGGGCGAGCGCCCCGCCCAGGCAGGAGAGCGTCACCAGGCTGCAGAGACCCCGCGCGGGGAAATAGGAGGCGGCAAGAAAGAGCGCACAGGACGCCAAGCCTGCCGCGAACAGCACGGCGGCGGCGAGCAGCACGTCCGCCGGCGCCCTCCGATAGACCGCCCAGGTTATGGCGGCGCCGAAGAAGCACACGGCGCCGGCTGCGCCGATCGCCGTGGGCGTCAGGCTGAAAACGGAGAGAAGGGCGGGGACAAGAGCGCCGCGCCGCAGCTCCTTGAGGGAAAAGAGACAGAAGACAAGCAGGAAAAGTGCCGCAAAAAGGGCGATCAGCAGGCCGCAGCCGCGTTTTGCCGAGGCGATACGCAGAAAGAGCCGCACAGCAAGCGCAACGAACAGGACCAGAAGCGCGAGTCCGACGAGCGCGCTGACGAGCAGAAGGACAAGCTGCAGCGCGGGAGATCTGCCCTGCAGGAAAGGCAGCAGCGCGCGGAGGCGGGATGCGATCTGCTCATGTATATGTCCCTGCCGCAGAACGGAAGGGGAGAGCAGCAGGAACAGATAGCCGCCGCAGCCTGCGAGAAGCCGCAGGGCGTTTTGCAGCGGGAAGCGCCGCCGCAGGAGCCAGCCGAGGAGGACGAAGGCCGCCGCGGCAAGCAGCATGGCAAAGGAGATGTGCTCCGACCAGGCGCCGGCGAGGAAGCCCAGCGGCAGGGAGAGCAGGAAGAGAGACACCGGGCTGCGTTCCCCGCTGAGGAAGCTGCGGAAGACGGGCAGCAGCGCGGCAAGAGAGATGGTGAGTCCCCAGCCGTAGTTGCAGGCGCCGTCGAGCCAGAGAAAGACCTGCCCGAAGACCGGCATCAGCAGAAACAGGAGCGCCAGACAGAGCGAGAGCAGTGCCGCGCTGCGCGCCGGGCGCAGCAGGCGGAGATAGCCGTGCAGCACGGCGGCCAGCAGCGTGAGCATGAGCGCGTTTACCAGGTTGAAGGCGGCCTTCGGCAGCATCACGAAGAGCTGGACGAGGCCGTGGGAGAAGACGCGACCGTTGGTATAGGCGCGGTGGGTCTCCATGGAGGCGGCGATATCCTCAATCGAGCGGACACGCCCGTTGGTCGCCCAGCTGAAGGCGTAGTTATAATCGTCTGCGATCAGCGGCGTAAGCGAGCTGAACAAAAACGTAAGCAGAAAAACGAGGGCGAGGCAGCCGATCAGACGGCGGCGCTCCCGCGTGGCGTTCTGATCCATATACGGATCTCCTTTCGGAACGATGCGGTCGAAAGCGGCTTCTCAACACAGAGGGAAGCAACAAAGCTATTATAGCAGAACACGCGCAAAAAACCAATAGCCCCGCGGCGGCCTGCGCGGAATGCTTCGGCGGGAAATCTGCGACAGGCTTTTGCCCGCAGAACCTGTGCAAAGCAAGTGGGACACGCATGGGGAGTTTGTGAAGAGGGGATGGCAGTTCCCTTTTCACGGTTAATCCAAGCAAAGCAGGGAACTTCCGAAAGAAGTTCCCTGCTTTGCTTTTCTCACCGTCGACAACAGGAAGACGCGTCAGCGCTCCTCGCGGAAATAGGCCAGACCCAGAGAGGCGGGCGGCTGATTCTCGCGCTTGTTGCGCATGGAGGAGATGACGAGCACGATGATGGTCACCACATAGGGGAGCATCTTGTACAGCTCCTTCACGGCGAGGTTCATGCCGGAGGGGATGTACATATGCAGGATGTAGAGGCCGCCAAAGAGGAAGGAGGCGAGTACGCCCACGTTGGGACGCCAGATCGTGAAGATGACGAGGGCGATGGCGAGCCAGCCGCGGTCGCCGAAGGCGTCGTTTGTCCAGACGCCGGAGGCGTAGTCCATCACGTAGTAGAGTCCGCCGAGGCCGGCGATCATGGCTCCGATGCAGGTGGCGGCGTATTTATAGCGGCTGACGTTGATGCCGGCAGCGTCGGCGGTCGTGGGGCTTTCGCCCACAGAGCGCAGATGCAGACCCGTGCGGGTACGGTTGAGGACATAGGCCGCGACGAGGGCGATGATCACCGCCTCGTAGGCCAGGAAGCCATAGCTCAGGAAGAGCCGCCCGAACCAGCTCGCCGTGGTATCGGCAGCGTTCACAAGGCTGCGGCGGAAGCAGTTGCTGGTGGTGGTGAGGATGATGGAGGGGAGCTCGCTGCCGGAGAGCTTGATGAGCGAGCCGCCGAAGAAGTTGCCGAAGCCCACGCCGAAGGTCGTGAGCGCGAGGCCTGTGACGTTCTGGTTGGCGCGGAGCGTAACGGTGAGGAAGCAGTAGAGCAGTCCCATCAGGAGGCTGCCAAGCAGGCAGCACAGCAGAGGGATCAGCACCGTGAGGAAGGGACTCGGCGCGCCGGCCGCCTCATAGAAGAAGGAGCCGATGACGCCGGAGATGGCGCCGACATACATGATGCCGGGGATGCCGAGGTTGAGGTTGCCGGACTTCTCGGTCAGGGTCTCGCCGGTGCTGCCGAGCAGCAGAGGAATGCCCTGCACGATGGCACGGGGAATAAAGGAGATGAAATCAAACATGCTTCGCTTCCTCCTTTTCCGAGGCTTTGACAAAGCGGATCTGATAACGGATGAAGAACTCGCTGCCGATGATGAAGAAGAGGATGATGCCGGTGAGGATATCACCGAAGGACTGGTTGAGGCCGAAGTTTGTGGCGATCTCGCCCGCGCCGCGGCCGAGGAAGACCAGCAGGAAGCTTGTCAGGATCATCCAGATGGGGTTGAACTGCGCCAGCCAGGAGACCATGACGGCGGTGAAGCCGCGGCCGTCTACGATGGTGGTGGTAAGGGTGTGGTTGGTGCTGCCGACGAGCAGGAGGCCCGCCAGGCCGCAGAGCGCGCCGGAGAGCAGCATCGTGCGGATGATGACGCGGTCGACCTTGATGCCGACGTAGCGCGCGGTGCGCTCGCTCTCGCCGACGACGGCGATCTCATAGCCGTGCTTGGAGTAGTTGAGGTAAATGTACATCCCGACGCATACCAGCGCTACGATCAGCACGTTCAGCAGGTATTTCTGCCCGCCGATGGTCGGGAACCAGCCGATCTGGGAATTCTGATTGATGATGCCAATGGTGCCGGAGCCCTTGGGGGATTCCCACACCACGCAGAAGAAGGCCACGAGCTGTGTCGCGACGTAGTTCATCATCAGGGTGAAGAGCGTCTCATTGGTGTTGAAGCGGGCACGGAAGAAGGCGGGGATACCGGCCCAGATCGCACCTGCGGCGACGGAGGAGACGATCATGCAGAGGATCACGAGCCAGTTCGGAAGACCGGCGCGGCCGAGCAGGATCATGCAGGCGGCGCTCGCCAGACCGCCGATCAGCGCCTGTCCCTCGCCGCCGAGGTTCCAGCAGCGCATACGGAAGGCCGGCGTGACTGCGAGCGAGACGCAAAGCAGCATCGCGATGTTCTGCAGCAGAACCCAGAACTTGCGCGGGGTGCCGAAGGAGCCTTTGAAAATGGCGGCGTAGATCTGGAAGGGGTTTTCGCCGGTGACGAGAGAGGTCACCACGCCGCAGGCGACGAGGGCGAGCAGCAGAGCCGTGCCGCGGATGCCCCAGGTCACATACCAGGGCAGCGCGCTGCGTTTGGCGATATGGAAGAGCGGAGAATGCGTTTTCTTATCCATTCGTCTTTCCTCCCAGCTGCGTCATCATCAGGCCGACGTCGCGCTTCTTCGCGCCGCGGCCGGGGACGATGCCGCTGACCTTGCCGCCGCAGAGCACCAGGATGCGATCCGCCAGCTCCAGCAGCACGTCCAGATCCTCGCCGACATAGATCACGGCGACGCCGGATTCCTTCTGCTTGTTGATGAGATCATAGATCGTATAGGAAGAGTTGATATCCAGGCCGCGCACGGCGTAGGCCGTGAGCAGCACGGTGGGGGCAGAGGCGATCTCGCGCCCGACGAGCACCTTCTGCACGTTGCCGCCGGAGAGGCGGCGCACCGGCGTGGAGATGCCGGGCGTCACGACGTCGAGATCGTGCACCACGGTCTCAGCGAGCTTGCGGGGAGATTTCCGGTCGGTGAAGAGGGAGCGGCCGCGCCGGAAGGAGCGGAGCATCATGTTGTCCGAGAGGTCCATGTTGCCCACAAGGCCCATGCCGAGGCGGTCCTCCGGCACGAAGGACAGGCTCACGCCCATCTGCTGGATGCTGAGGGGATCCTTGCCGAGCAGCTGCTCGGGCGTACCGTCGTCCTCAATGTACTCGATGCTGCCGCCTTCGACGGGCTGCAGGCCCGCGATGGACTCAAGCAGCTCCTTCTGGCCGCAGCCAGAGATGCCCGCGATGCCGAGGATCTCGCCGGAGTTGGCGGTGAAGGAAACGTCGTCGAGCTTCAGGATGCCGTCGATGCTGCGCACGGTGAGGTTTTTCACCACGATGCGGGGCTTGGGATCCTTCGGCTCGGGGCGGTTGATGTTCAGCTCGACCGCGTGCCCGACCATCATGTTGGTCATTTCCTGGGCGTTGGTCTTCGCGGTGGGCATGTCGCCGATGAACTGGCCGTGGCGCAGGATGGCCACGCGATCGGAGAGATCCTCCACCTCGTGCATCTTGTGCGTGATGATGACGATGGCCTTGCCGTCATCGCGCATGTTGCGCAGCACGGCAAAGAGCTTGTCGGTCTCCTGGGGGGTCAGGACGGCGGTGGGTTCGTCGAGAATCAGAATGTCCGCGCCGCGGTAGAGCACCTTCACGATCTCGACCGTCTGCTTCTGGGAGACGGACATGTCGTAGATCTTCTGCTCGGGATTCACCTCAAAGCCGTAGGCGGAGCAGATTTCACGGATCCTGGCGGCGGCCTTCTTCAGATCCAGCTTGCCGGGCAGGCCGAGGACGATGTTTTCCGCGGCGGTCAGCACGTCAACGAGCTTGAAATGCTGGTGGATCATGCCGATGCCGAGGTCGAAGGCGTCCTTGGGCGAGCGGATCACGACGGGTCTGCCGTCGATGCTGATCTCACCCTCGTCGGGGAAATAGATGCCGGAGAGCATGTTCATGAGCGTGGTCTTGCCGCTGCCGTTTTCGCCCAGCAGCGCCAGGATCTCGCCGCGGTAGATGTCCAGCCAGACCTTGTCGTTGGCTACGACCGGGCCGAAGCGCTTGGTGATGTTGCGCATTTTGACGGCGGGAGTCTTGTTGTCCAAGGGTCTGTCCTCCTTTTGGATGATTCGGAAAAAGCTCGGATAGAGACAGATATGCTGTAAAAGGAAACGCAGTCGCACAGGCAGCCGCGCTTCCTTTTGCAGCATACGGCGGGGCTATGGGGATTCCCCGAAAAAGGGGAAGCCCCAACGCGGGGTCGGGGCTTCCCAAGGGATAAACTTAAGCGTCGATGTTGGTGATGCCGTCGATGTCGATGTCGAAGTACGGAGCAGAGCGGTACTCGGACTCGTGGAAGTAACCGTCGGCAATGACCTCGGTCTCGGGAGCGAAGTCGCCCATGTCGTCAACGTCAGCCAGGTAGCTGTCGAGAGCGGCGCCGTTCACGGTGAAGAAGGAGGTGTCAAACACATGGAGTTCGCCGGAGGCGAGCAGGGCCTCGATCTCGGCCAGCTTCTCGGCGGTGCCGGCGGCGGCGACAGCCTCGTTGAGCTCGGTGAGCTTCACGGAGCCGGTGGCCAGGGTGCCGGTCCAGTCAGCGGGGATCTCCTCGCCGTTCATGATGGCGTTCATGCAGAACTCCATGTAGGGAGCCCAGTCGATACGGGAGGCAACGATGTAGGTGCTGGGGCAGGCGTCAGCGGCGGAGCCGTTGTAGAACACGAAGGGGATGCTGTTGGACTCGCACTCGGTGGGAGCACCCATGGAGTCGGCATGCTCGGAGATGAGGACGCAGTTGCGGGCGATGAGCTTGGTAGCGGCTTCCTTCTCGAGGGTCGGGTCATACCAGGAGTTGGTGAAGGTGACTTCCATGGTGGCGGAGGGGCAGACGTAGCGGACGCCGAGGAAGAAGGAGGTGTAGCCGGACTTCACTTCGGCATAGGGGTAAGCGCCGATGTAGCCGACCTTGGCCTGATCTTCGGTGATGGCGCCGGACTCGATCATCTCGTTGAGCTTGAGACCGGCAGCGACGCCGCCGAGGAAGCGGCCTTCATAGATGGAGGCGAAGCCGTTGTGGTAGTTGGCAACACCGGCGGTGTGAGCCTGGGTGCCGGTGGCGTGGCAGAACTGAACCTCGGGGAAGTCCTTGGCAGCCTGGAGCAGGAAGGGCTCATGGCCGAAGGAGTCGGCGAAGATGAAGTTGCAGCCTTCGTCAACGAGCTCGGCGGCAGCGTCATAGCACTCCTGGCCCTCGGGGATACCGGTCTTCATCAGATACTCGACGCCGAGCTTCTCGCAGGCTTCCTTGGCGGCGTTGATGAAGTTGAGGTCGTAGGTGGAGTTCTCGTCGTGCAGGAAGATGAAGCCGGCCTTCACGGTCACGGCCTCGGCAGCGGGCTCTTCAGCAGGAGCGGCTTCCTCAGCGGGAGCAGCCTCTTCGGCAGGGGCGGCTTCCTCAGCGGGAGCGGCCTCTTCGGCGGGAGCAGCCTGCTGGCCGCAGGCGGCCAGAGCGAAGACCATCGCGAGGGCAAGCAGCAGAGCAAAGATCTTTTTCATTCTTGTGTCTCCTCAAAATAGTATTTTTATCAACAGCCGCGTGCGCGGCGGGAGATAACGAAGGACGCTTCCGGCAAACAAAAAACGCCGGAGCGGGGCGGAGCGCCACGACCGACGGAAAAAAGGAAGTAACAACCTCGAGAGGAAACATGCGCCCCCTCCAGGCATCCTTCGATAGTCCGGTCATTTACGGCGTCCGGGTAGAAACTTCAAATCCATATCATTTGCTTATATCGACGGTGTATTCACTTGGGATGGACAAAGCATATCAGCAGCCGCGAAAAATGTCAAGAAAAAAATTGGACAGTTTCAACATTTTTTGATTTCAATTTTTGTACAAAAAAGCAAAAACATTCGGATATCAGCCCGATACCGCAAGAAAAGCCTGTTTTCTGCCGCCTGTGAGACCGTCCCACGCCCTTTGCGGAGGCGTATGCCCCGGCAGACCGCCGCCGGATACCCGCCCGGGCCGGCAGACGAGGCGCGCGGCTGCGCGGACGACAAAGCCGGGGCGTGTTCCCCCGGCTTTGCATATGGCGTTATCGTTCCCTGCAGGACGGCTCAATCGTCGCAGAAGACGATGCCGCCCTCGTCGTCCATCGACGCGACGCGCGCGAGAGATTCCACGCGCAGACCGTCCTCGCGCAGCTTGTCGCCGCCGCCCTGGAAGGCCTTCTCTACGGCGATGCCCGCGCCGACGACCCTGCCGCCCGCCTGCTCGACGAGCGCCTTGAGCCCCACGAGCGCCGCGCCGGTGGCGAGAAAGTCATCCACGATCAGCACGCGGTCCTCCGGGTGCAGGTATTCCTTCGACACCACGACGGTGTTGACGTTGCCGTGCGTAAAGGAGGGCACCTCCACCGAGAAGAGCTCGTCGGAGATGTTGCGGGTCTTGCTCTTCTTGGCAAAGACGACGGGGCAGCCGAATTCTAGCCCCGCCATCACGGCCATGGCGATGCCGGAGGCCTCGATGGTGAGCACCTTATTCACGCCAGCGTCCGCGAAGAGCCGCCCGAATTCCTGCGCCATCTCGCGCAGAAGCATGGGGTCGATCTGGTGGTTGAGAAAACTGTCTACCTTGAGGATCCCGCCGGGGAGCACCTTGCCGTCGCTGCGGATGCGCTGCTTGAGAAGTTCCATCGCTGTTTCCTCCCGAAGTATCATATAATGTTGAGAAAGCACCCGCAGTATAACCGCCGCGGGGGCCGCTGTCAATGCTGTAATACTATTATCTAATAGAAACCAGACAATCTTTGCGGCAGGATTTGCGCCATGCTTCGTTAATCGTCCTTGACAATACACAAAGTATTCCCTGCGGACGATGCCTCGCCTGACACAAATCCATCTCGCAAATCTTTGTCTACTTCTTATCAGATAATAGTATAATACCGAAAAAAGCCCGTTGTACAGTGTACAACAGGCTGTTTTCGGGTAATTCTTCAATTACACAGCGCGGGTGACCTTGCCGCTGCGGAGGCAGCGGGTGCAGACGTAAACATGCTGAGGGGTCCCGTCCACGATGGCCTTGACGCGCTTCACGTTCGGCTTCCAGGTACGGTTGGAGCGCCGATGGGAATGGCTGACTTTGATACCGAAAGCCATGTCCTTGTCGCAGAACTGGCACTTTGCCATTGGTTGAAGCACCTCCTTGCTCGTGTTATGCCGCTAAAAAAATGCAGCTTATATATAATAGCAGAGGAGCAACGGAAATGCAAGCAATTTTTTCTTTTTTTCGCACATTTGCCGGGAAAGAATTCCACACCCGGCTGCGTGGAAAGCCTTGCCAAACGGGAAGAATGGCTGTAAAATAGCAGCGAAGAACACTGCGCCGGAGGTACGCGCCATGAGAAGCAAATACAGCGTCAAGCTCAAAACGATCGTGGAGGAGCACCATCTGAAGATCCTGCACAAGTCGAAGCACTATGAGGAGGCGGTGATCACCACCGCGGACGTCAACCGCCCCGCCATGCAGCTGACCGGCTTTTACAACTACTTTGACCCCAAGCGCCTGCAGATCATCGGCCGCGTCGAGAGCGAATATCTCAACTCGCTCACCGCGAAGGAGAGGGAACGGGCTTATGACCGCTTCATGGCCTACGATCTGGCCGGCGTGGTCATCTGCCACGGCGTGACGCCCTCGCCCGAGTGCCTGGAGATGGCCGAAAAATATGACCGCGATCTCTTCTGGACCGGTAGGGACACCTCGGAATTCCAGGCGCGCATCATCCTCTCGCTGCACAACCATCTCGCCCCACGCGCGACGATCCACGGCGTGCTCGTGGAGATCTACGGCGAGGGCGTGCTCCTCGAGGGCGACAGCGGCATCGGCAAGAGCGAGACTGCCCTGGAGCTCATCAAACGCGGCCACCGCCTGGTGGCGGACGACGCGGTGGAGATCAAGCGCGTGGCGGACAACAGCCTCGTCGGCAGCGCGCCGGAGATCATCCGCTATTACATGGAGCTGCGCGGCATCGGCGTGATCAACGTGCGGCACATTTACGGCGTCGGCGCGGTCAAGCCGGAGACGAACGTCGACCTCGTGGTGCACATGGAGCACTGGGTCAACGGCAAGGCCTATGACCGCCTCGGCCTCGAGAGCGAGACAGAGGTCATCCTCGGCGTGACGGTGCCGCGCGTCACCATTCCCGTGACCCCCGGGCGCAATCTCGCTGTCATCCTGGAGCTGGCAGCCATGAACAACCGCCAGAAGAAGATGGGCTTCAACGCGGCTGAGATGCTCGCCGCCGAGCATGATTACGCGGTCGATCAGGGGCTGCTGTAAGGATAGGAGTCTGACATGGAAAATCTGGAACTTGCCATTCAGGAGATCAAGCGCGCCCTGCCGGGCATGACGCTGCTGGAAAACGAGCCCATGAGCCGGCACACCTCCTTCCGCATCGGCGGAGCGGTGCGCGCCATCGCCGTGCCCTCGGACATGACAAGCCTCTCGCACATCTGCGATATCCTCAAGCAGCATGAGCTTGCGCCCTTCGTGCTCGGCAACGGCACGAACCTGCTCTGCCCGGACGAAGGTCTGCAGGACCTGCTCATGCTCTCCACCGAAAAGCTGCAGCGCCTCTATCTGCTGCCGGACGGCGCGATCTACGCCGAGGCCGGGGTCTCCCTCTCGCGCCTGGCCAGCTTCGCCCAGCAAAACGGCCTAAAGGGCCTGGAATTTGCCTCCGGCATCCCCGGCACGGTGGGCGGCGGCTGCTTCATCAACGCCGGCGCCTACGGCGGCGAACTCAAGGACGTGGTCGAGAGCGTTGTCTGCCTCTATGTCGGCGATCAGGGGCTCTATGAGGTCGCGGCCGCCAACTGTGAATTCGGTTACAGGCAGAGCTGGTTTTCCAAGCACGCCGGCGCGGTGATCCTCTCGGCAGTCTTCCGCCTCGAGGCGGGCGACCCGGAGGAGATCGCTGCGAAGATGCGAGAGCTCAACGAGAAGCGGCGCGACAAGCAGCCGCTGGAGCTGCCCTCCGCCGGCAGCGCCTTCAAGCGCCCGGAGGGGCATTTCGCCGCCGCGCTCATCGACCAGTGCGGCCTCAAGGGCTACCGCAACGGCGGCGCGCAGGTGAGCGAGAAGCACGCGGGCTTTGTCGTGAACGTCGGCGGGGCGACCGCGCACGAGGTGTACGACCTCATGATGCATGTGCGCAACACCGTCTTCCGCGAGACCGGCGTCCAGCTCGAGCCGGAGGTCATCATCCTCCCGCCGGACTATAAGCTCGAGGATCACAGCCCCAATCCTATGCGCAACCGCGTCACGCTCAACGATCCCAACGCAGAAGAGAGCGGAAAGACGGCCGAGGAGTAAGCGCCGCCCCTTCCTCTCATCAAGAAAGGAACAACATGGAATTTCTCATCATCACCGGACTCTCCGGCGCGGGCAAAAGCCGCGCGGCGGACGTGCTGGAGGATCTGGACTACTACTGTGTGGACAATATGCCCGTCGCACTGATCCCGCGCTTCGCCGAGCTCTGCCTCGACGCGCACGGCCGCTATGAGCGCGTCGCCCTGGTGACCGACGTGCGCGAGCGCGACGGCTTCGGGGAGCTGCTGAACACCCTGGACGACCTCGCGGATATGGACTGCGCCGTGCGCATCCTCTACATGGACGCGGACGTGCGCACCCTCGTGCGGCGCTATAAGGAATCCCGCCGTCCGCACCCGCTCGCCGCGCCGGGGCTCTCCGTGGAGGACGCGGTCAAACGCGAGGAGGAGCTGCTCGCCCCCATCAAGGCGCGCGCGGATTACATCGTCAACAGCTCCAACCTCACCATCGGCATGCTGCAAAACCGCCTCTTCGAGCTCTTTGCCGAGAAGGGCAAGCGGCGCGAGATCCAGGTTACGGTCATGTCCTTCGGCTTCAAGCACGGCCTGCCCATCGACGCCGACCTGGTCTTCGACGTGCGCTTTCTCCCTAACCCCTTCTATGTGGAGGAGCTGCGCCCCCTCTCCGGCCTCGACCGGCCGGTCGCCGAGTTCGTGTTCGGCTACCCCCAGACCCGGAAGTTCATGGAGATGATCTCCGGGATGCTGGATTTCCTGCTGCCGCTCTATGTGGAGGAGGGCAAGGTCAACCTCACCATCGGCATCGGCTGCACCGGCGGGCGGCATCGGAGCGTCGCCATCGCCGCGGCGCTGCACGAATACCTGACGGCCAAGGGCGTCAATTCCGTGAACGTCAACCGCGACATCGAAAAATAACAGAGGAGCGATCCCATGTCCTTTTCCTCCGACGCCAAGGCGGAGCTCTGCTCGCTTCGCCCGGATAAAAAAAGCACCGCCCTCGCCGAGAGCTACGGCGTGCTGCTCTACTGCCACAGCTTCACCGCCCGCGAGCTGCGCATCATCACCGCAAGCCCCGATTTTGCCCAGCGCCTGCCGCGGCTGTTCCGCCGCGCCTTCGGCCTGGACTTCGACCTGCTGCCCTCCGAGGAGGGGAGCGGGAAAAAGAGCTTCGCCGTGACGGACGGGGAAAAGCTGCGGCAGATCTTCGCCGCCTTCGGCGCGGAGAAGGACAGCCTGCTGAGCCACCATGTCAACTTCGGTATCCTCGAGGAGCCGGGCTGCATGGAGGCCTTCATCCGCGGCGCCTTCCTCGCCGGCGGCAGCGTGACCGACCCGGAAAAGCGCTACCATCTGGAGCTCGCCACCGCGCATCAGAACGTGAGCCGTGAGACCGTTCCGGTGCTGATGGATCTCGGCTTCGAGCCGCGGGAGACGCAGCGCGGCGGCAGCGCCCTGCTGTATTTCAAAAAGGCGGACGTGATCGCGGATTTCTTCACCTGCATCGGCGCGCCGGTCACGGCCATGAACGTGATGACCGCCAAGGTGGACAAGGAGATGCGCAACAAGGTCACGCGCCTCATCAACTGCGACAGCGCCAACGCGGACAAGACCGTTGCCGCCGCCCAGGAGCAGATCGACGCGATCCACTCCCTTGCCAGGGCGCTCGGCGGGCTCGGCGAGCTGCCGGACGCACTGCGGGACGCGGCTCTGCTGCGGATCACGAACCCCGAGGCGAGCCTGGCAGATCTCGCGAAGCTCTCCAGCCCGCCCGTCAGCAAGAGCTGCCTGAGCCACCGGCTCAAAAAGATCCAGGAGCTCGCCGCGCAGGCAGAGGAAGAGGAGCAGACCTGACGCGGAATGCGTCACCGCCCGCGCAGCGCGGGAGCATAGCACAGCCTACCGAAGGGAGAGAGACCATGGCCTTCGTGCATTTACATGTCCATACCGAATATTCCCTGCTCGACGGCGCCTGCCGCATCGACAGGGTTGCCAAGCGCGCCAGGGAGCTGGGGCAGACCGCCCTCGCCGTCACCGACCACGGGGTCATGTACGGCGCGGTGAACTTCTATAAGGCCTGCGTCGCCGAGGGGATCAAGCCCATCATCGGCTGCGAGGTCTATGTCGCCCCGCGCGGCCGCACGCAGAAGGAGCACGGCCTGGACAACAACTACTCCCACCTCATCCTCCTCTGCCGCAACGAGACCGGCTACCGCAACCTCTGCTATCTGGTCTCCCAGGGCTTCGTCGAGGGCTTTTACATCCGGCCCCGCATCGACTGGGAGCTCCTCGCCGAGCACGCCGAGGGGCTGATCTGCCTGTCCGGCTGCCTCGCGGGCGAGATCCCGCAGGCGCTGATCCACAACGAATACGAGCGCGCCAAAAAGCGCGCCCTCATGCTGCGGGAGACCTTCGGCGAGGAGAACTTCTATCTCGAGATCCAGGATCACGGCATCCAGGAGGAGAAGCGCGCCGCGCGCGAGCTCATCCGCCTCCACCGTGACACCGGCATCCCCCTCGCGCTCACCAACGACGCGCACTATGTCGAGAAATCCGACGCCGCCGCGCAGGACGTGCTGCTGTGCATCCAGACCGGCAAGACCCTCGAGGAGCCCAACCGCATGCGCTTCGAGACGCAGGAGTTCTACCTCAAGAGCGAGGAGGAGATGCGCGCGCTCTTCCCCGAATACCCCGAGGCCGCGGACAACACCGCGAAGATCGCCGCGCGCTGCAGCTACGATTTCGAGTTCGGCCACTACCATCTGCCGCGCTTCAAGCTCCCCGCCGGGGAGACCGACAGCGACGCCTATCTCCGCCGCCTCTGTGAGCGGGGCTTTGCCGAGCGCTTTGCCGGCCGGCCGGAGGTGCATGCGCAGCTGGAATACGAGCTCGGCGTAATCGAGCGCATGGGCTTTGTGGATTACTTCCTCATCGTACAGGACTTCATCAACTACGCCAAGCGCAGCGGCATCCCCGTCGGCCCCGGCCGCGGCAGCGCGGCGGGCAGCGTCGTGAGCTACTGCCTGCACATCACCGACGTCGACCCCGTCAAGTACAGCCTCTTCTTCGAGCGCTTCCTCAATCCCGAGCGCGTCTCCATGCCCGATATCGACGTGGACTTCTGCGTCAATCGCCGCGGCGAGGTCATCGACTATGTCAACCGCCTCTACGGCTCGGATCACGTGGCGCAGATCGTCACCTTCGGCACCATGGCGGCCCGCGCCGCCGTGCGCGACGTGGGGCGCGTGCTGAACATGAGCTACGCCGAGACCGACGCGGTCGCCAAGCAGGTGCCGAGCGGGCCGGGCGCGCTGAACATGACGCTCGAGGAGGCGTTGCGCCTCTCCAAGCCCCTGCGCGAGATGACCGAGAGCGACCCCAAGGTCAAGCGCCTGATCGACACGGCGCGGGCCCTCGAGGGCATGCCGCGCCACGCCTCCACCCACGCCGCCGGCGTCGTCATCACGGAAAAGCCCGTGTACGAGTATGTGCCGCTGGCGAAAAACGACGAATCCGTGGTCTGCCAGTACCAGATGACCACGCTCGAGGAGCTGGGGCTGCTGAAAATGGACTTCCTCGGCCTGCGGAACCTCACGGTTCTGGAGGACGCGGCCAAGCTGGTGCGCAAAAAGCAGCCCGGATTCCGGGTGGAGGATCTGCCCGAGGACGACAGCGAGACCTTTGAGATGCTCGCCCAGGGCAGGACGAGCGGCGTGTTCCAGCTTGAAAGCGCCGGCATGACGGCCGTCTGCACCGGCATCAAGGCCAAGAGCATCGAGGATATCACGGCTATCATCGCCCTCTACCGCCCCGGCCCCATGGACTCCATCCCGCGCTTCATCGAGTGGTCGCAGCACCCGGAGAAGATCACCTACAAGCACGAGAGCCTGCGGCCGATCCTCGCCGTCACCTACGGCTGCATCGTCTACCAGGAGCAGGTCATTGAGATCTTCCGCTCTCTGGCGGGCTTTTCTCTCGGACAGGCGGACAACATCCGCCGCGCCATGTCCAAGAAAAAGCACAAGGTCATCGACGCCGAGCGCGTCGCCTTCGTGCACGGCGATCCCGAGCGCGGCATCGACGGCGCCATGAAGCGCGGCATCCCGGAGGCCGTTGCCAACAGCATCTACGACGAGATCCTGGACTTCGCGAGCTATGCCTTCAACAAGGCGCACGCCGTGAGCTATGCCATCGTCGTCTACCGCACGGCCTATATGAAGCGCCACTATCCGCAGGAGTACATGGCTGCGCTGCTGACCTCCATCCTCGACAACAGCACCAAGGTCGCCGAGTATATCGCCGCCTGCCGCGAGATCGGGATCCGCCTCCTGCCTCCGGACGTCAATGAGTCCGACGCCGACTTCACCGTTGCCGGGGAGAATCTTCGCTTCGGCCTGGCCGCCATCAAGGGCATCGGCTGGGGAGCGATCGAGGGCCTGGTGTCCGAGCGCGCGAAGAACGGTCCCTTCCGGGACTTTCAGGACTTCTGCCGCCGCGTCTCCGGCACCGACCTCAACCGCCGCGCGATCGAAAACCTGATCCGCGCCGGAGCCTTTGACAGCATGGGCTGCAAGCGCCGCGCGCTGCTGCAGGTCTACGAGGGCGTGCTCGAGGGTATCGCCCGCGCCGAAAAGGACAACATCTCCGGCCAGCTGGATCTGTTTGGGGACTTCGACGACAGCGGCGAGGAGAGCGCTCCCGCGCTGGTGCTGCCGGACGTGGAGGAATTCCCGCGCCGCGAGCTGATGAGCATGGAAAAAGAGGTGACCGGGCTCTATCTGAGCGGTCACCCCATGGACGAATACCGCGAAACGGCAAAGCGTCTCGGCGCGGTGCCCATCGGCGCCGTGATGAGCGATTTTGCCTCCGAGGACGGGCCCGCCCGCTTTGCCGACAACCAGTATATCACCGTCGCCGGGGTCGTGAACTCCTTCCGCACCCGCACCACGAAGAACAATTCCCTCATGAGCTATATCCAGTTCGAGGACGACAGCGGCGCCATGGAGCTCATCGCCTTCCAGAAGGTGCTCGACCAGTCCGGCCCCCTCATCCGCGACAACGCCGCGCTGCTCGTGCGCGGGCGCATCTCCATCCGCGACGAGAAGGAGCCGCAGCTGATGGTCGACCGGCTGCAGCCGCTGGAGGAGCTCGGCGCAGCGGTCCCCGCGCCGGAGACGCCGCGGGAGGAAGCTCCCGCGCCTGCGCCGGCCGCGGAGAGAAAGCTCTATGTCAAGCTCCCCAGCCGCTTCGATCCCGCCATGAAGCGCATTGAGCTGCTGCTGACGATGTTCCCCGGCAGCGAGCAGATGATCCTCTGGTGCGAGCGGGAGAAGAAGCGCATCGGCGCGAAGTGCCTCATCCACGAGGGTCTCGTGCTCGAGCTGCAGGAAATGCTCGGCAAAGAAAACGTGGTCGTGAAATGAGGCTTTGACCGAAGCTGAAAAAAGACTGTTGGAAAAATCCAACAGTCTTTTTTGTTATGCGGAGTTATGCGGAATTACTTCGCGTAATCCACGATCTTGGTCTCGCGCAGGACGTGGACCTTGATCTGACCGGGGTAGGTCAGCTCGTCCTCGATCTTCTTGGCGATATCCCGCGCCAGCAGGACCATCTGATCCTCGCTGACCTCTTCGGGCTTGACCATGATGCGGATCTCGCGCCCGGCCTGGATCGCATAGGAACTCGCGATGCCGGGGAAGCTCTTGGAGACTTCCTCGAGCTTTTCCAGCCGCTTGACGTAGTTTTCGATGTTCTCGCGGCGCGCGCCGGGGCGGGACGCGGAGATGGCGTCCGCCGCCTGGACGAGGCAGGCCTCGATGGTGTGCGGCTCAACGTCGTTGTGGTGCGCCTCGATGCAGTGGATCACGGCGTCGGACTCGCGGAACTTACGCGCGATATCCACACCGATGGTGACGTGGCTGCCCTCAACCTCATGGTCGATGGCCTTGCCGATATCGTGCAGCAGACCCGCGCGCTTGGCGAGATTCACGTCCACGCCGAGCTCGGCGGCCATGAGGCCGGCGATGTGCGAGACCTCGATGGAGTGGTTCAGGACGTTCTGGCCGAAGCTGGTGCGGTAATGCAGGCGGCCGAGGATCTTGATGAGCTCGGGGTTGAGGCCGTGGATATTGGTCTCAAACACGGCGCGCTCGCCCTCGGTCTTGATGACCGCGTTGACCTCGCGCTGCGCCTTGGCGACCATTTCCTCGATGCGGGCCGGGTGGATGCGGCCGTCCTGGATGAGCTTCTCCAGCGCCAGACGCGCCACTTCGCGCCGGACGGGGTCAAAGCTGGAGACGGTGATGGCCTCGGGCGTGTCGTCGATAATGAGGTCGCAGCCGGTGAGGGTCTCGATGCTGCGGATGTTGCGGCCTTCGCGGCCGATGATGCGGCCCTTCATCTCGTCGTTGGGGAGGGGGACGACGGAGACGGTGATCTCGCTGGTGTGGTCGGCGGCGCAGCGCTGGATGGCGGTCGCGATGATCTCGCGGGCGCGCTCGTCGGCCTCTTCCTTGTACTGGGCCTCGATCTCCTTGACCTTCATGGCCATCTCGTGGGTCACATCGTCGCGGAGATTGGCGATGATATAGGCCTTGGCTTCTTCCACGGTGAAGCCGGAGATGCGCTCGAGCATTTCGAGCTGGCTCTTCTTGATCTGGGCGATCTCGGCCTGGTGGGCGTCGGCGTCCGCGATCTTCTTGGCAAGAGCCTCGCTCTTTTTGTCAAGAGCGTCGGTCTTGCGGTCGAGAGCCTCCTCCTTCTGCTGAAGGCGGCGCTCCTGCTTCTGCACCTCGCTGCGGCGCAGCTTTTCTTCCCGCTCATATTCGGAGCGGCGTTTGTGTATTTCTTCCTTTGCCTCTACGAGAGCTTCTCTTTTCTTGCTCTCGGCGCTTTTGATAGCATCATTTACGATCTGTTTGGCCTGCTCCTCAGCGTCCGCAATGCTGCGTTCGGCGTTTTTCTCACGCACGATAAAGAACGCGGCAGCCGCGGCGGCGCCGACGACAAGACCGATCAGGATATAAACAAGAGTCATAGGCAGCAACACACCTCCATTCTTTGAGAATTTTGCGGTGGTCACCTTGATCGCGGCCGCGCGGGCGTGCGCATGCTTCGGCTGTACCGGAGGGGGCGGCTGAAAACGGCCGCAAAAGCCCCGCACAAGCGCCGCCGGACGGAACGCGATCTAAAGCAAGACGGAAGCACAGCGGTCTCCGTCGAAGTGGTAAAGAAATATTTATCCGGGAGCTTCCCCAGGCTCCCTTAAATATTATCCGATTTATTCTATCTTGTTTGACGTGTTATGTCAAGCGTTTCCACAGGAGTTTTTCCGTGCAAATCTGCGGCCGGCGCCTGCGCCGCCGCGAAACGGCAGCTCGGCGCATACTGGCACGAGAAGAGCACCTTTACCTGGTGGCTCCGCACGCGCGGAAGCGTGAGCGGCAGCGCGGCGGCGATCGGCCCGCTGGGCAGCGAGCTGGACGCGGGCGTCCCCGTCACGGTGGACACCATGGGCGTGCGCCCGGCCTTCTGGCTGCGCTTTGCATAAACACAAACGGATATAAAAACAGCCGCGCGCGGTTCCCGTCGAACCGCGCGCGGCTGTTTGATTACGATTATTATTTTCGCATCGTCTTAGCGTAGTGAAGCATCCAGATCACGAGGATCACCAGTGCGCAGACGATCACTACCCCGAGGATCAGATCAAACACGCCGCCGAGCAGATGCACGGCGCCGCCCAGGAGCTTCATCACCAGCACGATCCCGGAGATCAGCACGGCCAGCCAAACGACCATGCGGGAAATGTCCTTGGTCGTCACAGGATCAGCCTCCTCTTCCGTTCACTTTTTGCGGTGGATTCCCGCGTAGGCGAACATCCACACGACAATGATCACCAGCGCGGCGACAACGGCGACGCCGAGGATCAGGCTGCCTGCCCCGGAGAGGAGCCCGGTGACGAGCCGGAACAGCAGGAACACGATGAGCACGATCACCAGCGCGGCGAGAATGGCATAGACGGTCTTTTTGTTCATGAGCAGGCTCCTTTCTCAGATGGGCGGGCCCAGACGGGCCAGAACGTCCCGGAAATAGTCCGGCAGCGGGCTTTCGACGACGATCTGCTCCCCGCTGCGGGGATGGATGAACTTGAGCGTGCGCGCGTGCAGGCACTGCCCCTCCAGCCCCTTCTCCGGGCAGGGCGCGCCGTACACGCCGTCGCCGAGGAGGGGGTGGCCGATGCTCGCCAGATGCACGCGGATCTGATGCGTGCGCCCGGTCTCGAGCCGGCAGCGGATGTGGGTATAGCCGGCATAGCGCGTGAGCACCTCCCAGTGCGTCACCGCGGGGCGGGCGTTTTTCTCCGTCACGGCCATGCGCTTGCGGTCAGTCGGGTGGCGGCCGATGGGTCGGTCCACCGTGCCGCTGTCCTCGCGGAAGCCTCCGCGGGCCACGGCCTCGTAGATGCGCGAGAGGCTGCGGTCGGCCAGCTGCGCGGAGAGCGCCTGGTGCGCAAAATCGTTTTTCGCCGCGATCAGCAGCCCGGAGGTGTCCTTGTCGATGCGGTGGACGATGCCGGGGCGCTTCTCCCCGCCGATGCCGGAAAGGGAATCGCCGCAGTGCCAGAGCAGGGCGTTGACGAGCGTCCCGTCCGGATGCCCGGGCGCGGGGTGCACGACCATGCCGCGCGCCTTGTCGACCACCACCACGTCCTCGTCCTCATAGGCGATGACGAGCGGCAGCGCCTGCGGCACGAGCGGCACGTCCTCCGCCGCCGGGAGCAGGACGTCAAAGGCGTCTCCAGCCGCGCAGCGGTAGTTTTTCCGAACCGGCGCGCCGGAGAGGGTCACGCGTCCCTGCTCAAGCAGCCGCTGGGCGGCGCTGCGCGAGAGGGAAGGGACGGAGCGCGCGAGGAGAGCGTCGATCCGCTCGCCGCTCTCCTCTGCTTGAATTTGAAGATACTCTTCGTCCATATTTACTTGAACTCGGCCAGGATGTCGTCCAGGTCGAAGCTCTCGCTGACGGGCTTGCTCTCCGGCTTCGGAGCGGCAGGCGCGCTCGGCTGCACGGGCGCGGCGGCCGGCTTTGCGGCGGGCCTGGCAGCGGGCTTGGGCTGCGGCGCGGGCGCGGCCGGCTCAGGCTGCGTGCGCGCGGGCTTCTTCGTCTCGGCAACGGCGCGGTCCCACTCGGCAAAGGGGTCGGCCTCGCTGCGCTTCGTCTCGCTCTGGGGCGGCACGGGGGGCACGCGGCGGCGGGCGGGCTTGGGCTCCTCAATGACCGCTGCCTCTTCCTCGTATTTCTCGCGGCGGCGCTCGGTCTTGCGTTCAGCCTTGCGCTCGGCGCGGCGCTCTCTGGCGCTGGGACGAACAGGCTCTTCTTCCTCGACGTCCTCAAACTCGTCCTCGAGATCGTAGTCGTCCTCGTCCTTCTTGGTCTTGCCGAAGATGACGGCCAGGATGAAGAGGAGGGCAAAGACGGTGATGAACACGTCCGCCACGTTGAAGACGGGGAACCAGTCGAGCGCGGGAAAGTCAAACTTGAACATGTCCTGCACGTAGCCGTTGATGATGCGGTCGATGCAGTTGGAGAGGCCGCCGGCCGTGACCAGCACGATGCTCCAGCGCGAGACGGGCCCGGAGATGAACTTCGTGGCCAGGGCGATGATCACGAGCAGCGTGAAGATGCCGGTCAGGGCGATGAAGTAGATCCTGGCGTTGCTGCCGGCCAGGAAACTGAAAGCGGCGCCGTCATTGTGGACATTGACCATGCTCAGCACGCCCGGGATCAGCGAAAAGCCGGTCTCGCCGGTGCCGCCGGCGCTCACCCACCATTTGACCCACTGGTCGGCAATGATGACCAGAATACCGATAATCGCGTACAGCATATCTCTCTCCTATCTGCCGTGCCCGCGGCACGGCGCAGTGAATCTCTTTGCAAAGGGAGTTTGCGATAACTCTAATCTACTATACCCTATTTATCCGAGTTTTGCAACAACTTCCGCACAGCGCGGGCAAAGTCCCGTGCCCTCCTGGGCGAAGGTGGAGTGCCGCCAGCAGCGCGGGCACTTCACGCCCGGCGCCTCGCGCACGGTGATATCCAGCCCCGGAACCGCGACGCCTGCGCCGGTGGCGGCGGCGTCCGTGCCGCTGTCCCCGTCCTCGCGGATGAGGCACTGGGAGACGATCAGCAGATCCTCCAGCCCCATGTCGGACACGTGCTCGACGAGCTCGCGGGCCTCGGCGGTGCGGGCGTGGAGCGTGACGGCCGCCTCGAGGGGCTTGCCGATGCGCTTGGAGGCACGCGCGGTCTCCAGCACGCCGTTGACGTCGCTGCGCAGGGCGATGAGCTCGTCCCAGCGCTTCATCTCGCTCTCGGAGAGGGCATAGTCGGCAAAAGGCTTGTTCATCGTGTTGAGCACGACGTTGCGCGCGTCGTCCTCGCGGCGGTGCGGCATGGCGAGCCAGATCTCGTCGCAGGTGAAGGCGAGGATGGGCGCGAACATCTTGGTCATGCTGTCGAGGATCAGGAAGAGCGCGGTCTGGGCGCTTCGGCGCGCGAGGCTGCTGCGCTCCTCGCAGTAGAGCCGGTCCTTGATGATGTCGAGATAGAAGCTCGACAGCTCCACCACGCAGAAGTCGTTGATCGCGTGGGATACCACGTGGAACTCGTAGTTGTCGTAGGCCGCGGCGACCTTCCCGATCAGCTCGTTGAGCTTGGTGACGGCCCAGCGGTCAAGCGGGAGCATATCCGCGGGGGAGACCAGCTCGTTCGGATCAAAGCCGTCGAGGTTGCCGAGGCAGTAGCGCGCGGTGTTGCGGAACTTGAGGTAGCTCTGGCTGAGCTGCTTGAAGATCTCCTTCGAGCAGCGCACGTCCACATGATAGTCGGCAGAGCCGGCCCAGAGGCGGATCATGTCGCCGCCGAATTCCTTGATGATGTCGGCCGGATCGACGCCGTTGCCGAGGGACTTGTGCATGGCCTTGCCCTCGCCGTCCACGGTCCAGCCGTGGGTGAGGCATTCGCGGTAGGGGGCGCCCTGGCCGAGCGCGCCCACGGCGGTCAGCAGCGAGGACTGGAACCAGCCGCGGTACTGGTCGCCGCCCTCCATGTACATGTCGGAGGGCCAGAAGCCCTGGTCGCGCTTCATGGCGGCGTAGTGGGTGGAGCCGGAGTCAAACCAGCCGTCCAGCGTGTCCGTCTCCTTGCTGAAGTGCGTGCCGCCGCAGTGCGGGCAGCGGAAGCCCTGCGGCAGGATCTCCTCCGCAGACTTCTCGAACCAGGCGTTGCTGCCCTCGGCCTCGAAGAGCGTGGCCACGGCCTCGATGCTCTCCTCGGTGCAGACGGGCTTGCCGCAGTCGTCACAGTAGAAGACGGGGATCGGCAGACCCCAGCGGCGCTGACGGGAGATGCACCAGTCGCTGCGCTCACGGATCATGGCGGCCATGCGCTCCTTGCCCCAGGCGGGGAGCCAGCGGACGTCCTCGCAGGCGCGGATGGCATCCTCCTTGAAGGAGTCGACCGAGCAGAACCACTGCGGGGTGGCGCGGAAGATGATGGGGTGCTTGCAGCGCCAGCAGTGCGGGTAGCTGTGGACAATGTCCTCCGAGGCGAAGAGAGCGCCGCTCTGCTTCATGTCCTCGAGGATGACGGGGTTGGATTCCTCTGTGGAGAGGCCGGCGTACTTGCCGGCGTATTCCGTGTGGCGGCCCTGATCGTCCACGGGGACGACCATCTCGGTGCCGTAGCGCAGGCAGGTCTGGTAGTCGTCGGCGCCGAAGCCGGGCGCGGTGTGCACGCAGCCGGTGCCGGAATCCATGGTGACGTAGTCGGCCGTCATCAGCAGGCTGGTCTTGGGCAGGAAGGGATGCTGCGCGAGCATGCGCTCGAAGAAGAGCCCCTCATGGGTCTCCACGATCTCCCAGCTGTCGATCTTGCCGGCCTTCATGACGGTCTCGACCAGGGCTTCGGCCATGATGAGCATCTCGCCCGAGGGGATCCTCACGATGGCGTAGCTGTCGCCGGGGCTCAGCGTGATGCCGAGGTTGCCGGGCAGCGTCCAGATCGTGGTGGTCCAGATCAGGAAGAAGAGCCTGGAGCGGTCGAGATGGGAGAGCTTGCCCAGATCGTCCGCCATCGGGAACTTCACGTACACGGTGGTGACGGGGTCGTCCTGATACTCGATCTCGGCCTCGGCCAGCGCGGTCTCGTCCTTGGGGCACCAGTAGACAGGCTTGAGCCCCTTGTAGATGTGCCCGTTTTGGTACATCTTGCCGAACACGCGCACTTCCTCCGCCTCGAAGCCCTTGTTCATGGTCAGGTAGGGGTGCTCCCAGTCGGCGATCACGCCGAGACGCTTGAAGCCCTCGCGCTGCCGGTCAACGTACTTTTCGGCGTAGGCGTGGCAGGCGGAGCGGAAATCGGCCACGGACATGGCCTTGTGGTTGAGCTTCTGCTCCTTGATGATGGCGCTCTCGATGGGCATGCCGTGGTTGTCCCAGCCGGGGATGTAGGGCGTGTAGTACCCGCGCATCGCGTAGGAGCGGACGATGAAGTCCTTGATGGTCTTGTTGAGCGCGTGGCCCATGTGGATATTGCCGTTGGAGAAGGGAGGGCCGTCGTGCAGCGAGAAGCGCGGATGGCCTTCGTTCTTTTTCAGCATCTCATGGTAGAGATCGAGCTCCTCCCAGTGCCGGAGCATCTCCGGCTCGCGCGCGGGCAGACCGGCGCGCATGGGGAAGTCGGTCTTCGGCAGGTTCATGGTGGCTTTGAAGTCCTGTGACATGGTATTACTCTCTCCTGTGATTGGGAAAAAAATACGGGCTCCGGAGGGGAGCCCGGAAAAAACTCGGAAATGACGCGCCTCTGCGACAGGCTCAAGGCGCGCGCCTAAGCGCGCGCCTGAAGTCGGTTAAACCGAGCCGGCCGGAGACGGTGTCGGGCGCAGGCGGAAGAATTGTGTTTAGTCCTGAACGCTGTCGGCGAAGCTGAAGAGATCCGCGGGGGCCTCTTCCTCTTCCTCGGCTTCCTCAGCGGCCTCGACCGCTTCCTCTGCCTCGGCGACGGGCTCTTCGGCAGCGTCGGCAGGCAGCTGGGCGCTCAGATCGTCCAGGTTCTGCAGCTGGGCGTTGCACAGCGCGCGGGCGGCCTCGAAGTACTTGGCGGTGGCGGCCTTCGCGTCGGCCAGACGCTGCTTCTGGATCTCGGTCTCCTCCTCGATGGAGCCGACCTTGGCCTTGACCTGCGCCTCGGCGTCGGCAAGCATCTCATCGGCGCGCTGGCGGGCGTCCTTCTCGATCTGGACGGCGAGCTTCTGCGCGGAGAGGATGGCCAGGTTCAGGGCTTCCTCGTTGGAGCGGTACTCCTCGATCTTGTCGACCAGAACCTTCATCTTCTGCTTGAGGACGGCGTTGTCGCGCTGAGCGGCAGCCAGCTCGTCGGCGAGCTGTTCGAGAAAATCGTCCACGGAGGCCATATCATAGCCGTTGATGCGGGACTTCTCAAAGGTCTTTTCGCGAATATCCTGTGCAGTGATCATATCTGTATCCACCTTTCCAATGTTTTTCTATCTCAAATCAGGCTGCTGGGATTACGGGATGACGGCGCCTCAGAACTCCTGCCCGCCGGTCTCCGGCTGGGCGGCCTGCGCCGCCTGGGCGGGCAGGATGTCTACGTTCGCGGGCGCGATGAAATACGCCTTGGCGGAGACGGGGGTGATCTTGCCGCCGAGGGCGAAGGTGATGCCGGACATGAAGTCCAGCAGGCGGCGGGCGGTGTCGTTCTGGACGCTGTCGAGCGTCATCACGACGGAGCGGTTCTGCTGCAGATGCTCTACGAGCTCGCCGGCTTCCTGGAAGCTGCGGGGAGAGAAGAGGATCACTTTGGTCTCGTTCCCGCCGAATTCCACCGTGCGCTCGCGCTGCGGCTTGACCTTGGCCGTGCGCCGGGAGGAAAACAGCCCGCCGGAGGGCTGCGTGTCCTTTGGTGTTTTGGGCTCCGCGGGCTCGGGCCTTCCGCCGGGCTCGGCGGCAAAGGTGCTCTCCAGGGTGGCCTGCGCGCTGCTGATCTTAGGCTTTTCCGCAGGGGCCTCCTCGGCCCCCTCGAAGAAATCGTCCCCGGAATCGTCGGGGTCGAGGGGAGCGGTCAGCTTTTTTATTTCGTCAAAAAAACCCATGGTTCGTTCTCCGTCAGGTATAAATACGCGCACCGAAGATAGCTGTCCCTACGCGAACCAGGTTCGCGCCGCAGGCAACAGCCTCGGTGTAATCGCCGGACATTCCCATTGAAAGAAAATCCATGGATACATTATCGTATTTTTTTTCTTTATTGTCAACAAAAAGCTGCTTCATGCGGAGAAAAAAAGCGCGGTTCTGTTCAGGACGCTCACAGACGGGCGGGATCGTCATGAGCCCCCGCACCCGAATATTGGGAAAAGCGGAAGCGGCTTCCAGCGCCGCGGGGATCTCCTTCGGGGCGAAACCGGATTTGGAGGCCTCGCCGCCGATGTTGACCTCCAGCAGCAGGTCCTGCACAAGCCCCTTCTTCCCGGCGACGCGGTCGATCTCCCGCAGCAGCTCCGCGCTGTCCACCCCATGGATCAGCTCCGCGAGACCCACGACGTACTTGACCTTGTTTCTTTGCAAATGCCCGATAAAGTGCAGCGGAGCGCCGTCATATGCGCCTTTTTCGGCTTTTTCGAGCATTTCCTGTACGCGGTTTTCCCCGCAGGCATCCACGCCCGCGGCGATCGCCTGGCGGACGCGGTTCTCGTCGTTCATCTTCGTAGCGGCGAGCAGCAGCACGTCCTTCGGATCGCGGCCGGCGGCCAGCGCCGCCTGCCGGATGTTCTCGCGCACCAGCGCGACATTTTCCGCAATGCTCATATCCAACCTTCTTTCTGTATCGGCGGAATAATATTCCTGCGCTTTTCCTATCCGCGGCGCTCAGCCCAGCAGCACGGTGCAGCCGGGCCGGAAGAGCTGCTCGCCCTCGGCCGGACGCAGCAGCACGGACACGCCCTCAATGCCGAGCACGGTCACGGGGCGGCTCTGCGCGCCGGAGGCGCCGAGCACCTCGACAGCGTATCCGCCGTCCGGGAGCGTGCGCAGCGCGGAGAGGGGGACGGCAATCGCCTCCTCCTCGTGCAGGATCAGCGCGGCGCGGCAGCGGCGCAGCGAAGAGAAGCCCTCCGCGTCCGCCAGCCGCAGGATCACGAGCCCGTTCTCCGCGCGCACGAGACGCGCGGGCAGACGTTCTTCCCGCCCCTCGAATTCGACGCGGTATGCGCCGGGAGAGAGCAGGGCGGCCTCCTCGCAGAGCGCCGCGAAATACCAGGAAAAGCCGTAGACCAGGCGGCCGAAGGCGTTCTCCGTATCCGCCGGTTCGGAGGCGAGCAGCGCGCGCAGTCCGGAGGCGTCGAGCGTGGGGCAGAGCGCAGGGGAGAGCGTCTCGTAGCCGTCCCAATCTGAGCAGAAGCGCCCCGACGCGCTCGTGAGCAGCGGCTTGTCCCCCGCGAAGGCAACGGCGTCGCCCGCGGCGACGCGGCAGCCGTCCGCAACGGCCGGCCGGAGCGTCTCCCGGGCAGTGAGCAGCCGTTCCTCCCGCAGGGCGATGCCCTCGAGCGCCGCACGCTCGGTATACACGGCGCGGGCGGCAACGGCGCTGCGCCGCACGGGACGCAGACAGCGGTAGAGCGCCGCCCCCGCCCAGGCGCAGAGCGCCAGAAAAAGCAGCGCGGCCGTCAGCGCCCGAAAGGGGCGCTCAGTCCTCGCCTTCAAGGCTTAAAGGCCGCGGCGGCACGATGGTGGAGATGGCGTGCTTGTAGATGAGCTGCTGCTTGCCCTCCGAATCGAGCACGACGGTGAAGCCGTCGAAGCCGCGCACCACGCCGTGCAGCTGGAAGCCGTTCATGAGGAACATCGTGACGGTGAGGCGCTCTCTGCGCGCCTGGTTGAGAAAAGCGTCCTGGAGATTTGGCTGTTTTTGCATGTTTCTGTTGCTCCTTTTTATGTAGTTCTCCGCAGCTGCGGATACCCTATCATAGATCGGAGCGGGGGTCGAAGCCGGTCGAAACCGGGAAACGGCGAAAAAGTTGGCTCGCGCGGGGAGGCGCGCGGCAAGGAGATCGCGGCTTACAGCAGCGGCTCGATCTCCCGCAGGGCGGCGGGAATGTCGATCCCCTGCTCCCAGAGGATCCAGCGCGTATCCCCGTCCCGGCGAAACCAGGTGAGCTGGCGCTTGGCGTAGCGGCGGGAATTGAGCTTGATGAGCGCCGCGGCCTCGGCGCGGGAGCATTCCCCGCGCAGCGCCTGTGCCGCCTCCTTGTAGCCGATGGCCTGCATGGCGGTGCAGCCGGGCGAAAGCCCCTCCGCGAGCAGGCTTTCCACCTCCTCGAAAAGCCCCTCGGCCACCATCTGATCCACCCGGCGGTCGATGCGCGCATAGAGCGCGCTCCGCTCGCGAAAGCTCAGCGCGAGCTTCAGCGCGCTGTAGCGCGGCGGACGGGCGCGGGTCTCGGCGTCGTGCTCGCTGATGGTCTTGCCGCTGAGGCGGTAGATCTCGATGGCGCGCACGATCCGCCGCTTGTCGGCCGGGTGGAGCTTCGCCGCGCGCTCGGGGTCGAAGCCGCGCAGCGTCTCCAGCATCCGCTCCCCGCCGAGACGCTCATATTCCGCGTTCAGCGCGTCGCGCAGCCTCTCGTCCCCCTCCTCGGTCGCGGCAAAATCCCGCCCGGAGAGGAGCGAGTCGATATAGAGTCCGGTGCCGCCGGTGAGGATGGGCGTCCTGCCCGCGGCAAGCAGCCTGTCGCACACGGCGGAGGCCTCCTGCACATAGCGGGAGACGGAAAAGTCCTCGCCCGGCTCGCAGACGTCGAGCATATGGTGCGGCGCGGCGGCGCGCTCGGCGGGCGTGGCCTTGGCGGTGCCGATATCCATGCGGCGGTAAATCTGCATCGAGTCCGCCGAGACGATCTCCCCGCCGAGGCGCTGCGCCAGGGCGATGGAGAGCGCCGTTTTGCCTGTGGCCGTGGGGCCGCAGACGACGATCACTTGTTTCTCCATGGCTTATACGATGCGCTTGAACATCTTGTCGAGATCCCGGCGCGTGAGCACCGCCGAGACGGGGCGGCCGTGCGGGCAGTATTTGACGTGCCCGGAGAGCACCTCGACCACGATGCGCTCGCGCTCGGCGGCGGAGGTGTCCCAGCCGGCCTTGATGGCCGCCTTGCAGGCCACGGTGTGCAGGATCTCGTCGCGCGCGCTCTGCGGATCGGGCGTCTTGCCCTTCCTGAGCTTTTCCAGGATCTCCTCGATCGCCGGGACGGCGTCGGAGGGCAGGATGTCCGCCGGGACGGCGCGGATCACGAAGTTCCCGCCGCCGAGCGGCTCGATCTCGAAGCCGAGCTCGCCCAGCAGCTCCCCGAAGCGCTCCAGCAGCTCCGTGTCCTCGCCGCCGAGGGTGAGCGGGGCGGGGGCGAGCAGCGTCTGGGACATGACCGCGCGCTCCTGCGCCTTCAGCCGGTCGAAATTCATGCGCTCGTGGGCGGCGTGCTTGTCGATGAGCAGCAGCGTGTCGCCAACTTCCACGAGGATATAGGTTTTCATGGCTTCCCCCAGAATCTTGTGGTCGGGGATGGGCGGAGTATCAACATTTTGAACAGGTTTATCAACAAGCGCGGACTTTCCCTCCGGCTTTTCCGGCGTCGGATCGCGTCGGATCGGCTCGGAAAAGCTCGGCTTGCGGGGGTTAAGGTCGAGCGAAGTCTGGCAGCCGGTCTGCGGCTCGGCGAGGCGCATGCCGCCGAAGGAGATCTGCGTGCCGCGCGGCTCCGGGAAGACCGGCGCCTCGGCGCGCGTGCTCTGCGGCGCGGCCTGCTGCCGGCGGTAGCTCTCCGCGCTCATGGAGCGGAAGAAATCCGCCTTCGGCTCGGCGAGCTTCCGCGTCCCTGCGGAGAGCTGCACCTCGGCGGTGCGATCCTCGCGCTGCAGAGCCGAGAGCACAGCGTGGTAGACCAGGTCGAAGATCCGCCGCTCCTGCGAGAATTTCACCTCGGTCTTCGCCGGGTGGACGTTCACGTCCACGCTGGCAAAGCTCATATCGAGATACAGCACGCATGCCGGGAAGCGCCCGCTGAGCAGGCTGTTTTTATAGGCCTGCTCGAGCGCCGCCTGCAGCAGGGCGGATTTGATCGTGCGGCCGTTGCAGAAGAAATACTGCGAGCCGCGGTTGCCGCGCCCGGCGGAGGGGGAGGAGACGAAGCCCGAGACCTTCAGCCCCTCGTCCTCGCCCGAGCAGGCGAGCAGCGTCGAGGCGAGCTCGCGCCCGAGCAGCGTATAGACGCAGGAATCCTGCCGCCCGTCGCCCGCGGAGAAGAACTCCTCCTTCCCGTCGCGGATCAGACGCAGGGAGATCTCAGGGCGGCCGAGCGCGCAGCGCAGCGCCGCCTGCACACAGGCCGAGGCCTCGCTGCGGTCGGATTTGAGGAACTTGAGGCGCGCGGGCGTGTTGTAGAACAGGTCGCGCACGATCATGGTCGTGCCCTCGGGGCAGCCGATGGGACCCATCTCCTGGATCTCGCCCGCGTCGAGCGAGACGAAGGTGCCCTCGTCGGCGCCGCGCAGGCGGGTGCGCAGCTCCACGTGGCTCACGGCCGAGATCGCCGCCAGCGCCTCGCCGCGGAAGCCCATCGTGCTGATGGCTTCGAGCCCGCGCTCGTCCGAGAGCTTGGAGGTGGCGTGCCGCAGGAAGGCCACGCCCGCGTCCTCGGGCGCCATGCCGCAGCCGTCGTCCGTGACGCGGATATAGGTCGCCCCGCCGCCGCGGATCTCCACGGTGACGGTGTGCGCGCCGGCGTCGAAGGCGTTTTCAATGAGCTCCTTGACCACGGAGGCCGGGCGCTCCACGACCTCGCCGGCGGCGATGAGATCGGCCACATGCGGGGAGAGCAGGTTGATAACGGACATAGCAAAACACATCCTTACGAGTGAGGAATGATGAAAACAGGGTTCACGCCGGACTCGCAGCGCGCGCCGTGATGTTGCGCGCTCCGCTCGGTGGAACTATATTATACAGGATTTCGGTTGAAAGTTCCATACCTTTTGTGGTAGAATACCGTGAATAAAAATCCCATGAAGAGAAAGGGAAAACAGAGCGCTATGAGCTATCAGAGAAAAGAGATCCCCGCGGAGGAGATCCGCCGCCAGGAGGCGATCTGCTTGCGCATCCGCGGCCGCGTTGCCGCCGACGGCGCCGCGCCGCTTGCCATGGTGGACACCTACGGCTGCCAGCAGAACGAGGCCGACAGCGAAAAGCTGCGCGGCTATCTGCAGGAGATGGGCTACGGCTTTACGGCGGACGAGTTCGAGGCGGACGTGATCGTGGTGAATACCTGCGCCGTGCGCGAGCACGCCGAGATGCGCGTGCTCGGCAACGTCGGCGCGCTCAACCACAGCAAAAAGGCCCGCCCGGGGCAGATCGTCGCGGTCTGCGGCTGCATGGTGCAGCAGGAGCACATGGCGCAGAAGATCAAGCGCTCCTACCCGGTGGTGGATCTCGTCTTCGGGCCGCATGAGCTCTGGCGCTTCCCGGAGCTGCTGGAGAGGGTCATGCTCTCGCACAAGCGCGTATTCGCCGCCGAGAAGAACGACGGCGTCGTGGCCGAGGGCATCCCCCGCCGCCGCGACGGAGACGTGAAGGCCTGGCTGTCTATCATGTACGGCTGCAACAATTTCTGCACCTACTGCGTGGTGCCCTACGTGCGCGGACGCGAGCGCTCGCGCCGGCCGGAGGACATCGTGGCCGAGGCGCGCGAGCTCATTGCCGCCGGATATAAGGACATCACCCTCCTCGGCCAGAATGTGAACTCCTACGGAAAAGATCTCGGCTGCGGCGTGGACTTCGCAGACCTGATCCGCCTGGTGGACGCGATCCCGGGCGACTACCGCATCCGCTTCATGACGAGCCACCCCAAGGACGCCACCGAAAAGCTGTTTCGCACGATGGCCGAATGCGCCCACTGCACGCACCAGCTGCATCTGCCCGTGCAGTCCGGCAGCGACCGGGTGCTCAAGGCCATGAACCGCAGCTACACCCGCGAAAAATACCTCGCGCAGGTCGCGCTCGCGCGGCAGTACATGCCCGATCTCGTGCTCACTACGGATATCATCGTGGGCTTCCCCGGCGAGACGGAGGAGGAATTTGCCGAGACCCTCTCCCTTGTGGAGCAGGTGCGCTATGACGCGATGTTCACCTTTATCTACTCCAAGCGCGTCGGCACGCCCGCGGCCTCCATGCCCGACCCCTATACGCGCGAAGACAAGCAAAAGCATTTCGACGCCCTCACGGAGCTGGCCAACCGCATCTCCGGCGAGAAGCACCGGGAATACGAGGGGAAGACCCTGCGCGTGCTCATCGACGGGGAGACCGGGAAGGAAGAATACAACCTCTCCAGCCGCACGGACGGCGGCAGACTCGTCCATCTCCGCGGAGATCCTGCGCTGATCGGCGAATTTTGCGACGTGAAAATCGCCTCCAGCAACACCTGGGCGCTCTACGGCGAGCTCGTGTAGGCGCTTCACCACATCATTTTACGGAGAAAGAGAGATCACCATGGCTGAACTCACGCCCATGAAAAAACAGTATCAGGAGATCAAACAGAAATACCCCGACTGCCTGCTGTTCTTCCGCCTGGGCGATTTTTACGAGATGTTCGACGAGGACGCCAGGCTCGCCTCCCGCGAGCTCGACCTCGCGCTGACCACGCGCGACCGCAACATCGAGGACCCCGAGCAGCGCACGCCGATGTGCGGCGTGCCCTATCACAGCGCGGACGCCTACATCGCCCGGCTCATCGCCAAGGGCTACAAGGTGGCCATCTGCGAGCAGATGGAGGACCCGGCTCTGGCCAAGGGCCTCGTGGAGCGGGACGTTATCCGCATCATTACCCCCGGCACTGTCACCGACAGCTCCATGCTCGAGGAGGCGCGCAGCAACTATATCTGCGCTATCGACCTGCAGGGCGAGCGCGGCGGCGCCGCCTTCTGCGATCTCAGCACGGGCGAGTTCTGCTGCGCGGCATACGAGAACGACAGTGTCAACCACATCCTCAATGAGCTGGGGCGCTTTTCGCCCCGCGAGGCGGTGCTCAGCATCCCGGCGGCGGAGGAGCAGCCCATCGGCGAATTCCTCACGCGCAAGCTCGGCGCGCTGCTTGAGCCCGCGCGCGATCGCTTTGCATTCATGCCCGCC